>JBDHLC010000099.1:0-3931 GCA_039586075.1 Gemmatimonadota bacterium | reverse complement strand
AGGCGCCGGCGCATCCGGTCCAGCCGACGGCGAAGCGAGCCGTCGTAAATCGTGTCTCCGGCCCGCACCACCACCCCGCCCAGGATCTGGGGCTTCACCCTCTGGTGGGGGATGGCCGTCTTGCCCAGGAGCTCCGTGAGGAGCTCCGCCACGCGGGCCACGGACGCCTCGTCGAGCTCACGGGCCACCGTGAGCTCCACGTGAGCGCGGTTCATGTGCTCGTCCATCAGCGCGCCATACTCCCGGGCGATCTCCCGGAGCAGGCGCTGCCGGCGCTTGTCGATGGTCACGAGAAGGAAGTTCACCAGGTTCGTCGGTACCTGGCCTCCGAACGCCTTCCGGACCACCATCCTCTTGTCGCTCGCGTCGACCCTGGGCGTCTCGAGAAAGAGACGGAACGAGGGGTTCTCGTCCAGGAGCCTGGCCACCATGGAGATCCCCGCCCCGAAGACCTCCAATCCCTCGTGGCGCCGGGCCAGCTCGAAGAGCGCCTCGGCGTAGCTCCGGGCTACGGTCTCGTCCCTCACGCCTGGGCTCCCTGCCCGGCCTGCAGGCCCTGGAGATACTCGATGACGAGTTGCCGATCCCGGTCGGAATCGAGCCGCTCATCCATCAGCCTGGACGCGGCCGCGATCGCCAGGTCCACCGTCTCCTTGCGGAGCTCGGCCAGCGCCTGGTCCTTTTCCCGCTCGATTTCCCGACGAGCCGATTCGACGATGGACTGGGCCTCGCCGCGAGCCTTCTCCTCGATGTCCTTCCGGACCCGCTCGCCGGCGGCCTTTCCCTCGGCAATGATCTCACTCGCCTGGCGGCGGGCATCGGCCAGCTGGGCCTTATGCTCCTCCAGCAGGCTGGCGGCCTCCTGGCGGCTGGCCGCGGAGTCGTCCAGAGCGGCCTGGATCCGCTTCTCGCGGGCCTCCACCTGCTCCAGGATCGGGCCCCACGCGTACTTGCGGAGCAGCCCCACCAGGAGAAGGAAGATCACGACGGTCCAGAGGCTGAGCCCCAGGTTCACGTCGAAGAGACCGGGGCCGCCCTCGGCGGCGAAGGCTGCCGCAGGGGTCAGCGCCAGGGCGAGTCCCGGCAAAGCCATGGTCTTGGGGATAGTCATTCCCGCCTCACGTGTTCGCGGTCAACGATCGCACCCGGGTTCCCAGGGGCGGGCGGGGCGGCAAACGTCCGCCCCGCCACACCGAGAAACCCGGAGAGGAAAGCCGACGCTCCTAGAGAAGCTTGAAGAGCAGGGCGATGACGAGCCCGAAGAGCGCAGCGCCCTCGATGAGGGCCGCCAGGATGATGGAGGCCGTCTGGATGTTCCCGGCGGCCTCGGGCTGGCGGGCGATCCCGCTGGCGGCAGCCTCACCGATCTTTCCGATGCCGATTCCGACACCGATGACGGTCAGACCGACACCGAGGCCGGCGCCGAGAAGGCTCAGGTAGTTTTTGGCCGACTGAACATCCATGGTGGCGGCGGCGTCCTGAACGGCGGTGAGCATGGCGTGCAGCATGATGATTTCGACTCTGTTCTGAAGGTTCCTCTACCGGGTGCCCCTTCGGGGCGGTGGACGGCTTCGGGCCGCCCGTGAACACCAACGGGTCCTAGTGCGCGTGTCGAATCAGTCCGACGAAGACGGACGTGAGCATGGCGAAGATGTACGCCTGCAGGAACGCCACGAAGACCTCCAGCACCATGATGCCCGTGGCCATCAAGGTGCTTCCTACAGCCACGCCCGCCATGGCGACCGCAGCATTCATGAACACGAAGATGAGTCCGCCCAGGGCGAATATCAGCGTGTGTCCCGCCGTCATGTTGGCGAAGAGACGCACCGCCAGGGCGAACGGCTTGGTCAGCTTCCCGAGGAACTCCACCGGGGTCATGATGATGAGCATCATGACCCGCATGGCGGGGTGCATCCCCTTGGGGGCGTAGAAGATCGTCCCCATGTACCCCTTGAAGCCCAACGCCCGCATCCCCGAGACCTCCACCAGGACGAACGTGCAAATGGCAAGCGCCGCCGTGACGGAGATGTTTCCGGTGGCGGAGCCTCCCCATGGCACAAGCCCCATGAGGTTCATGGTGAGGATGAAGAAGAAGAGCGTGAGGACGTACGGAGTGTAGGCTTCCGCGCCGTGCCCGATGTTGGGTCGCACCACCTCGTCCCGGAAATACAGGATCATCGCCTCGATGGCGTTGGCGGAGCCGCTGGGAGCCTTGTCCGCCGGGCGCCGGCTGACCGCGCGACCCATCAGGGTGAAGACCACGAGCACCACGATGGCCGCCACGAGCATGAGCACCACGTGCTTGGTGGGAGCCAGATCCACTGTCCCCAAGGGACCCAGGTTCACGTACCAGCCGTGAGGAAGCTCGACCTCGCCCAGGAAGGGAAGCTCGAGGTACGAGGCGTCCACCAGGTGGTGCATGATGGTTCCGCCCAGATCGAATCCCTCGGACCCGTGATCGGCGGCAGCCTCGGCGCCGTGTTCGGCCGCCTCTTGGGCGTGTTCCTGGACGAAGCGCAGAAGTCGTGTCATCTCGAATCAGTCTGTGCCGAGGAGTCGAGTCTCAGGAGAGTCGGCTCCAGGAGCATCATCGCAAACAAATATCCTGCCAACCCCACCAGGGTCGACACCGGGTGAAGCGACTCGAAGCGGTAGACGGCAAATGCCGCGATTCCCACCGCCGAGAGCCGCGCTCCCGCACTCCAGGCCCACACTGCCAGGAGGCGTTCCGGCTGCCTCCCCCATCGGATGCGGGCCCACGCCGCCAATCCCTGGATCACCCAGGCGGCGACTCCGGCTACCCACAGACCCATCTGGGTTCCCGGGGGGAGGATGGGCGACATGACTCCCGCGGTGACTGCGACCAACGCAGCACACGCGAGGACATACCGTCCGAACCCACTCACCGGGGCGGTCCGTTCCCGTCGCGGGCTCCCACGGTCAGGTGCCGGTAGAGGCTGTAAAAGCCCCCTCCAGCGCCCACGAACGCCCCCGTGATCGTGAGGAGCGGCGTGGTCCCGATCCAATGGTCCACCTTCCAACCGAGCCAGAGAAACAGCCCGATGGACGCCGCGAACTGGAGGCCCAGGCCCGCGTGGCTTCCGGCAGCCGCCAGGGGGTTCTTGCTGGAGTCGCCGGGGTCTTTCGAACTGTTCCGATCAGGCATGGCGTCCCGTTTCTGGTGCCGAGCCTGCGAAAACTAACCCTTGTGAAATATCCCGCAAGCGCATGGACCCACGGATTTCGGGGCGGGTAGGCAGAGCTGGCGGGAGAGTGTGTCGACCCTCCGGGTCGCTTGACCATCTTCCTTCACGGAACCTAGCTTCTCCGACTCCGCGGGCGCCGTCTCACATCCCGGAACACAACCCGAATGGAATCACAGTCAGGCATGGCGGTGGAAGACCGCGATCTCGCGCTCCTCGATCGCGTTGCGGAGGTCGCCACGTCGCTGCGTCGGGAAGTGGAGAAGCGGATCGTCGGCCAGCACGAGATCGTGGAGGGTCTTCTCACCGCGCTCCTGGCCAACGGTCACGCACTCCTGGTGGGCGTCCCGGGCCTGGCCAAGACCCTGTTGGTCTCGACGGTGGCGGAGGCCCTGGACCTGGAGTTTTCACGGATCCAGTTCACGCCGGACCTCATGCCCACGGACATCACGGGCACGGAGGTGATCGAGGAGGATCGCACCACGGGCCGACGCGAGTTCCGGTTCGTGAAGGGCCCGGTCTTCGCCAATATCGTCCTGGCGGACGAGATCAACCGTACACCGCCGAAGACGCAGGCGGCGCTTCTCCAGGCCATGCAGGAGCGGGTGGTGACCGCGGCGGGTCATACCTACCCCCTGGACGCACCCTTCTTCGTGCTCGCCACGCAGAACCCCATCGAGCAGGAGGGAACGTACCCTCTGCCCGAGGCGCAGCTGGACCGGTTCATG
>JBDHLC010000056.1:0-18758 GCA_039586075.1 Gemmatimonadota bacterium | reverse complement strand
GAGGGGCTGGTTTCGAGCCAGCAACTCCAGGAAGGGCTCCGGGAGGCGCGCAGCTCCGGCACCCGTCTCGGGCATGCCCTGGTCAAGCTCGGATTCGTGCCCGAGGACGAGCTCACCCGCATGCTGGCCAAGCAGTACCGGGTCCCCGCCGTGGACCTGGACAAGGTGCAGCTGGACACCAAGATCCTCCGGACGGTGCCGGGGGAGGTGGCCCACAAGCACCTGCTTCTTCCGCTGCGGAGGGTAGGACGAACGCTCACCGTGGCCATGGTGAATCCGACCGACCTGGGCGCCATCGATGACCTGAAGTTCGTCACCAAGATGAACATCGAGCCGGTCATCGCGGGGGAGTACACGCTCCGCAAGCACCTGGAGCAGTACTACGGGACTGCCGACGAGCAGATGGCCGTCATTCTCGAGGATCTCATCGAGGAGGACGACCTGGAGTTCGTCGAGGACGAGCAGGAGGAGGAGTCCGTCGCCGCGCTCGCCGCGGAGGTGAACAACGCCCCGGTGGTGAAGTTCATCAACGGCCTCCTCACCGACGCCGTGCTCAAGGGAGTCTCGGACATCCACATCGAGCCGTACGAGAAGGAGGTCCGGGTCCGGTACCGGATCGACGGCGCCTTGCAGGAAGTCATGAAGCCGCCATTGAAGATGAAGGCGGCCCTCACCTCCCGGGTAAAGATCCTGGCGGACCTGAACATCGCGGAGCGCCGGGTCCCACAGGACGGCCGCATCAAGCTCAGGCTGAAGAACCGCGTGGTGGACTTCCGGGTGTCGACCCTCCCGGTGATCTTCGGCGAGAAGATCGTCCTCCGAATCCTGGACAAGGGGAACCTCACCTTCGACCTGACGAAGTTCGGCTTCGAACCCAAGGCGGAGCAGGACTTCTTCCACGCCATCAGTCAGCCCTACGGGATGGTGCTGGTCACGGGCCCTACGGGGTCCGGTAAGACCACCACCCTCTACTCCGCCCTGTCGAAGATCAACACGGTGGAGACCAACATCATGACGGCCGAGGATCCCGTGGAGTACAACATGCACGGGATCAACCAGGTCCAGGTGCGCAACGAGATCGGCATGAGCTTCGCCGTGGCGCTCAAGGCGTTCCTGCGACAGGACCCGAACATCATCATGGTCGGTGAGGTCCGGGACTTCGAAACGGGTGGGATCGCCATCAAGGCGGCCCTCACCGGTCACCTCGTGCTGTCGACGCTCCACACCAACGACTGCCCGTCCACCATCACGCGTCTGATCGACATGGGGCTCGAGCCCTTCAACGTCGCGTCCGCGCTGAACCTCCTGACGGCGCAGCGCCTGGTGCGGCGGATCTGTAGCAGCTGCAAGCACGAAGTGACCTATTCCGAGGAGTACCTCCGGGCGGCCCACGTCCCGCTGGATTGGGCATCGGCACAGACCTTCTACAAAGGGGAGGGCTGCGATGCCTGCGGAGGTTCCGGGTATCGGGGGCGCCAGGGCCTCTACGAGGTCATGGCCATGTCATCGAGGCTTAGGAAGGCCGTCATGGCGGAGGCCAGCACGGACGACCTCCGTGACCTGGCCCTGGAGGAGGGGATGCTGACCCTCCGAATGGACGGCCTCAAGAAGGTGGAACGAGGGATCACCACGCTGGACGAGGTCGTGAAGGAGACCTCCGTGAAGTCGGAATAGACGACTCGAGAGCAGGCCCGAGCGGACACGCATCCGGGACCACCCACCACCACGGATTCGAGCATGACGGGACAGCCGGGACAGGCAGGACAGGCGCCTCAGGTCAGACCGGGAGGACAACCTCCCCACCGCGGGCCTGCACAGGAACAGAAGCCTCCGGAGCTCAGCCTTCGACTCCTGCTCCAGGAGATGATCAAGCGGGGTGCCTCCGATCTCCACATCACGGTGGGAGAGCGTCCGAAGCTTCGCGTGGACGGCGACCTGGTGCAGAGCCAGTACCCGAAGCCGCTGGCCCCCAAGGACAGCCTGGGGCTGGCGTACTCCATCCTCACGGAGAACCAGAAGAAGCGGTTCGAGGTGGAGGACGAGCTGGACTTCTCCTTCGGAGTCCAGAACCTCTCCCGGTTCCGGGGCAACGTCTACAAGCAGCGGGGCTGCGTGGCCATGGCCATCCGGCAGATCCCGTACGAGATCCACTCCATCGAGCGGCTGGGGCTTCCCACCATCCTGAACCGCCTGGCGGAGCGCCCCCGGGGCCTGGTCCTGGTGACGGGCCCCACCGGCTCGGGGAAGTCCACCACGCTGGCGGCGATGGTGGACAAGATCAACCGGGAACGGAAGGGCCACATTATCACGGTGGAGGACCCCATCGAGTTCATCCACCGGCATCAGCAGTGCGTGGTGAACCAGCGGGAGGTCGGGGCCGACACCAAGACCTTCGCCGCGGCCCTCAAGTACGCCCTGCGACAGGACCCGGACGTCATCCTGATCGGGGAGATGCGGGACCTGGAGACCATCGCCGCGGCCCTCACCATCGCCGAGACCGGCCACCTGGTCCTGGCCACGCTCCATACGAACTCGGCGGCCGAGTCGGTGAATCGGATCATCGACGCCTTCCCTTCGCACCAGCAGGCCCAGGTCCGGGCGCAGCTGGCCTTCGTGCTGGAGGGGGTCATCACCCAGAGCCTGCTTCCGCGGGCCCGGGGGAAAGGGCGCGTGGCGGCCAGCGAGGTCATGATCTGCACGCCGGCCATCCGGGCCGTGATCCGCGACGAGAAGATCCACCAGATCTACTCCCTCATGCAGGCCGGGAAGAAGCATGGCATGCAGACGCTCAACGACTCCCTTCAGTCGCTCTACCTGAAGGGCGATGTGACCCTCGAAGAGGCGCTGAAGCGCTCCCCCGATCCGCAGGAGCTCCTGCGGGCCGTGGGTGAGCCGGTGCCCGCCAACTGAGGACATTCATGCCCGCCTTTCTCTACAGTGCCAGGCCCGCCGCCGGCGGCGACATCCAGTCCGGCGAGATCGAGCTGCGGTCGAAGGACGACGTCCTCCAGTATCTGCACAAGCAGAAGCTCATCCCGGTCTCCGTGCGGGAAAAGCCGAAGCAGCTGACGCTCCAGATCGGTACCGGGATCGGGACCCGGGACATCGTCATCTTCACCCGCCAGTTCGCCACCATGATCAATGCAGGGCTGCCCCTTGTGCAGTCCCTGGACATCCTGGCGGAGCAGACCGAGAACGAGTCCCTGCGGAAGGTGATCCAGGACGTTCTCTACGACGTGGAGTCGGGGCACACACTGGCCGATGCCATGCGGAAGCACCCGAAGGTGTTCACCGACCTGTACGTGAACATGGTGGCGGCCGGAGAGGCCGGGGGTATCCTGGACACGATCCTCCTGCGCCTGGCCACCTTCCTGGAGAAGAACGACGCCCTGATCCGGAAGATCAAAGGCGCCATGATCTACCCGGCGGTGATCTTCGGCGTCGCGATCTCCGCGGTGGCGATCCTGCTCATATTCGTGATCCCCACCTTCCAGAACATGTTCGACTCGGCGGGGATCCCGCTTCCGCTGCCCACCCGCGTGGTCATCGGCATGTCCCAGTTCCTGCAAGGGTACTGGTGGGCCGTGGCCATCGGGTCCGTGGCGCTGGTGGTGATGGTCCGGCAAGCCTATCAGACCGATGGAGGCCGCCTGGGCATCGACCGGGGGTTGTTGGCCTTCCCGGTCCTGGGCGATCTCCTGCGAAAGGCCGCCGTGGCGCGCTTCACGCGGACCCTGGGAACGCTCGTGTCATCCGGTGTCTCCATCCTCGAGGGCCTGGAGATCACGGCGAAGACCTCCGGAAACCGTGTGATCCACGACGCCGTCATGGGGTCCCGGGCGTCCATCGCCGGAGGTGAGACCATCTCCGGCCCCCTCAAGGAGTCCGGGGTCTTCCCGCCCATGGTGGTCCAGATGATCAACGTGGGTGAGCAGACGGGTGGCCTGGACGAGATGCTCACCAAGATCGCCGACTTCTACGACGAGGAGGTAGACGCGGCGGTGGAGGCGCTCCTCTCGGCCCTGGAGCCGGTGATGATCGTCTTCCTTGGGGTGATCGTGGGTGGGATGATCGTGGCCATGTACCTGCCCATCTTCGACATGATCAACGCCGTGCAGTAGACACGAGGGCGTCCGCTCGGTGGGGCCTCCCAGGAGGGATGGCGCCGCGGCTCTCGCCCTTGGCTTCCCTGCATCGCAGCCGCCCGCGGCCGGAACATCGGCCGCGGGCGGCGTTGCGTTCGGGCGAGCGGCATCTACCGAGCCAGGGAGCCGCTACCCGGTGAGGCCCCGGACGAATGCTCCCACGGCGTAGGCCACCGCCGCCGCGATGGACCCCACGGCGAGCATCTCCAGGCCGCTCTGCCACCATCGGGTGTCCGTCACCATGGAGCGGGCGGCCCCTACTCCGAAGAGGGCGGTGAGGGTCAGGAACACCGCCATGGTGAAGCGGTCGACATCCACAGTGACGACGTAGCTCACGAGCGGGACCACCCCGGCCACTACGAACGCCAGGAAGGTGGCGAGGGCGTGCCGGCCGGGAAACGGCTCCCTTACGCCGTCTCCCGAGGCACGGCGAACGGCCTCGTCCGAGCGAATGGAGAGGAAGTTGCTCGCGCCCATGGAAAACCCGTCCGCCAGCAGGTTGGCGAAGCCCAGAATCAGAACGATAGCAGGCTCCAATGCGGCGCCCGCCACCCCCGCCACAACGGCGAAGGTGGTGATGATGCCATCATTCGCGCCGTAGACGAGATCCTTCAGGTAATGCTGGGCCAGCCCCCGGGCGTCTCGGGGTTCGTGATCCAGGGTGGATCCCGGCTCCGTCGGGCTCACACGGCGCCCGCGTGGCTGGGGCGTTCCTCTCTACGTTGCAGGGTGTTGGCTACGGTCCTGGATGGAATCACCGCAAGCGAGCTGGGGAGCGCCGACAGGAGGGATTCCGTCGTGCTTCCGATGAGCAAGCGGTCCATCCATCCCCGGCCCTGCGCACCCAGGACCAGGAGGGTCCCCGGATGCTCCTCCGCCATGGCCTTCAGGACCGCCGAGGTCTGACCCCGCACCAGGACTCGCTCCGCGCGCTCCGGCAGGTTCGCCCACAGCTCCGCATGCGCCTCGTGTTCCTCCGACTTCATGAGGGTCTCCACGTCGACGATGAACTCCCGGCCGTTGGGAAGACCCGGGAAATGCACGACGTGGACGGCCTCCATTGGAACGTCCAGGAGCTGCGAAAAGGTGTCCGCGAACTCCATCACCGGCTCGGCGGCGGGCCCGAAGTCCAAGGCCACCAGCACCTTGCGGATCTCGGGTCCGTCGGGACCCGTGACCAGCACTGGTCGGTCGCTCACCCGGATCAGGTGGCGCGCCGCGCTCCGGTGGAGCCACGATCGCGCCGGACCCCGGTGATGGCCTCCGAGGACGTAGAGGTCCGCCTGCACCTCGTCCCCCCGCTGGGCGATGACCGACTCGGGGCGTCCGAGGCCGACCCGAAGCCGGTCGCGCAGCTCCTCCTCTCTCAGGAGACCGCCCAGCGCTCCCGCGGCGTCCCGCCAGGCCTCGTCGCGTACGGCCTCGTCCAGGGTGGTGACGTCCATTCCGGACGTCGTGGCCACGACGTATCCCAGCGGATCGGCCGCCGCCGTGATCAGGTGCCATGACCCACCGGACGCCTCGGCCAGCCTCCTGCCCAGCTCGGTCGCATCGCGGGCCTCCCGGGTACTGTCCACGCCCACCACCACGGTCCAGGGATTCATGACGATCTCCTCGCTGTTTCGTATGCGTATGGAGGGAGGATTCACCCGGATCCCCTGAAAGGAGCATGCCCCGGCCACCGCCGGGGCCGGCACGTCTCTGGGAGGTATCGAGTGCCACAGTGGCACTAGCTGCGACAATCGGTCTCGCGGATCCGCAGGGTATGGGCGTTTGGGCCCCGTGTGTCCCATATGGACGGAAGGTCATGCCCATCCGCGATTCGACGCATCCGGCGAAAGTCATTGCGCGGGGGAGCGTGTTCCAGCGATCATGGGACAACCGGCCAGGGCCTCACCTGGCGATCCCCACAGCAGCCGAAGAAACCACATGGGACCCTCCCTCCCGCGGTCCGCGATGCTCATCGCGGCTGTTCTCGCTACGTCCATCCCCGTCCAGGCCCAGGAGACTCCCCTCGGGCCGTTGCCCGCGCCGGAGGCCTTCCTGATTCCAGCGGGCGCCCGCAGCGGGCTCCCGCTTGTGGAACCCAACGACAACACGAGACCCGCCGGAACGATGCGGGAGGGCGTGCGGGAGATCTCCTTGGAGGTGCTTCGTGCGGACTTCCGGGTGGAGAGCTCCCGGGGTCCGGGCCTGCGCGTGGCGGCGGTGGCCGAGGAGGGGGGGGCTCCCATGGTCCCGGCACCGTTGATCCGGGTCGAGGAGGGAACCTCCATTCGCGTGCGGGTCCTGAATTCACTCGAGGACACGCCCATCACGGTATTCGGGCTCCATCAACGGCCCACCGACGAGGCGGAGGGTTTCGAGCTCGCTCCGGGTGAGGCCCGCACCGTAGAGTTCAGCGCCGGCGAGCCCGGGACCTACCTGTACTCCATCCAGGAAGGAACCCCGCCCGAGCCTCGCCCGAACGGTTTTCCCGTGGCGGAGCGGGAGCAGCTTGCCGGGGCGTTCGTGGTGGACCCTGCCGGAAGTATGGCGACGGACCGGATCATGGTGATCAACATCTTTGGTCAGCTGACCCGGGCGGAGGGTGCCGAGCCCGAATACCTGGAGGGCCTCACCGTGAACGGGCGGTCCTGGCCCTATACGGAGCGGATGCAGCTCAGCGTAGGCCAGCCTGAGCGGTGGCGCGTCGTCAACGCATCGGGGCGATTCCACCCGATGCACCTCCACGGGTTCTTCTTCTCCGTGCTGTCTCGCGGAACCATGACGGCGGACACGGTCTACGCCCCGGTGTCGCACCGCCTGGCGGTGACGGAACCCATGCAGGCCGGGACCACCATGCTCATGGAGTGGACGCCCACCCGCGAGGGCCGCTGGATCTTCCATTGCCACCTTTCGTTCCACGTATCCGCGGAGATCCGGCTCCCAGGCGCGGTGGAGGCGGACCCCGAGCACGCCCACAGCCACATGGCCGGGCTGGCGGTGGGGATCGACGTAGCGCCGGGGCCGAGCGATCTGGTCTGGGAAGGCCCGCCGGTGGAGATCGACCTCTTCGCCAACGAGTACGGCGAGGAGCCGGGGTACCGCTACGGGTTCACCCGGACGGCCGGGGCGGTGCCGGACGCTGCGAGCGAGGTCCCAGGACCGCTGCTGGTCTTCAACCAGTACCAGGTGGCGGACGTCACCGTCCGAAACGACATGGCGGTCCCCACCGGGGTCCATTGGCATGGCCTGGAGCTGGACGCCTGGGCGGACGGCGTGCCGGACTGGAGCGCCTCGGCAGGCCGGGTCTCACCCACGCTGCAGCCGGGGGAGTCCTTCACCTACCGCCTGTCCATGATGCGGCCCGGGACCTTCATGTATCACTCCCACCTGAACGACGTGGTACAGCTCAGCGGCGGGCTGTATGGACCGCTCATCGTGCTCCCCCAAGGTGAGGAATTCGACCCCACCACGGATCACGTGAAGGTGTGGGGTTGGAACACCCCGAGCCCCGGCGGTCCAGCCGCCTTCGACCTGAACGGGGCCCAGGAGCAGCCGGACGCGGGGACCACGGTTGGAACGACCCACCGCTTCCGTGTGATCCACATCGCGCCGGCGGGGCAGCTGACGGCGTGGGTGAGTCGGGATGGAGAAACGGTGCCCATTCGCCTTCATGCCAAGGACGGCGCGGACCTTCCCGAGCAGCAGCAGGTCCTGGTGGATCGGCTTCCGAGGCTCGGCGTGGGAGAGACCGCGGACTTCCTGTGGACTCCGGATGCCCCGGGGGTCTACCAGGTGCACATCGGGTTCGGTGAGGGATTGAACTTTCCCCAGCGGTGGGTGGTGACCGGCGAAGGCGAGGCCCCGGACCGGGAGCCGCTCCAGCAATAGGTCCGGCTTCGGCGCCGGACGGGTCCGGTCACCCCGTGGGCTCCGCTCCCGGCCACTCCGTGCGGGCGCCCTTCTTCCCCTCCACCGCGTTCAGGTACATGCGCTGCGTCGGGTAGGCCAGATCCACCGCGTCTTCCGCCAGGAGGGCGTCGAGGATGGCCTCCCAGAGCTCCTCGGTCAGCCCGCGGCGTGCTCGCACCGGCGCCAGGAACCGGAGGGTCAGGAGCACGCCGCTGTCCTCCACCGAGGTGTAGACCTTCGGCGTGAACTTGCGGTAGGAGATGAGGAACTTCCGGCTCCCTCGCCGGAGGGTGTTCGCGGCCTCGGCGGCCACCTCCCGGGTGTGCCCGTCCAGGATCTCCTGGAGGACGTCCTTCGCGCGGCGCCAATCGCTCTCGAAGGTCACCAGCACCGGGAGCTCGTGCCAGACGTACTCGAACTCGTCGGTGTAGTTGGCCACCGGGACGGTGAAGACCTGCGCGTTGGGAACGTGGATGATGCGTCCCGTGCTCTGGTCCGCGTGGACCCAATTCCCCACCTCCAGCAGGGTGAACTGGAAGAGACGGATGTCCACCACGTCGCCCTTGTGCTCCCCGATCTGGATGCGGTCACCGACCCGGAACGGGTGCCGGAGCAGGATGAAGACCCACCCGGCCAGGTTGGTGACGAGGTCCTTGAGGGCGATGGCCAGCCCGGCGGTGAGAAGGCCGAGGAAGGTCCCGAGGTTCCCGATGGTCTCCAGCCAGATCTGCCCCAGCCCCAGGAAGCCCACCAGGTAGGCCACGTAGGCGCTGCCCTTCCCCCACTGGTACCGAGAGCGAGGATCCTCGACCTGGCCCGCGATGAGCCGCAGGAAGATGCGTCGGACCAGCCACAGGACCACGATGGCGGCCAGGCTCAGGCCGACCTTCGTCTGGGTCTCGGGCGGAATCCCGGTGAAGTCCTGGAGCACGGGGCGGAGCGGGGAAGGGGGAAGCGTGTCTCCAAGATAGCGGCGTTCACCTCCGGGGCGAGCGAGCCCCGCCAGCGGCCGGCCTGAGAACACCCGCGCCGGGGGAGCAGAGGCCGCTCCGGCACCCCGGGCGTCCTGGGCGGTAGAAGCTCCTGCCCCCCCCACGCCATTCCAGGTCCCGTGAGCGAGCCAACCCAACCGCAGCCGAACGAGCCCGACGTCCTCCGCCTCCTGTGGCGGCTCCTGCGGCCCTACCGCTATCGGATCGCGTGGCTCTCCCTGCTCATCAGCGGCACGGCGGCCCTGGGGGCGGCGGGGCCCCAGTTCGTGCGCGTGGCCTTCGACTCCGTGATCCCGTCGGGAGAGGTCCGGCTCTTCCTCCTCTTCGGTGGCGCGTTCGTGGGGTTCTACCTGGTTCAGGCGGCCCTGGGGTACGCCGGGATGTTCCTGAGCTTCGCCTTCACCCAGAGCGTGATCTCGGACATCCGGTCGCGGGCGTACTCCAGGCTCCTGCGCCTTCCCATCCAGCGCTTCGAGGCGGAGCAGTCCGGATCCCTCACCTCTCGCGTGGTGAACGACGTGAACGCCCTGGAGGGGATGATCCAGGCCGGGGCCACCCGGCTGGCGGGGCAGCTGTTCTCCATCGTGGTGGTGGCCGCCATCCTCCTGTGGATGAGCTGGCGACTGGCGCTGGTCAACCTGGTGGTGGTCCCCCTCCTGGCCTGGATCACCCGCCACTACCAGGAGCCGCTGCGGCAGGCGGCGCGCCGCATCCGACGGGAGGTCGGGGGGATGGCCGCCGTGGCCACCGAGGCCATCGGCAACATCCAGGTGGTGAAGTCCTTCGTGAGCGAAAGGCTGGAGGAGGAGCGCTTCGGGGAGAAGAACGACGAGTACGTGCGGCTCAACCTCGATCGCCGCAAGGACGTCGGAAAGATGGAAGGCTTCATCACCATCACCGCCAACCTCGGGATCGGAGCCCTCCTGGTGGCGGGCGGGTGGATGGTGGTGCAGGGAAGCCTGACTCTGGGAGAGCTCACCGCATTCGTCATGTACCAGCAGCAGCTCCAGCGCCCGGTGATCTCCGTGATGTTCTTCAACAACCAGCTTCAGGCCGGCATGGCGGCCCTGGAACGGGTCTCGGACCTCCTGGAGTCGGAGCCCGAGTCCCAGGGGAAGAACACCGCCACGCCGTCTGGCCCGCTGGAGCTGCATCACGTCCGGTTCACCTACCCGGGCGGAGCCCACCCGGCGCTGGACGACCTGAGCCTCCGGTTCGAGGAGGGCGCCACGGCGGCGCTGGTGGGCTCGTCGGGCTCGGGAAAGACCACGCTGACGCGCCTCATCGGGCGCCTGTACGATCCCCAGGAAGGGACCATCACCACGGGGGGAAGGGACGTTCGGGACTTCACCCTCAGCGCTCTCCGGCGGGCCATCGCGGTGGTGCCCCAGGAGCCCACCCTCTTCTCGGGGTCGGTTCAGGAGAACATCGGATACGCCGACCCCTCCGCCACGACCGACGAGATCCGCCGCGCGGCGGAGCTGGCCAACGCGCACCGCTTCATCGAGAAGCTGCCGAACGGGTACGAGACCGAGATCGGGGAACGTGGCGTGAAGCTCTCCGGCGGCCAGAAGCAGCGGATCGCCATCGCCCGCGCCATCCTCAAGAAGGCGCAATACCTGATCCTGGACGAGGCCACCTCCGCACTGGACAGTGAATCGGAGGCGGTCATCCAAGACGCCCTGGACGGGCTCTTCTCGCGCGGCTCGGAGCTGACCAGCATCGTCATCGCCCACCGGCTCTCCACCATCGAGGGCGCCGACGTCATCCACGTGCTGGAGGACGGCCGGCTGGTGGAGTCGGGCTCCCACGAGGCGCTGGTTGCACGGGGCGGCCGGTATGCCCGACTCTATGAGATGCAATATGGAGAGGAGGTGCCCCCCACCGACGGGGCGATAGCCGCAGCAGGGCTGGGCCACCCCGACCGGGTGTCGTAGGAGGTTTCCATGTCCCGGGCATTCGCAAAGGAAGACGACTCGCTCCCGGAGCCGGACTACCGGCTCCCGGATCCCGACTCGGAGTACTACGACGAGGCCGCCGCATGGGCGCTCATCCAGGGGGCGGATGCGGGCGACACCCGATCGGCGGAGGAGGCTACGGGGTTCCGTTGGGGCGAGCCACGTCTCGTGCCACACGTGGAGGCGATCCTCCAGAGGGCCGAGGCGGAGGACGAGTACCGGGTGGCCCAGCTGGCCCGCCGCTACCTCCGGGCCGCTCGGTAGGGAGCGCGGGCTCCCGGCGCCCCTCCAGCGTCAGTGGGGGCGGAGGGTCACCCGGGCAGCCGGATCCACCTTCGCCGGCGGCGTCGGGACCCGGATTGGTGTGCTCAGCCCCCCGCTTCCCTCAAAGGCTCGAACACTCCGGTTTCCCGGTTCTTGCGGACGTCGTCCCAGTCGAAGACCCGCCCGTTCATGGTGATGTAGACTCCCGGCGGCAGGACCTGCACGGCGGTCACCGCCCCCCCGAGATTGAAGAGCCCATCGGAGCTGCCGAAGGCGATGGGAATCATGGCGCCGGTGAGCACCACCGTCTTGCCTCTGACCCGATCGGCCAGGATCCGAGCCGTGTCCACCATCGTGTCGGTCCCGTGGGTGACGATGATCTGGTCCTCCGGGGCGTCGATGGTGTTCCGGGCGATGAGCTCCCGGTCCGCGTCGGTCATCTCCAGGGAATCCACCATCATCAACGTCCGGATGTGCACCTCGACGCGATTCCGACCCAGGCGCAGCATCTCCCCGAGGTGGGAATCCCGGAAGTAGAGACGTCCGCGGATCTCGTCGTACTCTTTGTCGAACGTCCCGCCGGTAACGAAGATTCGTATGGCCATTCGGCAAGATAACCGCCTGGCCAGGCGTCGCCGAGAAGGAGGAAGGCTCCCTCTCGGCGGCCCGCTGCTCGCCTGCACATTCCGACCCACCCTTACTCGCGCGAATCCCCGGTCGCCATGAACGTCGAGCCCTTTCTGCTGGAGCGCTTCTTCGCGAGCCACGAGTTCACCACGCCGCACCTGCTGAGCGTCTCGGACTGTGAGTCCATGACGGTGGGGGACCTCCTGGCGCTGGAGCCCGGGAGTCGTGAGGGGCTGGATCGAGTCTGGCTCGGGTACACCGAGAGTGACGGGGGGAGCGAGGTGCGAGACGCCCTGGCCGAGCTCCATCCGGCGCTGGGACCCGAGGATTTCCTGGTCCACGCCGCGGGCGTCGAGGTCCTTCTCACGGTGGCCCTGGCGGTGCTGGAGCCGGGCGACCACGCCGTGGTCCAGGCTCCCTGCTACCAGGCGGCCCGGAGCGCGCCGCGGCTGGCCGGCGCCGCAGTCACCTTGTGGACGGGACAAGCGGACAACGGATGGGCTCCGGACCTCGAGGCGCTACCGGGGCTCTTCACGGACCGCACCCGCCTGCTGGTGGTGAACACGCCGCACAACCCCACCGGTCACCACTTCACGCGGACGGAGCTGCAGTGGATCCTGGACCAGGCCGAGTCCAGGGGAATCCAGGTGCTCGTGGACGAGGCGTACCGCGGCGCAGAATACCGGGACGAGGATCGACTCCCCTGTGCGGCGGAGCTCTCGGAACAGGCCGGCGCGCTGGGGCTCGTCTCGAAGGGATACGGCCTCCCCGGGCTCCGCCTGGCCTGGCTGGCCACCCGGAACCAGGGGCTCCGGGACGCCGTGGCCCGGGCCAAGGACTACACCACCATCTGCGCACCCGCGCCGGTAGAGTACCTGTCGACGGTGGCGCTCCGGCACTCGGCGAAGATCCTGGCCGACACCCGGGCCATACTTCTGGAGAACCTCTCGCTCCTGCAGGCGTTCATGGAGCGCCACAGCGACCGCTTCCACTGGACCGCGCCGCGGGCCGGGTCCGTATGCCTGCCGCGCCTCCGCTCGGGACCAGCCGAGGCGTTCTGCGTCCGGGCTCGGGAGGAAGCAGGGGTGCTCCTGGCGCCCGGCGCGCTCTTCGACGCGCCGCCCGAGAGCTTTCGGATGGGGTTCGGGCGTCGGGCCTTCAAGGCGGGGCTGGCGGCCTTCGACGGGTGGCTCGGCGGAAGGGGGTAACAGGCCGGGCCCGGGTCCTGGAGCGATGATGCTCGCGGCCCGCATCCCCACCCCCGGGCCCCGTGGGGTTGCGGCCCGGTGCCGCCATCCCACTTTGCCAGACCACTGGTCGCACTCCCGGATCCGCCGAGGCCGTTCTTGAGTCTGTCCTTTCCCCTCGCCGCCGCCCTCCTCGTGGTGGTGGGATTCATTGCCGGGACCGTGAACGTCCTCGCCGGGGGCGGATCGCTCCTGACCCTCCCGGTCCTCATCTTCCTCGGACTCCCACCCACCGTGGCCAACGGCACGAACCGGGTGGCGATTCTCGTGCAGAACATCGGGGCCTCGTTGAGCTTTCGGCGGCACGGGCTCCTGGACGGCCGGTGGGTGCGCCTGGCCGGCATTCCGGCTCTTCTGGGGGCGCTGCTGGGCATCTGGCTGGCGGTCCGGGTCGGAGAGGCCACGCTGCAGCGCGTCCTGGCGGGCATCATGGTGATGGTGGCCATCTGGACCGTGTGGAATCCGGTGAAGCCGCCCCTCCACGGCGCGAAGGCGCCGCCCGCCGGTGGACGAGCCCGGGCCCTGCTGATGATGGGCTTCTTCCTGGTCGGGGTGTACGGGGGCTTCATCCAGGCTGGGGTGGGGTTCCTGGTCCTGGCCCTGGTGGCCGCCGCCGGCCTCGACCTCGTGCGGGGGAATGCCATGAAGGTGGCTCTGGTCCTCCTGTTCACCCCCTTGGCGCTGGCGGGCTTCGCCATGAACGGGATGGTGGACTGGGCCCTGGGCGCCAGCCTCGCCGTCGGCAATCTCCTGGGCGGGCTTCTGGGCGTGCGACTCAACATCCGGAAGGGGCAGGACTGGATCCGTGGCGTGGTGGTGGTGATGGTGCTGATCTTCGCCCTTCGCCTGTGGGTGTCCGCGTGACGGGGCGAGCCGGTCCCCCCGGGCGCACGCCTCGCAGGCGCACGGCGCGCCACCCCGGTGGCCTCTGCGCGGGGAGTGGGCTGGCGTCACGTTTGGCCCTGGTCCTGGCCCTGCTCCTCGGTGTCGCCTGGCCGCGCGCGGTCTCGGCCCAGGAGGGACTCATCCGGGGCCAGGTGTTGGACGCCACGACCCGGGCGGCGTTGGTGGGCGCCAGCGTGACGTTGACCTTCCTGACCCCGTCGGGAGGCGATCGGATCGCGGAGGAGGTTGCCGACGCGGAAGGGCGCTTCCGCTTCGCTGGGCTGGCGCCGGGGATCTACTCGGTACGGGCGGAGACGCTCGGCTACGCCTCGGTGGTGGAGTCCGAGGTGGTGGTCCGGTCGAGCCGGGCCACCTTCGTGCTGCTTCGCCTGCGGCCCGAGGCCATCCAATTGGAGGGTCTCACCGTCTCGGGAGGAGCCTTCGACGTACCGTCCGAGGCTCCCGTGTCGGCCACTCTCCTCTCGGCCACCGAGGTGCGCCGCACCCCCGGGGGCCTGCAGGACGTCTCCCGAACGCTCCTGTCCCTACCGGGTGTCGTGGGGGGCGTGGACAACCGGAACGATCTCCTGGTCCGGGGTGGGGGACCGGGGGAGAACGCCTACTACCTGGACGGGATCCGGATTCCGCAGATCAACCACTTCGCCACCCAGGGAGCCACGGGTGGGGCGCTGGGACTGGTCAACGTCGACTTCATCCGGGAGACGGAGTTCTATCGGGGAGGGTTCCCGGTGCGCTTCGGGGACGCCTTGTCGTCAGTTCTCGTGGTGGAGAGCCGCCCCGGTTCGTCCGAGGGGATCCGGGGGGACGTCACGCTGGGGGCCTCCGAGGCCGGACTGACCCTGGATGGCCCACTGGGGGACCGAGCCGACTGGCTCTTCTCCGTCCGGCGCTCGTACCTGCAGTTCCTCTTCGAGGCCATCGGGCTTCCGATCCGCCCGGACTACTGGGACGGCCAGACCCGCCTGGAGTGGCGGCCCACCTCCCGGGACCGCATCACCGTGGTGGGGATCGGCGCAATCGACGACTTCGACATCGTTCCTGCCGATGAGGGAGACATCGAGAACGAGGAGGTCTACCAGCGGGTCATCGACAACGACCAGCGCACGGGGACCTTCGGGGTGACCTGGCAGCGTCTCGTGTCCCGGGGCGTGCTCCGGCTGGTGGCGAGTCACTCCGCTACCGAGTATCGCTTTCGGGACCTGGACACCGACGGCGCCGAGGCTCTCCGCAACACCTCGGTGGAGACCGAGACTCCCATCCGGTTGGAGGGCGACTTTCGGGCGGGAGAGGCGGGGGAACTCTCGTTCGGGGTGCGGTTGGCCCGCTCCACGATGGATGTGGACCTCCTGCAACGCGCCACACCCGGATCGAGCCTGACCGACGAGCTCCGGTACGGTACCGCTCTTGTGGCGTGGAATCCCGGTCTGTTCCTGCAGGGTGGTCTCGGACTCCTGCGGGATCGGGCCCGACTCACAGTGGGCGTCCGCTGGGACCGGGTAGCCGCCCTGGACCGGGGGGACGCGCTTTCTCCTCGGGCGTCGCTCTCCCTGCGGCTGATGGATGCCTGGTCCCTCTCGATGTCGGGAGGAGTCTTCCACCAATCGCCTTCGCTCCTGAGCCTGTCGGTCCGGGAGGACGGCGAGCGCGTCAACAAGGAGGGCTTCTACAAGCGGTACTCCCGCTATCCGGTGTCCCGGGACGATCCCCGCATCTCCCTGGCGAATCTCGGAGGAGACTACGGCTTCGTCGGGGGCGAGCCGCTCCTCCCTGTGGGGAAGGGCCAGGCCTACGGCCTGGAGGTGTTCGGGCAACGCAAGCTTACGGGGCGGCTCTACGCCCTGGGGGCCTACACCCTCTCATGGAGCGAGTTTTCTGGAGCCGATGGCGTCCTCAAGCCCTCGGCGTGGGACGTCCGGCACGCGCTGGACCTTACCGCCGGGTACCGCGTGGGCGAGCGATGGGAGCTGGGGGCCAAGGTACGGGTTCTTTCGGTTCACGCCCTTCGATGCCGAGCGCTCCGCCGCGGAGTTCGCCATCACGGGACGCGGGGCGCCGGACTGGGATCGCATCGGCGAGGAACGGACGCCAGCCTACGCGCGAGTGGATCTGCGAGCCGAGCGTCGATTCGACTTCTCCGGGTGGAACCTCGTGGCCTACCTCGACATCCAGAACGTCCTGAACCGGGCCAATCCCATCGGCTATCTCTACACCCAGGACCCGGACTTCCCGGATAACCGGAGACCCTTGGACGGGACCGCGCTGCTCCCCTTCTTCGGCTTCTCGGTGGAGTTCTAGGCGCCGGGGCGGGGTGGTTGGACCCGGCCCCGCGAGGGTCGTCCGGGAGTTGCCCTTCCCGCGTCCGGGAAGGTCCGTAGGAGATCTCCCTACATCGAATCGTCACCATCCACCCGCAGAGGGCGGCGAGATTCTTCCGACTCACCTCCGGGTCGCCCGATGCGCAGGTTGACAGTCTATGGGGTTGTTGACGTTTGGGCAGATCCTGGAGGCCAACATGAGCGTTCGCTACCGAGTCTTCGCTCTCGCCGTCGTGGCCGCTTCGGCGGGATGTGGAACGGAGCCGCCTCCGACACCCGGTGATACGGGCGGAGCGGAGGCCGCTTCCTCAGTTCCTGCGCTGGCGGCGGAGCTCTCGGAGGAGCAGGCGGAAGGGCGGATCCTCTTCCAGTCCGTCTGCTGGACGTGTCATGGTACGACCGGGCGGGGAAACGGTCCGGCACTCCAGTCCGACACGGCTGGGCAGCCGCCGAACTTCATTGCCGAAGGGTATGCCACCGTCTCTACGGATGAGCTGCTCGCGCGGTTCGAGGCCTCCCTCACCGGGGATGGCGTAGACCCGGCGCACCCCCACATGCGCCACGTGGTGAGCGTTGTGCAGCCGGAGCGATTCCGCGCGGCGTTGAGCTACGTTCCCGCGCTGGCATACCCCGCCGCGATTCCAGGGAGTGCCCTGGCCGGGATGGAGCTCTACGGGACCCACTGCGTCGGCTGCCACGGGGTGCACGGGGACGGCGAAGGATACGCCGCTGAGGCCCTGGTCATGGTCAAGCCCGCGGACTTCCGGACCGATTCCCTGATCGTCGCCGGCGACTTCGAGGGGCTCTTCAACCGGGTCCGGGAAGGTGGACGGTCGGTCCACGGGTCCGCCATGCCCCCATGGGGCGTGGCACTGTCCGACGATCAGATGTGGGATCTGGTGGCCTACATCTCGACCTTCCGGGAGGGGACTCTACCGGGGATTTCGGCCGGGCGCTGAAAGCGTCCGCTACCCGCTGGCGAGGCTGCCGCCCGCCGGACTCGCTCCCGAGCGGAACTCGCCTCGACGTCCCGAGCGGGTGACCGGGCCGCTCCTCGGACTTCGTCGGGAACGCGCGGGCGTGTGCCCTGAACCGCTGGAGCCAACAGGCCGATCGGGTCCGTCGGGCGCCGCACATGGTGGAGCCGCCCTGGCCCCGTCGCGCCGATCCTCCCTCCAGGACCGGCCCTTCCCACCGTTCGGCGAGGTCCGGTCTCATCCCGGCATCGTCGGTCACAAGGCGAGACCTCCCGGCGCGGCACCGGATCGGCGTGGGATTCCCGGTCGCCCCCCGGAGGCTCGGCCGGCCCACCACGTGTGAGCCAGGCCTACACCGGGGTCAGGGTGGAGTACCGGGAGGGTCGATGATGGACCGCCGCATGGGCTACCTTACGGACCACCCCGTTTCCGTGAGGTCGCATTGTCAGCGATAAAGCCCCAATTCGGATCTGTGGTCCGGAGCTCACCTGCTCCGCCGACTCGGGTACCCGGTTTGCGGGTCCATCTCACCAACGTCACCGCGCTGGGCCCGGTTCAGGTGGCGGAGTCGCTCCTCCCGGCCTTGGAGGAGTGCCCGGACGTGGCCCTCACCGACCTCTACCTCCCCGCGCGAGGGCCGTTGGCCGGGTACCGCAGGATCACCCCCGGACCCGCGCCCCGGCACTACCGTCGCAGCCTGCCGTCGCCCCTGTCCCGGGTGGTGGAGTGCACGCTCCTGGCCCGACGGTACGACGGTCCGTCTCCGATCCTGGTGCTCGGTGATCTTCCCCTGGCCTGCCGTGCGCCGCAAGCGGTCTTCGTGCAGACCGCCCACGTCCTCGGGCTCGAGGGCCGGACCGAGACCGGATCCAGCGCCAGGAACCGGGTGTCGCAGCGACTCTTCCAGATGAACGCGCCCTGGGTGTCCCTCTTCCTCGTCCAGACGGAGCGCATGGCGGAGGGCCTGTTCGAGGCGTATCCGCCGGCGCGCGGTCGGACGGTGGTGGTCCCCCAGCCGCCACCCACCTGGCTGGCCCGGGCGGGCCTGCGGCGCACCGGGCGGAAGCACTCGGCCGGCTCTCGGCTCGACCTGGTCTACCCCGCCGCGGACTATCCCCACAAGAACCACCGCCTGTTGTCGACCCTCGGGGTAGGTCCGGGCGAATCCTGGCCCGTGGAGCAGTTGACACTGACAATTCCTCCGGCCCGGAACCCCAATCCCGCCGTCGGCTGGATCCGCTGCGCGGGGCTCCTGAAGCCGGAGGAGCTGCTGGCCCGGTACGACACCGCGGATGCCCTGATCTATCTCTCGGAGAGCGAGAGCTACGGTCTCCCGCTGGTGGAAGCCATGAGCGTGGGCCTGCCCATCGTGGTGCCGGACCTCCCCTACGCCCGGGTGCTGTGCGGTTCCGGGGCGATCTACTTCACGC
>JBDHLC010000055.1:0-15902 GCA_039586075.1 Gemmatimonadota bacterium | reverse complement strand
TGATCGCTGCCGTGAGCGTCGTCTTCCCGTGGTCCACGTGACCAATCGTCCCGACGTTCACGTGCGGCTTCGTGCGCTCGAACTTCTCCTTGCCCATCGCTGATTCCTCTGCGTCGTTGGGGTTGGGGTTAGGCGTCCTTGCTGCCGGTCGAGGCCATGATCTCTTCGGCCTTCGACCGGGGGACTTCTTCGTAGTGGGCGAACTGCATGGTGTAGACCGCCCGGCCCTGGCTCATGGAGCGGAGATTGGTGGAGTATCCGAACATCTCGCTGAGCGGGACGCTGGCTCCGATGACCTGGGCGCCGGCGCGCTCCGTCATTCCGCCCACCTTGCCGCGGCGGGAGGAGAGGTCACCCATGATGTCTCCCATGTAGTCCGAAGGAGTCACCACCTCCACGTCCATGATGGGCTCGAGCAGCACCGGCTTGGCCCGCTTGACGCCCTCCTTGATGGCCATGGACCCTGCGATCTTGAAGGCCATCTCGTTGGAGTCGACGTCGTGGTAGGAGCCGTCGATGAGCTCCACCTTGACGTCGATGACGGGATATCCGGCGAGAACCCCGTTCTCGAGGGCCTCCTTCATTCCCTGCTCCACCGGACCGATGTACTCCCGGGGGATCACGCCGCCGACGATCTTGTCCTCGAAGACGAACCCGGCTCCGGACTCGGCGGGGGCGATGTTGATCACCACGTGCCCGTATTGACCACGACCACCGGTCTGGCGAACGAACTTGGCCTCGACCTTCTCGGCGGGGTTCCGGATCGTCTCCCGGTACGCCACCTGAGGCCGACCGATGTTCGCCTCCACGTTGAACTCACGGCGGAGCCGATCCACGATGATCTCGAGATGGAGCTCGCCCATCCCGGAGATGATCGTCTGCCCCGTCTCCTGATCGGTGTGGACCCGGAAGGTGGGATCCTCGTCCGCCAGCTTCGCCAGTCCGTTGGAGAGCTTGTCCTGATCCGCCTTGGACTTGGGCTCCACGGCCACGGCGATCACCGGCTCGGGGAACGTCATGGCCTCCAGGATGATGGGCGCGTCTTCGGCGGAGAGCGTGTCTCCGGTCTTGACGTCCTTCATCCCGATGCCGGCGGCGATATCACCGGCGTAGACCATGTCCAGCTCCTCACGCTTGTTGGCGTGCATCTGCAGGATGCGGCCCACGCGCTCCCTCTTCTCCTTCGTGGCGTTGAGCACGTAGGAGCCCGACGACAGCGTTCCGGAGTAGACCCGGAAAAAGGTCAGCTTCCCGACGTAGGGGTCGGTCATGATTTTGAACGCCAGCGCCGAGAACGGGGCGTCGTCACTGGCCTCACGATTCTCGAACGTCTCGTCGTGGTGCGGGAGATGTCCCCGGATCGACGGGATGTCCAGCGGCGAGGGGAGGTAGTCGATGACGCCGTCAAGCAGCTTCTGCACGCCCTTGTTCTTGAAGGCCGTACCACAGAAGACGGGGAAGATGTGCCCCTCGATGGTGGCCTTCCGGACGGCCGCCCGGAACTCCTCAACGGAGAGCTCCTCGCCCTCCAGATACTTCTCCATGAGCTCCTCGTCATGCTCCACGGCCGCCTCAAGCAGGCTGTGACGGAACTCTTCGCACTTCTCACGGAGATCGGTCGGGATCTCCTGCTCGACGTACTTGGAGCCGAGCTCGTCCTCGTAGTGAACGGCCTTCATCTCCACCAGGTCGATGAGCCCGGTGAACATCTCCCCTTCGCCCATGGGGTACTGGATCGGGTGGGCATTCGCACCGAGCCGATCCCGCATCATACCGACCACGTTTTCGAAGTCGGCTCCCACGCGATCCATCTTGTTCACGAACGCGATCCGGGGGACGCCGTACCGGTCGGCCTGGCGCCAGACCGTCTCGGACTGAGGCTCCACGCCGCCCACGGCGCAGAAGACCGCCACCGCACCGTCGAGTACCCGGAGGGAGCGCTCCACCTCGGCGGTGAAGTCCACGTGCCCTGGGGTGTCGATGATATTGATACGGTAGTCGGTACCCCTGCGGGGCCAGAAGGCCGTCGTGGCCGCGGAGGTGATGGTGATCCCCCGCTCCTGCTCCTGCTCCATCCAGTCCATGGTGGCCGCGCCCTCATGGACCTCACCCATCCGGTGCACCCGCCCCGTGTAGAACAGGATGCGCTCGGTGGTCGTGGTCTTACCGGCATCGATGTGCGCCATGATGCCGATGTTCCGCAGGTGCTGTAGTGGCGTCTTCCGTGCCATCTGTTTCGTACCCGTATCGTGTATTGGAACCGGTGCCGAAGCACCGAACTCTTCGTCTCGCAACCAGACCGCAAAAAGAAGCGCGGCCTCGGCGGCGACCTCCCTCCCGGCAGGCCGCGCCATCCGCGCTTCCCTAGTTCCGGAGAGGGCCCGAAGGCCGTCGCGTCCTCCTGGTTGTTTTGCCCCGGCCCCGTAGGCCGGTTACCGCTCGTCCTGCTCTACCACCGATAGTGGGCGAACGCCTTGTTGGCCTCGGCCATGCGGTGGGTGTCGTCCTTCTTCTTGATGGTGGAGCCCTCTCCCCGCGCAGCGGCCATGAACTCACCGGCGAGGCGCTCCGACATCGTCTTCTCAGACCGGCTCCGGGCGAACCCGATGAGCCACTTGATGGCCAGGGCCTGCCGACGCTCGGGCCGAACCTCGATGGGCACCTGGTAGGTGGCACCACCCACCCGGCGGCTCTTCACCTCCAGGGCGGGCTTCGCATTGTTCAGCGCCTGCTGGAAGACCGGGAGGCCGGGCTGCCCCGACTTCTCCTCGATGACGTCCAGGGCGCCGTAGAACACCTTCTCCGCCAGAGACCGCTTTCCGTCCAGCATCAGGCCGCTGATGAACTTCGTCACCACCGGGGACCCATGTACCGGATCTGGAGTGATCTCGCGCTTATCGGCTCGGGAACGACGACTCATCTTCTATCCGTTACTTGGGCCGCTTGGCGCCATACTTGGACCGACCCTGGCGGCGGTCACTCACTCCGGAGGTGTCCAGCGTTCCTCGCACGATGTGGTATCGCACGCCGGGAAGGTCCTTCACACGGCCGCCCCGGATGAGAACGATGGAGTGCTCCTGGAGGTTGTGCCCCTCACCACCGATGTATGCCGTCACCTCGTAGCCGTTCGTGAGGCGCACGCGGGCGACCTTCCGGAGAGCCGAGTTCGGCTTCTTCGGGGTCGTAGTGTACACCCGGGTGCAGACGCCCCGACGCTGGGGGTTCTTCTGAAGGGCTGGCGACTTGTTCTTCTTCTGGACCGCCTGACGACCCTTCCGAACGAGCTGGTTGATTGTAGGCATATCGGATCGATCGAATGGAAACTCCCGGCCACGGCCAGGAGGCTTTCGAACAGAGCTTGGTAACTTACCCAAGGCCTATTGGGGTGTCAACGGCAGTGTCAGGCCGTTTTTTCGACCCCGGGGTGCCTACCGAGGCACATGGGGAGCTCACCGGGCCCGGTCCCCACTGAGCCATCGGAGCCCGGCGACTCCCCCGGGCCCAGAACACCCACACGACGGCTCCTGGAAATGGAGGAGGCCGCCCCGCCGAAGCGGAACGGCCTCCCGGAGATCCCCCTGAACGGAAGCGCTCTACTCGCCGCTCTCCGCCTCGGCCCCCAGGCCCAGCAGCAGATCCCCTCCGGGCTCGGAGAGCGGAAGGATCTCGTCCTGGTAGAAGGTCTCGTCCACCATGAACTCCACCTGCTGGTACCGGTGGATTCCGGTCCCCGCGGGTATCAGGTGTCCGATGATGATGTTCTCCTTCAGGCCACGAAGGTCGTCTCGGGCGCCTCGGACCGCCGCATCGGTGAGAACGCGCGTCGTCTCCTGGAAGGAGGCCGCCGAGATGAACGACTCGGTGGTGAGGCTGGCCTTGGTGATACCCAGCAGGAGCGGCTCGCTCCGGGCCGGCTTCTCGCCCTCCGAGACCACGGCCTGATTGGCCGTACGGAACTCGGAACGGTCCACGTTCTCGCCCTCCAGCAGGTGCGTGTCCCCGGGATCGGTGATCTTCACCTTCTGGAGCATCTGCCGAACGATGACCCCGATGTGCTTGTCGTTGATCTTCACGCCCTGCAGCCGGTAGACCTCCTGGATCTCGTTCAGGAGGTACTCCTGGACGGCCCGGGGGCCCTTGATGCGCAGGATGTCGTGCGGATTGATGGGACCCTCGGAAAGCCGGTCACCGGCGCGCACCAGGTCACCCTCGTGCACCCGCATGTGCTTACCGACTGGCACGTCGTAGGTCCGCGCCGGGCCGTGCTCGGGCGTCACGACGACCTCGCGCTTCCCTCGCTTGATGTCCCCGAAGCTGATGCGGCCGTCGATCTCCGTGATCACCGCCGGATCCTTCGGACGACGGGCCTCGAAGAGCTCCGCCACCCGGGGCAGACCACCGGTGATGTCCCGGGTCTTGTAGACCTCCCGGCTGATCTTCGCCAGGGTGTCACCGGGAACCACCTCGTCCTGGTCGCGCATGGTGAGCTGCGCGCCCACCGGCATGATGAACTCGCGCAGCTTCTCCGCCTTCTTCCCCTTCGAGACGATCTGGATGGTCGGATGGAGCTTCTTGTCCCGATCCTCGATGATGGTCATCTGGCGGCGCCCGGTGGACTCGTCCAGCTCCTCACGCATGGTGATGTCGTCCACGATGTCCATGAACTTCACCACACCTGCCACGTCCGCCACGATGGGTTCGGAGTAGGGATCCCAGCTGAAGAGCAGGTCCCCGGAGGTGATCTCCTGGCCCTCCTCCACCGCCAGGGTGGCACCGTAGGGCACAGACAGGCGGCTCCGGACCAGTCCCTCCTTGGTCTTCATGACGATCTGCCCCTCGCGGGAGGTGATGACCTTCTCCTCGTTGGGGGTATCCACCGTCGTGACCCGGTCCAGGCTGACGATGCCGTCGATCTTGGACTTCCGCTGCGTCTGAGCCGCGATGCGGGACGCGGTACCACCGATGTGGAAGGTCCGCAGCGTCAGCTGGGTGCCGGGCTCCCCGATGGACTGGGCGGCCAGGATCCCTACCGCTTCGCCGATGTCCACGATCTTCATGGTGGCCAGGTTCCGGCCGTAGCACTGCCTGCAAACCCCACGGCTTGCCTCACAGGTGAGGACGGAACGGATCTTCACCATCTGCAGACCGGCGTCCTCGACGTCGTCCGCAGTCTCCTCGGTGATGAGGTCCCCGGCCGAAACCAGTAGCTCGCCGTCGATGGGATCGAAGACGTCTTCCAGCGCGACGTTCCCCACGATGCGGTCCTTCAGCGGCTCGATGATGTCCTCGCCCTCCTTCAGCGCGGTCATCTCGAGTCCGAGGATGGTGCCGCAATCCTCCACGGTGATGGTCACGTCCTGCGCCACGTCCACCAGACGTCGCGTCAGGTACCCGGCGTCCGCGGTCTTGAGCGCCGTATCCGCCAGCCCCTTCCGGGCTCCGTGGGTGGAGATGAAGTACTCCACCACGGTGAGTCCCTCCCGGAAGTTCGACTTGATGGGAGACTCGATGATCTCACCGATCCCACCGGTGAGCTTCTTCTGGGGCTTGGCCATGAGGCCACGCATCCCCGCGAGCTGACGCATCTGGTCCCGGTTACCCCGGGCGCCCGAGGTCATCATCATGTACACCGGGTTGAAGCCGTCCTTCGACCGCTCCAGGTGTCGTACCATGGCGTCCGCCACGTCGTTGTTCGCGTGGGTCCAGGTATCGATGACCTTGTTGTAGCGCTCCCCGTTGGAGATGTAGCCGCTGGCGTAGGCCTTCTGGAAGCGGCCCACCTGCTCGTCTGCGTCGCTCAGGATCTCGTGCTTCTCCTCCGGCACCTCGAGATCCTCGATGCCCACCGAAATTCCGCCCATGGTAGCGTAGCGGAACCCGAAGTTCTTCAGGTTGTCCAGGAACTCGGTGGTGGGCGCCAGCCCCGCCTCGGTGAAGCAGAAGAAGACCAGGTCACCCAGCTCCTTCTTGCCGAAGGTCTTGTTCAGGAAGCCGAGGACCGGCGGAATGATGGAGTTGAACAGGACGCGGCCCGCGGTGGTGCGGTGCCAGCGGCCCTCCACCTCGCCCTCCTCGTCGAGTGAGGAGATCCAGAACCATACGGGGGTGTGGAACGTGACGCGGCCCTGCTCCAGCGCCACCTCCACCTCGCCGTAGCTGGAGTAGCGCGGCGCGTCCGCGAAGATCTCCCCGAGTCGCTCTTCGGCCTTCTGCCGCGCGCTCTTCGAGGCCTTCACGTTGTTCACCACCCCCTCCAGGTCCTTCATCTCCAGGGACGGATTGGTCAGATAGTACGAGCCGATGACCATGTCCTGGGTCGGCGCCGCCACCGGACGTCCGTTGGAGGGCAAGAGGATGTTGTTGGAGGAGAGCATGAGGACTCGGGCCTCCAGCTGCGCCTCGAACGACAGGGGCACGTGCACCGCCATCTGGTCCCCGTCGAAGTCCGCGTTGAAGGCGGAACACACCAGGGGATGGATTCGGATGGCCTTCCCCTCCACCAGGACCGGCTCGAAGGCCTGGATCCCGAGGCGGTGGAGCGTGGGGGCCCGGTTCAGCAGGACCGGGTGGTCCTTGATGATGTCCTCGAGCACCTCGTAGACCTTGGGCTCGTCGCGCTCCACGATCTTCTTGGCGCGCTTCACCGTCTCGGCCTCACCCCGCTTCTCCAACTCGTGGATGATGAAGGGCTTGAACAGTTCCACGGCCATGGCCTTGGGAAGGCCGCACTGGTGGAGCTTGAGCTCGGGACCCACCACGATGACCGAGCGGCCCGAGTAGTCCACGCGCTTCCCCAAAAGGTTTTGCCGGAAGCGGCCCTGCTTCCCCTTGAGCATGTCGCTCAGGGACTTGAGGGGCCGCTTGCCGCGACCGCGGATGGCCTTCGAGCGGCGGCCGTTGTCGAACAGGGCGTCCACCGCCTCCTGGAGCATGCGCTTCTCATTCCGGAGAATCACCTCCGGAGCGCGCATGTCCATGAGCTTCTTCAGCCGGTTGTTCCGGTTGATGACCCGGCGGTACAGATCGTTCAGGTCCGACGTCGCAAAGCGGCCGCCGTCCAGCGGCACCAGGGGACGCAGGTCCGGCGGAATGACCGGAACGACATCCAGGATCATCCACTCCGGACGGTTCCTCAGGTCCGGCGTGTCACCGGACTGACGCAGCGCGTCCACCACCTTCAGCCGCTTGAGCTTCTTCTTCTTCCGGTGCTGGCTGGTCTCGTTGGCGATCTCGTACCGGAGCTCGGTGGCGAGGCGGTCAAGCCCCTTACCATCCGAGTTCCGGTCGTTGATCTTGCGATCCTTGCTGTCGAGGGTCTGCAAGAGGGTCCGAGCCGCCTCGGCGCCGATCTCGGCCTTGAAGGTGTCGTCACCCTCCTCTCGCGCCTTCACCCGGAGGTCGTAGTACTCGTCCTCGTCCAGCAGGTCGAGGTACTCCACGTCCTGCTTGCCCGGGTTCGTCACCACGTAGTTCGCGTAGTAGATGACCTTTTCCAGGTCCCGAAGGGTCATCCCCAGCAGGTATCCCAGCTGGCTCGGCAGGGTCTTGAAGAACCAGATGTGGGCCACCGGCACGGCGAGCTCGATGTGCCCCATCCTCTCGCGTCGGACCTTGGAGAGGGTAACCTCCACGCCGCAGCGGTCGCAGACGTGCCCGCGGAAGCGGATCCGCTTGAACTTCCCGCAGTGACACTCCCAGTCCTTGACCGGACCGAAGATGCGCTCGCAGAAGAGCCCGTCCCGCTCCGGCTTGAAGGACCGGTAGTTGATGGTCTCTGGCTTCGTGACCTCACCGTAGGACCAGCTCCGGATCTCCTCCGGAGAGGCCAGCTTCAGCTGGATGAAGTCGAAGTCAGCAGACCGCTGTTCACGTGCGCGAGGAAAATCGATCATGTCCGAACCCGCCCTGGGTTGAGTGTCCGGGAAACCTCCCGGAACTGCATTTCAAAACTCGAAGGTGGCGGGAGAGCGTCCGGCCATGCCGGACACTCCCCGGTCACCGCTAGTCTTCCTGGCCCAGCGTCACGCTGAGGCCCAGGGCCTGGAGCTCCTTCACCAGCACATTGAAGGACTCGGGGATCCCGGGCTTCGGAAGGTTGTCTCCCTTCACGATGGCCTCGTACACCTTCGACCGACCCTGCACGTCGTCCGACTTGACGGTGAGGATCTCCTGCAGGGTGTGGGCGGCGCCATATGCCTCCAGCGCCCACACCTCCATCTCTCCGAACCGCTGGCCGCCGAACTGCGCCTTACCCGCAAGCGGCTGCTGCGTGACCAGCGAGTACGGCCCGATACTCCGGGCGTGGATCTTGTCGTCCACCAGGTGGCTGAGCTTCAGCATGTAGATGGCGCCCACGGTGATGGGGAAGTCGAAGCGGCGACCGCTACGACCGTCCCTCAGCCACACCTTCCCGTTAGGGAAGAGCCCGGCCTGCACCATTAGCTCGGAGATCGCGGCATCGAGGCCCGCACCAGCGGTCCGCTTGCGCGCGATGTCCTCCACCGACGGGAAGAGCTCTCCGAGCTCCTTCTCCTGTCGCGCTGCCACCTCCTTGGCCGCGGCCACCACGAACCCGTGGATCCGGTCGAAGACCTCCTTGGAGTCCTTCGGCAGCTTCTGATCCACGAACTGGTCCAGGTCACGCCCCAGCCCCTTCGCCGAGACGCGGCCTGCCCCGTTCGCCCCGTTCCCGCCGCCGTTGGCCGACCCGAGGCGTCCTTCCTCGGGAAGCAGATGGGACGCCGCGATGGCGTGCCGCAGGTCGTCCGGCTGGAGGTCAAGCCGGGCCTCCTTGAGGTTGAGCGCATTCTGCGCCCACATCAGCCCGGCGAACTTCAGGAGCGCGCCGATCTCGTCCTCGGTGGCGCCCTGGAAGACCGGAGTCTTCGCTTCGAACCCGAGGGTCCGCGCCGCCCATCCAAGGTGGGTCTCGAGGATCTGTCCCACGTTCATACGAGACGGCACACCGAGGGGGTTGAGCACGATCTCCACCGGCGTTCCGTCCGGAAGGAACGGCATGTCCTCCTCGGGCGCGATCCGCGCGATGATCCCCTTGTTCCCGTGCCGGCCCGCCATCTTGTCGCCCACGGAGATCTTCCGCTTCTGGGCGATGTAGACCTTCACCAGCTGGACCACGCCGGGGGGCAGCTCGTCCGGCTGGAAGACCTTGTCGATCTGCTCTTCCGTGCGCTCTCTGACCCGCTCCGTGCGGCGCTGGGCCTCGTCCACCAGCCGGCGAATCTTCTCGCTGGCGTCCTTGTTCTGAACCTTGAGCGTGGACAGGTCCACCTTGCTGAAGGTGATGGACTCGATCTCGGTTTTGTTCAGCTTCGTGCCCTCGTCCATGTACGGCTCAACGGTGCCCTTCTTGAGCATGAGGGCCACCGTCTGCCGCTGGAGAAGCTCACCGAGCTCCTCGTTGCGGGCGTCGGTGATGCGCTGCACCTCGTCACGCTCGTGCTGTCGGAGCTCCGCGATGCGGGCACCCCGCTCCTTCTCCAGGAGCGGGTCGTCGATCCGGCGGGAGAAGATCTTCACGTCGATGACCGTCCCGTTCATCCCCGGGGGGATTCGCAGCGACGAGTCCTTCACGTCCTTCGCCTTCTCACCGAAGATGGCGGTGAGGAGCTTCTCCTCGGGGGAGAGCTCGGTCTCGCCCTTAGGGGTGATCTTCCCCACGAGAATGTCGCCGGAGTTCACGCGGGCTCCGATGCGCACGATCCCCCGCTCGTCCAGGTCCAGCAACGACTCCTCGGAGACGTTGGGGATCTCGCGGGTGATCTCCTCCATTCCCCGCTTGGTGTCGCGGACGTGGAGCTCGAGCTCCTGGATATGGATGGAGGTGAACACGTCATCCTTCACCAGCTTCTCGCTGATGACGATGGCGTCCTCGTAGTTGTACCCGTAGTAGGGCATGAAGGCCACGAGCACGTTGCGCCCCAGGGCCAGCTCGCCGTTGTCGGTGCTGGGGCCGTCCGCCAGGATCTCACCCGGCTTCACGGTCTGTCCCTGCTCCACCAACGGACGCTGGTTGATGGCTGTGTCCTGGTTCGTCCGCCAGAACTTCTTCAGCACGTACCGGTCGTACTGGGCCAACTTCGCCAGCGGCTGGTTCATGTCCCCCGTGGCCTCGGCCCCGGTGTCGATGATGATCTCGTCCGCCGTGACCCTCACGACCTCGCCACCCCTGCGCGCCGTGATGACCGCGCCCGAGTCGCGGGCCAGCTTGAACTCCAGCCCCGTACCCACCAGGGGAGCGTCGGTATGCAGCAGCGGAACCGCCTGGCGCTGCATGTTGGAGCCCATGAGGGCCCGGTTGGCGTCGTCGTGCTCCAGGAAGGGAATCATGGCCGCCGCCACCGACACCATCTGGTCCGGGGCCACGTCCATGTAGTCGATCTCCTTCGGACGCAGGAGGGGGAAATCGCCCTTCTCGCGGCACAGCACCAACTCGTTGGCGAAGGTACCATCGTCATTGAGGGGGGCGTTCGCCTGAGCGATCCGGGCCTCTTCCTCCTCGTTGGCGGACAGCCAGTCGATGGTGTCGGTGACCTTCCCGTTCTCCACCTTGCGATAGGGGGTCTCCACAAAGCCGAGCTCGTTCACCCGGCCGTAGGTGGTCAGCGAGGTGATGAGCCCGATGTTCGGCCCCTCGGGCGTCTCGATGGGGCACATCCGCCCGTAGTGCGAATAGTGGACGTCCCGCACCTCGAAGCCCGCGCGCTCCCGCGTCAGACCACCCGGGCCCAGCGCGGAGAGGCGACGCTTGTGCGTCATCTCGGCGAGGGGGTTGGTCTGGTCCATGAACTGGGAGAGCTGCGAAGACCCGAAGAACGCCTGGATGACCGCGGACACGGTCCGCGCATTCACCAGGTCGTCGATGGAGATCTTCTCCGGGTCGGTGTTGATGGACATCCGCTCCTTTACCAGGCGCGCCATGCGGGAGAGCCCCACCGACAGCTGGTTGGCGATGAGCTCGCCCACCGTGCGGACGCGACGGTTCCCGAGGTGGTCGATGTCGTCCACCGAGCCCTGCCCCTGGGAGAGATTGATCAGGGTGCGGAGAATGGCGACGAAATCGTCCTTGGTCAGGACGGTCTCGGTCCGGGGGATATCCAACCCCAGCCGCTGGTTGATCTTGTATCGCCCAACCCGACCCAGGTCATAGCGCTTCGGGTTGAAGAAGACCCGGTCCAGCGCGGTCCGGGCGGTCTCCACGTTGGGAGCCTCGCCCGGGCGCAGCAGGGAGTAGATGGCGTAGAGCGCCTCCTCCTCGCTGGCGGTGGGGTCCTTCTTCAGCGTGTTCTTGACGATGGGGGAGTCACCCCGGATGCCCGCCGTCTCGCTGGTGTAGATCCTGACCTTCTTGATGCCGGCGCGCTCCAGGAGATCCAGCACGGACTCGTCGATCTCGCTGGACTCCTCCACCAGGATCTCGCCCGTCTCCGGATCGACGATGTCCTCGGCGATGACGGCTCCCTCGATCTCGGCGCGTGAGAGCTTGTCCTCGAAGTCGATCGTCGCGTCGCCGACGGTGAAGAAGAGCTGGAAGACGTCCTTGTCCTCCCCATACCCGAACGCGCGGAGCAGCGCGGTGGCCGGGAACTTCTTCTTCTTGTCGATGTGGACATAACAGATGTCGTTGATGTCCACGGTGAATTCCACCCAGGATCCCCGGAACGGGATGATCCGGGCGCTGTGCAGCTTCGTCCCGTTGGGGTGGATGCTGTCCTCGAAGACGACGCCGGGGGACCGGTGCAGCTGGCTCACCACCACCCGCTCCGCGCCGTTGATGATGAACGTCCCGAGCTCCGTCAGAAGCGGCAGGTCACCGAGGTAGACCTCCTTCTCGATGATGTCCCGCGGACGACGCTCGACCTCCTCGCCCTTCTTCACGTCCTCGTCCAGCTCTTCCCAGACGATGAGACGGAGCGTGGCCTTGAGCGGGGCTGCATACGTCATGTCCCGCTCGATGCACTCCTCCACCGAGTACTTGGGCTCTCCCAGCGTGGCCCGCACGTACTCCAGCGTGAAGTTCTCGTTGACGTCGGAGATGGGGAAGATCTCCCCGAAAACCCGATCGAGTCCGAAATCCCAGATGTCGACCGGATCGACGTTCTCCTCGACCAGCTTCTCGAAGGACTGGAGCTGGACGTCCAGCAGATCGGGCATGGGCATGACCGGCCGGAGCTTGGCGAAGCTGACGACCGGACGACCATCGTGGCGAATATCCAACAGGATCCCCCTTGAACCGATCCGTCCCCGCGGACGGATCCGTCATGTGTGTTCGAATTCCCTCAAGCGCCGAAATCCCCGTACCGTCCTGAGACGGCGGGGACCCGCACGCGGTGGCCCGACTCGGGCCTTGAACGAACGCTGTACCGCAAGAGCGGGTGCGGAACCTCCCGGCCGGCCCGATGAACTGTCGGACCGGCCGGGAGAACACCCGCGACTACTTGAGCTCGACGGTCGCTCCCTGCTCCTCGAGCTTGGCCTTGATCTCCTCGGCCTCGTCCTTGGACACGGCCTCCTTGATCGCGGTCGGAGCCTCGTCCACGGCCGCCTTGGCCTCCTTCAGCCCAAGACCGGTGATCTCCCGGACCACCTTGATCACCTGGATCTTCTTGGAGCCCGCGCCCGTGAGGACGACGTCGAACTCGTCCTTCTCCTCGGCGGCCTCGGCGCCGGCACCTGCACCCGCACCCGGCATGACCATCGGCGCCGCGGCAACGGCAGTGACGTTGAACTTCTCCTTGAACGCGTCGACGAACTCGGACAGCTCGAGGACCGTCATGTTGCCGATGGTCTCGAGGAGCTCTTCGTGATTGGTCGCCATCTTTGTCATTCTCCTGATTGTTCACCCGGCGTGAAGCCGGCGGTGGGGGTTCGAAGCTACTCGCCAGCTTCCTGCTTCTGAGCCTTGTATGCATCCAGCAGCCCGGCCATCTCCTGCGTCTTGGCCTCAAGGGCTCCGGCAAGCGCCGCCATGGGCGCCTCAAACGCACCGGCCAACTCGGCCAGCAACTGCTCCCTGGCTGGGAGCTTTGCCAGACGATCGAGCTGGGCCGCGTCCAGGAGCTTGTCCTCCAGGACGCCCAGCTTGAACGCCGGACGATCATTGTGTTCCTTCGCGAACTCCGAGAGGATCTTCGCCGTCGTCACCACGTCTTCGTATCCGAAGATGACCCCACTCGGCCCCGTCAGCGCATCACCCAGATCGGGGAACTCGGTCCCCTCCAGGGCCCTGCGCATCAGACGGTTCTTGGCAACGAGGTACTCGGCCCCGCTTTCCTTCAGCCTCTGGCGAAGCGTCGCCATCGACTTGACGTTGAGGCCGGTGAAGTCCGTGAGGTACACCACCGACGAGCGATCCAACCGCTCCCGGAACTCGACGACGAACGTCTCTTTCTCGGTCCGGTTCATGGTCAGCTCCGTCGGTAGAGGTTCGGATCCACGGGGACGCCGGGGCCCATGGTGCTGGAGACCGTGACGCTTCTCACGTAGGTCCCCTTGGCCGCCGCGGGACGAGCCCGGACGATCTGGTCCATGAACGCCTCGAAGTTCTCCGCCAGCTTATCCGCTTCGAAAGAGATCTTCCCGATGGGGGCGTGGACGTTTCCGGTCTTGTCCACCCGGAACTCGATCTTCCCCGCCTTGATCTCCGACACGGCCTTGCCGACGTCGAACGTTACCGTCCCCGCCTTGGGGGTAGGCATGAGCCCTCGCGGCCCCAGGACCCGACCCAGCGGACCGACCTTCCCCATGACGTCCGGTGTCGCCACCACGACGTCAAAGTCGAGCCACCCCTGCTGGATCTTGTCCACAAACTCGAGCCCGACGTAGTCGGCGCCCGCGTCCTGGGCCTCCTTCTCTTTTTCCCCCTGGGCGATCACCAGAACGCGCACCGACCGTCCCGTCCCGTGAGGGAGGACAACGGTCCCGCGCACGATCTGATCCGCCTTCCTGGGATCGACGCTCAGACGGGTGGCGACTTCAACGGTCTCGTCGAAGTTCGCGAAGGACAGGTCCTTCACCATCTGAACCGCCTCGGAAGGAGCGAAGGTCACGCCGATCGGGACCGCTTCCCGACTCGAGCGATACTTCTTTCCGTGCTTTGGCATAGTTCCGAGCCGTCTCGTTCTGATCCTCCCACTGGTGGCGGCTCACACACAGTGGTCAGCGGATTCCGGTGCCCGACCGCGTCGCCGCCGGACACCGTTCGGCTCAGGGGGAAGCTCCCCCGTCGCCAGGTTCCTTCAGACTCCTACCACTCCACCTCGATTCCCATGGAGCGGGCCGTGCCGGCGATCTGCATGATCGCTGAGTCGATGTCGTTGGTGTTCAGGTCCGGCAGCTTGGTCTCGGCGATCTCCTTCAGCTGGTCCCGGGTGACCTTGGCCACCTTCTCCCGGTTCGGCACTCCAGAACCCTTCGGGATTCCCAGGGCCTTCCGGAGAAGGACGGCCGCCGGCGGGGTCTTCGTGATGAAGGTGAAGGACCGGTCGGCGAAGACGGTGATCTCCACCGGAATGGTCAGCCCGGGCCGATCCTGGGTCTTCGCGTTGAACTGCTTGCAAAAGTCCATGATGTTCACGCCGTGAGCACCCAGAGCGGGACCCACGGGGGGGGCCGGATTGGCCTGCCCACCGGGCACATGCAGCTTGATGAAACCCACGACCTTCTTCGCCATGACTCGTATCCCTCTCTAGGACGTCCGCGCGGCTCCCGCAGGGGCGGCGCGTCAGTACCCCTTCAACTGGGTGTAATCCAACTCGACCGAGGTGGGCCGTCCAAAGAGGGACACCTCCACCTTCACCTTTCCCTTGTCCGGGAAGACTTCCTGCACCGTTCCGGAGAAGTCGGAGAAGGGCCCCTGAGTGACCTCCACGACCTGTCCCACCTGGAACGGAATGTCCTCCCGCGCCTCGCCTTCCGCCTCTGGAAGCTCGACTCCCAGAATCTTGTTGATCTCTTCTTCCCGCAGCGGCTGGGGAGTCCTGCCGGACCCGACGAACTTGATGACGCCCTGGGTGTTGTTGATGGCGTGCTGAGTCCTCTCGTTCAGGACCATGTGCACCAGAACGTATCCGGGGTACAGCCGCTTGGTGACCGTGACCCGCTTCCCGTTCCGGATCTCCACCGCCTCCTGGGTGGGAACGAGGCACTCGGAGATCTCCTTCTCATCGAGCGTCTCCCCGGGCTCGTCCTCGATCTTCTTCGCCAGGAGCCTCTGGACCTTGTTCTCGTGGCCCGAGTAGGTCTGGATCGCGTACCACCGCTTGTCGGACATCAGGCTCCAAAGATCCCCATGATCAGTTCGATGATCGTCCGCACCACCAGGTCCATGACCCAGATGGTGGCGGAGATGAGGACCAGGAAGACCAGCACCACGACGGTGGCGTTCTTCAGCTGCTCATAGTCCGGCCAAGTGACCTTCTTGAGCTCGGTCCAGGACTCCTCGATAAAGTCCTTCGTCTCCCGAAGCTTCTGAACCGCCATGACGTTACTTCGTCTCCTTGTGGGCGGTGTGCGTCCTGCACCGCGGGCAGTACTTCTGGTACTCCACCCGCTCCGGGTGGAGCCGCTTGTTCTTGGTCTTGGAGTAGTTCCGCTCCTCACACTGCTGGCAGGCGAGGATGACCTTGTCCCGTGGCATGTTGCTTCTCCGCTGAAGGCGGGTTCGCCGGGGCCCGGCCACCGCTGAGCGGCCTGGGCCCCGGCTCACGCGCCGATGTTACGCGATGATCTCGGTGACGACGCCGGCGCCCACCGTGCGGCCGCCCTCGCGAATCGCGAAGCGCAGCTCCTTGTCCATGGCGATGGGCGTGATCAGCTCCACCTCCATCTGCACGTTGTCCCCCGGCATCACCATCTCCACCGACTCCGGAAGCTGCACCGCTCCC
>JBDHLC010000098.1:0-6023 GCA_039586075.1 Gemmatimonadota bacterium | reverse complement strand
GGACGCTGGAGGAGGAGGCCACCGCCAGGCTCACGGCCATCCGGGAGTTGAAGGCCCGCCAGGTCGAGGGATACTTCCAGACCATCCGGGACCAGCTGGTGACCCTGTCGGAAGACCGGATGGTGGTCGACGCCCTTCGGGAGTTTTCCTCCTCTGCATCCACCTTGCCGGACGAGCTGGCGTCGTCGCAGGTGGCCCGCGACGCCCGGGAGCAAGCTCTGCGCCTCCACTACCAGGACCAGTTCCTGCCCCGCCTCGAGGGCGGCATGGGCCGGGTGGGACCGTTCTCGGCGTACTGGCCCCAGGACGCCGCGGCCTGGTCGCTCCAGCATCTCTACATCAGCGGCAACCCCTTCGACGTGGGGTCCAAGCAGCTTCTCGACGCCTCGCAGGCCGGAACCCGCTACGACGCGGTCCACCAACGCTACCACCCCCTCTTCCGAAGCTTCCTGGAGCGCTTCGGCTACTACGATCTCTTCCTGGTCAGTGCGGTGGACCGGCGAGTCGTCTACTCCGTCTTCAAGGAGGTGGACTTCGGGACCTCGCTGGTCACCGGGCCCTATCGGGAGTCCAATCTCGCCCAGGCAGCCCAGGCGGCCCTGGGCTTCTCCCTGGCAACCGACGCCCTCCTTGTCGACTTCCAGCCCTACGTCCCTTCCTACGGTGCCGCAGCCTCGTTCATCGCGTCCCCGGTCTACGACGGGGACGAGCTCCTGGGCGCGCTGGTCTTCCAGATGCCCTTGAGCCGCATCAACGAGACCATGACGAACGGGGGGGAATGGCGTTCCGCGGGCTTCGGAGAGACCGGTGAGGCCTACCTTGTGGGCCCCGATGCGCGGTTGCGTACCGAGTCGCGCTTCCTCCTGGAGGAGAGAGAGGAGTACCTGCGCGCCATCCGTGAAGCGGGCGTGGATGAGGCTCTGGCGCGGGCCATCGAAGCCCAGGGGAGCGCCGTGGGACTTCAACCGGTGGAGTCCGAGGGGGTCCGTCGCGCACTCGCGGGGGAGTCCGGCGTCGCCCGCTTCCGGGACTATCGGGGTGTGGAGGTGTTCTCCAGCTTCCGGCCTCTGGCCATCGCCGATCTCGACTGGGTCCTCCTCAGCGAGATGGACGTCGCGGAGGCCATGGCGGCAGTGGGGAGCCTCGCGCGTCGAGGGTTCTGGGCGTTGGTCGTCCTCCTCCCGATCCTGGGGTTGCTGGCCTTCTGGTTCTCGGCGACTCTGGTCCGACCCATCCGAGCCCTGTCGTCCACCGCCAACGCCCTGGCCAATGGAGAGCTGGATCAGCCGGTGGACGTGGATCGGGGGGACGAAGTCGGCGACTTGGCTCGCAGCTTCGAGTCCATGCGGCTGTCTCTGCGGGACCTGATCGACCGTCAGAACCGGTCCATAGAAGCGCTCTCCACCCCCCTGATCCCCATCCACGAAGACGTGGTGGTGCTCCCCCTTGTGGGCGAACTCGACCGGCCCCGGTGTCACCGGATCCGAGAGTCTCTCACCCACCGCTTGCACGAAAAGGGGGCTCGCTGTGTCATCGTCGACCTGACCGGGGTCTCCCGGTTGGATCCCGAAGTGGCGGCCGAGCTGGTCCGAGTGGCGCAGTCGGCGCGGCTCATGGGTGCCTCGGCGATCTTGTCCGGATTGCGTCCCCAGCTCGCGGCCGAGCTCGCCGACCACCCCGACACCATGGCGGGCATCGCGACGGCCCGATCTCTGCGAGACGCCATCGAGCTGGCCACGCAGGAGGCCGACTGATGGGCATGGGGGAGCGCGCCGGACCCTGGAATCGAGAAGTCAACGTGAGGACTCCATGACACATCCGCATGACATCGGAACCCCGAACCACCTGGACTACAAAGAACTCCTGGAGCTCTATCGCATCAGCGAGGACGACCTGGAGCGGATCCGTAGGTTCGGGGCGGAGGCGCTCGCCCGGATGGACGAACTGGTCGAGCGATGGTACGAGTGGCTGAGAGCCCATCCGGAATACGATGAGTTCTTCTCCGATCCCGAGACCCTCAAGCGCGTCCAGCGGCTACAGGAGCCCTACTGGGAGCTCTTCATGGACGGCGCGGTCGACAACGAGTACGTACAGCGGCGGGCCGTGGTGGGGGAAACCCACGCGCGGATCGGGCTCCCGCTGAACACCTATTTCGCGGGCATGAACATGTTCCAGGAGCTGTTCAGCCTGGTGGTCCGTGAGGGGGACTTCGAGGAGGACGAGCGGGCTCCGATCCTGGATTCGGTCACCAAGCTTCTCCACTTCGACACGGCCATCGTCGTGGATACCTACAACCACCTGGTGGAGCAGACGCTGACGGCCCAGTCACGGTCCCTGATGGAGATGTCCACGCCGGTCACGGAGATCTGGGAGGGCCTCCTCTTCCTTCCCGTCGTGGGGATCATCGACTCCCGTCGGTCCCGGGAGATCATGAACGCCACCCTGAGCAAGATCGCGGAGACCCAGGCCCGGGTTTTCATCCTGGATATCAGCGGTGTGGGGGTGGTGGATACGGCGGTGGCCAATCACCTCATCAAGATTACGAGAGCGACCAAGCTCATGGGGTGTGAGACCACGATCTCCGGGGTGTCCCCGGCCATCGCGCAGACCATCGTCGACCTGGGGATCGACGTGGGTGAGGTGAAGACCACGGCCACCATGCGGGACGCGCTGGCCGATGCGGTGGATGTCGTTGGCCGCGCGGGCGGGCGGGCCCGTTGAGCCGAGGCATGGACGCCGGGGCGCGGATCCCGCTGCAGCTTGCACAGGGATGCGTCGTGGCGTCCATCCAGATCGACCTCGACGAGCGGGTGCTGTCCGCCTTCCGGGAGGAATTGCTGGGGTTCGTGCAGTCGTCGGGCGCCCGGGGCGTCATTCTCGACCTGTCCGGCGTGGACGTCATGGATGGCGAAGACTTTCGCGCTCTGCGCGACACCATGCAGATGGCGCGCCTCATGGGGGCTTCCACCGTCCTGTCGGGATTGCAGGCGGGTGTGGTCTCGGCGCTCATCGACCTGGGAGTCGATACCGAGGGGGTGGTGGCCACGGCGACCCTGGACGACGCCTTCCGGACTATGCGGGAATGGGACGCTACGTCCATCGAAGGGGAGGGTGGGCCTGACCATTCCTTCGACCAGGGTATGTCCGACGACACCTTCGGCGAGGTGGAGGCGGATGATTCCGGCGTGTGAACTCCCGCCGAGTGGGACGGCTTGTGGACCGTAGGCCCCGCGTTCAGCGATCGGTGAGGATCCGTGCGGAGTCGGATGTCCCCCATGCTGTGCTCTCCGCGAAGGATATCGCGACGAGCATGGGGTTTACCGATACCGAGAGCCGCTCCCTCGGGACGGTGGTATCGGAACTGGCCACCAACATCCTGAAGTACGCCCAGAGCGGGTCCGTGAAGCTGGAGGAGGTCCAGGAGGCGCGTCGCCGCGGTATCCAGATCACCGTGTCGGACCGGGGCCCCGGCATCGAGGACGTCGAGCGAGCGCTCCAGGATCACTACAGCTCCAGCGGCACCCTGGGTCTCGGGCTTCCCGGCGTGCGGCGAATGGTGGACGACTTCGACATCCAATCGACGGTGGGCGTCGGCACCCGAATCGTGGTTCGGAAGTGGCTCGCGGCCACGGGCGCTCCCGTGCGACGGCGGTTGGGGGCGGACATCCTGACGGGATCCACCCGCCTCGCAGAGCGGGGCACGCTTCGTGGCTCCCGGTCGTTCCCGAGCTCCGTCGCTCCGGATGCCAGCCTGCAGGTTGCCCACGTCAATCGACCTTGGGAGTCCTCATCGGGGTGGTGGACGGCCTGGGGCATGGGCACTCGGCGCATCTCGCGGCGAAGAGCGCCACCCGGTACCTGAGGAGCCACGGGAGCCCGGACCTCGCCCATACCCTGTCGCAGCTGCATGATCGCCTCCGGGATACCGTGGGTGCCGCGGTCTCGGTGTGCTGGATCGACCTGTCCACCGGGGCGGTTCGATATGCCGCCATCGGGAATACCGTATTCCGGATCAAGGGGGCAACGTCGCACCGGCTGGCTGCGACGCCGGGGACGGTGGGGGCGCAGGTGAAGAGCCCCCGGGTGGAGACGGCGCAGCTGAATCCCGAGGACGTCCTCATCATCCACACGGACGGGATCTCGGACCGGACGGACTTCGACGACTATCCACAGATCCGATACCAGGGGGTGGAGACGGTAGCCGACCGGCTGGTGTCCCAATACGGCAAGCGCCACGACGACGCCACCGTCGTCGTCTGCAAGTTGGGCTCGTGATCCACCTTGGGACCATCCTGGGTGGAGCCGAGAGTTCGGTTCCCGACGTGCGGGGCAAGATCCGTCGGCTCATGCGGGACCTGACGAACGACGGCATGGTCGCCACCCGGGTGGCGACCGTCGCGTCCCAGCTGTTCCGGGCCGCGAACCGCATCGAGCAGGCGGGCCGCATCGATGTGCACCTCATTCTCGACCGGGCCGAGCCGGAGCTCGTGCTGGACCTGGTAGGGGTGGGCGGGAAGATGGACTGCTCCGTGGCGGACGCCTTCTTCGATGCCGTCCACGTGGTGCGCGTGGAGGGCGAGTCCACCGTGCGGATGGTCCTCCGCCTGCCGCACCTCGATCCAGCGGCCCACCAGCCCCGCCGGCAGCGGGAGCTTCGCGACGCCGTGGAGGAGAAGGGGCGCGAAGCCCTGATGCGCGAGCTCACCGTGAAGAACCGCGAGCTCCAGGAGTCCTTCGACAACCTTCGCCGGACCACCACCGCGAAGGAGCGCATGGAAAGCGAGCTGAACATCGGTCGGGACATCCAGATGAGCATGCTCCCGCTCAAGTTCCCACCGTTTCCCCACCGCAACGAGTTCACCGTTTTCGCCACGCTCGAGCCCGCCCGGGAGGTGGGCGGAGACTTCTACGACTTCTTTCTCATCGACGAGGACCGGTTCTGCTTCTGCGTCGGGGACGTGTCCGGAAAGGGAGTGCCGGCGGCTCTCTTCATGGCCGTGACGAAGACCCTGATCAAGTCCAGAGCCACCAACGACTTCTCTCCCGCCAGCATCCTCACGCACGTCAACGACGAGATCTCGGAGAACAACGAGTCCGCCATGTTCGTGACGCTGTGGCTGGGGATCCTGGACGTGACCACGGGCGAGCTGTCGTACTGCAACGCCGGTCACAATCCGCCCTACCTGCGCAGCGCTTCGGGGGAGGTGGTGCGGCTGGCGAACCGGCACGGACCCGTGGTGGGGGCGGTGGAGGGATTGGTGTACGGCGAGGACGCCGCGACGCTGCAGTCCGGTGACTACCTCTTCGTGTACACCGACGGGGTCACCGAAGCCATGGACCCTGCCGGGGAGCTGTACGAGGAAGACCGGCTGGTGCGGGTCCTGGAGGCCCGCGACTACGACTCGGTCGAAGAGATGGTGGCCGCCTCCACCGAGGATGTCTGGCGGTTCCAGGCGGAAGCAGAGCAAGCGGACGACGTCACCGTACTGGCGGTGCGGTTCACCGGGCGCGAGGGCGGTGCCGCCGGGACACACGTCCTGGAGCTCGAAGCGGGGAACCGGTACGAGGAGATCGACCGGGTGAACCGCTCCTTCGACGAATTTGCCTCCACGCACGGACTGCCCGAGAAGGTTCGCCGAAGCATGAAGCTGGTCTTCGACGATCTTCTGAACAACGTGATCTCCTACGCCTACGAGGACGAGGACGAGCACCTCATCGAGATCCGGATCGAGCTTTCCCCGGATCGCCTCGCGGTACGGATCACCGACGATGGGCATCCCTTCAACCCGTTTGGCCGGACCTCCCCCGACACCGCGCTCGAGCTGGAGGAGCGGGAGATCGGCGGCCTCGGAATCCACCTGGTCCAGAATCTCATGGACGAGGTGTCGTACACCCGACGCACCGACCGGAATGTGGTCGTGCTCGTGAAGTACCTGTCGCACGAAGCGGCGGAGAACGAACCCAGTGAGGAAACGACGTGAAGATTTCGCATGATGAGCGTGATGGGGTGGCGGTGATCCGAT
>JBDHLC010000097.1:0-3980 GCA_039586075.1 Gemmatimonadota bacterium | reverse complement strand
CAGCACGTCGATGACCTGGATGATCGCCCACGAGGCGGCGACGTATACGCCCAGGGCCTTCATGGTGGAAGTCTTGCTCGTCATGGGGCCCCAAACTGTGGGCACGGGGGTCTTCGCGCACCTCCAGACCGAGAACGGGCGCGACTCCGCCCCGTCTGGCGAAACCACCCCCCACCGCCGATCATCAGGAAGCCACCCTCCCGACGACGCGCTGACGCGCAGGTGATGCGATGGACGAACATCCGTCCCGCCTGAGGGCGTTCCTCAACGAGCTGAAGCGCCGCAAGGTCTATCGAGTGGCCGCGGGCTATGCCGCCGGTGCGTTCGTGGTCTGGCAGGCGGCGGAGATCGCGCTGCCCGCCCTGGGCTTCTCCGATTCGATCCTCCGCTTCGTGGTGGTCGTGTCGCTCCTGGGCTTTCCCGTGGCGGTGGTCCTGGCGTGGGTCTACGAGCTCCGCCCGGAGCCCGAGGCGGACGTCGGATCCCTGGCACACCGGGTGCACCTGGGCTGGTGGCCCATGGCCGCCGTCGTGCTGGTGGTGGCGGGGGCCGGTTATCTCGCCTTCCGGATGCTCCGGGCCGACGGCGGACGACCGGGCCCCACCCGGGTGGCCGTCTTCCCCCTCTACTCCCGGTCCCCCGACGGCGCGAGCCTCGGGGAGGGGATCGCGGACCTGGTCTCCGTGGGGCTGGACGGCACCCCCGGCGTCACCGTGGTGGACCCCCGGGCCCTCTGGCCCCCGCTCCTGACGGCCTCGGCGTCCCCCTTCGCGGACCTGGACGAGAACCAGTACGCGGTCCGGAGCCGCAGCTTCGATGCCTCGCACTTCGTCACCGGGACCGTCCTGGACGCCGGCGGGACCCTGCAGGTGTCGCTGCGGGTCTACCGGTCCGACGCCGGCGAGCCCATCGCCTCCATCCGCACCTCCGCACCCGGCGACAGCCTGGGCCCGCTGGTGGACCAGTTGGCGGTGGACCTGGTGGCCGCCCTCTGGCGGGGAGACGAGATCCCCGCGGTGGGCCGGGTGGACCAGCACGCCACCTCCGATCCCCAGGCGCTCAACGCGTACCTGGAGGCCATGGCGCACTCCCGACGCGGTCGCTTCGACGAAGCCACCGAGGCCATCGAGCGGGCCGTGGCGGAAGACTCCACCTTCGCCCTGGCGCACCTGGAGCACTTCCGGATCCGCGGCTGGGTCCTCTCGCTGAACAACCAGCCCCTCCTGGGGCTCCGCGAGATCATCGACCGGGCCATGGCCTTTCGCGACCGCCTGACGCCGCGCAACCGGATCCGGGTGGAGGCCGCCCGAGCCCTGGACGACACCGACGTCACGGTGGCGGCGACCCTGTATGAGCGGATTATCGCCATCGACCCCAGCGACGCCGACGCTTGGGCCTCCCTGGCGCTCCTGGTGTCTCAGGACGGCTGGGTGCTGCGCCGGCGGTTCGAGGACGTTCTGCCCACCGTGGATCGAGCACTGGAGCTGGATTCGCTGAACGTGCCCCTGCTCTACACGCGGGGCCTCTTCCACCTCCTCACCGGCGACACCGCCGGCGCCCGGGCCTCGGCGGCAGGGCTGGAGGCCGTGCATTCCGAAGGACCGATCCCGGAGGGATTCCGCGCCGGACTGTCCATCCTGACCGCGCCGGAATCCCAGTTGGACTCGGTGATTCGCGTGGTCTCGGCGCAGCCGGCAGGGGCGGTGATCGGGGCCATCCGCCTCACCCGCATGGTGGACCTGGAGCGCTCCCGGCGGTTCACGGAGTTCCTCCGGGACTCGGCGGACCAGGTCACGCACCGGCAGCTTGGATTCGGGGCCGCGATGCAGGTCACGGCGGCCCAGGGACAGGCGGCGCGGGTGGACTCCATGGTCCACGCACCGAGCGCGGACCCGGGTCTGCGGGACTTCGTGCACCGCTACGTGGTGGCCATGGCGCTGGCCGGCACGGGCGACCCGGAGGTGGCCCGCCACGCCGTGGGCGAGCTGGCCCCCAACGCCCCCGCCGACTCCCTGGAGTGGGCCCTGGCGAACCGGCAGGAGGCGTGGGCCGCCGCCTGGGCCGTCGGGGCCTTCCACGCCGCCCTGGGGGACACCCTGGTGGCCGTGGCGTACCGGGACGCCCTCATGGCGCTCGGCCCGGCGGAGGAGAGCACCGTCCCCCTCTGGGCCGAGTCGCTGGCGTCGGACGTGGAGTCCAGGCTCGCGGCCCGCCGGGGGGACGAGGCGGCGGCCCTCGACGCCGCCCGACGCGCCTATGAGCTGTGGGTGATCCACAACCCCGACGAAGGAGGGTGGTATCCCGAGCCCGGGATCCGCTTCCACCTGGCGCGGCGACTGGAGGCCGCCGGCCTGGGTGAGGACGCGGCTTGGTACTACCGCTCGTTCCTGCCTCCGCACTGGACCTCGTTCTACACCGTTCTGGCCCGGGAGGCGGTAGGGCCGGACCAGGGCGACCGACGACCATGACCATCACCCCCGACTACGACGGCATGACGTGGCGCCGCTGCGGCGACAGCGGCCTTCGCCTTCCCGCCATCTCCCTGGGCCTCTGGCACAACTTCGGAAACGTGGATCCCCTCGCCGAGAGCGAGGCCATGCTCCTCCGGGCCTACGAGCTCGGAGTCACCCACTTCGACCTGGCCAACAACTACGGGCCGGAGCCGGGCACCGCGGAGGAGACGCTGCGGAAGGTCCTGTCGACGTCGCTCCTGGGCCACCGCGACGAGCTGGTGATCTCCACCAAGGCGGGCTACCGCATGTGGCCCGGCCCCTACGGGGACGGAGGCTCCCGCAAATACCTCCTGGCCAGCCTGGACCAGAGCCTCCAACGCATGGGGGTGGACTACGTGGACGTGTTCTACCACCACCGCCCGGACCCGGAGACGCCGGTGGAGGAAAGCATGCAGGCGCTGGACCAGGCCGTGCGCCAGGGCAAGGCCCTGTACGCTGGGATCTCCAACTATCCCACCGACCTGACGCGTCGGGCCGCGGAGATCCTGGGCGAGCTGGGCACCCCCTTCGTCCTCCACCAGCCCAAGTACAGCATGCTCCACCGGGAGCCCGAGGATGGACTGCTGGACACGCTGCGGGAGCTGGGGGTGGGGTGCATCGTCTTCTCGCCCCTGGCCCAGGGGCTCCTGACGGGCCGGTACCTGGACGGCATTCCAGAGGACTCCCGGGCCGCCAAGGTCCACGGGTTCCTGCAGCCGGACGAGGTGACCCACGACCTGCTGGCCCGGCTCCGCACTCTGAGCGGGATCGCCCACGACCGGGGGCAGAGCCTGGCCCAGATGGCGCTGGCGTGGGTGCTGCGGCACGAGACGGTGACCTCGGCGGTCATCGGCGCCAGCCAGGTGAAGCAGGTGGAGGAGTGCGTGGCGGCGCTGCAGAAGCTGGACTTCTCCGAGGACGAGATCGCCCGGATCGAGGAAGCGCTGGCGGGGGATTGAGGGGAGGAGTGGGATTGGAGCCCCGCCCTGACCGGGCGGGCCTTCTTCATCCGGGCTCCCGTCTCCCTTCTTCGCGGCCGCCGGCGCACAATCCCCCGTCAGCCCGCACCGCGCTACCGACTCGCCAACGCCTCCGCGGTCTCCCTCGTGGCCTCGAGCATCCGTCCCAGGTAGACCTGACGCACCTCCGCGGCGGTGATGATGTGCTCCAGGGCCGTGGGGACGGCCGGATCCGTGGGCACCGCCAGGTAGGCTCGGACGGCCGAGTCTCCGAGAGACCCCCATTGCTGGGCCGGCGCGGATCCGGCGGCACGAATCATCCGAAGGGCAAACAGGTGATCGTCCACGAACCGATCGAACTCGGTCTTGTCCGCCCCGATCTGGGCAAGGTAGGAGATGATGGCGTTCCGCTTCGCGGAATCCCGGATCAAGCGCAGGTCGCCGGTCTCCACCAGCGCGGAGAACGTCCCGGTGATGGGCCTGGGGTCGGAGTAGAAGAGCCCGCGCCGCTCCATGAGCCACACCTGGG
>JBDHLC010000096.1:0-4032 GCA_039586075.1 Gemmatimonadota bacterium | reverse complement strand
CTTCGACCCAACCGGCCGCGAGCAGGGTGAGGCACAGAACTGAATAGCCTGGTTAGGAAAAGCGGAGGTTTCTAGCAGGAGTGGTGGGGCCGGTTCGGAAACCTCGAAACGTTATGTGTCATCGCCGCAGAGCTCTGGTTTCTCCAAATGGAAATGAATAGGGGACAGCGCGGCCCCGTCCGAGGTGGTCCATCTGGAAAAGGACCAGGTGGTGTTCGAACAGGGCCAGCCCGGCGACGCCTTCTACATGGTGGTGCGGGGCAACATCCGCATCATGCGGGGGAGCACCGAACTGGCGCAGCTGGGCCCACGGGAGGGCTTCGGCGAGATGGCCATCCTGGACCAGGAGACGCGGTCGGCCACGGCCACCGCCGCCGAAGCCACCACCCTGCTGCGCATCGACCGCGACTCCTTCGATCGCCTCATCGAACAGAATCCGTCGGTGGCCCGGGGCATCTACCGCATGCTCACCCAGCGCCTCCGCAACACCCTCGCCCAGGTGGCCGCGGGCTGAGCTAGATCCGGACGCGCCTCAGTCGGAGGCTGTTGCCCACCACGCTCACCGAGCTGAAGGCCATGGCCAGCGCCGCCAGAATGGGGTGGAGCTGCCGCAGCATCATGGGGAGCGATGCCATGGGATACAGCGCCCCGGCAGCCACCGGAATGAGCACCACGTTGTAGAAGAACGCCCAGAACAGGTTCTCCTTGATGGTACGCATGGTGGCTCGGGACAGCGCCAAGGCCTGGGGCACCGAACGCAGGTCCCCCCGCATGAGCGTGACGTCGGCGGCCTCCATGGCCACGTCGGCGCCGGTGCCGATGGCGATGCCCACGTCGGCCTGGACCAGGGCGGGCGCGTCGTTGATGCCGTCACCCACCATGGCCACCAGTACACCGTCCGCCTGCAGGTCGCGCACCACCTGGGCCTTCTGGTCCGGCAGTACTTCGGCGCGCACCTCGCGGATCCCCACCTCCCGGGCGATGGCCTCCGCCGTGCGGCGGTTGTCCCCGGTGAGCATCACCACCCGGAGCCCCTGGCGATGGAGCTTCGCCACGGCCTCGGCGGACCCGTCCTTCACGCCGTCGGCCACCGCGATGAGCCCGACGGCCGCGTCGTCGGCGGCCACCCAAAGAGGGCTGCGCGCCATCTCCTCCATGCGGCGCGCGTCGGCCTTGAGACCCGCCGTTCCGATACCCTGCTCTTCCATGAAGCGGCGCGTGCCGACGACCACCGCGATACCCTGGACCTGGGCGGAGACGCCTCGTCCCGGAATCGCGCTGAAGCCGGCGGGTTCGGACAACTCCAGGGACCGCGCCCGCGCCTCGCCGACCACCGCCGCCGCGAGGGGGTGCTCACTGTGGCGTTCAGCCGACGCCGCAAGGCGAAGCAGCCACGACTCGGCGTCGTCTCCCGCGGCCAGGACCCCTGCCTGCGGCACTGCCAGGACCTCCTGCACCACGGGCTCGCCCCGGGTCACCGTGCCGGTCTTGTCCAGCACGATCACCTTGAGTTGGTGCGCCCGCTCCAGGGCGACGGAACTGCGGAAGAGGATGCCCAGCTTGGCGCCCTTCCCCGTCCCCACCATGACAGCCGTGGGCGTGGCCAGGCCCAGCGCACAGGGACACGCGATGACCAGCACCGCCACGAGGCGGATAAGGGCAGGAGTGAAGCCTGCGCCCACCACGAAGAACCAGGTCGCGAAGGTCGCCAGGGCCAGGACGATGACCGTGGGCACGAAGACCGCCGCCACCCGGTCGGCGAGCCGCTGGATGGGTGCCTTGCTGCCCTGGGCTTGCTGGACCAGGCGGATGATCTGGGCCAGCGCCGTAGCGGCTCCCACCCGGGTCGCACGGAAGCGGAGCGCCCCCTCCTTGTTGATGGTGGCGCCCACTACCTCGTCGCCAGGCTTCTTCTCCACCGGCATGCTCTCACCGGTGAGCATGCTCTCGTCTACCGCCGAGCGTCCTTCAGCCACGACGCCATCGACCGGGATGCGCTCGCCCGGGCGCACCAGAACCAGGTCGTCCACCTGGACGTCGTCCACGGGCACGTCCACCTCCTGGCCGTCACGGATGACCCGCGCCGTCTTGGGTCGGAGCCCCATGAGCTCCTTGATGGCTTCGCTGGTCTCCCCCTTGGCCTTCACCTCTAGGAGCTTGCCCAGCTTGATGAGGGTGATGATGAGGGCCGCGGTTTCGAAATAGACGTGCTCGCCCGCGGCGGTGCTGCCCAGGGTCAGGGCCAGGGCCACGACCACGGAGTACACGAAGGCCACCGAAGAACCCATGGCCACCAGCACGTCCATGTTGGCGGAGCCGTTCCTGAGCGACTTCCACCCGCCCACGTAGTAGTCCCACCCCACGTAGAACTGGACCGGCGCCGCCAGAAGAAACATGGACCAGTTCACCCACGGGGCGTGGGCCCAGTGCCCCACCAGGCCGAAGTCCCGGGCCATGCTCAGCACGAAGAGCGGGAGGGCGAACAGAACGCCGGCCCAGAACTTCCGGGTCTGGTCGGAGATCTCGGCGCGACGCGCCTCGGCCTCGGCGTCCTCCATGTCCTCGGGCGCGGCATCCACCACGCCGTACCCTACGGCCTCGATGGTACGGGCGATGTCCTTCCACCCCACGGCGCCCGCCACCACCTCCAGCACCGCCTTCTCCGTGGCGAAGTTTACCGACGCCGACACCACACCGGGGAGGCGCGACTGCAGCGCCCGCTCGATGCTGACCGCGCAGTTGGCGCACGTCATGCCCGTGACGGGAATCTCGATGCGCTGGGTCGCCACGCCGTACCCGGCGCCTTGCACCAGCGCCAACAATTCACCCTCCCGCACCTTCACCGGGTCGAAGCGCACCGTGGCGCGCTCCGACGCATAGTTCACCGACGCGTCGTCCACGCCCTCGGTCTTCCGCAGGGTGCGCTCCACCGTGGCGGAGCAGTTGGTGCAGGTCATTCCCGTGATGGGGAGTTGGATCTCTCTCAGTGTGGGCATGGTTGTGGTCCAGCTTGGTGCGGGGTTCCTGGGCTGCGACGGCCTCAACCGGCCGGCGGGTAGTTGATTTCCTTCATGGTGTTCTCGATGACGACCCAGTCGGTGGCGCCGGGGTCCCACGAGATGTTGACGCGTTTCGTCTCCCTCTCGCCCTTCACCGACGCGACGCCGGGCACTTCGCCGACCTCGCGCTCGATGGTCATGACGCAGTGGCCACAGGTGATGTTGGGCACGGTCACGGTCTTGGTCTCCATGGATCTCTCCCGTGTTCAGAGTTGATGGTTTCTCTGTTCGTCTTACGCCTTGCCCTGGGCCTCGAAGACCTCCAGGAGTTCCTCGAGGACCCGTTCCTTGGCGTTCTTGTCGTCGCCCTGGATGGCGTGGGTGACGCAGGAGTGGAGGTGCCGGTCAAACACCAGGCCGCTGACCTTTCTCAGGGCCCGCTGCACGGCAAGGATCTGGTTCACCACGTCCACGCAGTAGGCGTTCTCCTCCACCATGCGCTCGATGCCACGCACGTGCCCCTCCACGCTCTTGAGGCGGCGGACGATGGCCTGATTCCGGTCGTCGGTCATGGCTGGTCTCCTGTGTCTATTACCCCCCCCAGGGGGGAGGGGTCCTGAAAAAAGATCGCGAACCCAGACGCTTTCATCAAGGGGGGTGGACGGTTTCCCCCGTTGGGGCCTTCCGTCCATCTTCCGGGGTCCACTCTCCCGGAGCCGTTCGCATTTCCCTGAAGTCCTCGTTGCGCACCCTCGTCACCCTGGGCCAGGGCGTGGGCCAGGGCATTCCCGAGGCCGAGGCCGACCACGATCCCATCGAGCTTCCGAGACGCTGATCCGACGGTATCTGTCGCGGACACCTGCCGCCGTCCCAGACCATTGGTGGGATTCGTTCCGGAATCTCTTTCTGTGGGAACGAAACGAACTGAGACAGAGAGTCACGGAGATCTCCGTGCCGATCAGGGCCATCAATTCCGACCGTATCCCCACGACTGTAGACGCCTGGCAGCGCTATGCGCCCGGCTTCGCCGTAC
>JBDHLC010000008.1:0-153441 GCA_039586075.1 Gemmatimonadota bacterium | reverse complement strand
GCCTGGAGGTCCTCGCTGGGGATCTGGTAGGCTCCAGCCTCCGCCACGGCGCCGTCGAAGAAGAGCTCCACCAGGTTCGGCGACCGGAATCCCCGGCCGGTGGAGACCACCAGGTCCAGCTGGTCGGTGAGGCGGACGAGCCCGTTCACTGCCGCGACGAACGTGCCGTCGGACGAGCTGGTGGGAGACACGTCCGCCATGTTGGGCGTGTCGAAGGTCTCGGCGCTCACGCTCTGGTAGCGGCCGCCACCCACCAGGGAGACCCGGTCGCCCAGGTCGACCTCGCCCTGCAGGAAGGTCCCCACGCTGGTGTACTCTGCGAACGGGATCGTGGGCCGGTTTGAGACGTTGACCTGCGGCGGACCGAACCCGACGATGGTCTCCGTGTTGGTGTCCGACCCTTCGGCGCGGTCGCGGTAGCCATCGAGCCCGTAGGTGAGCAGGACCCGGTCCGAGACGAGCTTCCGGGCTTCGGCGCGGAAGCCGTAGGTGCGGATGTCGGTGAAGTTACGGTTGTCCAGCTCGAGCCCCGCGCCCGGGAAGAAGGTGATGAACGTGTTGAAGTTCAGCTTGCGCTCGTTGTCCTGGCCATAGGCCATGAGCTCGACCCGATCCGCCAGCGCGAAGCCCAGCTCGGTGGCCCGGAAGCCGAAGCTGGCCTTGTCGTAGTCCTGCTCGGGGTAGGTGATGTTGATGGTGGGGTCCTCGGGAGAGTAGAGCGCCGGGTCCACGAACCCGAAGCCGGCGTCGAAGGCCCGGTAGGCCTCGAACTTCCCGAACATGCTGACGCGCTCTGAGAAGTCCCATCCCAAGCGCAGGTCGAGGCTCTGGTCTTCCAGGCCGGACCCCATGACCACCACATCGTTGTCGAGGGTGATGTCCCCGAACGTTCCACCGGGGGCCTCGTATGCGTCGGAGGTCCGGAACATACCGCCCGCGAAGACCGAGAAGCTCCCGGAGCGGCCGGAGACTCGGGCATTGAAGCGGTTCTGTCCGTCCACGTCTCCGTAGCGGTATCCCGCGCGGCCGTGGATGCCGTCCTGGGTGGGTACCTGCGTGATGATGTTCACCACGCCGCCGATGGCGTCGGAGCCGTAAAGCACGGAGGCCGGACCACGAACGACCTCCACCTGCTCCACCGCGTTCACGTCCACCAACGCCGGAAGCTCACCGAAGTCTCGCTGACGGCGGGAGTTGTTCATCCGGATCCCGTCGGAAAGGAGCAGGATGCGCTGTCCACGCTGCCCACGAATGCTGGGGCGGGCCTGGTTCGGTCCTACGCCTGTGACCTCGAGTCCGGGAATGTCCCGGAAGAGGTCGCTCACGCTGTTGGGCGAGAGGAGCGCCAGCTGCGCCCGGTCCACCACGGAGACCGGGCGGGGGGTCTGGGTGATCTGACGGGGACCCCGGGTCGCGGTGACCAGCAGAGGATCGATCTTGAAGACGATGCTGTCGGGGCTCTGGGATCGACCCTCGGAGCTCTGCATCCCCGATGCCGGGGCCGCAGCGAAGAGAAGGGTGAGCACTGCGGCTCCGCTGACGATGTATGAACGCATGGCGTCCCTGTCCTTCCGTAGATGAACGTGCACGAAGGCGATACTTCCGTACGTTCACGATACGCCGCATGGACAAACGGTTAAGTCGGGAGGATGCCGGGATCGAATCCGTAGATGTACCTAGGGCGGTCCTCCCCCTCGGAGGGTCGCAAAACTGTGAATGGTCTTGGGAGATGACCGGTTCAGTCGGAACCCTCGTCTTCGAGTCCCATCTCCACCACGAAGCGCGTGAGGTCGGCAACGCTCTTCATCCGGAGCTTGGCCATGACGCGCTCGCGGTGGGTCTCCACTGTCCGGTGGCTGATCCCGAATTCATCCCCGATCTCACGGCTCGTCTTTCCCGCGGCCACCCGGAACATCACCTCTCGTTCACGGGGGGTGAGCCGCTCCAGACGGCCGCGCTGCTTGTCCCGCTCGAGCTCGGCACGCAGCGCCACGGAGAGCTGATGGGTCACCCGGTCGCTCAGGTACTCCTTTCCTGCGGCCACGACGCGTACCGCTTCGCGCAGCTCCGACGGGTCGGCATCCTTGAGGACGTACCCGTCGGCTCCCGCCCGGAGCGCCTCCAGTACGTACTCGGGGTTGTCGTGCATGGAGAGGATCAGGATCCGACAGTCGTTCCCTCCCTCCCGGAGCCTCCGGGTCACCTCGAGCCCGTCCATCTCCGGCATGTTGACGTCCAGGACCACCACGTCCGGGCTGGTCTCAGCCACCAGGCCGATGGCTTCGGGGCCGCTCCCGGCGTCCGCCACCACCTCCACGCCTTCGGCACCCTCGACCACCGCCCGGATCCCCTGACGGACCACCGCGTGGTCGTCCACCACCATCACTTTCAAGGTGCTCATGCCCTCTCCTTCAACTCGAGCTCGATCTTCAGACAGGCCCCGCCCAGGGAGGAGGACCCCAGTGTCGTTTCACCACCCAGCGCCGCGATCCGTTCTCTCATTCCCGCCAGCCCAGATGAGTGACGCAGAGTACCCGCCAGAATGGCCTCTGGATACCCGACTCCGTCGTCCATGATCTGGATGGACACGGAGTTGGTGTCGGCGGCCACCTCGACCACCACCGTCCGGGCCGCGGCGTGCCGCACGGCGTTGGCGAGCCCTTCCTGTACGGTCCGATAGAGGGCCAGTTCCACCGCTGGAGGCAGCTCCGGGAGGACCGGAGGTAGCTCCGCCCGGACCTCGAGACCGCCGCTGGCACCCAGGTCCCGCACCAGCGCACGCAACGCGCTCAGCAGGCCCAGGTCGTCCAGGGCCACCGGTCGCAGGTTCCGGGCGACCCGCCGGATGCTGCGGATTCCGTCCCCGAGAAGCGCGCGGGTCTGCTCGAGGTTCGCCGCCTCCACGGGCTCGACCTTCTCCTGCAGAAGCCCGAGACGCAGGTTCACGGCGGCCAGGACCTGCGCCGTCTCGTCGTGGAGCTCCCTGGAGATGCGGTCGCGCTCTTCTTCGTGGCGGATGACCATCCGCTCCTGCAGCTCCTCCAGCTCCCGGGTCCGGTCGGCGAGCCGCCGGTTCAAATCGGCGTTCCAGAGCGCTCCCCCCATCTGCTGGCCGAGCGCCACCAGAAACGAATCGTCCAGCGCGGTGAACGGGTCCCGGGCTTCGCCCACAACCACCAACGCGCCGGAAATCCGCTCCCGCTGGACGATGGGCAACGCCGCGACGTAGTCGTGGGGGAAGTCCGACCGGCGCAGATCGGTGGCGACCCTGGGCTCTCCCGTCTCCATCACCGCTTGGAGCAGTGGGCCGAGAATGGGACGGGGAGGGGCATTCTTCCAATCACCGCATTCGCCGGCCGAAGCCAGGAAGAGCCCGGGAAGGTCCCCCGCGGTAGCGGGGGGTGAGGGTCCGGCGCTGGAAGCCGGAGCGGCCCAGAAGAGTGCGCCGCCACGGACGGCGCGGAGGTCCATGGACCTCTCGATGAGGGCCTCGGGCAACTCCTCCCGGGGACGTCCGGACTGGAGCTCGGCGGAGAGAGAGGAGAGGGCCTTGAGCCCTTCATCCAGGTCCTCCTGCACCAGGAGAAGGATCCCTGCACCCACGGCCAGTTCGAAGAAGACGTCCAGGTAGTACCCGTAGGGATTCCAGATTCCCCGCGCCCTGAGGAAGGGGTAATCCAGGTGGTGAAGCGCCCACAGTACCAGGAACAGGGCGAGGAGGCGGGCGGCCTTCGAGCCCGCCTCACGGTGGTACTGGAAGAAGGCCCAGGCGGTGGCCAGCGTCGCCACGTGCAGGAACAGGACGGCGGGCAGCGCCGCCAGCATGAAGTTGTCCAGCTCGTAGATGGCCAGGTAGGACCAGACCGGGGGGAAGACGATGAGGAGCCAGAATCGCGGCTCCCAGCGAAGCTGTTGGGCGAACACCAGCGCCGCCCAGAGGAGAGCCAGCGCGGTCCACCCGGTGAAGACCTGGTGGTAGAAGAGCCAGACCGGCACCCCCGTGTGGAGAAAGACGATGATGGCCCCGAGCCGGAGGGTGTAGACTCCCCACGCCACGGCCCAGTCCCTGAAGTACGACTTGCGGTAGCGCCGGTGCAGGTGGAGGCACAAGGCCACCAGGCCCACCGTCAGGACTGCCTGGAAATACGCGGCGGCGAGCTCGGTTCCGGTGAGCTGGGGTACGGAGAGGTCCATGGCTGAACAAGAAAACTGCCCGCCCCAGGCCCGGCAACGGGCTCCGGGATGGGCAACGGCCCCCGACCCTTCGGGACGGGGGCCGCGGGGCCGCGACGGGGATCACCGCTCCGGACCGGCGCGGTGATGACGCCTCGTCAATCCATCAGGTCCGCGATCCGGCTCAGGATGGAGACCCGCTCCTGCCGCTGGATCAGGGGGGATGCGCTGAGCTTCTCCGCCCTGCGTCCCAACTCGTAGGCCTCCGCGTCATGCCCCTCGCGGTCCGCCACCCAAGCGGCGTCAAGGAACGATTGGGCTGCGGTCAGGACGTCTCCCCACTCCAGAGCGATCTCACCGGCGCGGGCGAGGTGGTCGACGGCCTGCCCCTTGTGACCCACGTAGTAGGCGAGCTTGCCGGCCATGATCAGGTCGGCGATGGCACCGGGGTCGTCTCCCCGAAGATCCGCCGCCTCCCGGTACAGGCGAATCGCGTCCCCGAAGGACTCACGGTCCGACGCCGCGTCACGGGCCTCGGATTCGAGCTTCTCCGCCTTCGCGATGCGGTCACCCTCGTCGGTGCTGGCGGTGCTCGCCTGTGCCTGGAGGTTTCCGGCGCCGAAGGTTGCCATCAGGAGGGCCACAGCCGCGGCCCCGGCCCACGTCATCCGCTTCATCATCATCCACTCCCTGTGGGTACCCAGGTCCGACGGCTCCCAGGCCGCCGGGGCGCGGGCGAGCAGGTCCCTCCTGCCTCGTGCCCGTGCACTGATAAGAAACGAACGAAGCGGAAAAGGGTTTCCCGAATGCCGGTCCGAGGCGGCCATGCTGATCTCCCTGAGAGCGCGTAACTCTCAGATAGATAATGACATGGGGCTGTGAGGATCCGGCCTGACCCGCTGTCAGAGCACCGGTACCGGAGGTCCGAGGCGTAGGGAATCCAGCCCCACCGAGCAGCGCCGCCCGAGGACCCGAACCCCCGCGTCCCGGGCCTCGGCGAGGGCATCGGCGAAGTTCGCGTCGATGCTCCGGGCAGCCTCGATGGCGCGCGCGTCGTCCCGCTGCAGCACGAAGAGAATGGCCGCTTCGTAGTCACCGGAGCGCACCATGTCGGCCAGCTCCCGGACGTGGCGGGCGCCCCGGGCGGTGACCGCGTCGGGGAATCGCGCGATCCCCTCCTCCACCAGCGTCACGCTCTTCACCTCCATGGCCAGGGGCGGTCGCTCCGGCGATTCCAGCAGGAAGTCCAGGCGGGACCGTCCATGGGTCCACTCCGCCTTCGCCAGCTTCCAGGGGTGGACCTCGTGGAGGGCGTCGGTCTCGAGGGCCTCGCGGACGAGCCGGTTCGGTATGGTGGTGTTCAGGCTGACCAGCCCTTCGCCGTCCGGCGACTCCACCAGGACGGCGGACCACCGGGTCTTGCGATGGGTGGCGGCGGCGGGGCGAATCCAGACACGCCGTCCCGGAAGCAGGAGCTCGCGGAGCCGACCCGGGTCCGCCATGTGGACCTGCTGCACCTCCTCTTCGCCGGGCAGCTGGCAGTGGAGGAGGAAGCGGTTGGGCCGCTCGACGAATCGGGATTCGACGAGCGGCCCAACCAGCGGGATCTGGACTTCCACCGGCGGTGTCAGCGGACCCGGCCGGTGGCCTCCACCATCCCCGTATTGGCCCGGTCCGCGTCTACCGCGATGACGCGGAGGGTGACGGGCCCGGCTCCGGCCGGCGCGGCCAGGACCCCTTCGTACTCGCTCCGCGTGCCGGAGAAGGACAGTGTCGCCTCCGCGAGGATCCGACCGTCCCGGACCCACTGGGCTCGGATGTCGAAGTCGTTCGAGTCCCACATCCCACCGGGCTCCGTGGGGCAGCCGCAGAGCATGGTGACCTTCGCCCGGACCGGGACACTGTCCCCGGCTCCGGCCAGGAACGGGGCCGGCTCCGGATCGAGGAGTTCCACGGTGAACCCGTTCAGGTTCATGAGGACGCCCTCCCCGTCCAGGTGCTCTCCCGGGATCATGAGAAGGGTGGTGGTGCCGATCTGCGTGGCGTGCGCGGCTCCGAGGGGGCCCCGGGCCTCGATCTCCACGAGCGTCGGCTCGGCCAGGGGAATCTCCGCCCGGAAGGCGGCGGCTCCGTCGGTGTCGAAGATGGTGGTGTGCCGCTCCCGGGCGCCCATGATCAGCCCCGTGTCCCCGGTGCCCCCTTCCTGGACGCCCTGCGCCAGGACTTCTCCGCTTTCGAGGTTCCGGATCACCACATGGGCCCCGCCCACCCCGGACCCGATGATCTTGGCGTCGTTGGCGATCACCCGGACCACGATCCGGGTGGGGACCGTCTCCTGCGCTGCCGCGGTGACCAGGGTGCCACTCCCCAGGGTGCCGGCGGCCGCGACGACGGCTGCCGTCGCGAGGCGAGAAAGGATATTACGTCGAATCATGCCTCTTCCTCCAAGATCTCATCAGGACGGATCGGCCTGGAACGCAGCCCGCACCCCACGTGCACGGGTCCGGATGGCCTCGAGCTCTTCATCGTCCTTCTTCTCAAGATTCCTCACCTGAAAGGTCATGCGGCGGTTGGCGGCGAACCGGTCCCGGTGTCGGTCCAGGAAATCCCAGTACAGAGTGGTGAAAGGACAGGCGTCCGCGCCTGTCGCCTCGGCCGGGTCGTAGCGACAGCCGGCACAGTGATTTCCCTGCCGGTCAATATATCGTCCCGAGGCGCAGTACGGCTTGGTCCCCACGAGCCCGCCGTCCCCGAACTGGCTCATCCCCAGCGTGTTGGGAAGAGAGACCCAGTCCACCGCGTCCAGATAGAGAGCCATGTGCCAGAGGTGGAACCGGTACGGGTGGACTCCTGCGAGTTGGGCGAAGAGCCCCAGCACCATCAGACGTTGGATGTGGTGGGCGTATCCGTGCTCCAGGACGTTTCGCAGCGCATCGCGGACGCAGGCCATCTCCGTGTCGCCGTTCCAGTAGAAGGAGGGAACGTCCAGGTCGTCACACTCCAGGGCGTTCCGGCTCGCGTACTCGGGCATGAAGGTCCAGTAGATACCCCGGACGTATTCCCGCCAGCCCAGGATCTGCCGCACGAAACCTTCCACGGCGTTCACGGGAGCGTGACCCGCCTCCAGCGAATCCAGGGCCGCCTCGATGCAACGCCGTGGGGAGATCAGCTTGAGGTTGAGCACGGTGGAGAGGCGCGAGTGGAACAGAAACGGCTCTCCCTCCCAGAGAGCGTCCTGATAGGTCCCGAAGTCTGGGAGCCGGTCCCGGATGAAGGCCTGGAGCGCCACCTCCGCCTGCGCGGGGGTGACCGCCTCGGAAAACCCTTCCAGGCGCCCCGGGTGGTCCCCGTACCGGGTCTCGACGAGCTCGAGGACCTCCCGGGTGATCTCGTCCGGCTCGAACGAGGCGGGTGGCGGGATCAGGCCCGGGCCCTCTGCGCCAAAGGATGCGCGATTCTCCCGGTCGAAGTTCCACACGCCACCCACCGGCTTCCCGTCCTCGTCGAGGAGCAAGCGGGTGCGCTTGCGCATCCACCGATAGAAGTCCTCCAGGAGGAAACGCTTGCGGTCCAGGGCCCAGTCGCGGAAGTCGTCGACCGAACAGAGGAAGTGGGGGTCCGGAATGATCTCCAGGGGTAGCCCCGCATCCCCCACCGCCTCCACCAGGGTCTCCAGCACACGGTGATCTCCCGGCTCGATGACCACGACCCGACGGGGGAGCAGCGCCAAGAGATCCTGGGCCAGGAGAGCGGCGAAGTCGGGTCCGCGATCCACCTCCGCGTCCGCGGTCAGCTCGTGATAGTGCACCGCGAAGCCCTCGGACCTGCGAGCCTCCCGGTAGTGGCGCATGGCCGAGAGGAAGAGAGCGATGCGCTTCTGATGGCAAGGCAAGGCGGAGATCTCCTCGTCCACCTCCGCCATCCAGATCGCGTCCCGGGTGGGATCCAGCTCCAGGAACGACGGGATAGACGGATCCAGCTGGTCGCCGAAGACGACGAGGAGGATGCGGAGCTCGGAGCTCACGGCGCGCCGGGAGGGGACGCTACCGCACATCCGGCTTCCTGCTCCTCCGCCCGGGGGGACCGGCGGCTCACCATCCCGCCGTCCCGGGCCCACCTTTGAAGGGGCCTCGGATCTCGGGGGTGATCCAGCCTCCATAGAAGCCGCCGGGCTGTGGCTCCACCTCCACTCCGTCCACCGTGCAGGAGTCCATGGGCCCGGCGTAGAAGGCGATATGGTCGCGGAGCGCCTCGAAGCGGGCGACTGGGTCGGGATAGCTCCAACCGACCCGCTCGGCGGCCGCGTCGCCGACGCGGACGGTCCAGTACTGGGCGACCCCCTTCCACTCGCACCAGGACATGCCGGCCGCCCTCTCCAGGTGCTCCAGGCGAAGGTCGGAGGGCGGCAGGTAGTAGACCGGTGGGTGGCTCGTCTCCAGCACGCGCCACGCCGACGTGCTGTCGGCGATCACCTGACCGTTGAACACGATCCGGATCCGCTTCGTCACGCGCTCCAACGCCGGCGGCCGGGGGTAATCCCAGACCGATTCCTCCCCAGGACGGACGGGCTCTGGTGGCACGGGGCGGCGGGGCATGGACAATGGGGCGGCGGGAGAAGGAAGGACCTCGGAGACAAGGACCCCCACACCCACCTCGGGAGTTCCACCACGACTCCCGAGCACCCGGGGTGAGGGGCGTGTGGTGCCTCCGGCTGCGGAAGGGGCAGTGCATGGGGAGGATGGCCACCTCCCCTTGTTCTTCTATGGGAGTGGGTGCATGTTCCCCTTGTAGTGCGAGGGGAGATCTCCAATGCGGTTTCCCGTTTCCGTGAACGAGAGGTGCCGAGATGACCGAGACGAGCCTGACCCTGCTCAAGGGCACCGTGGACCTGCTGATCCTGGCGGCGCTGGGGGAGGGGGAGCTCCGGCACGGGTACGGAATCGCCGAGTGGATCGAGCGGTCCACGGGCGGTGATCTGCTCCTGGAAGAGGGGACCCTCTACCCGGCTCTCCACCGGCTTCAGCGCAAGGGGCTGCTGAGCTCCGAATGGGGCACCAGCGAGAACAACCGCCGGGCGCGCTTCTATCGGCTCACCCGACGTGGCGAGGCGGCCCGTGTGAACGCGCTGAAGGAATGGGACCGGTACGCGAGGGCCGTGTCGGCGGCGCTGAAGCCGGGCGCGGCCCGGTGACCACCCGGCTTCGGGGGCCGGACGTCGAGGGTGCCGACGCGGCCCGAGAGGAGATCGACTTCCACATCGAGTGCAGGGCCCAGCGCCTCATCTCGGAGGGTTGGCCAGAGGCTCGCGCGTGGGAGGAGGCCCGGCGGCGGTTTGGTGATCCCGACCGGGTGCGGGCGGAGGTTGAACGCGAGATGACGAAGAGGAGGTGGACGATGCGGATGCGTGCTTGGGTGGACGGGCTGGGGGCGGACCTTCGAGTGGGCCTGAGGCAATGGCGGAAGGATCCGGGGACGCTCGTGCTGGCCCTGATCACCCTGGCGCTCGGAATCGGCGCCACTACCGCCATCTTCTCCCTGGTCTACGGGATCCTGCTTCGGCCTCTCCCGTTCCCGCAGCCGGACCGTCTCGTGGCGCTCTGGGTGGACGTGACCGAGCGCGGCGGCCCGGACCGGGAATGGTGGGGATATCCCAACATCCACGATGTCCGGGAGGAGGTCGAGGCGTTCCACGAGGTGGGGATCTATTCGGGGTGGCGCCCGGTGCTCACCGGCCGCGGATCTCCCTCCCAGCTCGCGGGGAGTGCGGTCACGGCGGGAATGCTCAGCGAGGTGCTCGATGTCCAGCCGATCCTCGGGCGTCTCTTCCGCGCGGAGGAGGATGTCCCCGGTGGTCCGGCGGTCGCAGTGGTCTCCCATCGGCTCTGGCAGGACGTCCTGGCCGCGCGTCCGGACGCGGTGGGAGAGACCCTGGTCCTGAACGGGACGACCTTCGAAGTGGTGGGTGTGCTGCCCGTGGGATTCGAGGCCCCGATTCAGTCCGGGTCCGACATCTTCGGCCTCGTGCAATTGGACGCGGCGGCACTGGCCAACGTGCGAGGGAACTTCTCGTGGCGGGCCATCGCGCGGCTCGCTCCCGGGGCGAGCCTCGACGCGGCCCAGGCGGAGCTCTCTGCGCTAGCGGGCCGACTGGAGCAGGAATACCCCGAGCACAACACCGGGATGGGATTCACCGTGTCGGGCCTGCGGAACGACCTGGTGGCCCAGGCACGGACCGCCTTGATCCTCGTCATGGCCGCCGTCGCTCTGGTCCTCCTACTGGCCTGCGTCAACGTCGCCAACCTCCTGTTGGCCAGGAACTCCACCCGCGAGGGGGCCTTCGCGGTGCGGGCGGCCCTCGGGTCCGGTCGGGCGCGAGTGGTCCGTCAGCTCCTGGTGGAGACCGGGATCCTCTCGGTGGCGGGGGGGCTTCTCGGACTCGGTCTGGGGGTGCTGGGGACCCGCGGCCTGGTGGCGCTGGCTCCCACCGGAACGCCTCGCCTGGAGGCGGTCTCCGTGGACCTGCGTGTGCTGGCGGTGACGGTCCTGCTCACGTTGGCCGCGGCGGTTTTCACCGGCCTTCTCCCCGCCTTCAGGGTGGGCCGCAGCGACCTTCGGAGCTCCCTGGTGGGTGGTGGTCGGGGGGATTCCGGGTCCGCGGGGCTGCGGCTCCGCGCCGGCCTCGTGGTGGTGCAGGTGGGGCTCGCCGTGGCGCTGCTCTGCACCGCGGGCATCCTCACCCGGTCCTTCGAGCGACTTCGCAGCGTGGATCTCGGCTTCGAGCCTCGTGGGGTCCTGACCTTCTTTCTGGGCCTCCCGGGGGAGGCCTACCAGGACGGGGACGCGCGAGGCGAGTTCCTCCAAGCCCTGGAAGAGCGACTGGGAGCGCTACCAGGCGTGGAGGCCGTCGGAGGCGTGACGGCCCTTCCCCTGGCCGGATTCGACGGCGATGTGGACTTCCGGCTGGAGGGAGCCCCGGAACCCGAGCTGGGCCGACAGCCCACCGCATGGATCCGTCGCGTGACCCCGTCCTACATGGAGGCCCTGAACCTGAGAGTGATCGCGGGACGGGGAATCACCTCCCAGGACCTCCCGGGCACGCCTCCGGTCGTCGTCATCAACGAGACGTTGGCGGAGCGTTACTTCCCCGATGTGAATCCCGTCGGGCGCCGGCTGAACCTGGGGAGTGACCAGGATCCCCGGTGGTTCGAGATCGTGGGGATCGTGGGCAATGTCCGAAACTTCGGGATCCGGGACGACTGGCGATCCGCCTTCTACCTCTCCAACGGCCAGTATCCCGGCGGGGCGCTGTTCTTCACGCTCCGGGTCTCCGAGGGCCTGGCCCCCACGTCGTTGGCGCCCGCCATCCGGACCACCCTGGCGGAAATGGATCCGAACCTCGCTGCCACGGCCATCAGCCCCATGGAGGATCGGGTCCGTGAGGCACTGGGACCCGACCGCTTCCTGGCCTGGCTCCTCGGCGGCTTCGCCACGCTGGCGCTCGTTCTGGCCGTGGTGGGCCTGTACGGCGTGGTGAGCTACGCGGTGGGTCACCGAATGCGGGAAGTGGCGGTGCGCATGGCGCTGGGGGCGGATGCCGGGAGCATCCGGGGGCAGGTCGTGACGCGGAGTCTCGTGCCCGTGGGAGCGGGGTTGGTGGTGGGCCTGGGTCTGGCGTGGGCCACCGGCCGCTTCGCATCGTCCCTTCTATACCAGGTCTCCACCACGGACCCGGTGAGCTACGGTGGGACCGCGGTGGTCCTCGTGCTCACGGCCCTGGTGGCGGCGGGCATTCCGGCGCTCCGGGCCTCCCGGGCGGAGCCCATGACGATCCTGCGAGACGAGTAGCGTCGCGTGACACCGACTCCGCTGCGCCTGGGCATCGACCTGGGCGGTACGAAGACCGAGATCCTGGCCCTCGGGGCGGGCGGGCGAGAGCTTCACCGCCGCCGGGTGTCCACCCCCAGGGACTACGCCTCGAGCCTGGAGTGCATCGCCGATCTGGTGGCCGAGGCGGAGCAGGCCTTGGGTGCACGCGGAAGCCTGGGAGTGGGGATTCCCGGGACCGTATCGGCACGAACAGGGCTGGTGAAGAACGCGAACTCCACCTGGCTCATCGGCAAGCCGCTGGACCGGGACCTGAGCGACATGCTGGCGCGACCCGTTCGGGTGATGAACGACGCCAACTGCTTTGCCCTCAGTGAGGCCTCCGACGGTGCGGGCGCCGGGGCCGCAAGCGTCTTCGGGGTCATCCTGGGAACGGGGGTCGGCGGCGGGATCGTCCTGAATGGCAAGGTCGTGGCCGGAGCCAACCTGGTGGCCGGTGAGTGGGGGCACATTCCGCTCCCCGACCCGAAGGACGACGAACGCCCGGGACCCCGATGCTACTGCGGCCGCAGCGGGTGCGTGGAGACGTGGCTGTCGGGGCCGGGATTGGCCGCCGAACACCGGCGGGTGACGGGGGAGGAGCAGACGGCGGTGGTGATCGGCGAGCGGGCGAACGAGGGGGACCCCGGCGCGGCGGCCACGCTGGATCGGTACGTGGAGAGGCTCGGTCGGGCCCTGGCCGTAGTGGTGAACATCGTGGACCCCGAGGTGGTGGTCCTGGGAGGCGGGGTCTCGAACCTTCCCGGCCTTCCCCAGCGAGTGAGCCAGGCGCTGCCGGCTCACGTCTTCTCCGACCAGGTGGTGACCCGGGTGGTGCGCAACCGGCATGGAGACTCCAGCGGTGTCCGGGGCGCGGCTTGGCTCTGGACCGAAGCCGAGGCTCGAGCCGTAGCCGGGGGCTGACGACGGACCCGGAGGTGACTCGGGACCGGTGGTCTCGACCCCAACGCGGAGAGCCCGTTACGGGTCCTGGCTCATGACAACAGGTGGGATCCAGGGCGCCACGCCCCATGGCATGTGGCTCGGGCGTTGACCCCCGACGCGTGGACGGGCAATCTGTCGATCCACCCTGCTTCCGAAACCCAGTCGCAGACGGAGTCGAACTCCATGTTCCGGTTCTTTCGTGGCGCCGCCCTTGGCGCCCTCGTCTCGGTAGCCGTTCTCGGCCTCGGGCCCGCTCCCGACACCGCGGATCCCTCGGCCCTCCATTCCCTCTCGTACCGGCTCGTCGGACCCACCCAGGGCGGACGGGTGACGGCGGTGGCGGGTCATCGTTCCCACCCGGGCACCTTCTACATGGGAGCCACCGGTGGTGGGGTCTGGAAGACGGACGACTACGGGGCGAGCTGGTACCCCATTTCCGACGGGTACTTCGGAACGGGGTCCATCGGGGCGATCCGCGTGGCCCGGTCGGATGCCGAGGTGGTCTACGTGGGAACGGGCTCCGACGGGATCCGGAGCAACGTGATCCTGGGCCGGGGCGTCTACCGCTCCGATGACGCTGGAGCCACGTGGCGCTTCCTGGGCCTTCGCGAGGCGGGTCAGATCGGTGCGGTGGAGATCCACCCCCACGATGCGGACGTGGCATACGTGGCCGCGCTCGGAAACCCGTTCACCAAGAACCGCCAGCGGGGTGTGTTCCGTACGCGGGACGGCGGGAACAGCTGGGACCAGGTCCTCTTCACGTCGGACTCCGTCGGGGCCATCGACCTGGAGTTCCATCCCACCGATCCGGACGTGATCTACGCCACCATGTGGCGGGGCGAGCGGAAGCCGTGGTCCATCATATCCGGAATGGAGGAGGCGGCGAGAGAGGATGGGATCTGGCGCACCGAGAATGGGGGCGACACGTGGGACTACGTGCCCCTCAACCTCCCCTCGGGCCTCATCGGGAAGATCGACCTGGCCGTGACGCCGGCCGACCCGGACCGCGTCTATGCAGTGGTGGAGACGAAGGAGCCCGACGAGGGGCTGTATCGGTCGGACGACGCGGGCCGCACCTGGCGCCTGGTCAGCAACCACAAGCCGCTCATGGATCGCCCCTTCTACTACACCAACGTGGACGTGGACCCCACCGATCCGGACAAGGTGTGGGTAAACGCCACCCAGTTCTGGTACTCGCAGGACGCGGGGGAGAGCTGGGAGCGGCGCAACACGCCCCACGGCGACAACCACGACATGTGGATCAACCCGGACGATCCGCAGGTCATGATCCAGTCCAACGACGGGGGAGCGAACGTCACCCGCGACGGCGGCCGCACCTGGTCGTCCCGCAACAACCAGCCTACGGCGGAGCTGTACTCCGTGGACTTCGACGACCAGTTCCCGCGGTGGATCTATTCGGGCCAGCAGGACAACGGGACCGCCATCATGGTGCCCAGTGACCGTCCCACGGAGGACTTCCCGGGGTGGGCCGGGTGGAAGGACGCCGCCGGATGCGAGACCGGGCCCGCGGTGCCGAAGCCCGGAGAGCCCAACATCATCTACGCCAACTGCAAGGGACGGTTCGGGCGCTACAACACCGAGACCGGACAGGAGAAGCAGTACTACGTCGGGGCCTGGAATCTCTATGGCACGAACCCGGGTGAGCTGCAGTACCGCTTCCAGCGCGTGGTTCCCATCGAGGTCTCGCCCCACGACCCCGGGGTGATCTACCACGGATCGCAGTACGTCCATCGAACCAACGACGAGGGGGTGACCTGGGAGACGATCTCCCCTGACCTGACCGCGTTCCGACCGGAACGGCAGATGGTCTCCGGCGGCCCCATCACCCGCGACGCCACCGGCGAGGAGCACTACTCGACGCTCTACGTCATCGAGGAGTCTCCGCTTGAGCAAGGCGTGATCTGGGCGGGCGCGAACGACGGGCCGGTCCATGTCACCCGGGACGGTGGGGAGACCTGGACCGACGTCACGCCGCCGGACATGCCTCCGGAGGGACGCATCCAGAACATCGATCCGTCATCCCATGATCCGGCGAAGGCGTACGTGGCCGGATATCGGTATCTCCTGGGGGACCTGGAGCCCTACATCTACAGAACCGAGGACTACGGGCGCACCTGGACTCGCCTCACCGACGGGACGAATGGGATCCCCGCGGACCACCCCACCCGGGTGGTGCGAGAAGACCCGGACCGTGAGGGTCTCCTCTACGCCGGTACCGAGTTCGGCATGTTCGTGTCCATGGACGACGGGGCCACGTGGGAGTCGTTCCAGCAGAATCTCCCCACCACACCCATCACCGACCTGAAGGTGGTGGACCAGAATCTCTTCGTGTCCACGATGGGGCGTTCCTTCTGGGTAATGGACAACGTGACTCCGCTGCACGCCCTCATGGACGGAATGAGCACGCAGGCCGTCGAGCTCCTGGAGATCCGGGACAGCTACCGTGTCCGCGGCGGCTTCCGCTTCGGCGGCGGCGGAGGCGGAGCCCAGGTGAGCCCCCAGTGGGCTCCCAACGGGGTCATGGTGGACTACTGGATCCCGGAAGGGTTCTCAGCCAACCTCACCCTGGAGGTGCTGGACGGCAGCGGTGAGGTCCTGCGGACGTTCGAGTCCCGCGGCGCGGGGATGCGCTTCGAGCAGGATCAGGGAATGCGGGCCCCCTTCACCCGGGTCACGGGCACGGCCACGCTCACCACGCGACCCGGGATGAACCGGTTCGTCTGGGACTTCAGCGGTCCCGGTGAGGGACGGCGTGGCGGGCCCCTCGTACCGCCGGGGGTCTACGAGCTTCGCCTCTCGGCGGGTGATCGCGTGGTCTCGCGGGATGCCCGGATCCTCATGGATCCGAGGGTGGCCGCGGACGGCGTGACCCAGATGGATCTGCAGGAGCAGTACATCGTCTCGCTCACCATCCAGCAGACCATGGCGGAAGCACAGGCCGTGGACCGTCGGGTCCAACAGGGTATGGGGCGGGCCACCGGTGAGGCGAAGGCCGCCTTCGAGGCTCTCGACCGCCGTCTCAACACCCTCGAGGAGGGGAGCTACCAGACTCCCATGCTCCAGGCCCAGCTCTCCTACCTCTACAGCATGCTGCAGCGGGCGGATCAGAAGCCCGGGCGGGACGCGTATGTGCGTCACGACCAGCTCAAGGCGGAGCTGGCGGACATCGTGGAGGAGCTGGAGCGGCTGGAGCGGCTCATCGCCCAGTAGGGCGGCGGGGCGGGGGACGGTGGCGCTCACCGTCCCCCGTCTCAGTCCAGGGCCGCCAGCGCTGCGGCCGCTTCCTGTATGTAGGCCCAGAGACCCGGGGCCATGGGCATGCCGTGCTGGGTCATCATCCGTTCCGGGTCCTCGGTGCGGAACATGGTGTCCAGGGATGCGCGGATGCCGGCATCTCCGCCCGTGAAAAGGGAGACCAGCTCCCTGGACCGGCGCGCCAGCGCCAGGACGTCGGGGTGGTCGGCGGGCTTCCCGCGGGCCATGGCTTCCCCGTAGGTCCGGAAGATCCGAGACCATTCCTCCTGGGCATCCCGGATGCGGTCCTGGCCCATCGCCGCAGCCCTCCGTTCCAGCGTGTCGAGCTGGGCCTGCGTGTAGTAGGCCTCGAGCCGGACGGTCCGCCCCACGGACTCGGCCAGCTCCCCCAGACCCACCTCCTCGTCTCCCGAGGCGAGGCGATCCCGGAGCGACTCCAGGTCCTCGCAGAGCTTCTCCTCGGCCTGGATTCGCGTCCGCAACCGGCGGATCTGGAGGTCCAGGATCTCCTGGAGCGACCCGGCGTCGCCATCCAGCGACGCCCGGATCTCGTCCAGTGAAAGGCCCATCTGCTTCAGGGACGTGATCTGGTGCAGACGCCGCACCTCCGGCATTCCGTACAGCCGGTGCCCCGAACCGGTACGCCGAGCGGGGACCAGCAGGCCGATCTCCTCGTAGTGGTGCAGGGTGCGGACCGTCAGTCCGGCGCGGCGCGCCAGCGCGCCCACCTTCAGGAACTCCAGGCCGGAGTCGATCGGGGAGTCCAGTGGTTCAGCCATCCTGGAAGATGAACCGTCACGTTGGGTGAGGGGCAAGCCCGGTCCCCCCACTCACCAGTCTTCCGGGGAGACCGGAGTCAGGCGTCCGGCACGAGGAAGGCGAAGGAACTCCCCACCCGGAGCCAGAACGAGGGATGGGCCCGCTTCCGGAAGGCGTCCCGAAGGACTTCCGCAAACCGGGTTCGCGGCCGTCATCCCCGCCCGAGCGCCGGTCTTCCCAGGGGAGGCTCGGGGGGGGACCTGGACCGCGGTCGGGCGGCCCCTCGCCTCCGTTTGCCCGGGCTAGGGGGTGAGCCAGTAGTTCACCTTGATGAGGAAGATGTTGTCGGGCTGTGCGTCGAAGAGCGCACGGCGGTCCCGCCCCAGGTCGAAGTCTCCCACGCCCAGGGCGTAGTCGGACCGGACCTGTTGCCACGCCAGGTACACGGTGGACCCGGGCCGCCACTCCCACCGCAGGACGGCGTTCCCCCGCAGAGACCTGAAGTTGAAGTCCGGGTTGAAGCCTGCAGGGTCCGTCAGGTCCAGGCGAGGCGCGAAGTCGTAGCTGCCCGTACGCTGGAGCTGGGCGAAGTCCTTGTAGTCCCCCGTCGAGATGTAGGGCTGCAGGTAGGTCTCCAGCGACAGCTTCGGCGTGAATGTCACGTTGAGGCGTGTCGTGAACGAGATCTCCGTCTGCTCCAGCGGCGCGAAGATGTAGTCGGCGCCGTACGTGGCGGTGTTCGCGGCGTTGGGGAGCGTGGCCACGTACTGGGCGTCGGTGAAGCCACGGAAGAAGGCCGGTCCAGTGGTGATGTTCCAGCGATCCGACCGATAGGAGACGTTGAGTCCACCCCCGGCGCCCCAGCCGTCGTAGTCGTCCCGATTCCCGTTGAAGTTCAGGCCGAAGGAGAGGGCCTTACGGGAGTCCGTCCCCATGTGGACCATCAACCCGGTGGTGGCCGGGCGCTCCATGAGGGGACCCCCGCGGGTGGAGCGGTCGTCGAGAGCCTTGTGCATGCGGTTCAGGCCGATGAAGCCACCCCAGAAGTTCAGCGTCCGGAACGACAGACCCAGCGTGGTGATCCCAAGGATCCGGTCCCAGTTGAAGTTGTGCTCCAACCGGTTGTTCAGCTGGATGCTGTAGTTGCGAAAGAAGGACCCGGGCCGGGTCTGAACCCAGGAGACGTTGGCCTGCACGTCACGGCGGTCCGTGCGGGTCTGGAAGCCGATGTCGTTCACTTCGTAGTCCGGTGACGTCTCGGCCACCGCCACGGTGCCGCGCCAGTGCTCACCCGCCTGGCGACTCAGGGAGACGCCCACCGAGTGCCCCGTCATGGACGAGAGGTTCGAGTCCACACCCAGGTGGGGCGCGTCGGGCCGCTGGAAGAAGTGGTTCCCGGCCGTCTGGACTCGGAGCAGGGCTTCGGGAGTCCCCCGGATGTGGCTCCACGCCGCCGATCCCTGCAGGAGCCAGGCACGGTTCCCGAACTCGTGGCGGAAATCGAGCCCGCCGCTGTAGGCGTCGCTCCGCAGCCGCGCCTCCGCCTCTGTGGAATTCAACCGGCGGTTCACCGCCGTGAACATGAATCCCACAGCCGAGAGTCCCTGTCGCAGGTCTCGCCGGCCCCGGGCCACCAGGTAGTTGGCCATGGGCTCCACGGTGAAGTCGCCCGGGGTGCCGGAGCCCACGTCCAGGAACCGCGTCGTTTCCTCCTGGGTCACCGCCTCGATGAGGCCAAGGCTCCAGCCGTTGGACGTCTTTCCCGTGAACTTTCCCGCTCCCAGGATCGTGGTCCCCTCCGGAGCGTCCGCGGGCCCGGGAGGAGCGAGCTGGGGCGCCCGCCCGATCCGGCGCGAGTAGAACATCTGACCGTCGGAGATGTTCCGTCCGAAGTCGAAGATCTCGCTGCCCTCCACGAAGAACGGCCGCTTCTCCTGGAAGAAGGTCTCGTAGACCCCGAGGTTGACCACGGCCGGGTCCACCTCGACCTGCCCGAAATCGGGGTTGATGGTGGCGTTCAACGTCAGGGTGGAGGTGGCCCGCCACCGGAGATCGAGACCGGCGGAGGCGAAGTTCTCCGAGTCCGTGCGGAAGGGGTTCCCAGCCGGGTCGACGCGCTCGTTCCGCGCCACCACGTACGGAAGCAGCTCGAGGGGGTTGCCCTGCTCGATGTTCCGGATCCCCAGGAGGTGCCCATAGCTGGGAATCCCACCCTGCTCCGTCTTGGGCACGTAGGTGGTGGTGGAGTACTCGGCGCGCCGACCGATGAGGCGCTCGAGGAGGATGCCCCACGTCTGGTCCTCCTGCTGCGAGAACCGGATCTGGCTGAACGGAATCCGGTACTCCGCCGTCCAACCGCCCTCGTCCACGGTGGTGGCCACGTCCCAGACCGCGTCCCACGAGTTGTCGTCGGTCTCGCGGCCCTCCGCATTCACCGACTTCACCGCGTCCCGCTGCACACCGGCCGGGTTCACATCGAAGGTGAATCCGGTGCGATGGTCGTGATAGGAGTCGATGACCACCCCGAGCCAATCCGAGTCCATGAGGCTCATGTCCCGGCGTCCCAGCCGGCTCTGGACCTGACCCCGGTCGTGGAGGCGCACACCGATGTAGATGGCCTCGGTGTCGTAGAGGATTCGGGCTTCGGTCCGCTCGCTGGCCGGCTCTCCCTCCTCGGGATCGACCTGGATGAACCGGTCGATGACGGGCGCCGCCGCCCACGCCGCCTCGTCCAGGATTCCGTCGATCTCGATCCCCCCGGAGGCTCTCATGGCCCGGTGGACCGGACGGGAGGTGATGTGCTCGTCGTCGGGCAAGGACTCCTGGCCCGAGGTCGGCACGGGGACGCTGACCACGGCCAGCGCCATGAGAGAAAGCGCCGTCCGCCAGGGGCGGACGAAGACGGGGCGGCTCGTCATGGGACGGTTCCGGAAGATGCGATGAGACCGGGTGGGGACGCGGTCCACCCGGGGGCAGGTAGACGTACGTGCGAACTAGGATCGCAGTTTCCGGCGAGAGGTTGCACCGGAGCCCTTCCGCCGCGCTGCAGATACGCCGCCCTGTGCACCCGGGTGGGGGCGCCGCGCTTGACGATGGAAGGGGACGGACGCAGCCTGACGGGACCTCTCGTACGCCCTCTCTTCCCTCCACCCGATCTTCCCCTCCCCCATCCATGAGATTGCCCCAGAACCATCGAATCTCCCGCCCCGGCCTCCACCGTCTCCTGGTCGCCGCGTGGACGACAGCCCTGGTGGCCATGCTTCCCGGCGAGTCCCGGTCCCAGGGCATCCCCTCCATCGATTCCCGAGTACAGGCCATCCTGCACGAGGTCTCCCCCCAGCGCATGGAAGAGTACCTCTCCGTGCTCACCGGCTTCGAGACCCGCCACACCATGAGCGTGGATCAGGGCCCAGACCGCGGAATCGTCCCGGCCCGCGAGTACATCCTCCAACAGTTTCGGGGCTTCTCCCCCCGCCTGCAGGCGTCGCTGGACTGCTACACCATCCCGGCGCAGGGCCGAATCCCGGCCGAGGTCGAGCTGTGCAACGTCATGGCGGTTCTCCCCGGCAAGAGCGAGCGCCGGGTGTATGTGAGTGGGCACTACGACACGGTTGCCCGGAGGGAGGACACGGGAAGCTTCGACTGGTCGCGCTGGGAGAACCCGGCTCCCGGAGCCAACGACGACGGCAGTGGGACCGTGCTCACCATGGAGTTGGCCCGTGTCTTCGCCCAGAGCGGACTGGAGTTCGACGCGACCCTGGTCTTCATTGCTCTGGCGGCTGAAGAAGAGGGCCTGGTGGGAGCCACGCTCCACGCCCAGAAGGCGGTCCGGGATTCCACTCGGATCGACGCCGTCTTCAACAACGACATCATCGGGAACTCCCGGGGTGGCAACGGAATCCTCGATTCCCGCACCGTCCGCGTCTTCTCTCAGGGACCCATGGATTCGATGTCGCGGCAGATGGCGCGCTTCATCCGCCGCTGGGGGACGGTATATGTCCCCGGACACGAGATCCGGCTCATCGCCCGGGAGGACCGATTCGGGCGGGGTGGGGATCATACCGCGTTCAACGGACTGGACTTTCCGGGCGTGCGCTTCAGCGAGTCGCGGGAGAACTACTCCCGGCAGCATGAGCCGGCGGACACCCTTGGTGGGGTGGACTTCGACTACCTGGCGCGGAACGCGAGGGTGAACGCGGCCGCGGTGGCCACCGTGGCGCTGGCTCCGCCGGCGCCCGAGGTCGATGGGGGTCGGGGGCCCATGCTCGGGCGGGGAGAGTCGGGGTACGCGGCCCACCTCCGCTGGCGGCCGAGTCCCGGTGCCGCAGGGTATCGGATCGTCTGGCGGGAGGCCTGGACACCCGACTGGGAGCACGAGATCTACGTGGGACCCGGAACGGAATTCGTTTTGGACGATATCTCCATCGACGACTACATCTTCGGGGTCGCAGCCGTTGGGCCTGACGGGCACGAGAGCCTGGTGACGCCCTACGTCCGGCCTCCCCGCGCGTTCACCCCGGTCCGCGAGGCAGGCCGGAATCGATGAACCCCACCGCCCGAACCGAGACCGCGTCATGAAGCCACAGCCGACCCGTCCCGTGGGGACCCGGGCATCCGAGTCCCCCGCCCGCGCCTTCGCAGCCCTGGCTCTCCGGCTCCTGGCGGCCGTCACCCTCACGCTCCTGATTACGGCCTGCGGCGGCGGCGAGCCGGCGAACTCTCCAGAGCAGGCTGAAGGGGCCGCGGCAGTTGAAGGCCGAGCTCCCACGGAGACCCCGGCGACCGGGGAGATCCGAGTAGCCAATGTCGGCTTCGCGACACCCGAGTCGGTGCTCCATGACCGGCAGGCGGACGTCTACCTGGTCTCGAACATCAACGGCGCCCCGGGGGAGAAGGACGGCAACGGGTTCATCTCGCGGCTGTCGCCAGAGGGCGAGGTCCTGGACCTGAAGTGGATCGATGGCGCAGCCGAGGGGGTGACCTTGAACGCGCCCAAGGGGATGGCCATCGACGACGGCGTGCTCTACGTCGCGGACATCGATTGTGTGCGCCTGTTCGACCTCGAGTCCGGCGCTCCCTCCGGAGAGGCATGCCCCCAGGGGGCAAGCTTCCTGAACGACCTGTCACCACACCCCGAAGCGGGGGTCCTCCTCACGGACACGGGCGTCGACGCGACCTTCGCCCCGGCCGGAGCGGACGCACTGTACCACGTGGTGGGAACCGAAGTGGCGCCGGTGATCCGTGACCCCGACTTCGGAGGGCCCAACGGGGTGACCATTTTCGGAGGAGAGATCTACGTGGTGACGTTCATGTCCGGGCAGGTCTTTCACGTGACCGGCCAGGACGAGAAGGAGGTGGTTCTCTCCGTCGAGGGGGGTCAGCTGGATGGGATCGCCTTCCTGGTGGACGGACGAGCGCTGGTCTCCAACTGGGCGACGTCCTGCGTCCACATCCTCGGCACCGACGGATCACTGGAGTGTGCCTTCCCCGGCCTGGAAGCACCGGCGGACCTGGGAGTGGACGACACACGGAGCCGCGTGATGGTGCCCCTCTTCAACGCGAACGAGGTGAGGATTCTGCCGGTGGAGTAGCATTGTCCGGGCCGGCAGTGAGGGTCACAAGACGGGCAGTCGGTATCAACCAGCGGGCCGGATGACCTTTCCGGTTCCGGTGTGCAGTACCGCTTCTTGAAGCCCTTCGCACCCCTGTGTCCGATCCATCGGTGCGCATAGGCCATTTTCTTGCATCGGGTTATGGCGCCTTGGGGTGATGCGGTCGTTCGTGGCAACGCTCTTGCAGGGCACTCCGTGCAGACGGCATGTCCGCAACGAGGCCGAGCCTGGTGGCAGAGGCTCCCCGCGGGAGGACAGGTCCGGCGAGGCGCTCGGGTACAAGCCCGGCAACGAATCCCTTCGCGCACGGAGTTGGGACGATGCAACCGAACTTTTCTCTCGGGTTTCCCATCGCCGCGACAGCGGCGCTTCTCATTGCCCTTACGACCTCGGCGTCGCCCCGGTCGTGGCCTTCTACGGCATTGGGGACACCGGTGAGGGCGGGATGGTCGACGCGGTGACGCCTAGCACCAACGAAGGGAACAAGACCCAGGGGTGGGCTCATGTCATCTGGAACAGCGACGTGGCCGGCCCCGGCGAGGCGCCATTGAAGTTCATTCAGCCGCGCAGCTTCTTCGCATGCTTCGAGTATCGGAGTGACGGCGCGCCGCCGCCCGACGACACGCCGAACCACAACACCGCTGTCGAGGACGGCCTCTGGGACTTCGAGTGCCTGAGCAACGAGGAACTCGAGATGACCCTCCTTGCCGAAGAGTACGTCGAGGTCCGCATGGTCTTTGGGGCGGAGTCCGACGAACGCTTCGACTGGACGCGCTTCGACGTCCTGAGCAAGGAGAGCTGCAAGAACGGCGGTTGGCAGTCGTTGGGCTTCAGGAATCAGGGTCAATGCGTGCGGTGGGTGCGGACCGGGAAGGACAGCCGAGGAGAGGAGGAGGGCGGCGCTTCCTGAGTCTCCGGCGATGGCGGGGCGACCACAGCGCAGCACCGATCCGCCCCGTCATTCCCCGCCCCAGGGACGGCACGGGCGGCCGTCTCGCCATGGCCCCCATGGTCACTGTGGCTGAGTGAACCGCACCAACCGGATGGGTTCCTCGGGCTCATTCTCGCGAGTGGTGCTGGAGCGATGCTTCAGCTGGTCTCCACCCGCACCAGGCGCGCCTGCCCACCGGCCACCAGGGCCACCACGTCTCCCTGGGCGTCTCGCTCGAATGTGACGGTCTGCCCGTCGTCCAGGTCGAAGAACTCGTCGGGGGTGGCCGCGTCGGCGTGAAGGCTGAACCTCCCCTGCCCGGGAACCTCCACCTCGAGCATACCCTCGGCTGCGCGCACGCTCACTTCGAGCTCTCCTCCTTCCACTACGTACCGCCCTTCGAAGACGGCCAGCTCATCCGGTGAGGGACGTCGGCCGGCGCGGACCCGCGGCTTGTAGCCGGGCCAGTCGTACGTGGCCGAGATGGACCGGAGGATCTCGGCCGCCAGTGCGCTGCCCTGGTCCCCGTTGGTCATCACCACCGCCCCATCCCCCCGGTCCCGGTACACGACCCACTGGGCCTTGAACCCCTCGTTGGATCCGCCGTGGCCGAAGGTGATGTCGTCTCCCTCCCGCTGGATGCCGAATCCCAGTCCGTAGCTATTGAATCCTTCCTCCCCCTCCCGGTGCGGAGCGAACATGGCCTCGAGAGTGGGCCGTGAGACGATTCCGTCGCTTCCAGAGTCGTGGAGGATGCCACGGAGGTGCGCCGACAGGGTCAGGAGCTCGGTGGGCGTGGTCCACAGCCCCGCCGCGGCCTGCTCCGGATAGGTGTGCCACTCACCCTCCACCTCGCTTCCGTCCGCGCGATATCCCCGCGCGGCTTCCTCCCACCGGGCCTGGGGAAGGGGCTGTTCGTAGGTGGAGAGGCGCATACCCGCCAAGTCGAAGACACGCTCTCGGGCAATCTCCGGGAATGGTCGGCCCGAGATGTCCTCCAGCACCTGTTCCATGACGGTGTACCCACCTCCCGAGTACTGCCAGCTGACCCCCGGGGTCTTGTAGACCCGGACCGGGTCCGTATTCCCCAGCCCGTCCAGGACCTCTGTGTTCCTGGCCATGGGCGCGTCACCGAACGGCTCGTCCTTCCGGTATCCGGGGAAGCCCCAGACGGTCAGTCCAGCGGTGTGGGTCAGGAGTCCCCGGAGCGTCACCGCCGAGTCCGCCGTGAACTCGTTGTCCGGCACTCGCCAGCTGCTCAGGTAGTCGTTCACCGGTTCGTCCAGCCCCAGCGTCCCATTCTCCACGAGGGTCATGGCGGCCAGGGCGGCCACGGGCTTGGAGATCGACGCTGCCTGGAAGAGTGTGGTGGGTCCTACCGGACGGCCCGTCTCACGGTCCGCGACGCCCCATCCCCGGGCCCAGACGATCTCTCCGTCGTCCATGACCGCCACGCTCACGCCAGGAACGTGGTAGCGCTCCATCCGCTCCTCGAGGGTGTAGGGGGCCGGAGCCTCGCCCTCCAGGACTACCGCCGGGAGGAGACCGGCGGCCACGTCGTCCGGAGTAGCAGCGGTCGGCTCGTCGCTGGAGGCGGTGCAGGCGACGAGCGCGACTGCCATCAGGAGAGCACTGGCGATGACGGGTCCGCGTGCGGATCGTGCGATCATGGCTACTGCAGGGTGGTGGGGGCAGGGGAATATCGAGCGATACACTACTCACCGCCGCAGCGCGGCGCACGATCCCCGCATCCGGCGAACACGGGGTCCGCCCGCGCGAGCTCTCGTGCCTCGAGCATCCGCCACCGGAACTGGAGGCCGAACCAGATGAGCGCCGCCACGACGAGAATCAGCATCCCGAACTCGGATGTGATAAGGGCGACCTTGATCCCCCCCCACACGAGGCTCGTGGAGATGTTTCCGGCGGCTTCGATGGCCTGGGCGGCGATGGTGATTCCGATGAGGGTCCCCAGGACGCCCCTTAGCAGCGCCGAGACGCCGAGAGCCACCACGGCGGCGGTGGTGCCCAGGAGCGCCCATCGCTCCAACTGCTGCAGCCGGTGGTTCTCGACGTTTCGGGTGAGACGTCGGTAGAGCGGTTGGTGGAGCCGCTCCAGCGCCGCCAGGGTCTCACCGTCCGGGAGCAGGGCGGTCCGGGCCCGATGCCGAGCCTCGGCCTCCGGGATGCCTCGCTCCATCAGCCGAGCCACCGTGTCGACGTGATCAGCCTGCAGCTCCCGGAGAATGCGGAGCCGGGTGGTGAGAGGGAGCGAAGGGCGGTTCGCCACGTCGCGAAGGCCGTCGCGGAAGTCGCCGTAGCGTGCCGTCACCTCGTTCATGCCGGCGACTCCTCCGGGGGGCGGAGGACCCGCATGAGCTGATCGACGATCCCACCCATGCGATCGGTTCCTCCGTCGAGGTGCTTCCTCCCCTTCGACGTGAGGTCGTACGTCTTTCTCCGTCGACCTCCCCGGGTCGACCACCGACCGCGGATCAGGCCCGCCTCCTCGAGCCGGTGAAGGATCGGGTAAAGCGTCCCGTGCCGAAAACGCACGAGACCGTTGCTCTCTCCTTCCACGTCGAGGGCGATCTGATAGCCGTGCTTGGCTTCGTCCCGAAGCGTGGCCAGGACGAGGAGCTCGTTGATGTCCCTCGCGAACCCCTGCACGTCGAAGTCGCGGTCGGCCATGGTGATCTCCTGAGTTGTTCCGCCACGATTGTCGGCGGTCTTCATATCGACGGTCTATGTATAGGATGCCGATGTATTACAGGCAACCGTCCGCTGGACTCGGCTTGCTGCCCGGCGGGGAGCGCCGAAGATTGGTCGCCTCCCTGCACGTCCATCCAGACCCACGCTCCAGCACGAGCACCCGATCCATGACACGACACCCGGACTTCCTCTCCACACGACGCCTGTTTCCTCTCCTGCTCGGCTGTCTCCTGGCGGCGGGTCCCATCGCCGCACAGGGACTCGTGTCCCCGCCGGAATACCAGGAGTTGGCCAGGGAGCTGCTCCGGGAGCTCATCGAGATCGACACGAACGTCGACGATGGGAACATCACCGCTGCCGCGGAGGCGATGGCATCGCGGCTGCGCGCGGCCGGCTTTCCGGATGAGGACATCCTCGTGGCGGGTCCGACGCCTACGAAGGGCAACCTCGTCGTCCGGTACCCAGGCCGGGACCCGAGCCTCAAGCCCGTCCTCGCCATGGCCCACATCGACGTCGTGACTGCCGACCCGGAGGACTGGACCATCCCCCCCTTCGAGTTCCTGGAGCGGGACGGGTACTTCTGGGGGCGGGGCGTCACCGACGACAAGGACGAGGCGGCCATCTACATCGCCAACCTCATCCGGATGAGGGAGGAAGGTGTCGTACCGGAGCGAGGGATCGTGGTGGCCCTGACCGCCGACGAGGAGGGTGGGGACCACAACGGAGTCCAATGGCTCCTGGAGAACCACCGGGATTGGATCGACGCCGCCTACGCCCTGAATGAGGGTGGCGGGGGCATGGAGCGGGCCGGCCGGAAGATCTCCAACAACGTGCAGGCCAGCGAGAAGGTCTACCAGTCGTTCGTCCTGGCGGCGACGAATCCCGGCGGTCACTCGTCGCTTCCGGTGAAGAAGAATGCCATCTACGACCTTTCCCGGACGCTTCTCGCGATCCAGTCGTACGACTTCCCCGTCATGCTCAACGAGGTAACCGAGGCGTACTTCTCCCGAACCGCCCTGATCGTGGGTGGGGACACGGGCGAGGCCATGCAGGCGCTTCTGGCCGACCCGGGCGACCGGGGGGCCCTGGCCGTCCTGGCCCCGGAGCCCCAGTACAACTCCCGCCTCCGAACCACCTGTGTGGCCACGCGTCTCATGGGGGGGCACGCGGACAACGCCCTGCCTCAGCTCGCCCAAGCCACCGTGAACTGTCGGATCCTCCCCACCCACGACCCTGCGGCGGTGCGGGCGCAGCTTCAGGATCTGGCGGGTCCGGAGATCACCATCACTCCGGTCAACGAGCCGCAGCCCTCGCCCCCTTCTCCCCTGACGGACGAGGTGCTGGGGGAGATCGAGCGGGTCACGGAGGCCATGTGGCCCGGGGTTCCCGTTCTCCCGGTGATGAGCACCGGCGCCACGGACGCGCTCTACCTTCGGAACGCCGGGATTCCGGTCTACGGGGTGAGTGGGCTCTTCCACGACGTGGACGACGTGCGAGCCCACGGGCAGGATGAGCGAATCAAGATCGAGCACTTCTACGAGGGTCAGGAATTCCTGTACCGCCTCGTGGGGGCGCTGACCGGCCGGAGGATCAGCTGACGCTCGCCCGCAATCCGGAGACGGGATCCGATCTGACTGCGAGACCGAAGGCGGAGGTGCTGGAACCTGACGAACCCTGAGTCCCCTCCGCTGGTCTTCCTTCCTGGAGTACCCCCATGCCCGCCGAATACCACTCCTGGCGTCCTCATCCCTGGCACGGGCTGAGGGTTGGACCGAATCCGCCGTCCGAGCTCACCGCATTCATCGAGATCACACCCTTCGATCTCGTGAAGTTCGAGGTCGACAAGAACACCGGGTACCTTCGGGTGGATCGCTCCCAGACCACCTCGTCACTCCCACCCGCTCTCTACGGGTTCGTCCCTCAGACCTATGCGGGACACCGGGTCGCCGCCCTGATGGAAGGGGCCGAGCGGGGAGACCAGGATCCGCTGGACATTTGCGTGCTCTGTGAGCGGCCCGTAACAAGGTCGGAGGTGATCATGCGCGCGAACGTGGTGGGTGGGATTTCAATGAACGACCACGGCGAGGCGGACGACAAGATCATCGCCGTATTCCCCGACGACCCGGTCTACGGATCGTATCAGGAGCTGGTGGAGCTTCCCGAGGCGCTGGTGAACCGATTGGTCCACTACTTCGCCACCTACAAGCTCAAACCCGGAGCGCAGGGCGGAGTGAAAGTGGCTGGCACGTACGACAGAACCCATGCAGAGCGCGTGGTGATGGCCGCCATGAAGGACTACCGGGAGCGCTTCGAACTCTCGCCCGATCCGGAGTCGTGAGATGCACAATCGACTGACGGCGATCGTCGACCTACTGGATTCCGCCACGCGGCGTCTCGACGCCCTCGTGGACGCGGTGCCCGAGGAGCGCTGGCACTCCCGTCCCGAGCCGGGTGCATGGAGCGCGGCCCAGTGCGTGGTGCACCTGAACATGAGCAGTGAGGCGTACCGGGCTCCCCTGGCTGCAGCGGTGGAGGAGGCTCGGGCCCTGGGCGAACGGCGGCGATTCGACGGCCGCTATCGTTGCGATCCTCTCGGTTGGCTCCTGGCGAGCATGGTGGGGCCCACCCCCCGGATCGCTGGGAAGCGGAGGGGGCGCGTCAAGGCGCCACCGCCCTTCCTGCCGTCCGACGATCCTCCCCGGGACCAGGTGGTGACCCAGTTCCACGAGCTGCAGCGGGAGTTGGTGGACCTGGTGAGATCGTGCGACGGGCTGCCCATTCACAAGGTGAAGGTCGCGTCGGTGTTCGTGCCCGCGGTCCGGTTCAACCTTTACGCCACACTCCTGATCCTGGGGCGGCACCAGCACCGACATTTGCAGCAGGCGGAAGAGGCCGCGGGTCGGAACGAGTAGACGCGCACCGGAGGGATCACACCCCCTGGACCCGAGGCGTACGCGAGCAGCTCGAGACGTCGGCCGCCGCGGATCCCCCGTCTTCAGAACCTCGAGGCTCGGCGGTTCTGGAAGGGTACCCGGTCGGGCCCCCACAGCCACGAGAGGCCGAGCTTCACCCAGTAGCGCCACGCACCCCCGCCGCTGTCCGTCAGGCTGACGTCGTCGAGGAAGATCTCCGCGTCACCGTAGTGCTGGTAGAGGACATCCCCCGTCACGGCCAGCATGATTCGCCCCGAGAGCAGGGTCTCGACACCCAGCGACGGGCCCAACAGGACGCCGTTCTGCTCGAGGCGGATCGTCTCCACAGTCGCCGAGGTCCGCGTGTAACCGACCCGGGCGCCGAGAAAGGGGTAGAAACGGCTGAAGGACCCCACTCGCCGGCGCAGCATGCCGCTGGCGCTGAACTCATCGACGTCGAAGCTCGATTGGTCCCCGATGGTGACGTCGGTGGCGAAGCGACTGAAGCCCAGGTCGAATCCGAGTTGGACGGGCCAACCGAGGCTGAACAGCGCCGTGGCGCCCGTGGCTCCACCGGCTCCGTAGCTCTCCGCCTCCTCGCCCGACCACCATCCGCCTCCGCCCCATAGCTCCACGGTGTGGGGGAAGGAAGGGGATTGCGCCCTCGTGGGATGCGGCAGCGCGAACACCAGCGTGGCACAGAGGAGCCCGGTCACCGAGAGCAGTCGATTTTGCATGACGGGCGCTGAGCGAGGGTGGGTGGGGGGCTCGATGCTCTCCACCGGGCGGCGGCGCATGGTACATTCCTAGCTCCGAAAAGCCCGCCGGGATGAAGGCTCCGCAACAATGATCTCACCTCCCATGGTCGTCAACGCCCGCACCGCGGGGGCGCTCCCCGCCCTCATCGCGTCTGCATTGTTGGCCCTCGCACCCGGGGCTGCCCCCGGGCAGGAGGCGTCGGCACGCCCCTCTGCCGACCGGGGCCGACGCATCGTCTCCATGGGGCAGCCGGGTCCGGTCCGGTACTATGCCAACGGCGAGTTCGGACTGGCCCCCGTCGATGACCGGAAGTTCATCGGGCGCTTCGCTCTCGGTGTGGAGCGGACACTGTTCAACCCCCTGGCGGAAGTCCTGGCGGTGAACGGTGAGTACTACATGGGCATGTCCGGAGAGGCCGAGGGGGTCGTGGGCGTCCGGGCCGGCCTGTCGAGCCCGGTCCTGCGCTTCGGGGGAGGCGTCCAGTACGACTTCAAGGCCGAGCGGGCCCGCGGGTATGTGCAGTTTCGCCACCCCCTGCGCCGGGGAGGCATCTTCTGGCCCGGGGGACAGTTGCGCGTCCTCTGGGCGCCCGGGTCCGAGCAATCCCTGACGTTCGGAGTCAACGTTCCTCTCGGGCAGCCCTTCGCGGGCCGCACAAGACCGCGTTCGACACGTGCCGAGGTCGCCCTGCCCATCGCCGGACAAACGGTCACGCCACCGGCACCGCCGAACGAGACCCGAGCCATCCTGGCGCAGGCACGCGAGGATGCCGACCTGATCCGGCGCATGTACGTCCCGTTCGTCGACCATGGTGGGTCGAACCTGGACGCCGCGGCGGAGCGGTTCACCCGGGACATGGCGCAGCTGGCCGAGGATGCCCTGACCGTCGATTCCCGGGACGCGGGAGCAGCCGGACGCTCCGACACGCCTCCCGAGGCCGTGGTGCGACGGTTTCACGAGTCCATGCACCGAGCCTTCGAGATGGCCTGTGGCCAGTGCGTGCGGGACGCCGACGCCATGTACGACGCCGCGCACGAGGCCCTCCTGGACGAGCTGATCTTCCCGTACAACCGGATGTTGGGGCAGAAGAAGGCCCCCACGGTCTTCGACGAGCTCGCGGCCCGGGCGCGGGTGGCGTTCGCCCGTTCCCTGGTCCTTGAGTATGACGTTCCGCCTCAGGAGGCCGAACCGGCGCAGGCGGTCTTTGCCGAGTTGGTGGAGTCCCTTCGCGCCGTGGTGGAGGCAGCGGGGGAGTCCTGGGGAGACGACCGGATGATCTTCCTGCCCATCCAGCTCGGTCTGCTTCCCGAGGACCATGACAGCCAGGCCGAGATCGATGCCCTGGTGGAGCGGGCGCTCGACCGGCCTCTGGTGGGGGGCAACGAGGTCTGGTACGTCGTTTCCGAGCAGTTCCAGTACGAGCTGCTCAGGATGATTCACGCAGCCCAGCAGTACCACGTGCTCTGGATCCACGACTTTCGGGGGTACGACGATCAGGGCGACCCGGACGCAGTGGCGTTCAGGATCGTGCTGGACGGCTACCTCCGCGCGCTCGCCGAACGCCTGGAGGCCTTCGACCGCGAGGGCCACCTCCCGGTGTACATGATCTTCATCGATCAGTGGTTCTACGAGGCGAACCAGGGGCGCCTCTGGCTGACGCTCCTGGAGAACCCGCTGACCCACGAGATCGAGTTGCCCGAGGGTTTCGAGGACTGGGAGCGCCAGATCCGCGACATGCAGGACCGGATTCGACACGCCATCGAACGCTCGGATCTGCTCCAGACGGAAGTCCGAGAGTACGGAGCGGACTGGCTCTACAACCGCGTGAAGGTGCATGTCAGTGTCACGGATCCGGCGGATGCCACCTTCTGGACCGATGAGCTGGTCCCTCTCATCGGTATGCCCGATGCCGTGATGCGTGACCACCGGAAGATGGCCTTCTACGATGTCCACCCGGATGATCCCGAGGCAGGCATGGCCCTGTTCACGGGGATGGGGGTGGGCGAGCACTACACGGGCCCGACGTGGGACGACCGCGCGGTCCTGGTGCGGGGTCCGGTCCTTCTCTACCTCCGGACCGAGGCTCGCGACCTCCTGCTCCAGCAGGGCTTTCGCCCGGAGCAGATCCCGTTCCCGCTGCAGGTGGAGGAGAACGAGCACCGGGTCGACTATGCGCCGTCCCGCAGCCCGCAGGGCGAGGCGCCGTCCCGCGCCATCCAGCTGCACAACCACATCGGCTACGGGCCCAAGAACGCCACGGTCCTGAAGGCGACGCTCTACAACCTCATGCCCTCGGGCGCCGTGTCGAAATCACCGGATTCGCTCTGGAATCTGCCTCTCTGGAGCTCGCTCCTCCTGGGCCATGCCCTGCGGGGCGGCCAGGTGGCCATCGTGGCTCCCCGGGACGACACGGCGCCCGCTACGAGCGCCCTGTCCCTGTCCCGCGCGCAGGAGGTCCTGGCTCGCACCGTCATGGCGGCCCGCCTGCTTCAGGCTCCCCTCGAGCTCGCCGGGGGTGACATCCGGGTGGGCTTCTACGACCCGCAGGCTGGGGTGGCAGACGTGCCTGCCCGACTGCGGCAGATGGCCCAGACTTATCGGTCCGAGCCGTGGCTGGCGGAGCTGCACCAGATGAGCGACGCGGACCTCGCCTCTTTCGAATCCCTGGCCGATTCGCTGGTGGCCGCGGGATTCGACGCCGTCTACCTGGAGGGGGAAGCGCTGGACCGGCCGAAGCTCCACATGAAGGCGCATCTCTTCATGACGGCGGAGGCTTGGGAACCCCTCATGGCCCGTCCCGAGACGGTCGAGTTCCTGCTGGAATATGCCCGAGCCCGAGCCGGCCAGGTCGGCCTCCCCGGTGAAGAGCGGGACCTTCGCGACCTCAGCGACCGGTTGGAGCCGTTCCGGAGGCGATTGCTCTCCAGCTACCAGTCGTCGGTGTCACCGGCGGAGCGCGAGCGGGCGGGCCTCTTCCTGGTGGTGGGTTCGCACAACCAGAACTATCGAAGCATGGCCCTGGACGGAGAGGTGCTGGTGGCCGTCACCGGCCCCGAGGCGGCGGTCGGGCTGGCGGACTTCATCCTGATCCTCGGGGTGAGCGACTGGGTCACGACCCCGGAAGAGATCGAGCAGCACCTTCCCGAGGCGGGCCACTTCTTCCGACGCATCGCGCGTTGGGCGCAGATCGTAGGGTGACCGGCGGGCCGGGCAGGCGGGGAAGCGTCCCCGTCGCCGTCAGCGCGAACGCGTCCGGACCGCCATCCCCAGTCCGACGAACCACTGGTCCGTATCCGGCGAGGTCGCTCCGTTGATGTCCAGCTGGACGTTCGGGGTTGCCAGGAAGGCCAGGCCGGCCTCCAGCCAGTGGACGCTGTCGCTGTCGTCGAAGATCCCGGCCCATCCCGCGTAGCCGCTCAACCGGTCCGATAGGGAGAGAGCGGGGGTCACGCTCGCGGCCAGCTGGTCCGGGACCGCTCCAGCCCCCTTCCGCGCGCCCAGGTTCAGGCTGACCGCGGTGGACTCGCCGAGTCCCACGTCCGCCAGCGCCACAAGCGCGGGGAGCCACTCCTCCGACCCGACGCCGTCGCTCCCGGTGGGGAGGGTGACCAGCCCCTGGAGGGAGAGGTCCATGCGACCCCCGATCCCCCGGCCCACCCGTATCTTGGCGCCCACGGCCGCGTCCTCGAAGCCGTCCACGGCCGCCACGCCGTCCGGGGACCGGACGTCGACCCAGGAGTTCCCCAGGACCTCCAGCTCCAGGCGCCCCAACCCATACCGCACGAAGAGCTGCCCCAGAGCCACCGCGTCCGGGCCCGGTCCACCCAGATAGGCGGCTCCGAACTCGGCCTGAAGGACTCCGGCGTCGATGACGGCGGAGCCGCTCCCGATCCCGGGACGGTCCGAGGCGATGGTCTCCTGCGCCGTCACGGGCATGGCCGTCAGGAGCCCGCAACCCAGGAAGAACGCCCCGGTCCGTCCCATCCGGCCGGGGCGCAAACGCAGTCCGGATTCGTTCCGTAACCCGCCCACCGCTCGACCCCCGCTCACCGCCAGAAGACGTTCCCCCGCGTCCCGGGCGTCGGGAGCACGCGGATGACCGGGAGTCGCTGGTGGGACATGACCCGAAGCATGGGGACCTGCTGCCGCCGCTCCATCATGCGTTCCGCCCGCTCCATCACCTGGGCCTGCTGCTCTTCGGTGAGCTCCGACAGGGGGGTACCCTGGAGCATTCCAGCGATGACGGCTTCCAGCGACTCCGGAGTTTCCTCCAGGACGTGGTCGGTCCACCCCCAGGTGATGAGGTTGTCGTCCGTCTCCGGCTCCATGAGATAGGTGATGAGATTCCCCATGGACTGAGCCGTGGGAACCCAGAACCACCCATTCTCCGCCGAGATGGTCTCCATCTCCTTCTCCACCTCCACGGACTTCAGGTAATGCCCCTGGAAGTAGGAGTCGGTGGTCACCTCGGTGGCGTAGTAGACCTCGGCGTCGATCTCGGCGGGGCCGCGGAAGCGGTAGACGGCGATGTCGTGGTCCATGAGCAGGGGCACCACGGACGCCATGGCCGGCGGCAGCAGGTATCCCACCGGACGCTGCGTCGTACGGGTCGCCTCGTACTCCAACCAGACCGGGACGTCTTGGAGAGCGTACCCGCGCGGCGCGTCCTCGTCCGGCATCCAGACCGGCTCATTCCCCCGGTTGACCAGCTCGTACTCGAGTACGACATCGCCCTCTCCGAGGTGCCCGGCCTGAATGGCCCGCATCCGCGAGGCGGTGGTGAGGGCCCGGATCTCCTCCCTTCGCTCCGCCGCAACCTCCAGGATGGCGCTCAGCGCGATCACTCCACCCCGGATCTGGTGGTAGTACCGCTCCTCCTCGGGAATCTCCTCGACCGTCCCATCGCCGAGGACGCGGCGCGAGTTGCGCGGGGTTTCCAGGAGGATCCCGATGGAGTTGGTCAGGCCGGTGTAGACATGATGCTTCCGGGGCTCGACGGAGGTGGAGCCCCAACCCCGCTGGTCGTTCACGGTCCGGACGCCCGAGTAGTCGAAGGCCGCGTAGTCCTCCGCCGACGCGGCTGTCCGGATCCGGGGAAAGATGTGCTCGTACGGATACGCCCGGAGCGCTGCGTCCGCGGCGGGGTTGAGCGTCCCCTGGTAGGTGATGACGTAGGGATCCGAGCCGCCGTGGTGGCCGTCCACGTGGATGTCCGGCGTCCACTCCGTCATGACCTGCGTCACGTAGGCGTGGATCTCCTGGGACTCCAGCTTCAGGTAGTCCCGGTTCATGTCGTAACCGGCTTCGTTCGTACGGCGGTCCGCTTCCCCACCGTCGGGGTTGGTGAGGGGCGTGCCGATGACGATGACGTCCCGCAGGACGTGCCGGAGGTCGCCGGCCACGAGCTCCTTCGCCACCAGCTGGAAGGCCTCCTTGGGCGAGACTTCGTTCCCGTGCACGGAAGGGGCCACGAAGACGATGGTCTTCCCCGACCGAATCGCGTCCTCGGCGTTCACGATGGGGTCCTCGGCGATGACGATGAGGTTCATCTCCCGCCCCATGATGGTCTCGGTGAGGGGCTGCATGCTCACCAGATCGCTCATGGCGTCCAACTCGTACCAGAACTCCATGAGGGGGGCGAAGGGAGTGGGCCCGGATCGGAAGTTCTGTTGCTCCTGCCAGGTGCGCGGGAGCTCCTGGGCGGAGGCCGGGTGGATCCCGGAGAAGGAAAGAAGGAGTGGGAGGGCGACGAGGGCGGAACCGAGGCCGATGCGGCGAGACAATGTCGTCATGATGGGGTGTGGGATGAGGACCCGAGCGACTAACCGTGGGAAGAGTAGGGCCTTCGACGCGCGCAGGCACCCCGCCCCGCGGCGAGCCGTCCCAGGCCCGAGTCCCGGGGACCGGTGGGGAGGGTTCTAGTCCCCGCCGCTACGGTGCCACGCGGCCAGCACGTCGGCCTCGCGCTGCCGGGTGATGCCGAAGGCGGCATCCCCCCTGGGGAGTCGCTCCCCCGCGGGGCGCGTCTCGTTCCAGGTGGCGGTGTCGGCGGCGGTCACCGCAAGCGGTCGAAAGGAGAGTCCCGACGCGACGGCCGGTCGGTTGTCGACATACATGAGCGGATCTCCGGGTATCCAGGAGGGGAGATTCTGCCAGGGCGTGATGCCCTGCTCCTGGAGGAAGGCCAGCGGAACCCATGTGAACTCCACCGGTGCGCCGAAGGCGGCTCGAATGCCGAAGAGCATCTCGGCCATGGAGAGACGCGACGCCGGTCCGACGCCGTTGAAGACGCCCGCGGTCCCGTTCTCCGCCAGCCGGACCACCCACTCGGTCAGGTCCCGCTGGTCGATGACCTGCGTGGCGTGGTCCGGATTCCCCGGCGCCAGGACCTCTCCGCCCTCCGCGATGCGGGCGGGCCAGTAGGTGAAGCGCTCGGTGGGATCACCTGGGCCCACGATGAGCCCGGGCCGGACCACGGTGGAACGCCCCGGGAAGGCGGTCCTGACGATCTCCTCGGCGTAGGCTTTCATGGGCCCGTACTCCAGGGGCTCACCGTCCGTCCACCCGTCGGGCCTGGGCAGGACGGCGTGGTCCCGATCCACGATGGGCTCCCGCAGGACTCGCTCGGGCCGGATCAGCGAGGGTTCGATGTGGTACGCGGAGATCGATGAGATGAAGACGTAGTGTTCCACCGAGTCTCGAAGGATCTCGGTGCTCCGCTGGACCCACCGGTAGTCGCGACTGGTGTTGTTGTCGATGACCACGTCCCACGTGCGCCCCATGATGGCTTCGTGGTCGTCGTTCCGATCCCCGATGAGCTGCTCGACGTCGGGGATATCCGCCTCACTCCGGCCCCGGGTGAAGATGGAGACCTCGTGCCCCCGCTCCGCGGCGTAGCGCACGGTGTTCGGCCCGATGAACCCGGTGCCCCCGAAAATCAGAATCCGCTTGGGTGCAGGTGTTTTCCCTACCGTATGGCCGGCGATCTCGGCGGCTCGGATCGGGCTCCCGGCATGTGCCGCCTCCGCCACACCGCCGAGGGGGTCGAGGGTGAGTCCGGCGCCCACGAGGCCGACGGTGGCCAGGAAGTCTCTGCGATTCGGTGACATGCTCGGCTCCGTGAAATGGTCGGAGGACAGTCGGCGCCAGGAGCCGGCGGCGCAATGGGGTCCGGGGTGGGCTCGTCGGCTCCGCGCCGCCAGGGCGGGGAAGCGAAGGGCCCCGGCCTCGTGGACGAGGTCCGGGGCCCTGGAGCCGCGGGTCGGTGGATCGGCTCAGTCGGTGAGGTGCTCCAGCGCTGCGCTGCGGAGCGTGGCCCAGACGAAGTCGTACACGTCCAGGAGGTCGCGGGGCTCCTGCCCGGCGGCCTGAAGCCGCTTTCGCACGGCAATGCCCACCTGGCGGAAGCTCTGGTAGGGTCCCACGCGGGCTCGCCGCGAGTACTTGCTCTTGGGCGAGATGGACGCGGCTTGCCGCAGGAAGGCCGAGTGGCGCACACACACTTGCTCCTGCGGAAAGGCCAGGGCGGGAAGCACCGTGGCCATCCGCCACGACGGCTGGGTACCGATGATGTCCGTGAGCACCCGGAGGTAGCCGCCGAAGCGGACTTTGAAGTCCTCGTCTCCGTGAAGAAGATCGACGATGGATTCCGCCAGGGCCTTCTCCTCGTCCGGGTCCAGGCCCTTGAGGAGCTGGACATGCGTCAGGGAGACCAGGTCCGTCTTGGAGAGAATGGAGCGAACGACTTCGAGGATTCCGGCATGATTCTCCTCCTGGAGATACTCCTGGCACTGGTCGGCGGAGAGGTTCTCCTTTACCGCCTGGATGACCGGATCCCGGTGCCGCTTGAGATCGCTCCCGGACTCCCGTCCCCGGTGTTCCGCGATCCATTCGTCGTCCTGGAACCCCTTCGGGTAGAGCTTGAGGAACAGCTCCACCTGCGCCTTGAACGGAGCCACCGGGTCCAGCTCTTCTGCGTCGGCGTCCCGGTTCCGCTTGCTCTTCACCGCGGCAGTGAGGTTGGTCACGAGACTCTCACGGGAGCCGCGGACCTCATCCACGGTCTCCATGAGCTTGAAGTACCCCTTCTTGAACTTCCTCAGCCGACCGTCCTCGAACTGGTAGGCCCGCACGTCACCGTGGTCCCAAGCGAGGATTGCGATGCCCCACTGGGGCCGCTTGGAGTGGCGATACAACTCGCCGTCATGCTCGAAGGGGGTCCTGGTCGCGGCGGTGGTCACCGCCTCGGAGAGGGAAGTCGCCATGTCCGTCCTTGGACTGCGCGGGTCCGTCGGGAATCGAAGGTCCGCCGGGATCGGAGCCGCTGGTAGGTTCTCGATTCGGGACGCTCGGACACACCGACCCGAAGAGAACAAATGGGCGCCACGAGCCCACTTCGTGGCGCAGGTAGTCTCTAAGTATATGAATTTAAATGATTTAAATCAAGAGGGGCGATCCAGCGTGATGAACCGACCCATCCGCAGGACCTCGTCCTCGATCTGCCGGCGAAGGGATTCCCGCTCCGCTTCCGACCCTGCGGCGAGCATGGCCTGGGCCCGATCCCACACCCGGTGCCGCCAGGACGTGATGAGGGCAGCCAGGAATCGCTCGTCCAGGCGTCCCATCACCACGTCCACCAGCTCCATGACCGGATCCTGCCGTTCCACCACCTCGTCCTGCACCCGGTCCACGGTCTCCGCGATGACCTGGTTCACCGTGAGATGGTCCTCCAGTCGACGTGCGCGGCTCGCCCCGTCCAGGGCCGACCACTCGGGTTGGAGAATCTCGTACAGCGTGAGGACGAGGTCGTAGTTGATGTGGGCGTTCACACCCAGCAGCAGGTGCTGGAGCACATGCATGCTCTGGTGGGTGGTGGCGGAGTGTACGACGTGCCAGGCCCTGGGCACGGTGGGGTCATCGCAGTCGTAACAGGTCAGAGCGTCGAAGTAGTAGTCCGCGAACCGATGGAGCAGCCGGTCTACCCAGACGCCGTCGCGGAACCGCCCCTGGTCCAGCGCCTGGAGCATGTTCTCCGTCATCATGGAGTAGCACCCGAGGAAGATGGCCCGAGCATCTTCCTCCTCCTCCCATCGCCGAACCTGGCGACGCATCCGCTCCAGGACGGGGTCGGAACCCTCCATCATCGGAGCCGTCAGCGGGAGGGATCGGGATCGACCAAGCCGAGCTGCACGGCCATGAACGCCATCTCTCGACTGGAGTCCTCGATCCTGAGGGTGGTGGGGCGCCCTCGGCCCGCGGCGTGACCGCCCATCTCGTCGTACCAGAGCACCACCGGCAGCCCGGATCCGGTGGCGGCCTGGAGCCGGGCCGTCATCTTCCGGGCCTGGAGAGGGGGCACACGGGTGTCCAGGTCTCCGGTGGTGAGCATCACAGCGGGGTAGTCCGTGCCGTCGGTTACGGCCTGGTAGGGCGAGTACGTTCGCATGGCCTCGAAGTGCTCCGGGATTCGGGAGTCACCGTATTCCAGCAGGGCCGGCATGTTGTTCGCGTGCTGGAACGACCAGAACCGGAGCATGTCCAGGTCGGGGTACGTGCACAGCACGGCTCGGAAGAGGTCCGGGCGGAGGGTCATGGCGGATGCCACCAGCAAACCGCCATTGCTGCCGCCGCTGATGCCGAGATGCTCGGGGCTGGTGTAGCCCTCCGCGATCAGGTGCTCCGCTGCCGCGATGAAGTCGGCGAAGACGTTGGGCTTGTTCTCCAGCATTCCGTCCCGGTGCCAATCCTCACCGAACTCGCTTCCACCCCGGAGCGTCGCGACGGCCCAGACCCCACCCAGCTCCACCCAGGTCGCCCGGACGGCCGAGAACCCCGGCTTGATGGAGACGTTGAAGCCGCCGTACCCACTCAGAATGGTGGGGTTGGTGCCGTCCAGCTCGATGCCTTCACGGTGCATGACGTAGAGCAGAGCCCGAGTCCCGTCGCCCGAGGTGTACCAGAGCTGGCGAACCACGGTCCCGGTCGTGTCGAACGGGACCTCGGCGGAGTCCGTGAGCGACCGTTCTCCGGATTCGGGATCGAGGGTCCATGTCCGGGAAGGCCGCAGGTACCCGGTGGCCGTGATCTCCACGGTGCCTTCCTCTTCGCCGCGCCCCACCCGCACCGTGGAGAAGTCCGGTACCTCGATCTCGCCGGCGGGTGTTCCGTCCGTCTCGAACACCCGTACGCGGTCCGCCACGTCATGCAGATAGGTGGCGTAGATGCGCTCGTCGATGAAGGTGTAGCTCTGCAGGACGTCCTCCCCCTCCGGCAGGAGCTCCTCCCAGCTCTCCGGCGCGGGAGCCGACGGGTCGGCCACCATGAGACGGTAGTTCGACGCGTTCCAGTCTGTCAGGATGAAGAGCCGGCCGTCGCGGTACCGGACCTGGAAGTGGGCCGGGAGTCCCTCGACGATGGGGCGGACGGGCCCGTCGGCTCGGGCGTCCTGAATGAACCAGTCGGTCCGGGCCCAACCGTGGTTCGCGTTGTAGAGCACCCAGCGACCGTCCGGGGTCTCGCTCCTCCCGATGAAGACCTCGGGTCCGTATCCCTCACCCCACACCACCGGGTCGTTCGACAGTGGAGTCCCCAGGGAGTGGTGCCGGATGCGGGGACCCTCGTACCGGTCGCGGTGGACATAGGTGAATCCCCGGCTGTCTTCGTCCCAGTCGATGCCGCCATAGAGGGCCGGGGGAAGTCGGTCTGGCAGGTCCTGGCCCGTTTCCAGATCCCGGATGCGAACCTCGATCTCGTCGGCGCCTCCCTGACGCACCGTGTACATCATGTAGCGCTCGTCGGGAGAGACCTGGCCGATCCCAACGGGTACCCGGAAGTCGGGGTGGAAGTCGGCGGGATCGAGGAATACTTCGTAGTCCTGGTCCGTGGACGGTTCCTCTTCCGTCTCGTCGTCCTGGGCCGGTCGCCGATAGATGCGCTCCATCTCCTCGCCTTCCCGGCGCATCGTGAAGTACTCCCACTCCCCCACCTCCCGGGTGCTCCCCACGTCCTCGCGGTCCATGAATGCGGCGAAGCGCCGGCGCAGCGTGTCGCGTACGGCAGGCTCGCCCACCACGATCTCGGTGTAGGCGTTCTGAGCGTCGATCCACGCACGGGTCTCGGGAGCTTCCTGGCTCTCGAGCCAGCGGTAGTCGTCGACGAAGGCCAAGCCGTGAAGGCTGTCCATCACCGTCTGGACCTGCGTGGACGGGGGAGCGGGGTAGTCGGGTGCGCAGGCTGCGACGGAGAGAATCGCGATGGCGAGGGTGATCAGGCGAGTGCGCATGGTCTTCGACCGGTGGAGGGTGCGGGGGATTCGACGAGTGGCCGGGTCAACCGACACGGCGGTCCGGAGGATACGGGCTCACGAGCCTGGTGGGGTGAGAGGTGGGACGGCTTCCATGAGGAGCTCGAACGCCCGGTTGAGCGCCCGACCTCCCTCACGCGACCCGGTGTACTTGCCGAGTCGGACGACCACCAGGCCATGGCTGGGGATGATGGTGGTGCTCTGTCCCCCGGCGCCTCGCATCCCGTACGCGGTGGTGGGAACGGGCCAACCGCCGTCCCCGTTCACCCACATGAAGGCACCTCCGTAGATGGGCCGTCCGTCGGCCACCCACGCTGGCGCGAGCTCGGTGGCATAGTCCACGTAGCCCTCCGGGAGAATCCGTTCGCCGTTCCAGACGCCGTCCTGCAGGTAGAGGTTCCCCAACCGTGCCCAATCCCGCGCCGGCAGGAACTCGTATCCCTGGGTCAGGAAGTTGCCGAACGGGTCCGTCTCCAGAATCGCGTCTCGGATCCCGATGCGGTCGAACAGCGCTCTCTGCGGGAAGGAGTGGTAGTCCTCACCGCGGCCCTCCACCGCCAGGCGGATCAGGTAGTTGGTCAGGACAGGGTCCGTGTTGCGATAGCGTCCCACGGTGTTCGGGGGCCACTGCTGGGGGCGTGTGGCCGCGTACTCGTAGGAGTCCACGGTGCCCGTGTAGAGAAAGACATGGTCCGGGTACCCGAGGTCGGGATCGAAGTCCGGGTCCTGCGGCGCCCGGATCCGGATCCCCGAGGACATTCGCATGATGTCGCCGATCCGGATCTCCTTGCGCGGATCGTCGTCGCCCTGCCACTCGGGGACCGGTGCCGGTTGCCAGAGCTCGTAGGCTCCCTGCTGGATCAGCACCCCCATGAGGGACCCGGTGAGGCTCTTCCCCATGGACCAGCTCTCCAGCGGAGTGTGAAGGTCCACCTCCTCGCTGTAGCGCTCGCCCAGGATTCGGCCGTTGTGCGTGACCACCAGAGCCAGCGTGCGGGCCTCCGGCGGGCCGAATCCCGCGTCCAGCGCCTCCTCCACCTTCGCCATGTCCAGCGAGGCGGGCCACGGCTCCTCGGAGAGAACGTCACCCATGGGCCACGGAGTGGTCGCCGCGGGCGGCAGGTTCCGGGGAACGTCGGTCGGGGTGAAGAACACCGAGTCCTCTCCGATGGGCGAGGTGACGCACCCCTGGTTCCGGTACCGGGCGGCGGTCCGGATCACGCCGTCCGGGAGGGTCAGGGAGACGCGCTGGGACTCGAAGTCCACCACGGTGTCCACGACATGACGACGCTCCTCGAAGGGCGAGGTGAATCCACCGACGTTCGCCGCGGCATCCTGGGGGTCCAGACCCGTGAGGAAGACCGCGGAGCAGAGGACCTTCGCGAACCCGGAGGTGTGATGGTGGAGCGGGTCTCCCGGGGGAGGCACGTAGCGCGTGTCCAACTCCAGGGAGTCACCTCTGGCGAGGAGCGCCATCCGCGCGTCCTGGGCCGCCGTCGACTCCCCACCGGATCCGGGCGCCTCGCCACCGCATCCGGCCACGGCCAGGGAGAGCGCGGTTACCGCCACGGTGAGGCCGTCCCACGAACGGCTGTAGCGAAGGCCCCCCCGTCTAGCGGGGTCGGGTGGCTGGACGGCGCGGGCAGTGCGGACGGCGAGGGCGGGGAGCGGACCGTTCATGGGTTCCTCCGTGGAATCGACGGTGCTGTCGCGGCCCGGACAGAATCGGGACCACGGCCCGGGGGCACAACCGCCGGGCAGTCCTTTTCCCTCCGCCACGTGTAGAACCTCATGAACGGCGCCACCCCCCGGGACTCCCAGGCCGGGTGGATGACCGGAACGACGAACCGGGAAAGAACGGCGACCGAAGCGCCGCCAGGAACAGGGGATCCGCGATGATCCATCTCCCACGCCGCCGCGGAGCGGTCCTGCTCATGACGCTGGCCGTGACCAGTGCCTGCAACGATCCCACGGGTCCCGGCCCCGAGCCCATCAAGGAGCTCCCCCGGCAGCTCACCTCGGTGGAGAAGGCGCTCATCGACGCGTCGAACGGGTTCGGGATGGAGCTCATGCGCGAGGTCACCTCCAGGGAGGAGGGACCCAATGTCGTGATCTCACCCCTGAGCGCATCCATGGCCCTGGGGATGACGTTGAACGGCGCTGCCGGGAGCACCTTCGAAGCCATGCGGTCCACGCTTGGATACGGCGGGCTCACCCAGGCCGAGATCAACACGGCCTATCACGATCTGCTGGAGTTGCTCCGGGGCCTCGACGAGACGGTGGAGTTCTCGGTGGCGAACTCGGTCTGGTCCCGGGAGGGCTTCCCGTTCCACGACGCCTTCTTCCAGGCGGTGTCCGCGGCGTTCGACGCGCACCTGGAGACACGGGACTTCGCCGATCCAGCCACCCTCGACGCCATCAACGGCTGGGTATCCGACGAGACCCAGGGCTACATCCCTCGCCTGCTGGACAGCATCGATCCCCAGATGGTCATGTTCCTGGTGAACGCGATCTACTTCGACGGGTCATGGACGACCCGGTTCGATCGGGGCGAGACCGCGGAGGCGGAATTCCGCCGCGCCGACGGAAGCCGCGTCACGGTGGACCTGATGACCCTTCGGGACCACACGGTTCCCACGTTCCGGACGGAGGATTTCGCCGCCGCGGAGCTGACCTACGGCGGCGGCGCCTTCGGGATGGTGATCGTGGTGCCGGAGGGGGAGGGCACCGCACGGGATCTCGTGGCGGCCATGGACGCCGAGTGGTGGGACGCGCTCAGCAGTGGCCTCGCCGAATCCGAGCTGGCGCGCATCTCGCTTCCGCGGTTCACGCTGTCGTACGGGACCACCATGAACGAGGCGCTCAAGGCCATGGGGATGGAGGTCGCGTTCTCCGAGATGGAGGCGGACTTCACCAATCTGTCGCCCGAGGGAGAGTGGCTCTACATCGACGAGGTGCGCCAGAAGACCTTCATCGAGGTGGACGAAGCCGGTACGAAGGCCGCCGCCGCGACCTCGGTGGGGATCGGCGTGACGTCGCTGCCACCGATGCTGGTGGCCGACCGGCCCTTCTTCTTCGCCATTCGGGAGCGGTTGAGCGGCACCCTCGTCTTCACGGGCCTGGTGGGCGATCCCACCGCGGAGGAGTAGGGGGCTCGACCGGCCCACCGCGACCCGGCTGGAGGTCCCCGCCCGAATCCTCCCCGGTAGAGGTCTGCGCTACGGGCTCCCGGGAACGAAGGCCACGATCCGCAGCGGTCCCCCGCTCCCACCCTCGATCTTCATGGGGAGGGCCACGACGAAGGCGCCCGATTCCGGGAGTCGCTCCAGGTTCGCCACGTTTTCGAACCCGGAGATGTCGGCGGAGTAGAGCGTCACGTGCGACTGGAAGTCGCTGGACTGGCCGAAGTCGATGCTGGGGGTGTCGATACCCACGGCGGCCACGGTCCTGTTCTGCACCAGCCACGAAGCCGCCTCCGGAGCGAGCCCGGGGAAGTGCAACGCGGGAACGGCTTCCGGTCCAGTCAGATCGGTGCCGAGATAGGCCGTCCGGTCGGTCCAGCGCTCACCCCATCCGGTGCGAAGGAGGACGATGGCGCCTTCGGGAAGGGTGCCGTGGGCGGCTTCCCATTCCTCCAGGTCCGCCACGCTCACCAGGTAGTCCGCGTCCGCCCGTGCGGAGACGTCCACCACGGCCGCGGGACCCATCAGCCCCGAAAGGGGAATCTCGTCGGCGGTACGTCGGCCTTCCGCGAAGTGGATGGGGGCGTCGAGGTGGGTTCCTCCGTGCTCAGCCGTCGCGAAAGCGTACGACGAGTAGAAGTAGCCGGCTTCGGTCTCCCCGTAGGCCAGCTCGGCCAGCTGGAATCCGACCGTGTCCGTGGGCCAGTAGATGGTCGAAGGACCGTACGAGTGGGTCAGGTCCACCCACTCCCCCGCGGTCCCGTCGAACACGCTGCCGTAGTCGGGCTCCGGCGCCGTGCACGCGGTGACGACGAGAAGCAAGAGGGGAAGGGATGAATGTCTCATGACGTCTGGATCTCCCTGGTCTCGTGGGGCCTGCGGAGGGGCGCGCCTTCGCGCTCCCCCGCATGGACGGGGTTTCGAGCGCGCACAATGGCGGGGCGCCTCACATGCCAGCAAGGCCGGCATCGAAGGGGCGCGCATCGTGGGGCCGCCAGGGAGGGCAGGCGCACCAGATGCGGTCGCGAACCAGAGTAGGAGGGTGTGCGCGTCGAGGGAGTGCCAGAGGCGAACCATGCGTGGTGGCCCGACCCGCTGGACGCCGGGCTGGGTGGGACACCAGAATCCGGGCGACCGTCGATTCCCCAGCACCAGAACGCCCATGCCCGCTCGGACCTCTTTCCCACGCTCCGCCGCGCTGCTCCTGCCCGTCCTGCTTCTTTCCGGCTGCGCGACCCCTGCGTCCTACCCGCCTGTACCCGCTCCCCCCGTCGCTCGGGAGCCCGGAGAGCCGGCACCCGACATGGGGAACGAGCGCATCCTCGTAACTCTGCTCCACCTCAACGACATCTACGAGATCACGCCGGTGGGCGGTGGGCGGTGGGGTGGTCCGGCCCGGGTGGCCACGATCCGCAAGAACCTAACCGCCGAGAACCCCAACACATTCGCGCTCCTGGCCGGAGACCTTCTCAGCCCCTCCGCACTGGGCACGGCCCGGGTGGACGGTGAGCGACTGGCGGGTCGGCAGATGGTGGCAGTGCTGAACGAGATGGGCCTGGACTACGCCACGTTCGGAAACCACGAGTTCGACCTGCAGGAGAACGCCTTCCGCGCGCGACTGGGGGAAGCCCGCTTCCGCTGGTTCTCGGCCAACGTCACCGACGCCGACGGCCGACCGTTCCACGGTGTCCCGCTACACGAGGTCATCGAGGCCAAAGGACCGTCCGGAACGGCGAGGATCGGGCTGATCGGCGTGACCTACGACGGGATCCAGCCCGACTATGTCCGCTTCAGTGACGCCCTGGATGCCGTCCGGGAGCGCGTGGAGGTCCTTCGCGACAGCGTGGACGCGTTCGTGGCGCTTACGCACCTGCAACTCAGGCAGGACGTGGAGCTTGCCGAGAAGGTGCCCGAGCTCGACCTGATCCTGGGTGGACACGACCACGAGAACTACGTGCTCAGGCGCGGCGCCGACATGACGCCCATCTACAAGGCCGACGCCAACGTCCGCACCGTCTGGGTCCATCGTCTGGCCATCGACGCCGGGACGGACGAGGTGGACATCGAGTCGGAGCTGGTGGAGGTCACCGACGCGATTCCTGACGACCCGGCGACGACGGCCGTCGTGGAGGAGTGGTTGGAGATGGGCTTCGCCGGGTTCCGCGCCAGCGGATTCGATCCCGAGGCCCTGGTGGTGACCGTTCCCGAGGAGCTGGACGGGCTGGAGGTCAGCGTACGGAACCGCCCCACGGCGCTCACGGAGCTGATCGTGGCGGGAATGGCGGCCGAGGTGGAGGGCGCGGACGGCGCAATCCTGAACAGCGGGTCCATCCGGATCGACGACGTGATCGCCTCCGGGCCCCTGACCCAGTACGACGTGATTCGGATCCTCCCCTTCGGGGGTCCGGTGGTGGAGGTCGAGATGACCGGCGAACTCCTTCTCCGGCTGCTGAATCGCGGTCGGGCGAACCAGGGTGGGGGAGGGTACCTGCAACTCGCGGGCTTCCAGCAGGACGGCGACGGGTCCTGGCGGACCGACCGGGGGCCGGTGACGACGTCCGGACGGTACCGGGTGGCCATCAGCGACTTCCTGCTGACCGGTCAGGAGCAGGGCCTGGACTTCCTCACTCGGGCTGATCCGGGCCTCACGGTAGTGGCGGACCGGAGAGACGTCCGGATGGCCCTGATCGACGAACTACGCCGGCGGTACGGGGGGCGGTGAGGGCTTAGCGCCTGTCGGGCAGGCCAGGTGCCGTCGGGGGCCGGGCGCGAGGATCCCGTGGTATCGGTGTCGGTGCAGAAGTGGAGGAGAACCCGATCCAGCCCGGAGCGGTCACTGTGGGGGTGCTCGCTACCGCACCAGCTTCTTGTACCTGATCCGGTGAGGCTGGTCGGCGTCGTCGCCCAGGCGGCGCTTCTTGTCCTCCTCGTACTCCTGGAAGTTGCCCGGGAACCAGTGGACGTGGCTGTCACCCTCGAAAGCCAGGATGTGCGTCGCCACTCGATCCAGGAACCAGCGATCGTGGGAAATCACCAGGACACATCCGGCGAATTGCAGGATCGCGTCCTCCAGCGCCCGGAGGGTGTCCACGTCCAGGTCGTTGGTGGGCTCGTCCAGGAGTAGGACGTTGCCGCCCTCCTTCAGGAGCTTGGCCAGGTGAAGGCGGTTCCGCTCGCCGCCGGACAGGACCCCCACCTTCTTCTGCTGGTCGGCGCCCCGGAAGTTGAACCAGGATAGATAGGCGCGGCCGTTCACCTCGGCCCGCCCGAAGTAGAGGATGTCGGCGCCCCCGGTCACTTCTTCGAAGACGCTCTTGTTCGGGTCCAGCGCCTCCCGGCTCTGATCCACGTAGGCGAGCTGGACCGTCTCTCCAACCCGAAGGGCGCCTCCATCGGGCTCTTCCTGGCCCGTGATCATCCGAAACAGGGTCGTCTTCCCCGCGCCGTTCGCGCCGATCATGCCCACGATGGCACCCGGCGGCACGTCGAAGGAGAGATCCTCCACCAGGAGGCGGTCGCCGAATCCCTTCTGCAGGTGCTCGGCCCGGATGACCACGTCACCCAGCCGCGGTCCCTTGGGGATGAGGATCTCGGCGGTGCGGACCTGCTCCCGCTCGTCGGCGGCCAGGAGCTCCTCGTAGGCGTTCAGACGCGCCTTGCCCTTGGAGTGCCGTGCCCGTGGCGCCATGCGCACCCACTCCAGCTCGCGCTCCAGCGTCTTGGCCCGAGCCGACTTCTCCTTCTCCTCCACCCGGAGGCGGTCCTGCTTCTGCTCGAGCCACGAGGTGTAGTTCCCCTTCCACGGAATCCCCCGGCCCCGGTCCAGCTCGAGGATCCACTCCGCCACGTTGTCGAGGAAGTACCGGTCGTGGGTAATGGCCACCACCGTCCCCGGGAACTCGGCCAGGTGGCGCTCCAGCCAGAGGACCGATTCGGCGTCCAGGTGGTTGGTGGGCTCGTCCAGGAGAAGCATGTCCGGCTCCTCCAGCAGGATCCTGCAGAGGGCCACCCTTCGCTTCTCACCACCGGAGAGGGTGGTCACATCGGTGTCCCCGGCCGGGAGGCGGAGCGCATCCATGGCGATCTCCAGCTTCCGGTCCAGGTCCCACGCGTTCGCGGCGTCGATCCGGTCCTGGAGCCTCGCCTGCTCCTCGATGAGCGCGTTCATCTCCTCGTCGGTGGAGACCTCGCCGAACTTCATGCTCACCTCCTCGAACCGGCTCAGGAGGTCGCGGGTCTCCTTCACTCCGAGCTCCACGTTGCCCTTCACGTCGAGCTCCGGATCCAGCTCGGGCTCCTGGGGGAGGAAGCCGATCCGGGTGCCCTTCATGGCCCAGGCGTCACCCAGGAAGTCGGTGTCCAGGCCGGCCATGATCTTCAGGAGGGACGACTTGCCCGCGCCGTTGGGACCCACCACCCCGATCTTCGCGCCCGGGAAGAACGAGAGGGAGATGTCCTCCAGGATCTTCCGCTTGGGCGGAACGATCTTGGTGAGGCGGTGCATGTGGTAGATGAACTTCTGCTCGGCCATCGGGAGTGCATCGCTGGGGTGGTGGGCGGACCGGGGTCCGAGAGGAACTGGAAGATACACGGGCCCCGCATCCCGGTGGAGTGGGGTCGGGAACCACGACGGACGGCAGGCTGGACGAGGGAAAGGGGTCGGTCCCACTATGGCGGACCGGTTTCCCCTGTCGAGAGGAGTGGTCCATGCCCTTCCGCCCGTTCACCCCTCCCCGTTCCTCCGTCCGCTGGAGCGTCCTTCTGGGCATTGGCCTGGCCCTTCCGACCCCGGGCGACGCCCAGGTCACGACCGCCGACTACGCACGGGCCGACCGCTTCCTGAGTTGGAATGCTGGGCAGCTGGTGGCGGGGGACCAGGTCGCTCCGCGATGGCTGCCGGGGGATCGGTTCTGGTACCGGAACCGGGTGCTGGAGGGCCACGAGTTCATCGTCGTGGACCCCACCGTTCCTTCCCGCCGCCCGGCGTTCGACCACCACCGCCTGGCGGCGGCCCTCTCCCTGGCGGCGGACACGTCCTACGTAGGGACCAAGCTTCCATTCGACGAGTTCGAGTTCGTGGACGGGGGAGTCCGATTCCACACCGGCGACTCGATCCGGTGGACCTGCTCCACCACCGACTACGTCTGCACCGGACCCGACTCCACCCCGGCGCCACCCCGGACGGAGATCGGCTCGCCCGACGGGCGCTGGGTGGCCTTCTCGCGGGACGAGAACCTCTGGGTCCGGTCCACCGGGACGGGGGAGGAGGTCCAGCTCTCCAGCGACGGCGAGGCGGACTTCGGCTACGCGGTCCCGCAAGAGGGCTGCTGCAGCGTGGTGACGCTGGCCCGGCGGGGAGAGGAAGCGCCCCCGGTCCTGGCCTGGTCTCCCGACTCACGGATGATCGGCACCCACCGACTGGATGAGCGCCGGGTGGAGAGACTCCACCTGCTGGAGACCGCTACCGGGCGCCCGAAGCTCCACAGCTACCGGGTGGCGCTCCCGGGGGATTCGGTCATTCCCACCTACGAGGTCCACCTGTTCGACGTGGCCGCCGGGTCCGGAGTTCGGGCCGACGTGGATCCCATCGACGCAGTGAACACCTCCTGCTGCGGCCTGGCCATCGACACCCTATGGAAGGACGCCCGCTGGGGTGAGGGATCCGACGAGTTCTTCTTCACCCGGGGGGTCCGGAGCTACGACACCCTCCAGCTCTACGCCGCCAACACCGCCACCGGGGACACCCGCCTGATCCTGGAGGAGACCTCGAAGACCTACGTCGAGGCCAACGCCGGTCGGGGAGGGGTTCCGAACTGGCGCGTCATCAACGGCAACTCCGAGGTGGTGTGGTGGTCCGAGCGGGATGGGTGGGGTCACCTCTACCTCTTCGATGCGGCCACGGGTGCGTTGAAGAACCGGATCACGGAGGGTCCCTGGATGGTCACGGATCTCCTCACCGTGGACGAGGCGAACCGGTGGGCGTACTTCACCGCCGTGGGGCGTGAAGAAGGCCAGAATCCCTACTACCAGCACCTCTACCGGGCTCGGCTCGACGGGGGGAGGGTGGAGCGCCTCACTCCGGAAGCAGGCGACCACCGCGTCGCGGTGAGTCCTTCCGGACGGTACTTCGTCGATCAGAACGGAACGTACCAGTCGGCGCCCACCACCGTCCTGCGGGACCGCTCCGGGCGCGTGCTCACCACCCTGGAGGAAGCGGACTTCTCCCGCCTGACGGCCCAGGGGTGGCGCTTCCCGGTGCCGTTCGAAGCGCTGGCCCGGGACGGCGTGACACCGGTGCACGGTCTCCTCTTCTTCCCGTCCGACTTCGACGAGGGCACCTCGTACCCGGTGGTGGACTACATCTATCCCGGACCCCAGGTCGGACCCATCCGGTCACGGCAGGGATCGGTGGCCCAGGGAGGCAACGCGGCGGCCCTGGCCGAGCTGGGCTTCATCGTCTTCCAGATCGACGCCCTGGGGACCCCGCTCCGGGACAAGGCCTTCCACGACGCCTATTACGGGAACATGCGGGACAACGGGATACCGGATCACATCGCGGCCATGCGTCAGTTGGCGACCCGGTACCCCCAGATGGACCTGGACCGCGTCGGGATCTTCGGGCACTCGGGGGGCGGATTCTCGTCCACCGACGCAATCCTGAGCTATCCGGACTTCTTCAAGGTCGCCGTGTCCACCGCCGGGAACCACGACAACCGCAGCTACGACTTCACCTGGGGCGAGAAGTACCACGGGCTCCTGAAGCGGAATCCCGACGGGACGGATTCCTTCGATTCCCAGGCGAACCAGAACATCGCCCACCGGCTGAAGGGGAAGATCCTGTTCATGTACGGGACGCTGGACGACAACGTGCACCCCAACGCCAACCTCCTGGTGATGGACGCCCTCATCGACGCCAACAAGGACTTCGACCTGGTGGTGATGCCGAATCGGAACCACGGCTTCTCCAACGAGCCGTACGTGATCCGGCGCACCTGGGACTACTTCGTCCGGCACCTGAAGGGTGAGGAGCCGCCGACGGGATACGAGATCGTCCCCCCGACCAATTGAGGAGACCCACGATGAGGAATGGGAACGTGGGCAGGATGCGGCGCGGCATCCTCGGGGCCGGGGCCGCGAGCCTCCTGGGGGCGCTCCTCTGGGTAGGGGCGCCATCTCCCCTGGCGGCCCAGGCGCCGGGGGCCGAGACGACGCAGGATGCGCGCACCGTTACGGCGGCGGACTACGCGAAGGCTGCTCAGCTGCTGCCCTGGACGGCGGACAATTTCGTGAAGGGCGACGCCGTGGACCCCGTCTGGATCGCGGGGAGCGACCGGTTCTGGTACCGGACCCGGGTGGAGGAGGGGCACGAGTTCATGCGTGTGGATCCGGTGGCGAACACCCGGGCGCCCCTCTTCGATCGGCATCGGCTCGCGTCGGCACTCTCCCTGGCCGCTGACACTGCGTACGTGGGCACGAAGCTCCCGTTCCGGAGCTTCGACTTCGCGGGCTCCGAGACGCGTATCGCGGTGGACGTAGGGAAGCGACGGTTCGAGTGCGACATACGGGCGTACGACTGCGTCACCGTCGACACCCTCCCGGACCGCCGGGCCTTCGCGGTGTCCCCGGACTCCACCGTGGAAGTGTTCATGATGGGCCACGACCTGTACGTCCGGCCCTTCATGGGTGGGGACACCGTCCGACTGACCAACGACGGCGAGGCTTTCTTCCAATACGGCGCGGGGATGCCCAGTCCCAGCCAGGTGAAGAACGGCACGCCGCAGCGTCCCCAGGTGAGCTGGGCCCCGGACTCGCGACGGCTCGCCGTGGTACGCCCGGACGAGCGAGGCGTGGAGATGATGCACTACATCTCCTACACCCCCGCCCGCCCGAGGCACTTCCAGCGGCCCTACGCCCTCCCGGGTGATTCCATCATCCCTCAGCCCGTGGTGCACGTACTGGATCTTCCCGCGGACCTGGGAGCCGCGGCGGCCGACGCCGACACCACGAAGGCCCATGCGACGGCGAACCACCAGGTGGTGCTGGGCTCGGATCTCTGGACCATGGGATTCGGCGCGGCGAACTACGCCGGGGCGCCGGGGGCGCCCGACTCCGCCTGGACCGCGGATTCCCAGCGGCTTCGCCTGCACTACTTCACCCGGGGAGCGAAGAAGCTCACCCTGGCGGAGGTGGACGGGGACACCGGTACGCTCCGGGTCCTGGCCGCCGACTCCGCGAGGACCAACGTCATCGGAAACCACTGGCGCGGGGCCAAGAGTTTCTGGGCTTCGGACGATGGTGGGACGGTGATCTGGTGGTCCGAGCGGGACGGGTGGGGCCACCTCTATCGGGTCGACGACCCCACCTCGTCGGCTCCCGTCATCACCCAGCTCACGTCCGGACCCTGGGCCGTGGGGAACCTGGTGCACGTGGACGAGGAACGCCGGCTCCTCTACTTCACCGGACGGGGCAGGGAGGAGGGAAGGAACGTCTACTACGCCCACCTCTACCGGGTAGGGTTCGACGGGTCCGGGCTGACGCTGCTCACGCCGGAGGACGCCAACCACGACGTGTCGCTCTCGCCGTCGGGATCCTATTTCGTGGACGTCCAGTCTCGCATCGAGCAGCCCCCGGTCTCTGTGCTTCGCCGCACCCGGGACGGCTCGGTGGTACGGGAGCTCGAGTCCGCCGACGTGACTCTCCTGGAGGCGGCGGGCTGGCGGCCGGCGCAGGTCTTCACCGCGAAGGCGCGGGACGGCGTCACCGAGATCTACGGGATCATCCACTTCCCCGCCGACCTGGACACCACCCGGAGCTACCCGGTTCTGGAGTACATCTATCCGGGCCCCTTCGTGGGAAGCGTGGGGGACTGGTCGTTCAAGGGAGGAAGCGAGCAACGTGCCCTGGCCAACCTGGGCTTCGTGGTGGTCCAGGTGGACCACCTGGGCACCCCCTATCGGTCCAAGGCAATGCACGACGCCTACTACGGCGACATGGGGGACAACGGGATCGCCGACCACGTGGCTGCGGTGAAGCAACTGGCCGCCCGGTACCCCTTCATGGATCTCGACCGGGTGGGGATCTGGGGACATTCGGGCGGGGGGTTCGCCTCCACCGCAGCCATCCTCCGCTTCCCCGACTTCTACAAGGTGGCGGTCTCCGGCGCGGGGAACCACGACCAGCGCACCTACGGCATCCACTGGGGCCCCCTCTACCAGGGACTCCTGCAGCGCGACACGGTGGATGGCGGGGACAACTACGAGAGCCAGGCCAACCAGCTGCTGGCGGAGAACCTGAAGGGAAGGCTCCTGCTGATGCACGGGGACATGGACGACAACGTCCACCCGGCCATGACCATCCAGGTGGTGAACCGGCTCATCGCCGCCAACAAGGACTTCGACCTGATCATCGCCCCGGACCGGGCCCACGGACTGAACGAGCCGTACTTCATCCGCCGCCGGTGGGACTACTTCGTCGAACACCTCCTGGGTGCTGAGCCACCCCGGGAGTTCGAGATCGTCCGTCCCGAGAACTGAATCGACCATCCATCCAACGAGGACCTCCGAGATGACGCCGAACCGACACCGCGCCCAGAGCCGTGCGCTCTTCGCCCTCGTCCTCCCGGTCCTGGCCGCTGCCGGGCTTCCCCACGGGGGACCGTCGGCGCTGGTGGGGCAGGAAGCTCTGAACGACCGCCCGGTGATGGATGAGACGCGCTACACGCGGGCGGAGCGGTACCTCCCGTGGCACGCCGGGAACCTGATCTACGGCGACGCGGTGGTTCCCACGTGGATGACCGGTGGACACCGGTTCTGGTACCGGAACCAGACGCCGGACGGCGCCGAGTTCGTCGTGGTGGACCCGGCCCGTGGCACCCACGGTCCGCTCTTCGACGTGGACCGGCTGGCGGCCGCAATGTCACGGGCGGCGGACACTTCGTTCGTGGGGACCAAGCTGCCCTTCCGCACCTTCGACTTCTCCGATGGATCGGGCGAGACCGTCATCGAGTTCGACGCGAACAAGAAGGGGTTCTCCTGCGACATCCGGGCGTACACCTGCGTGGTGGGAGACACGTTGCCGGACGAGGACGGGTTCGTGCGATCTCCGGACGGAACGATGGAGGCCTTCATCCACGAGCACGACCTCTGGATCCGAAACGTCCAGACCGGGGATTCCACCCGACTCACCACCGACGGAGAGGAGTTGTGGGAGTACGGGATCCAGGCCTCCCGGCCGGGGCAGATCATCGCCGGGACCATCCAGCGCCCGGTCCTGCAGTGGGCTCCCGATTCCCGTCGCATCGCCGTGCAGCGGATGGATGAGCGGAACGTCGAGACCTTCTCGCTCTACTCTTCCACCCACGTCCGGCCGAAGGCCTACGAGTATCCGTACCCCATCCCCAGCGACTCCATCATCCCGCGCTTCGACGTCCACGTCGTCGGGGTGGCCGACGGATCGAACGTGCGGATCGATCTCGAGCCCCAACCTTACCTGACCTTCAGCGCCGCGGGGATGAACGATTCCACCTGGGTCACGGTGAAGTGGAAGGAGGGTGGCCAGCGGCTCTACATGACCCACGCCGTCCGGGGGGCCAAGAGCATCACGCTCTACGAGGCCGACCTGGTAACGGGCCAGGCCACGCCCATCGTGGGGGACACCCTGGCGACCCACGTGGAGCTGAACCTGGACATCGTGGGAGGCAAGCCCAACTGGGACGTGGTGAACGGCGGCCAGGACATCCTCTGGTTCTCCGAGCGGGACGGGTGGGCCCATCTCTACCGGTTCGGTCCGGACGGGACGCTCAAGAACCGGGTCACCTCGGGACCCTGGAGCTTCGGGGAGATCCTCCACGTGGATGAAGCCGCGAACCGGATCTGGTTCACCGCGCGGGGGAGAGAGGAAGGCCGCCTTCCCATGTTCCGGCAGCTCTACGCCGTGAACCTGGACGGCTCCGGACTGACCCGTCTGGCGGGGGAGGACGGGGATCACACGGTCCGGGCCACGCCGGACGGCCGCTGGTTCGTGGATGCCTACTCGCGACCCGACACGCCCCCCGTCTCGGTCCTCAGAGACCGCGCGGGGCGGGTGGTCATGGAGCTCGAGACGGCGGACGTGAGCGCTCTGGAAGAGATGGGGTGGTCGCCGCCGCGGGTCTTCGAGTACAAGGCACGGGACGGGGTCACCAGCGTGTGGGGTCTCATGTATACCCCGTCGGACTTCGACTCCACGAAGGTCTATCCCGTGGTGGAGTACATCTATCCCGGGCCCTTCATCGGAAGCGTGGGCACCTGGAACTTCGGGGGCGGCCCCCTGGGTGTGGTGCTCCGAGGGGACCAGGATGCCCTGGCCGAGCTGGGGTTCGTGGTCCTGCAGATGGACCACATGGGGACCTCGCTTCGTTCCAAGGCCATGCTGGACCACTACTGGGGCAACATGGGGGACAACGGCCTGCCGGATCACGTCGCGGCGCTTCGGCAGCTCGGGGCCCGTCACGACTTCCTGGACCTGGACCGGGTCGGGATCTACGGCCACTCGGGAGGAGGGTTCGCCTCCACGGATGCCATCCTCCGTTATCCCGACGTCTACAAGGTGGCCGTCTCCACCGCGGGGAATCACGACAACCGCACCTACCATGCGGCCTATGCCGAGAAGTACCAGGGGCTGTTCACCCAGGACACGGTGAAGGGAACCCATTCCTACGAGAACCAGGTGAACGCCGCCCTGGCGGAGAACCTCCAGGGGAAGCTCTTTCTCATGACCGGAGACATGGACGACAACGTTCACCCCGCCATGACCATCCAGGTGGCGGACGCCCTCATCAAGGCAAACAAGAGCTTCGATTTCCTGGTCCTGCCGAACCGCTCCCACGGCCTCAACGAGCCGTACGTCGTGCGGCGGAGGTGGGACTACTTCGTGGAGCACCTCATGGGGGCGGAGCCGCCTCGGGATTTCCGAATCACACGACCGGAGGGTTGACGTCATGCGAGCATCCATCGCCGTTCTGGGGGCTGCCGTCCTCACGTTCCTGCCCATGGCGCCCATCGGGGCCGCCCAGCAGGCACCGCGTCCTCTCCAACCCCTCGACGTCTTCGAGTTCGAGTACGCGCGGGACCCACAGATCTCGCCGGATGGGTCCCGGGTGGTGTACGTGCGCCAGTTCTCGGACGTGATGACGGACCGGAACTACACAAACCTCTGGATGGTGAACGCGGACGGATCCGGCCACCGGCCACTCACCACCGGGGACTTCTCCGACGCCTCCCCCCGCTGGTCCCCCGACGGGTCCCGGCTGGCGTTCGTCTCCGACCGGGACGGCTCCGCCCAGATCTGGGTCCGGTACATGGATTCGGGCCAGATGTCCCGCATCACGAACGTCCAGAACGGACCCGCGGGACTCGCCTGGTCACCCGATGGGAGCCACCTCTCCTTCACGACGTTGGTGAAGGATGCTCCACTGCAGGTCGCCCAACTTCCCGCGCCCCCGGAGGGCGCTGAGTGGGCGGCCCCGGCGAAGACCATCGACGAGCTGGTCTACCGCTTCAACGGGCCCGGATATCTCGATCCGGGCTACTGGCACCTCTTCGTGGTCCCGGCGGAGGGTGGCACCCCGCGTCAGATCTCCGGCGGCGAGTTCCACCACGGCGGACCCTTTCGGGCGAGTCCCGCGGTGTGGACCCCGGATGGCCGGCACCTGGTCATGTCGGCCAACCGGCGGCCCGACTGGGAGTCGGAGCCGCTGGACACCGAGGTGTGGGAGTTCGCGGTGGCGGACGGAGCGGTTCGAGCTCTTACCGACCGGCGCGGACCGGACGGCTCCCCTGCCGTCTCACCGGACGGACGGCGCATCGCCTACCTGGGGTTCGACGACCGGTACCAGGGATACCAGGTGACGCGGCTCTACGTCATGGACCGGGACGGGGGCGGGGTCCGGCTCCTGTCCGGAGGCCTGGACCGGTCCGTTTCGAGTCCCACCTGGACGGCGGACGGTGAGGGGGTGCTCGTCCAGTACGACGACGAGGGGAACACGAAGGTCGCCTTGTTCGCGCTCGACGGGTCCATGCGACTGCTGGCGGAGAACGTGGGAGGAACCGGCTCGGCTTACAGCGGCGGGTCCTTCTCCGCGGCCCGCAATGGAGCGTTCGCCTACACCTGGTCCACACCGCACCGCCCGTCGGATATCGCCGTGGGTCGCCTCGGCGGAGGCGAGCCCTCCCTGATCACCGCGGTGAACGCGGATCTCCTGGCCGCCCGGACCCTGGGCGAAGTCGAGGAGATCTGGTACGAGTCCTCGGTGGACGGTCGCCGGATCCACGGATGGATCGTGAAGCCGCCGGACTTCGATCCGAGTCGCCGATATCCTCTCATCCTGGAGATCCACGGCGGGCCCTTCGCCAACTACGGGGATCGGTTCGACTACGAGAAGCAGATGATGGCGGCCCGCGGCTTCGTGGTCCTGTACACCAACCCACGAGGATCCACCAGCTACGGCGGCGAGTTCGGCAACCTCATCCACCACGCCTATCCGGGGGACGACTTCTACGACCTGGACTCGGGTGTGGACGCCATGCTGGAGCGTGGCTACATCGATCCCGAGCGGCTCTTCGTCACCGGCGGAAGCGGCGGGGGCGTCCTGACTTCCTGGATGATCGGCCGCACGCAGCGGTTCCGCGGGGCGGTCACGGTCTACCCCGTCATCAACTGGTACAGCTTCGTCCTGACGGCGGACATCGGGAACTTCGTCGCGAAGTACTGGTTCCCTGGGATGCCCTGGGACAATGTGGAGCACTACGAGAGCCGGTCCCTGCTGTCGGTGGTGGAGAACGTCACCACCCCCACCATGGTCCTGACCGGTGAGGAGGACTACCGAACGCCCATGTCCGAATCGGAGCAGTACTACCAGGCGCTCAAGCTCCTGGGAGTGGAATCCGTCCTGGTGAGGGTGCCGGGCGAGCCGCACGGGATCCGGCGGCGGCCGTCCCACTGGATGGCGAAGATCGAGAACATTCTCGGCTGGTTCGCCCGCACGCAGAGGTCGGTCTCGTGAGGCCGGGGCTGCGACAGGGCGTTGGAAGAGGCGCCGCTGCGCCGGGCGCGGTATCGCGACGCCCGTCGCGTCGGGTCCGGAAGGGCGGTTGGGCTCGTACGCTGCTCGTGGGATGCGCCGCGACCCTCGTGGCCGCGGGGTGTGCATCCTCCGGCCGGGCGGGGGACGACGCCTCGACCGATGCGCCCGACACCCGCCGCCGCTTGAACGTGGGAGCCTCCACCATCGAGATGTACAACCAGGCGGGATTGGAGGTGCGGACGGTTCCGGTACCGGTGGGCCAGGTCTGGCAGGTTCTGGAGGGGGTGTATACGCAGCTCGAGATTCCGGTGACCCTGATCAATCCGGCAACCTGGGAGTTCGGGAATCCCGCGTTTCGCCCCCGGCGGGTGAACGGTCAGCGACTCAACACCTTCATCGACTGCGGGTCGAATTTCTCGGGGCCCCTGGCGAACCTCTACGAGGTGGACATGTCCGTGGTGACCAAGCTGGAGCCGATGTCGGACAGCACGCGGGTCGTCACGCTGGTGGACGCCTTCGCACGTGCCCGGACCACCAGCGGGAATCAGGTTCATTGCCAATCCCGGGAGGTGCTGGAGAGGGAGATCGTCCGGCTCGTGGCGGGACGTCTGGGATTCGGGCCGGGGGGCTGATGCGGAGGGAGCTTCTAGGAGGGTGGGCGCTCTTCCCACTCGCCCTGGCCCCCGTGTGCGCGACTCTCCCAGCGGGGGTTGAGGCTCAGGAGCGGGTGGACATCCAGGGACAGGTGCTGGACGCCGTCACGAGGCAGCCCCTGGAGGGGGTCCTCGTGGATCTACTGGGGCTCGACGTCTCGCTGGTGACGGATTCCCTGGGGTACTTCTATCTCTGGGACGCTCCGGTGGGGACCTATGAGCTTCAGATGACGCGCCGCGGTTACGAGCCGGCCTCCGGCTCCTTCAGCATCCTCCGCCCCGGCGCCTTCACCACCACCATGAACCCGGTCCCGGGCATGGGTGGGGCGGAGCCCGGGCGGATGGTGGGTCGGGTCACCGATGCCGGGAGCGGAGATCCCCTGGTGGGAGCCCGGGTGCGGTTGCCCGGGGTGTACCTGGACGGCCTCACCGACGAGGAAGGGCGCTTCGTATTCGGGCAGGTCCCGCCGGGACGCCACGCCGTGGAATTCAGCACCCTGGGGTATGCCACGCGGGTGGACACCATCACGGTGACCGGGGGACTGACCTCGGACGCCCGGGTGGCCATGGCGGTGGATCCCGTGCGTCTGGAGCCCATCGAGGTGGTGGTGGAGCGCCGAGAGGTGGCGTTGGAGGCCGTGGGCTTCTACCGCCGGCGGGAGTTCGCCACCGGGGGCGATTTCATCGACCGGCGGACCATCGAGGACCAGAATCCGGTGGAGATGGTGGATATCTTCCGGAGGCTCAACGGGGTGGAATTCCGGTTGGCCGACCCCTTCAACCCCTCCACACGAGCCATCATCCTCAGGGGCGGGAAGCGGGAGAATCCCCCCTGTTATCCCTCGGTGTACCTGGACGGCGTCCTGGTCCACATCGCGGGGGATGGTCCGGCCATGCTGAATCAGCTGGTCGTCCCGGACCAGATCGCGGGAATGGAGGTCTACCAGGGGGGCGCCTCCATGCCGTTAGAATACGGAGGGACCAACGCCTCGTGCGGGGCGGTGGTCCTGTGGACGCGGAAATGACGGGTGGCCCCCGCCGCCCAGGATCCAGGAGTGACGCCATGACCCTTCGTACACGAACAACCCGGACGGCGGGGCTGTTGCTCCTCGCTGTGCTGGTGGCGGGATGCCAGAGCAGTGGGGTGCGAGACGGACGCGGAGACCCCAACCGACTGACGGCGTCGGAGATCGAAACCGCCGGAGGAAACGACCTCTATACCGTCATCTCGCGGCTCCGGCCTCGCTGGATGCAGGCGCGGAGCCAGCGGACCTTCGCGGGCGAGGTGACCGTGGGCGTCTTCGTCAACGGCGTTCGGGAGAATCGCGGACTGAACATCCTCTACGACATCCGGCCCAACGAGGTCCAGGAGGTGGAGTTCATGAGCGCCAACGACGCTCAGACGCGGTTCGGCAGCGACCTCCAGGGGGGCGCTATCCTGGTGACCTTGCGGAGGTGAATCGAAGGGACCGGCGACGGGGCTCGGGCCCGCTGTCGGTCTCCCTCATCTCCTCCGCCCGGGGGTCCACGCCGCTTCGCCCGGTTCGACTCCAGGCCGTCCCTGCCCGGCCGGCGGGGGTCCGGATCGAGCTTCTCGACGCTTCGGTGTTCGCGCACGTTGCCCGTCTCGCTGCTGCGAACCTACTCTGTGGGCCCATGCGGGCGCCCTTCCTTTCCCGCCAAGCCCTCAGTTGCGAGGCCGCCATGAGTCCCCTCCGCCGCACTCTCCGCCTGTCCCTGACGGGAGCCTCCGTGTTCCTGGTGGCCACAGCCGCCACTTCCGCAGCCCAGGCCCAACAGCCCGACCCGGACTGGGACGTGACCCTCGCCCGGGGCGAGACGCGGGAGATCGACTTCGTCACCGACGAAGGGACGTGGATGTCGGTAGACGTCTCGCCCGACGGGGAGTGGATCGTCTTCGACCTCCTGGCCCACGTGTATCGAGTCCCAGTGGGGGGCGGCGAGGCGGAATCCCTGACCCAGAACAGCGGCGTGGCGGTGAATTACCATCCACGCTACTCGCCGGATGGCCGCCACATCGCCTTCATTTCAGACCGTGGTGGACAGAACAACCTCTGGGTGATGGAATCCGACGGTTCCAACCCCCACCAGGTCCAGCGGAGTGACGACACCCGCGTGACCATGCCCGAGTGGACGGCCGACGGGCAATACATCCTCGTGGCTCAGGGTGGGGGAATCTGGATGTACCACCTGGAGGGCGGGACCGGAGTAGAGTTGGTCTCGCCGGATGGGGGAGCAGCCTCGTGGCCCTCCGTGTCGGCCGACGGGCGCTACCTCTACTACCAGGTGCGCACCTCGGGGCAGACCGTGCCGTGGAGCGTGGACGACGTCATCGCCGGAACGGTGCAGGACGCGCTGCAGGGATCGAACAACCTCCGCCGGATGGACTTGGAGACGGGGGAGGTGACCCGGGTCACCAGCGGAGTACCGTCGCGCCAATACCGCCTGAGCAGTGGCGGCGCCATCGCTCCCGAGGTCTCTCCCGACGGCCGCCAGCTCGCCTTCGCGCGGCGCCTTCCCGACGCCACCATCGAGTGGAAGGGCCACCAGTTCGGGCCCTCCACCGCCCTGTGGCTCCGGGACCTGGAAAGTGGAGCGGAGCGGATCGTCATGGACCCCATCACGCAGGACATGACCGAAGGGATGAAGGTCGTCCGCCCCCTGCCGGGGTATGCGTGGCTGCCGGACGGGTCCGGGGTGGTGATCTCGCAGGGCGGAAAGCTGCGACGCCTGGACGTGCGGAGTGGAGAGGTGGGAACCATTCCCTTTACCGCGAGGGTCCGTCGCACCATCTCGGAGCAGGCATACCAGCCCTTCCGCATCGACGACGGACCCATTCAGGTCCGCTTCACGCGTTGGCAGACGGCGTCGCCTGACGGGTCCCGGCTGGCGTTCACGGCCGCCGGCCGCGTGTGGGTGATGGATCTCCCGGACGGGGCACCACGCCGTCTGACGCCGGAAGGGGCATCCGTCTTCGAGTACGCACCCTCCTGGTCCCCGGACGGCCGATGGGTAGCGTACACCACCGTGGACGAGGCGGGTGCCGGCCACGTCATGAAGATCCAGGCCTCCGGAGGCGCCCCACAGCAGGTGAGCCCGGAGCGTGGTGAGTACTCCCACACCGCGTGGAGCCCGGACGGCGCCGAGATCCTGGCGACCCGGGGATCGGGCGCCACGGAGCGCCATCGCACCATGGCCCACAACCCTTGGTACGACATCGTGCTCTTTCCCGCCGAGGGTGGGGAAGGGGAGCGCATCGTTCGCGTGGAGGGGCCCACGCTGTCCACCCGGACCCAGTTCGTGCGCCCCTCCTTCGGCCCCGGTGGGCGCGTCTATTACCCACAGATGGGCACCGGTCGCGCGGACTCGACGCGGCTCGTCTCCGTGTCCCGGGACGGGAGCGATCGCCGGGTCCACCTGACCCTTCCCTACGCCGACGAGATCGTGGTCTCTCCGGACGGGAGGCACGCCGCCTTCAATGAGGGGGACAATGTCTACCTCGTGCCGATTCCCTCCCTTCGGGGGGTGGGGCCCGTGGCCATCGACAAGAAGCGGGCGCGCTTGCCGGTGACCCCCCTCAGCACCGAGGGAGGGATCTTCCCCCGGTGGCGGGACGCACGGAGCGTGGAGTTCGGCTCCGGGACCCGGTACTTCGCCCATGACGTGGTCACCGGCGCCACCGACACCGTCCACATCCAGCTCGAGATGCCTCGTGGGTCCCTGGCCCGGGGGACGGTGGCCGTGACCAACGCCCGAATCCTCACCATGGAGGACCGCCGGGTGGTGGAGAACGGCTCCGTTGTGGCCCGGGACGGCCGGATCACCTGCGTGGGCGAATGCGACCTTTCCGGCGTGGACCACCGGGTCGATGCCGCCGGAAAGACGGTCATCCCCGGCCTCATCGACATGCATTCCCACTTCTTCCGGGAGTACCGGGGCATCCTTCCCACCAAGGCGTTCGAAGCCGCGGTCCCCCTGGCGTACGGGGTCACCACGAATCTCGACAACTCCCAGTGGTCACAGGACATCTTCCCGGCCATGGACATGATCGAGTCCGGGGCGCTCATCGGTCCCCGGACCTTCACCACCGGAGACCCCCTGTACCGGGGGGACGGGCCCCGCCAGAACGAGCTGTCCAGCTACCAGGTCACCCAGGACAACATTGATCGGCTCCAATCGTGGGGCGCCGTGTCCCTGAAGTCGTACATGCAGCCCCGCCGGGCGCAGCGGCAATGGGTCACGGACGTGGCCCGGGACCGGGGGCTCATGGTCACCGGAGAGGGCGGCGACCTGGCGTACAACCTGAGTCTCATCATGGACGGGCAGACCGCATGGGAGCACCCCCTGAGCTACGTGCCCATGTACGCGGACGCCGCCCGCTTCTTCGGGCGGTCGAACACCGTCTACTCCCCCACCTTCGTGGTGGGAGGCCCCGGCCCCTGGAACGACGAGTGGTTCTTCCAGGAGAGCGAGGTCTGGAAGGACCCCAAGCTGCGCCTGTGGATGCCCTGGAAGCAGCTGGTGCCCCACGCGCGCCGGCCGTACCTCCGGCCCCGGACGGACTACTCGTTCCCCATGCTGGCCCAGGTCCTTGCGGACATCGTCGCCGAAGGCGGGCACGGCGCCATCGGAGCCCACGGGCAGCAGCACGGGATCGCCTCCCATTGGGAAGTGTGGATGGCCGCCGAGGCCATGGGGCCCATGGGAGCGTTGGAGGTGGCCACGAACGGCGGCGCCTATTTCCTGGGAGCAGAGGAGGACGTGGGCTCCATCGCGGTGGGGAAGCTCGCGGACCTGGTGATCCTCAACTCCAATCCGCTGGACGACGTTCGCAATACGGCGGACATCGGGATGGTGATGAAGGGTGGGATCCTCTACGACGGAACCACGCTGGACGAGCTCTGGCCACGGCAGCGTCCGTACGGCGCCCGGCCGTGGGTGTACGACGACGTCTGGCGAAGTGGCCCACGGCCAGTGGTCCGTTGACCGAGACGGTCCGGACCTGGAGCGAGAGAGAGGGCCGGGGGAGGCGTCCAAAGGGCGCCTCCCCCCGCTTCGTGGATGGTGCCCGGGGCCGGTGAGGGCTCCGGGCCGCTACTCCCAGTCGGGACCCGACCCTCGAGAGGGAACCTCCACCCGATCCATCCCCGCGGCTTCCAGGATCCGGTTGAGCTCCGGGACCACGTTCCCGATCACCGCGTCGAGCTCCTCCACGGCCTCCTGGAAGGAGCTTAGGGTCCAGGAAAGGCGGTCGCGCTGGGAATCGCTGGGTGGCGTCATGCTCCCGATCACGCTGGGTCCCCCGTCGAACTCACCGATGAGGCCCCGCCACCAGCCGCGGAGATCCGCGTTCCGCCGCCCCAGCGACCGGGACGCGGAGCGTGCTTCCTGCAGCAGGGAGTCCGCAACGGCAAGCGGGCCCGGGCTTGCACCCGGATCCGCGCCGGCGGTGTCTTCCACCGCCGCACCGCCGGTGGAGCCGGTCTCGCCCGTCACTGCACGAAGGGAGTCCAACGCGGCCTGCGCGGCCTCCACGATCCGGCCGGCCTGCACCTGAGCGTGATATCCCAGCTGCTGCAGCTCATACAGCTCCATGGTGAAGTCGTAGCGCGCGCGGATCTCCGCGACCGATGCCGGGCGGAGCGGGTCCCACCGGACCTCCACCGTCACCTCGGCGGCCTCCGCGCCCGGCAGATCGCGGAAAGTCGCGCGGTACTGCCCGGGAAGGACCAGCGGCCCCCGCGGTCCCACGTCCAGGTTGGGGGGGTCGAAGACGGTGGTATCGTGGGGCACCGGTTGATGACGGAGATCCCACACCACGCGATTGAAGCCCGCGGACCCCGGCCCGTGCAGGACGCGCACCACCGCATCCGTGTCGTCGCGGAGGGCGATCCGCACACCGCCCTCCACCGCATCGCTGAGCCAGTAGTCCAGCACCGCTCCGTACGGCGGGTTCTCCGCCTTCAGGATCCCCTGGCCATGGGAGGGGAAGTCCGAGTGGAGCTGGAAGAGCGTCGACGAGACCACCGGGAAGAGGGTTCCCGCGCCGGCCCGGTCCACGGAGCCGAGCCCGGACAGGGCGGAGATATTGTCGAGGATCCAGACGCCTCGCCCGTGGGTCCCCGCCACCAGGTCGTTGTCCCTGGGGTGGATCTCCAGGTCGTCCACCGGCACCCGGGGGAGGTTGTTGTTGAGACGGCTCCAGCGGTTCCCGCGGTCCGTGGAGACGAAGATCCCGTCCTCCGCTCCCACGAAGAGGAGGTCCGGATTGTCGGGGTGCTCGCGGACTGCGTTCACGGTGGCGGACTCCAGTCTCCCGCTCAGTGGGCGCCAGGATGAGCCGAAGTCCTCGGTGACGAAGAGCCACGGACGGTAGTCGTCGTCCCAGTGTCCATCGAATGCCAGATAGGCTCGACCCGGCGCGACGTGGGACGCCTCCACCCGGCTCACGAACATGGGGTGGGGAAGCCCGGGCACGTTGCCCGAGACCTCGGTCCAGCTCTCCCCTCCGTCGCGTGTCACGCGCACCGACCCGTCATCGGCGCCGATCCAGATCACTCCGGCCTGGGCCGGGGATTCGGAGATGGTGGTGATGGTGCCGTAGTTCCCGACCCCGTCGTTCCGCGACAGCGTCGTCGAGTCCGGGACGATGCCCATGATCTCCAGGCTGTCGCGATCCAGCGCCCGGGTCAGGTCTTCCGTCATGGACCACGTCCCGCCGCGGTTGTTCGACACGAAAAGGCGGTTGCCGCCCAGGTAGACGGTGTTGGGATCGTGCGGTGAGAGATGGATGGGCGCCGTCCAGTAGAACCGAAAGGCGTTGGCGGTGTCGGGGTTGAACGGCTGCAGGTCCTTCCGGTCGAGGGTCCGCGTGTCCACCCGGAGGATCGCACCGCCCTGCGAGCTCACGTAGATGGTGTGGGGGTCGGTGGGGTCGGCTGCGCTGGTCATCCCGTCCCCGTAGTCCACCACCCGCCAGTCGTGGTTCAGGATCCCGTGGTACCGTCGGGTTGCGGAGGGCCCCATGTAGTGGTTGTTGTCCTGGAGCCCCCCGATGATGCGGTACGGGTCCTCCATGTTCAGCGAGATGTCGTAGAGCTGCTGAATGGGGAGATTGGCGGTGAATTCCCAGTTGGCCCCGTCGTCGAAGGTGTAGTAGAGGCCGCCGTCGTTACCCAGCACCATGTGGTCGGAGTCCGACGGGTCGATCCACAGGTCGTGATGGTCCACGTGGACGCCGGTGTTGTACTCCAACTCCATGGGCAGGGTCTCGAACGTCCGGCCCCCGTCCTCCGAACGGTCCAGGTAGGTGCCGAGGACGTAGATCCGATCGTCGTCGTTCGGGTCCAGGCGCACCTGGCTGTAGTACATGGGTCGCGGGTTGATGTCGTTCAGCTTCCTCCAGGTGACGCCCGAGTCTTCGGATCGGAAGACGCCTCCGTCCTCTGCTTGCACGATGGCCACGACTACGTTCGGATCCCGGGGCCAGACCTCCAGGCCGATCCGGCCGATGGCTCCTTGGGGGAGTCCCTCCGTGACCCGCGCCCACGTGGACCCGCCATCCGTGCTCCGGTAGAGGCCGCCGGTGGGTCCTCCGCCCACGAATCCGAAGGCCCGTCTCCGCCGGGGGTAGGCGGCGGCGTAGAGGATGTCCGGGTCCGCCGGGTGCATGGCGAGGTCGATGATCCCGGTGTCCTCGTCGATGTAGAGGACCTTCTGCCAGCGCTCTCCCCCGTCCAGGGACCGGTACACTCCTCGCTCTTCGTTGGGGCCCCACAGGTGACCTGCGGCCGCGACCCACACCCGCTCCGGTCGGGTTGGGTGGACGAGGACCTTCCCGATGTGCCGGGTCTCCGCCAGCCCCTTGAAGGCCCAGCTCTTCCCGCCATCGGATGAGTGGTAGACGCCGGCGCCCCAGGGCGAGGAGTTCCGGTTGTTCGCCTCACCGGTCCCCACCCAGATCTCGGTGGGATCCGACGGCGCCAGCGCGATGTCCCCCACGCTGAGGTTCGCTGCGTCGTCGAAGATGGGGGCCCAGGTCACACCGTGGTTGGTGGACTCGAACACACCTCCCGACGCCGCCCCCACGAACCAGTGCGAGGGACGACCCGGCACCACCTCCACGTCGGTGATCCGGCCCCCGGCGATGGCCGGTCCCACGTAGCGCCAGGTGAACCCGGAGAGCACGGGCTCCTCGGGGGTCTCGACCGCCTGTGCGGAGAGCGCACCCGCTCCCGGGCCGAGCGCCGCGCCACTCCCTGCCAGCATGGCCATGAGCGCCGCGCGGAGGACCGTGCGGGCCTTCCGTGCGGAGGACGTGCGTGAGGCGGCGACGGGCGTTGGGACGGCGCGCGAGAGGGGCATGGCGGTCTCGTGGTATGGGAATCGCAGCGCCGTCCACATTGGGGTGGACGCGCTCGTGGCGCGAGGCCTGGCACGCCGACGTCCTTGCCGCCGGACGGGCGGGGGGCCTAGGTATGACCTCTCTTGCCAGCGACCACCTTGAGGGGGACGACAGATGACGACTTCCCGCAGAGAGTTCCTGGGTACCGGTCTCCGCGCAGGCCTCGCGGCCTCCCTCGTGTCCCCGGGTGGACTCGAAGCGGCGGCGTCCCGGGCGACCCCTCGTGACGATTCCCGGGCGCTGCGCATCCTCATCCTCGGAGGTACGGGGGTCACGGGGCCCCACCTCGTGGCGGAGGCTCTGGGGCGAGGGCACGAGGTCACGATCTTCACCCGCGGCCGCACCGAACCCTCCACCAACCGCGAGCTCTTCGAGCAGGTCGAGCACCTCATCGGAGATCGCGCGGACAACCTGGAGGCCCTCCGCGGCCGCGACTGGGACGTGGCCATCGACAACTCCGGGCGAGAGGTGGAATGGACCACCGCCTCCGCCGAGCTCCTCCGGGACCACGTTCAGACCTACGTCTACACCTCCTCCACCGGCGTCTACTACCCCTACCTGGGCTACGACATCGATGAGGACACCGAGGTGCTGACGGAGATTCCGGACCACGCCAGCGAGGACGAGCGTTTCGTGTACGGGTACGGAGTGATGAAGTCAAACTCCGAGACCGAGGCTCGCAGGGTATTCGGCGATGATCGCACCCTCGTCCTTCGGCCCACGTACATCATGGGGCCCGGGGACACCAGCGACCGGTTCACCTACTGGCCGGTCCGGCTCGCCCGGGGCGGTGGCGTCGTGGTGCCGGGCGCGGCGGAGGATCCGGTTCAGTTCATCGACAGCCGGGACCTGGCCGCGTTCGCCCTGCACCTGCTGGAAGAGGGCACCACGGGGACGTTCAACGTGGCGGGCCCGCAGTCCCGAATGGGCATGCACGCCTTCGTTCACGGTACCCACGCCGCCTTCAACTCACCGGTGGAGTGGGTCTACATCGACGACATGGAGTTCCTGCAGGAGCACGGGATCGGCTACATCATCCCCTGGATCATGCCCTACGGAAACAACTGGGGCTCGCCTCGCGTCGACAATTCCCTCGCGGTGGAGGCGGGCCTGACCTTCCGTCCGTTGGCGGAGAGCGTGCGTGAGCTGCACGAGTGGTGGACGACGTCGGACTCCATCAGCCAGGAGCGGCGGATGCGCATGGCCGAGGAGACGTTGATGGGACGCGAGGAGGAGGTCATCGCTGCCTGGAGGGACCGCCAGGAATAGGGGGGGCGCGCCGCTCCGGCGTCCGGTGGACCCGGCACCCTGTCCGGCTGGCGCGCTCCCCGGGGGCAGTCAGGACGAGTGTGTCGGACCGGATCGGAGGATGAGCCAGCCCGCGACACCCGACCCCACCAGGATCAGCGCATTCACCAGCTGGGCCCGCTGGAACCCCTCGGAGAATGCCAGGCCTCCCACCGTCTCGATCCCGGAGATTCCTGCTGCGAGAGGGAGGAGGGGCACGGCCAGAAGCTGGGCCGAGCGGGCCACGGCGTTGTTCACCCCCGCCGCCACCCCCGTGAACTCGTCTTCCACCGAGGATAGGGCCGCGCTGGTGAGGGGTGCCACCGTCAGCGAGAGTCCGGTTCCGAAGCAGACGACGCCCGGAAGAAGGTGGCTGGCGTACCCCGTTCCCATCCCGACCCGTGACAGTAGGACGGCGCCCACCGCGGCGACCAATGGTCCAAGAGTCAGGAGGGGGCGAGGCCCGTGGGCCCCGCTCCACCTTCCCGCCAGGGGAGAGACCACGAGCATGATGAAGGTGATGGGGGCCAGCGCCAGACCGGTACCGAAGGCGGAGTATCCCAGCACCCGCTGCATCTGGATGGTGAGGAGGAAGAAGTTCCCCGAGAGGGCGAAGTACACGCCCACCGTCACCAGATTCGCTCCCAGGAATCCGCGGTGGCGGAAGAAACGGAACGGGAGCATGGGTCGTGCGTGGTTCCGCTCCACGTCCACGAATCCGATGGTGGCCAGCACCGCAACCGCCGCGGAGGCCAGGACTCCGCGGTGGGTCCACCCCCACTCCGGGCCCTGCGTCATGGCGAAGACGAATCCGCCCAGCATGAATGCCGCCAGGACGGCCCCGGTGGTATCCATGGGCCGGCGGTCGCTCGGCGAGGGTGCCACTGCCCGCAGCGCCACCAGCACCGCCGCGGCGCCCAGAGGAAGATTGAGCCAGAAGATGGCCCTCCACGTCCAGGCGTCCACCAGCCAGCCTCCGAGCAAGGGGCCCGCCAGCGTGGAGAGTCCAGTGATCCCGGACCAGAGCCCTACCGCCTTCCCCCGATCCTGGATCCGAAAGGACGTCTGGACCACGGAGAGGCTGGCGGGGATGAGGAGAGCCGCCGCCACGCCCTGAAGCGCCCGGGCCATGATGAGGGTGCCCGAGTCGGGGGCGACGCCGCACAGGACCGAGGCCACCGCGAAAGCCACGGCGCCGCGAACGAACGCGCGCCTACGACCCCACCGGTCCGACAGGGCGCCACCCGGGAGCACCAGCGCGGCCAGGGCGATGAGGTAGGCGTTCAGGATCCACTGGAATCCCGAGAAGGTCGTGTTCATCTCCCGGGCCATGGCCGGGAGGGCCACGTTCACCGCCGTCCCGTCCAGGAACGGCATGGCGGACCCCAGGATGGCCGCCAGGAGCGCGCGGCGTCCCTCGCGGGAGTCCAGGGTGAGTTGTGGCGACGCGGGTGGAGCTTCCTCCATCAAGTACCCGTTCGGCGCATCACGATTTCCACCACCATGGGATCGGCTCCTTCGTCCCGCAGCTCACGGGCCACACTCTCCGCATCCCCCCGGACCGGGAAGGTGCCCGCGTAGACGAAGTACAGCGGATTGCCGGATGAGCCGGTGCGTCGGACCGCCAGCGGTGAGTACCCGGCCTCCCTCAAGGCCCTCACGGATCCGTTGGCGTTCTCGGGGTTCCCGAACACGCCCACGCGGACCCCGAAGACCGGGGTCTCGCCGTCTCCCGTCGAGGAGGCGCTCGCCGCTTCGGCGACCTCCACGATTCCCACGGACAGCCGGCGCTCCGCTCCCTGGGTGGCGCTGGCCGAGTCCTCCTGCTCAGCGGGGGGGGCGGCCACTGGGCTCCCGTAGTCGGAGCTCAGGGTATACATGGGAAGGGTGGGTGGGTCCTCGATGTCCCCGAAGACGACCTCTGGCGCATGCGTGACACCCAGGATGCCCCCCACGCCGGTGCCACAGAGCAACATGCTGAAGGCGAACGCGGTCAGGGCCGGCCAGCTGCGACGCCAGCCGTCCTGCGCGCGGCCATTGGCAGGCCGCGTCGTGAGCTTGAAGTGGATGCGACGGAGCCAGAGCAGCGCCGACAAACCACCCAGGATGGCGAGGAGGGCCCACAGAATGGTATTGCTGTCCCGCATGCTGCCACCTCTCAAAGGGGGCTTGAAGCGTTATCGCATCCGGCCCGGAGCGCAATACCCTTCTCCTCTGGCCTTCGCTCAGGCCTCCTCGGGGTCGAAGCGGATGGAAGCTGCCGTGGAGACGCGTTCGTAGCCCAGGCGATGGTAGATCCCGTTCGCGACGGGGTCGGCCAGGTTCGTGTAAAGGAAGCACCAGCGGTGGCCGCTCTGCAGGAGTCGTCGGCTCAACGCTGCCGTTGCGGCGCCCGCATAGCCAGCGCCCCGCGACTCCGGAGGCGTGTAGACGTATCCCACTCGTGCCCCATTCGGCGTCCGCCCCGACGTCCCAGCCATGGAGACCGGGGTGCCCGCTACCTCCCAGATGCAGACCGCGTTGGCTTCCAGAAGGCGGTCCACGGTAAGCTCGGCACCGGTGGAGAAGATCCCGGTGTCACGTTCGAAGCCCCGCATCCACTGGATCAGCAGCTCCCGGTCGCTCCACCTGGCCACGCGCATGGTGCCCGCGACGGGCCGCTCGGGAGGGACGAGCTGTTCCAGGGCGTAGATCCCCATGCGCATCTCCAGGCGGGGCCGCACCGGGTGGCGTGCGCACCAGGCGTCGGCGAACGCCTCCGCGGGCCGGTCGGGTCCGACGACCCCCGGTACCTCCCGGAAGGACCCACCCACGGCGTCCACCAGGAGCGGGACTGCGGAGAGGGGTAGGTCCGTGAGCCCCACCATGTGGGGTGGGGTGCGGAAGGCGGCGCCCACCAACCGGTCCCCATCCTCCACCGTCGCGAACCACGCCGCTTCCTCACCGGCCGGCGTACCCCGGCTGCGGGACAGGGCGATCCCGAGGATGAGGTTGTTCTCCGCCTCCCGAGTCAGGAGCCACGGGAGGCTTCGTGCCAGGAACCGATCCGCGGAGGGGTGGACGGAGCACCTCACGAGGGGGCAGGGGACGGTGCGAGGTGGGACATGAACTACGAATGGTGGGCTCCAGGGCCTCCTGCAAGGAGCCGCCAGGAAGAGTTAGCTTCCCCGCATGGAGAAGCTCACCTCTAAGCAGCGCGCCTTCCTTCGGAGCCGAGCGCACCACCTCAAGCCGATCCTGCAAGTGGGTGCGGGCGGCGTGACCACGGCCGTACTCGAGTCCATCGCGGAGGCGTTCAACACCCGCGAGCTCCTCAAGGTGAAGATCCTGGAGGGGGCTCCCGAGGATGCGCGGACCGCGGGGTCACGCATCGCCGAGGCACTGGAGGGTGTTCACGTCCCGCAGACCATCGGTCGGACCGTGGTCCTATACCGACCCTTCCCCGAGGATCCGGAGATCCGGCTCCCGTCGTAGCCCCGGGGCGGCGGACTCCGGGAAGGGAGCGAGCCGGTCCGGCCCGGCGGCCGGACCGACCCGCTGACGGTCAGTTCCCTCCCCGCTCCCGGGCCAACCGCCGGTAGTACTCCTCCACGAGACGGCGGAAGCGATCCGGCACGGCGTCACCACCGCGGAGGGCCGCGGGCACCGCGTCTCCTCGCACCTCCCGCCGAAGGGTGAATTCGAGTCGGCCGAGGCTCTCCCGAATCGCCTCCTGGAGGAGCGCGACCTGGGGGAGATCCTGCAGGATCCGCGGGTCCTGCAGCCGCTCCATCCCCTGCATCGCCTCCTCCAGCTCTCCCACGTCCTGTCCCTGGGCCCCCAGCTCGTCCCGAAGCGCGGCGGCGTCCTGCAGCCGCTCCTGCAGCTCCCTCTGGAACTGGCGAATCTCCTCTGGCGAGAGGGGCTCCCGACCGCCCCGGACCGCACCTCCCGCCTGACCTCCACCGTCGCTGGGATCCCCGGCTTGGGCCCCACCCCGCGCCCCACCACCCTGCTGCGCACCCTCTCGCGCGCCCTGCGAGTCTCCCTGCCCCTGCTGACCCGTCGTCTGCTGTTCACCACGGCCCTGCGGATCGCCCGCCTGCTCCCCCTGCTGGGCCTGGGACCCCTCGGATCCGCCTTCCCCCTCCGGGTCCCCTTCGGCCCGCTCCTCGCCGGCTCCGGTGCGATCGGCGAGTCGCCGGTTGAGCGAGGCGACCCGATCCTGGAGGTCCTGAGCCTCCTCCAGGGATTCCTCCAGGCCCTGGCGACCGGCCATGCGTCCGGCGGCCTCGCTGGCCTGCCGGAGCGCCTCCTCGAGCTGCTCGAGATTCTCTTCGATCTCCTCTTCGCCGATGCGGGCGAACTCGGGATCCCGCATCTCGATGACACCGCGGGAGTACTGGATCTTCTGCGTGATGCTCTCGTCGTCGATTAGGTCGCCGGCCTCCCGGAGCTCTCTCGCGGTCTCAGGGTCCCGTGACTGCGCCTCCTGGGAGAGGCGGGTCAGGTCCTGGCGCAGGCGGGCGGTCTCTCCCGCCATCTCACCCTTCTCCTCCACCATCTCCCGAATGGCCTCGCGCCGCTCCGCGGAGTTTGTGGGGAGGTCGTCGAGGCGCTGCTGCAGGTCGGTCTGCTGCTCACGCAGGTCCTTGACCCGGTCCAACGCGCTCTGCACGTCCTCTTCGAGGCGCTCTTCGCGGTCCTGCTGAAGCCTCCGCTGCGCATCCTCGAGACGGTCGAGCGCCCGCTCGGCTTCGGCGGATCCGGAGCTCCCCGCATTGGCGGCGGCCCGCCTCATGGCGTCCGCTGCCTCCTGGAGCTGGCGGGCCGTCTCGGCCAGGTCCCGGTCGCCAGTCTCCCGCGCCAAACGCTGGAGTTGGCGGGCGGTCTCCTCGGCATCGTCGGCGAGCTCCCGCTGTGACTGCGCGGAGGATCCACCTCCGGCCGACGCGTTCCCCTGCTGCTGCCCGGAGCGGGCTCGCTGCCGCTCGGCCTCCTGCTGCTGGCGGCGCGCCAGCTCCTGGAGCCGTTCGAGCAGCTCGTCCACTTCTTCATTGGCCTGCTGCCGCTCGCCGCGCTGTACCGTCTCGTACTGATTCTGGAGCTGGTCCAGCTCGAGCTCGAACAGGTCCGCGAGGTCCTCGGCATCGGCGCCACCGCCGCCGCCACCTCCGCCCTGCTGCTGTTGGCCCACGTACCGTTCGTAGGTCTCCTCGGCCTTCTGGATCACGCGGAGTGCCTGTTGCTCGGGAGCCAGCGCCTCCCGGGGCTCCAGGGCGCGGAGACGGGTCTCCGCCTCCTCCATGGCGGCCACGGCTTCCGGGAGCATCTCCGCGATCTCCCGGAAGCGGTCCTCCGCTGCGGTGAGGCCTCGGTTGTTCATCCGCTCGGCCAGGGTCGCCACCTGGTCCCGCACCCGCCCCTGAGCCAGGGCGACGGCGGTGACGCTCTCGGCGTACTCGTCCGAATCGTAGCGGTCTTCGTCCCGAGCCAGGTTGAAGGTGGCGGCCACGACCTGCTTCTGCAGCTCGCTGAGCGACTCCTCCATCCCTTCACCCATGCCGCCACCGCCGCTGCCGCCCTGCTGTTCCGCCTGGCGGAAGTCGCGGCGGAAGGGCTCGATGTTCAGGAAGTAGATGTCACTCACCACTTCCTCACCCGGCCCCTGACGGCGGTCCCGGGCGAAGGCGTAGTACGACACGAGATCTCCGGGCTCCACCTCGAAATCCTCGAGGTAGAGGGTGTGGCCGGCGGTTACCGACCCGAGCGCCCGCCCGCCGGCGGAGTAGAGGGACAGGGTGTCCTCCGGCCCCCCGTTCACCGAGTAGGCCAGGAGGAGCTCGTCGATCCCGTAGTCGTCCACCGCCTCCGCCTCCACGTACACCTCTTCGATGGGCGAGACCGGGGTGTCCCGGCCCGGGCGCGTGATGTCGATGCTCGGCGGGGAGTCGGTAATGAGGTCGATGGTGTACTCGGGGGACCCGGGGACCAGGGATCCGTCCTGAAGGGCGAGCTCGATGCGGTAGAATCCCCGGCGACGGACCGTGAGCTCGCCGGTGAGGGTGCCGTCCGCCTGGACCTCCAGGTCCGCGGGCTCCTCACCGTCCATGAGGATCCGGCCTCCCGGAGTCTCCAGCGTCGGATGGATGGTCAGGCGGACGCGGGTTCCGGAGAGGACCGCGATGTCCCCGGCGCCCTCCACCTCTCGGACGGGGAGGCCCGTGAAGGCCGGGTAGCGATACTCGTGGTCCATGCGGTCCACGTACGGCAGCTCCACCACCTCGATCCGGTAGGTGGCCGAGCGGATCCCGTCCGACTCGACGAAGTACTCGAGCGCCTCCTCGAGCCCCACCAGGAGCACCTCGAAGCCGCTTCCGGCGACCTTCGGGATCATGCTGAGGCGTTGCGGAGATTCGCTCCGCTCCGCGCGGGTGAAGAGGGATACCTCCTGGGAGGTGAAGCCGAGGAGCTCCGCCTCGATGAACTGGTCCGAGCCCCGGGCCACCGTCAGGTCACCCGGGGTGACCAGGATGGCGTAGGGGTTCACGTCGGCCGCGTCCCGGTTGGGAAGGAGCGCGGTGGCTCCCTGACGGAAGCCCAGCGGTCCGAACAGGAGGAGAACGAGGGTGGCGAGCGTCAGCCCCGTCAGGACTCCCGACGCCTTGTACAGCGCACCCTGGTCGATCCGCCGACCGTTCTCGACTGCGCGGGCGCGCTCCACCGCCCGGCGCACCAGCTGGTCCAGGAGCTCCGGTGAGAGGGCGTTCCCCGCCTGGCGTTCCGCTTCGACGGCTCCCAGCACGGAGGCCCCCAGGCTCGGCTCGCGCTCCTCGAGATAGAGTGCCACCTGCTCATCCGTGACCCGGCGAAGGAGGGGGCGGACCACGAAGAAGGCGAGGGCCAGGGCGACGCCTCCCCATGCCATCCATCGGAAGGTGACCACCGCGGTGGGAGAGAAGCGGGTGACCTCCAGCCCGGCCACCGAGACCACGAGGGCGATCAGAACCGCAGCCATCACCACCGCACCACCACGAAGGAGATGCCGGGTCCGCCAGCGCCGGCGCACCGAACGGATCACCGACTGGAGGCGCTCTCGCTCCCTCATCGCCCTAGCTCGTGGCTCGCGCATGTCGTCCTCCCCTCCTTCCCTTCCGGCTCAGCCGGTTCGAGAGCATGGTTTCCAGCACCAGCAGCCCCAGGGCTCCCACCAGGAGATAACGCCACAGGGACTGTCTTCGTTCCTGATCCTCCCTCCTCAGCCGCAGGGCGTCGGCGGTCGGGGCCTGCGTGCCTTGGGCGCCGGTCCCCACCGTGCCACCCACCGAGCCCACCAGCTCCTCCGGATCCATGGGATCCAGCTCCGCCTCCCGTCGGTCGACGTTCACGGCCACGGCGACCGGTCGGACCTCGTCCTGGCCCGGGGGTCGGATCTGGAAGAAGCCGGACTGGTCCAACGCCAGGAACGAGCGATCCGTCACCAGGTCCCGGGCTCCCCCTGAGGGGGTGAGGGCGACGCGCTCCTCCGCTGCCGCCAGCGCCTCCGCCACCGCACCCAACCCCGCCGACTCCATGGCGGCGACATCGGCCACGTCCAGCACCTGTCCGGCCGTGAACGCCTCGATGGTGGGGTTCCGGCCCGAAGCGTATCGGACCAACTGGTGCACGAACGGAAGGTAGACCGGCTTCAGGGCGAGATCCGTCCAGAAGGCATCGAGGGTGGAGGTCCACACCAGCACGCGGCCCTGTCCCACCCGCCGCTCGGCCAGCGCCACGGACCCGTCGTCGAAGCGGGCGAGGACCTGGACCGAGTCACCCGGCGCCACCCGGAAGTCGCGGGCACGGTAGAAGCGCGCGGACGCGAAGTCCCCCTGGCTGGGGTCCCGGAACGGCTCGAATACGGGATGGTCGAAGTCCAGTCCGGCCAGTCGCTCGCCCCGTTCTCCCTCCCGATCCACGGTGCCCCCCAGAGAACCGGGAAAGAGGTCGCCGAACTCCTCGCTCCACCGCCCCCGGTCTCCCGCCACGAGAATGAGACCGCCCCCCGATTCCACCCAGCGGCGGAGTCGCTCCCCTTCCGCTCCCGCGGGGTAGGGCCGGTCGTTCAACAGCACCACCTGGCGGCTCTCCAGGGACCCCTCGTCCGGAATCACGCTGCCGCTCCCGAAAAGTGCGAACGACTGCTCGTCGCTGATCTCCAGCGCCCGTCGCAAGTAGAGGTCTCCCGAGGTGCCACGGCTCGGAGCCGAGATCACCTCCACGGCGGTGGCGCGACCCGGGCTCAGGACCATGTGATAGGCGTCGTCCGGTTCGAGGGCGTCCCCGGGGAGGCGTACGGTCAGGAGCGTGTGACGCTCGGCCACCGTCACCGGCTCGAACACCACGCCCGTGGCGCCGAAGGGTGGCACGGTCGCCGAGCGGGTCTGCACCAGGCGACCGTCCAGCTCCAGGATCACGTCCACCTCGCGGGCCTCGGCCCCGCCAGTTCGCACGATCCGGGCGGCCGGCGTGACCCGTTCCCGTTCGCCCAGGCGCTCACGAGCCAGGTTGACGCCCGCCAGGGCATGGTTGTCCACTTCGCCGGAGGCCACGCTCACCGTGCGAACCGCCGTGCCCTCGGGGAAGGCCACCCCTTCGTCCCCGCTCCAGCCGTTCCGCTGGAAGTCGGAGATGATCACGACCTCGAACGCGGCGAGCTCCGAGTCCTCGAGGATCGTCTGGGCCAGCTTGAGGCCAGGCCCGTACCGGGTCGCCAGTGCACCGGGTACGATGGTGTCCAGCGCCGCGCGGATGCGTGTGGCGTCCGGCGCCGAGCGGACCACGGCCTCGCCGCCCTGGTCGAACACCACCAGCGACGCACGGTCCAACGGACCGAGATCGGACACGGCTTCCAGGGCCGCCGCCGAGGCTTGGCTCCACCGGTCCCCGGCCGCCATGGACCAGGATCGGTCCAGGAGCACCACTCGTTCCGTGGGCCCCGTTCCCGCCGATGCCAGGGACGAGTCGTCCGTGAGGAAAGGGCGCGAAAAGGCCAGAACCACCAGGATCACGGCGACTGCGCGCAGGGAGAGCAGCGCCCAGTAGTGGATGCGGCGTCTCTGCTCCGACTTGATGGGCGCACGCTCCAGGAACATCACCGAGGGGAAGGGGACGGCCTTGGAGCGCGGCCGGCGCCGCAGGTGCACGACGACGGGGATGACGATGGCCGCCAGCCCCGCGAGCGCCGCCGGAATCAGAAACGACAGCGGCATCAGCGGCTCCTCGCCTTCTTCTCGCGGATCATCAGGTAGCGGAAGAGAGCGTGGTCCAGCGGCTGCGACGTATCCAGCAGGACATGGTCCATGCGCTCGGCGGTGCAGCGCTCCAGAAGGGTCTGGACGTGCTGCTCCACCATCTCCCGATAACCGGCCCGGAGCCGGGTCGGGATCACCGGAACGACGTCTCCCGACTCCATGTCTTCGAACGTCGTGGAGTCACCACCCGGCAGGTCCCGCTCGGCGGGGTCCAGGACGTGGAAAGCGATGACGTCGTGGCCCCGCCCTCGAAGGAGTCGAAGCGCCTCCAGGACGGAGTCGGGCTCTTCGTAGAAATCCGAGACCACGATGACGATACCCCGGCGCGCCAGGCGCTCGGTGGCCTGCAGCAGCGATGGACGAAGCGCGCCCGGTCGCGAGGCTTCGGCCCTGGCGAGGGTATGGAGGGAGAGGTCCAGGTTCCTGGCCGACGGTGGCACGAACTCCGCGATTCCGTCGTCGAACGTCACCAGGCCCACGCGGTCCCTCTGCCCCCGGGAGAAATGCAGGATACACGCCGTCAGAAACCGGGCGTAGTCGAGCTTCGTGATCTCGGGATTGGAGCCGTAGGCCATGGAGCCGGAGACGTCCAGGAGGGCGACCACGTTGGCGTTGGTCTCCGCTTCGTACTGCTTCACGAAGTGCCGGTCGCTCCGTGCGAAGAGCTTCCAGTCCAGGTGACGGACGTCGTCCCCCGGCACGTAGGCCCGGTGCTCCGCGAAGTCCATGGAGAGCCCCAGGTGTGGGGCGCGGTGGAGCCCGTTGAGGAAGCCGTTCACAACCGTCCGAGCCAGGAGCTCGAGGTTGTCGATGCGCGCCAGGATCCGTGGGTCGAGGAACTGGGCTCCCGAGGTGTCCGAGCGAGCGCGGGCGTGGGCCATGGACGACTCCGGCTCCTACATCCCCGAGGTGGGCTGGGGCACCTGTTCCAGCAGGAGGTCGATCATCTCGGAGGAAGTCCGCCCCTCGGACTCGGCGTGGAAGTTGGTGAGGACGCGGTGACGCAGGACCGGCTGCGCCAGGGCGCGGACGTCCTCGAAGGAGGGTGTGTAGCGTCCCATGGTCAGCGCACGGGCCTTCGCCCCGAGGATGAGATATTGAGCCGCCCGGACGCTGGCGCCGTAGGCGATCCACTTGTGGACGAACTCCGGGCACCCGGGCCCGGGGCGGGACGCCCGCACCAGCCCGACGGCGTAGCGCAGGACCGGGTCCGGAGCCGGAATCCGGCGGACCAGATCCTGGAAGGCCAGGAGGTCCCGGCCGGTCACCGCGTGCTGGAACTCGGGGCGCTGGATCCCGGTGGTGGTGCGCACCACTTCCAGCTCCTCCTCCTCGGACAGGTGCCCGATCTCGATCTCGAACATGAAGCGGTCCAGCTGCGCCTCTGGGAGCGGGTAGGTCCCCTCCAGCTCGATGGGGTTCTGCGTGGCGAAGACGTAGAACGGTTCATCCAGGGTGTAGGTCGTTCCCTGCACGGTGACCCGGTGCTCCTGCATGGCCTCCAGAAGGGCAGCCTGTGTCTTTGGCGGCGTACGGTTGATCTCGTCGGCCAGCACGATGTTCGCGAAGATGGGGCCCTTCTCGAACACCATGAGCCTGCGACCCGTCTCCGGATCCTCCTGGATGATGTCCGTACCCGTGATATCCGAGGGCATGAGGTCCGGCGTGAACTGGATCCGGGAGAACGTCAGGTCCAGGACCTCGGCGACGGTTCGGATCAGGAGCGTCTTCGCCAGACCCGGAACGCCCACCAGCAGGGAGTTCCCACCCACGAACAGGGAAAGGAGCACCTGCTCCACCACCTCTTCCTGGCCGATGATCCGCTTGCGGATCTCGGAGAGGATCGCCTCCCGCCCCGCCTGCATGCGCTCCGCCAGGGCGACCTGGTCCTCGCCTTCGAGACGGGCGGGCTCCGGGGCGTCCAGGGACCGGACGGCGCCGCTCACCTCTTCAGGGCCCATGGGAGGGGTCATGTCGTCGCTCAAGGGATTCTCCGTCAGTGGGTCATGGCGTACACGATGTAGTTCACGCCGAACTTGTACGCCTCGTTGGTGAGGTCGATGGGGAGGTAGCCGTAGTCCGAGTACTCCCAGTACTCCGCCATGTCCCCGTTGTAGTTGAGGATGGCCATGAGCCGACCGTCCGGGTCGTCGTCCTCGTAGACTCCCAGGTAGCTGGGAGGCTCAAAGCCGTACGAGGTGAGGGTGTGAGGATCCTCGATCCGGAAGAATGCGTCGAAGATGCTGTGGTCGTCGGGTATCTCGCGGATCTGGGACCCCGGCACGGCGCGTGACAGAATCGCGTCGATGTTCCAGATCTGCCGGTCGCGGAAGTCGTCCACGATCAGGAAGCCGCCCTTGGCCAGGTACTCCCCGAGCATCTCCACTTCGTCGTCACTGGCGTCCCACGATCCGACTTCCACGACGTACAGGACCGGGTACTTGAAGATCTCCGGGTCGTCCATGCGCAGAATGCGACTTCCGCCCATGTAGGGGTCCAGCAGCGTCACTTCCTCCAGGATCTTGGCGAAGTTGGCCTCGGCGCGGGGATAGTCGTGGGCCCAGGCCGGGCCGCGCCCACGTCCGCCGAATCCCCCGAAGCTGCGCATGCCGCCGCGCGCCTGATCGAATGCGATGCGCACGAAGGTGTATCGGCCGTCGTAGGGGACCTCGGGGAATTCCTGGACCCGGGCCGAGATCGCGGAGGCCGACGTCGAAATCGGCACGGTGGAGCGCGGCGCCACCGAGAGAGCGCCGGTTGCCAGGATCCCCGCGGCGGACAGGACCGCCAGGGGGTGGGCATGGAACCGCAATGGACCCGGCTGGATCCCCAGGTCTCCCCAGCCCACGCGTCTCACGATCCCCCTCCGCGGAGCTGCAGCAGGAGCTCCAACGCGGGCTGATAGGTCGGGGCGATCTCCAGCGCGCGCAGGAGCTGGCTGCGGCCTTCCCTTCGATCGCCGTTCGCCACGAGCGCCTGGGCGAGACGGAAGTGGGCCTCGGCACGGTCCACGGGTTCCAGCGAGAGCACGGCGCGCCGCTCGCGGACGACACCGCCGGTATCGCCAGCGATCTCGTGAAGCTCGGCGAGCCGAGCATGGAGGTCGGGATCGTACGGGAAGACCTCCACCGCCTTCACGAGGGCGTCCCGTTCGCCCTCCACGTCCTGCAGGGTCCGCCGGAGACGCGCCTCCTCGCGGTAGACCTCGTAGGCGTTCTCGTTCAGCGAGCCCAGGCGGCGGAGGGCGTCGGCGGCCTGACGGATCTCCCCTCGCCCTTCGTGGATCCGGGCCAGATGACGAAGGGGCCCGTCGGTCTCGGGGTACCGGGGGAACAGGCGGAGCGCCTCCCGGAGATGCTCCTCCGCCTCGTCCAACAGTCCCGCCGCTACCAGGGACTGTCCCAGCTCGAGCCGGGGCTGGAACGCTCCAGGCTGCGCCCGCACGCGGGCTCGCAGGGTCTCGAGATCCCGCAGCACGGGCACGCCCGGGACCGCCACCTCCGCGTCGTTCTCCCGCTCCTCCAGGGTGGCCGAGAGCGGCGAGGGGATGTCCACCACCGCCGCCAGCTCGTTCCGGAACCGCTCCCGCATGTAGCGGTCGAATGCCCCATCCATCTCCTCGGCGTCCAGGTCCAGGATGGACCTCGCCAGGGCCGGCGTGTCCCGTCCTGCCCGGTACCCCGCCAGGAAGTCGCGCACCGCCTGGAAGCCGTAGTCCTCCTCGATCCAGTCGAAGGCCAGGGAGGCCTGCGTGTATGCGAAGACCACCTGCTGCGGGAACTGGGGGCGCACGAACGCCTCGTTCAGACGGCTCAGCGGAGGCATCATGCCGTCGTGCCACGCCTGCAGGTACACAGGCGACACCGGGAAGCCCCATCGATCCCTCGCCACGCGCTGCTCCCGCACCGCGAGCCCCTCGCTGAACCAGCGTGGGACGTTGTGATCCGAGATTCCCAGGTGGAACGCGTGGGCCAGCTCGTGCCAGAGCGTCGATGCCCAGTTGAAGTCCCCGGCCTCCCGTGCCGAAGGGGAGTCCATCACCAGCGTGGAGCCGAAGCTGACCCCCAGGGCGCCAAGGCCGACCATCCCCAGGGTGCGCACCGAGAAGTCCGCGCTGCTCGGATAGAGCTCGAGCCGGATCGGGGTGGGGGGCTGGGCGCCGTATCGCGCGGACAGGGCGGCGAAGGCCTCCTCGGCAACGTCCGCCACGTAGGGCTCGAGCAGCTCGGCCTCCCGCCCATGAAGGACGATCTGGAAGTGCTCCGTCTCCACTGTCCGGTAGCTCGCCCACGTGTCCAGGAGGTCCAGGGTGTTCTTGAACCACGGGTTGTACGGATCGCCGGCGAAGGCCGCCTCCATGTTTCGTCGACCCTCGGTCAACGCGCCGGTGCGGAGCTGATTGGTGGCGAGGACCCCGAGCGCGTCCCATGCCCGGGGGTCTCGTCGGACCGCCTCCCGGGCGAACTCCACCGCCTCTCGGTATTTCCGGGTGTCGGCGGAGACCTGGGCGAGGGTGGTGTGGAGTCCCGGGTACGACGGGTTCAGCGCGTCGGAGCGACGGACAGTGGCCCCGAAGCCAGCCCGGTCTCCTGCCAGGTGCTGTGCAGCGGCCAGCACCGCGAGGGCTTCCAGGGAGTTGGGATTCACGTCCAGCGCCTCCCGGACCTGCTCCGTCGCGGCCTCCACCGCCTCGGCCTTCAGGTGGATCCGGGCGATGAGGACGCGGGCACCCACGTGACGAGGGTTGACCTCCAGCACCTGTTCCGCGGTGGCGATGGCGCCAGGGTTCCCGTCGAATTCCATGGCGCGGGCCCGGCCCCAGAGCGCCCCCGGATCCCGGGGATTCGCTTCCAATACCCGGCGGTACTCGTCATACGCGTCCGGTGAGGCGTACTTGGAAAGGAAGAGGTCGCCGACGGCCACCAGCGGACGGGGGTCTCCGGGGAGCTTGTCCGCCGCCTCGTCGTAGGCTCGCAGGGCGTCCTGGAAGAGGCTCGGAGAGGTTCGGCCGAGGTACGTCACCGCCCGAGCCACCGCCATCGTGGATTCTCCGTCCAGGGTGCCGGCGCCGTTGTACAGGTCGATGAACGAATCGAAGACCGCCATGGCCTCGTCCCGGCTACCCCGCATGAACGCGAGCTCCCCCAGTCCCAGTCGTGCGACCTGCGCGTCACGGGCTCCGGACTCGGCACTCGCCCGGAACGCAGCCTCCGCCTCGTCCCAACGTCCCACATCCAGCAGGATCTCGCCTCGTATATGGGCGAGGTCGGGTGGGGTGGATTGCCCTCCCAATACCTCGAGGGCCTCTTCGTATCGGCCGCGATCCCTGAGGACCCGTGCGTGAAGACTCCGTGCCGCCGGGTCCCCGCGCCCGTTCCGCGTCATGGGGCGGAGGAGGTCCAGCGCTTCGTCGTAGCGACCTGCGAAGAGGTGAGCGCGGGCCGCCTCGAGGGAGGACCGGGCCGGAACCTGCGGAACCGCCACCCGGGCCTGCAGAGGCGCCGCCACCAGCACGGTCACCGCGAGCAGCAGGGGACCCGGTCGACTCAGACTGCGCCTCATGGGCCTCCCCCTCCTCCGCGAGCCTCGATCTCCCGGCTCTTCAGGGCGATCTGCACCAGTAGCTCCTCGAGCTGCGCGTCATACCGGTCCGGGTCCATCTCGGCCCGACGAGCCCGTAGCTGGGCCACGCTGGCCTCGAGGGCGGTTCGCTCGTTGAGGAGGCGGACAATCACCGAGTCCGCCATGACCTCCGGAGCCGGCATGGCCAGGGAGGCTGGAACCAGCCGGAAGAACGCGGCAACCGATCCGTCCGGCCCGTCGCGGCTGGGTTCCTCCGAACCCTGACCGTCTCCGTTGTCCTCCAGGAGCGCGTGCTCGGTCAGGAGAAGGTTCTCCTCCGAGTAGAACCGCGCGACCTCTGCGCGGGTGTACTCGAAGGCCTCGAGCAGCGAGAGCATGCCGTCCTTGTTGAGATCTGCCGCCTCTCCTTCCAACGCCTCCGCGAAGAACCGGGCGAACTGGGTCTCGTTCCGCTCCCCTCCGGTCTTCGTGGCGGTAATGACGGTGCGGTTCGGTCCCGCCACCGCCTCGGCGAACGGTCCACTGGAGGAGGACGTGTTCACCATCGCCACGGGCCGGTCTCCCAGCGTGGCCAGGAGCGCGCTCCATTCCTGGGCGTTCAGGTCCGGTCCGGGAAGGTTGAAACGGGCCTCGCCGCCGCGGTACGACCCGTGCCCAATGAGGATCACCAGGACCGGGTCCTGGGGACCGGCGCCGCGGGCGATTTCCGCCACGGCCGACTCCACGCCTTCCCGGTCGGAGCGCCCGGCCACAGCGGGGTCCATGTCGGGAGCCTCCGACAGAAGCACGACGTGTTCGCCGGGAAGCCCGAACCGCTCCAGCGCCGCGTTGTGGATGCGAAGACCCCAGTCGAGGAACGCCTCGCGGTAATCGGGATCGCCGCCCAGTCCCACGACCGTGAGAACGTGCGGCTGCTGGGCGGCCAGCCCGCGGGAGGCTCCCAGGATCGGGCCGCCCGCCCCGGCCAGCACCGCAGCCAGGAGGCATGCGGTGGCCCCACCGCCGGGCAGTCGGAGCGCACCGCGGGTCATACCATCCCCCGGAGCCTGCGGTATCCCCACTCGGCACCCAGCAGGCCGAGGATCAGGATCAGCACGATGGGCATGTCCCACAGGTCCCTCTCCTCGGTGAGGGTGACCCCGGCTCCGGTGAAGCGGAGATCCTCAGGAAGGTTGGACACGCTGGCCGGGGTGTAGAAGCGGCCACCAGTGTCCTCGGCGAGCCGACGCAGGAGCGGCGTGCGGCGCCCCGCGTCGAAATACTCTTCCTGGCTCGGACCAACCTGCAGAATGGTGGAGGCCTCGCCGATGAGCCCGCCAGCCCGCTCCGCGCGGACCACCACGCCGTGGGTTCCGGGCTCTCGCGGGAGGAAGGAGCCGCCGTACTCCCCGTCCTCTTCCACGCTCCAGGCCAGGGACTGCTCGGTCACCGCGCCGGAGGGGTGGGTGACCAGCGCGGTGACCCGCGCGTCGTTGAGCCCGATGTAGGCGGAGTCCATGACGGTGGCGGAGAGCTCCACGGACTCCCCGGGCTCCACACGCTCACGGCCCAGTCGCACGGACACCGGGTCCGGAACGCCGTCCACCAGCCACCGGAGGAGTTGCCGCCAAAGGACCTCGTGACGGGGATCGTCCACGGCGATGTCGGCGTGCATCTGCCACATCCAGGTGTCCTGGACCGGGAGTCCCAGGGCCTTTCCACGGCCGAAGCGATGATGGGCCAGAACGATGCGTTCCTCCTCGCCCGCGGTCCCGGTGAGAAGGGCGGTGGCGCCGGGCTTGAGCCGGACCACGCGGTTGAGGGTCGAGAGCGGTGGAAGGTCGTCCCAGCTCCCGCCCCCCAGCTGTCCCACGGGATGGCTCTGGCCGGCGGGGGTGGGACTCACGGACACGCTCTGGAAGGCCGCGCGGGCGTCGGGCGCAGGTTCTTCCAGGTAGAAGGGCATGACGTCTTCCACGGCCGTCCCCGCGTAGCCGCCCTCCGCGAACGCGTTCCGACCACCCAGGAACAGGAGCCCACCTCCCCGGTCTCCCACGAAGTCCGAGAGCATCTGGAGCTGGTCCCGGGTGAAGAACGAGGCCTCGACGCTCCCCAGGATGAGCCCCCGGTAGCGGAAGAGCTCCTCACGCGTGCGGGGGAAGCCTCCCAGGAGCTCCTCGCCGTCGTCCACTTCATAGCGCTGGAACTTGTCCGGTGCCGTGCGCTGGAGGACCACCACCTGGAGGTTCTCGTCGTCCTCCACGGCGCGCCGCAGGAACTTCATCTCCCACCGGGGCTCCCCTTCGAAGTACAGGATCTTCTCCGTCTGGTCGGTGACGTCCACCAGGCGCTCGCGGGCGTTGTTCTCGGGGACCGCTTCCCCGTCGAGCACGGGAATCCGGAAGCGGAGATTCCGCGGCCCCACCTCCTCGAGCGTGAGGGGGATGCGGACCACGGTGGGTTCGCCGTCGGCTCCCAGCTCCACCTCCTCTTCCGTGACGATGCGGGGCCCGTCCTCCACCAGGACCCGAACCGTCCGGCCGGCGAGACCCCGTTGGGTGACCACCACGTCCACCAGCATGGCGGTCCCTTTCATGACCGTCCCTGGGACCTCCACCCGGGACACCTGGATGTCGGGCACCAGGGCCTCCGCTCCGAGACCCACCGAGTAGACCGGAACGGAAGCCGCCTGAAGTGGGATGATGGCTTCGGAAAGCGGCTGGGCACCGTTCTCCGCCCCGTCACTCACCAGCACCAGGCCGGAGAGGGGAACGCTGGCCAGCTCCTCGTGGGCCCGGGTGAGCGCGCCCGCCAGATCGGTGCGAGTCCCCTGGAACCCCAGCTCCCCGATGCCGTCCACCCGCCCGGTCTGAGCCGAGAAGCGGAAGAAGCGAAGCGCGAACCGCTCAGAGAGGGCGTCGATGAGCTCGGACCCCTCCGGTCCGAACGTCGCCTCCATCCACGCGCGGCGGGGGGCGCCGTCTTCTCCGGGGAGGTTCATGCTGCGGGAGTCGTCCAGGAGGATTCCGACGAAGTTCCGCTGGGGGACGACCGAGGAGATCACCAGGGTGGGCTGGAGGAGGGCGAAGGTGAGGACGCCGAGCGCCGCCAGTCGCAGGGTGGCCAGGACCGTGCGCTCCACGGGGCGTGCCTTCCCTCCGGTCACGCCATAGGTGACCACTGCGGCGATTCCCAGAAGTGCGACCCCCCCCACCAGGATCCCGATGGGCCAGGTCGTGCCCAGGACCACCTCTCCCTCCTGGAAGAGGACCGGCCGGTACTTGAACAGGAACTCGAACAGTCCTTCCACCCCGCCTTCTCAGCCTCCCGCCGCCGTCCCGGCGGCCTCTCGATACGAACCCATCGGTGACATGCCTCTCCTCAGTGACTCATGGCATACGCCACCATGTTGACCCCCATCTTGTAGGCGAAGGTCGAATACTGCAGCGGATACCACGGGTCTTCCGCCCACTCCCAGGCGTCGCCCAGGTCCGTGTTCCAGTTGATAACGACCATCAGCCGATCGCGATCGTCGAAGACACCGAACACCATGGGCTCGCACCCCCAACACTCCGTAGTCGGTCCTCCGCGGCGCCCGTTCCCCACGTTGGGCACCTGTTGGATCTCGTCGAGGGCGTAGACCGTGTTGAAGATGGCGTGATCCATGGGAACCGGGCGGATGCTCCGTCCAGGGAGGACCCGGTTCAGCTGGTACGCCAGGTTCTGGAGGGCGCGCTCACCCCAGAAGTCATCGATGACCAGAAAACCCCCCGCGTCCAGGTAGTCCCGCAGTCCCTGCACCTCGCCCTCGGTCAGGTTCATGCGCGAGACCTCGAGGGCGTACAGGAACGGGAACCGCCGGATCTCCGGGTCGTCCAGTCGAACGGCGTTCTCGCCGCCGTAGGCGTCGATGGCGATGAGGCGGTTGAGCACGATCAGGAACTGGTGATCGGCCTTGGGATAGTCGGTGGCCCAGCGGGCCCGGCGGCCCCAGCCCCACCCACCCTGGTACTCCGAATAGATGGCCCGGGTGAAGTAGAACTCCCAGTACCGACCCGATCCCGTGTCATTGTCTCCCGCCTCTCGCAACAGGGCCCGGGGGTCCAGCTCCGGCGTCGGCTCCTGCCCTTCGAGCGGGGTCGGAACGGGCAGAGCCAGGGTGACGACACGAACGAGCGCTTCGCCGACCGCGCTGGGCGACCATGGATCCCGCACCTCGCCCGGACGCTCCGAAGAGCGTATCGACACGCCGGCTACGAGCGCCCCCGCGAGGGTGACCGCAGCCAGCGCGAAGGCCGTCGAGACGGGAAGCCGCATGCGAGAAGCGGTTGGAAGGGGGTCTCAGGGCCGGCTGCGCGGCGGGGTATTCACACGTACGGTAGCGCCCGGGAAAGGTTCCTGCACCAAGCGGGGGGAGCGGGACCCCCAGCGGCCTGGACCGGCTCCTTTGCGCTTCCCCTTGCATGGAGAGTCCGGCGGAACGAGTGTCGCCCGTCGGTTCCCGGATCTCTCAGCAGCCCCCAATGCGCACACGACTCCTGATCCTCGTCTTTCCGGCCACCTCGTTCGGGTGTGGGCCCGGCGCTCCGGAGGGATGGCCCGGTGAGGTCGTGGATTCGGCCGGTGTGACCGTTGTGCGGAACCCGGTGGAGCCCCTCTGGTCTCCGTCGGAGGGTTGGTGGGTGCAGGAGACGCTCCGCATCGGCGGCGACGAATCCGTTCCGGAGTCGCTCTTCGGTTACGTCGCCGACGCCACCTTGGGAGACGACGGACGGATCTACGTTCTGGACCAGCAGGCCCAGGCGGTCCGCGTCTTCGGTGCGGACGGCTCCCTGGAGGCCACTTTGGGAGGGCCGGGAGAGGGACCGGGCGAGCTCGGGAGCCTCGTCACCTCGGTCCTGAGGCGTCAAGACGAGGTCCTCGTGGTGGATTGGGTGCAGCATCGGCTGACCCGCTACGGCGACGAAGGGTCGGTCCGGCCCTCCCGACCGCTGCCCCACGCGCCCGGCGTCCGGAGCTGGTGGGACGAGGGTGCCGACGGTGGGATCTATCTCCGCACTCTGGCGCGGGTCACGAGCACCGAGGGGCGGTGGAGGGCCGAAGATCACCTCCTCCGCTGGGACGGGGCCTCCGGGATCGATACCGTCTTCACCTTCGAGTACCCGCAGACGGACCTGGGGGCTCGCGGCGCGGCGCGGCTTCCACCGGTGGTGGACGCGCCCGCCTGGGCGGTGCTTGCGGACGGATCGACCGCCTGGACGACCCTCTCGGCAGACGAGCTGCGCATCGTCTCCCCGGAGGGGAAGCTGCGTCTCGTCCGGGCCGCGTCCTGGGTCCCGCACGAGCCCTCCGAGGCCGAGGAGGAGGCCCTGCTTCGGGGGGTGGCGGCTAGGATCGTCATGCTGGGAGGGAGTGCGAACGCGGTGGAGCAGGTTCCCTTGGACTACCCGCAAACCCTGCCGGTGCTCACCGACGTGCGGGCCGGGCCGGACGCGACGGTCTGGGTGCAGCGTGCAGGCTCCATCCGGGACGTGCACCCCATGGCCCTCAACACCCCGGATCCCCCTCGTGGGTGGGGCGGCCGAGCCTGGGAGGTCCTGGATCGGGACGGGCGCTTTCTGGGGACCGTGGATCTCCCGCCACGCTTGCGCCTCATGGACATCCGTGGCGACCTGCTCCTGGGGATCCAGGCGGACCAGGACTGGGTGGACCATGTGGTGGTGATGAATCTGATCCGCCCTGGAACGCCGTAAGGGCAAGCGCGCACGTGGCGGCGGGAACTGCAGTGAGGAGACGAGATGAGTGAAGGCAAGCGGATGGTGAAGCGGCGTTCCGGGCCGATCCGGGCCCCGCGCAAGGTGGTGGTGCGGGACTTCGCCATCTTTCAGCTCAAGCTCCTGATAGACGGGTTCAAGGACGTCGCCCTCTCGGCGCTGTCCCTGGGAGCCCTGGTGATCGACCTGCTGGCGGGAGGAGGTCGAAGGCCTCGGATCTTCTACTCCGTCCTGGCCATGAGCGAGCGCTTCGACCTTTGGCTCAACCTCAGCGGCGCGGTCTCGCGGCTCCAGGAGGAGGAGCTGGCCGAAGACGGCCTCTTCGGCGCCAGTGAAGCCGGGAGCGACACCCTGCTCGGCAAGGTGGAGGAGATCGTGCGCGGCGGGGACCTTCCCCGGCACTTGCGACAGAAGCTCGAGGAGGAGCGCCGGAGGCGCGGTGACTCCCCACGCACCGGGGGCGCCGGGGACAGCCAAGACGGAAGAGATCGATCCGGTCCCAGTAGCGGGGGTCGCCCGGGGGACCCCCGATCGTGACCAACCCGGAACAGCTCTCCGGTATGGCGGGCGGCGGCACCGGTCTCCGGCGCGAGCTGGGTCTGGTGGGCCTGGCCGCTACGGGGATCTGCTCGATGATGGGGGCGGGAATCACGGTCATCCCGTTCATGATCCAGCGGAACGTCCCCGGCATCGGGCCGTGGGTGTTGCCCTCCTATCTGTTCGCGGCGCTTCCCGCCCTGCTGGCGGCCCTGGCCTACGCGATCCTGGCGTCCGCCATGCCCCGGGCTGGCGGGAGCTACATCTACGCCTCCCGTGGGCTGCACCCGTACCTGGGATTCGTTGCCTCCTTTTCCCAGTGGTTCGGTCTCTCCATTGCCATCGGGGTCGTGTCGTACGTCCTGATCCCGTTCCTCAGGGACGTGGTGGGGGCGGTGGGGATGGAGGGCTTGGCTGCCACCCTGGACGTGGGTTGGGTCCGCGTGGCGTTGGCGCTGTCTTTCCTCTGGGGCTCCGTCCTGGTCAACCTCCGAGGGGTGGAGCTCTACGAGCGGATTCTGGTGCCCCTCATGTACCTCATGTTCCTCCTGGGGGGCGTGGTGGTGGTGGCCGGGTTCCTCTTCGACCAGGCGGATTTCGCCGCGGCCCTCCTGGCTCGCGAAGGGGTCCCGCTTCCCGAAACGGACCCGGCGCCCTTCCGGTGGGGGACCTTCCTGGCGGCCTCGGCCGTACTCTTCTCTTCCTTCATCGGTTTCGACTCCATCGCCCAGGCGGGAGGCGAGGCGAAGAATCCGGGACGGACCCTGCCGCTGGCCATCGGGATCGCCGTCGTCACCGTGGGCAGCTTTTACTTTCTCTTCACTGCCGCCGTATACCACGCAGTGCCGTGGAGCTTCATCGCCGAGCGGGCGCAGGACCAGGACCTCACGGCCCCGGGCCTCCTGGGGTATCTCCTTAGCCCGGGGTGGACCGTCCTGATCGTGGCCGGGGCGGCGGTGGCGCTGGCGAACGATCTCCCCGCCATGCTCCTGGCGGTCTCGCGGTTGATGTTCGCCTGGGCTGAGGACGGGGTCTTCCCCCGGTGGGTGGCCCGCGTCCATCCAGAGCGGCACGTGCCTCATCGCGCCATCGTCCTGTCGGGTCTCATGGCCACCGCCAGCATCCTGGGGAGTCACTTCGCCGGTGACTTCTTCCTGGGAGTAGACATCCTCGTGACGTCGATGCTGGTGAACTTCCTGGTCATGTGTCTCTCGGTGCTCTCCCTTCCAGGGCGGAACCCGGAGCTCGCGTCACGGATCACCGTTCTTCCCGCGCGCAAACTTCAGCGTCCCCTGGCCGGGCTGGGCGCCCTGCTCCTGCTTCTCTTCCTCGGGGTGCATGTGTGGAAGGACCTGAGCGCGGACCTCTCGGCGTGGTACTTCCACTCCACCCCGCTCTGGATCGGGGTGATGGCGTTCGCGTCGTGGATCTACCTTCGGGAAGTATCCCGGCTCCGGCGGGGTGGGACCGACGTGGAGGCGGTCTTCGCCACGTTGCCCCCGGAGTGAAGGGCGCGCCCCCTGAAGGGGGGTGAGGGCATGACTGGACGTCCGGCCCGGTGGACGGGCCTGGGGGGGTGGTTGCTGGCACTCCCTGGCCCTCCGTAGAATCCGCGTGATCCCTTCCTCGACGCCCGTCCCGCATCTCCCGAGGCTCCCATGTTCATCGCCCTGGTCATGATCCGCTGCAACCCCGAGGAGGTGGCCCACGCCGCCCGGACCATCGTGACCGTGGACGGTGTCCACGAGGTCTACTCCATCACCGGCGAGTGGGACCTCGTGGCCATGGTCCGAGTCCCGGAATGGGAGGACATCAACCGGATCGTCACGGAGCACATCCACCGAGTGCCCGGGCTCCAACGCACCGAGACGCACGTGGCCTTCCAGGTCCTCTCCAAGTCGGACCTGGAGGCAGCCTACGAGGGGTTCGAGTAGCGCCTTCGCTCTACTCCCGCACCCGTTCGGAGTAGGAATCCCCCGTCACCATCCGCACCACCTGCCCGTCCCGCTCCTCGAATCGGACCACCTCCCCCACCGCACCGCCACCGGTGGGCGCGACCATACGGAAGCGCCCCCCGCCCAGCGGCTCCAACTCCACCGCCGTGTCGATACCGGGAGCGTTGGGGGTCATGAGCACCAGGCGCTCGTCCATGAGCACCACCTGGGTGTCTCCCCACCGGCTCCGGTAGAGCCCGGCGAAACGCTCCCAGCTCGGCTCCCACGCGACCCTGGTCGGCTCGACCTGCGTGGCGTCCGCCAAGGCCTTCCCCACCGTCTTCATGAGCTCCGACGCGATCTGGCCGGGATTGGAGTCGTTGGTGTTGGTGAGGACGATGACGCCGACGCGGTCGTCGAGCTGGATGAGCGTCTGGGTGGTATGTCCCGGATAGCCACCGCCGTGGCCCACGTACAGCCGGTCGTCCACCCGACGCACGGAGAAGCCGATTCCCTGGCCGCGCGTCCAGGTGTTCTCCAGCATCCGGACCCGGTGCATCTCCCGTAGCGACGAGGTGCTCAGGATCCGGTTCTCACCTCGGGCGCCCTGACGGAACTGGGCCGAGACGAACCGGGCCATGTCCTCCACCGTAGAGGTCAGACCGGTCGCGGCCGCCATGCCCCGGGCGTCCACGAACGGAATCACCTCCCGGGTCCCGTCGGGCATCCGCCGGCCGTACCCGGTGGCGAGGCCCGGCACCTCGAGGTCCACGCTGGAAGCGTCCATGCCGAGGGGACCGAAGATGTTCCGCCCCAGGTAGTCGGCCCAGGTCATGCCGCTCACCTCCTCCACCACCATTCCAGCGATGGAGTAGGCGAGGTTCGAGTACTTCCAGCGCACCTCGGGAGAGAACGCCGCCTGCCGATCCGGAAGAAGATCCGTCAGCTCTTCGCGCGTGGGAAAATCCCAGTCACTCCAGTGGGGACCCGCCTCGCGCGGAAGACCCGAGCCGTGCGTGAGGAGGTGCTCGATGGTGATGGGTGGGTCGTCCTCCGAGGCGCTCCGGACCCGAAACCAGGGGAGGAACTCGGCGACCGGGTCGTCCAGCCGGACCTTTCCTTCCTCCCGCAGCTGCATGACGGCCGTCGCCGTGAAGAGCTTGCTGTGAGAGGCCATGCGGAAGCGGGTGTCGGACTCCATGGGCCGCCCCCCCTCGACGTCCGCGAAGCCGAAGCCCCGGGTCCACACCAGATCGTCACCCGCCACGACGCCCACCACTACCCCGGGAAGCCCCCGGTAGGCGATCTGGCTCTCGAGCCATGCGGAGAAGAGCCGGACCTGGGCCTGGACTCCCGGATCGTCTGCCGGCGAGGCGGTCTGTCCCGCCAGGGGGATCCCGGATAGCAGGGTGATCAGCGCTGCGATCCTGGCAGATCGCGAAAGGCTGAACGGGAGCGTCGTCATGCGTCCTCCTGGGGAACGGATGGCAGCGGTCGTGGTGGCGGGGAAGATACCGGGCCACTCCCTTCCGCGCCTCCCCGGAGGACGTGGCGGAGCGGCGCTCACGACGCTTGTCGCTGGATGGCTTGTCCTGCCGGTCGCCCGGGTGCCAGGATGTGCCGTCCCACTGCGCCCGTGTGCACACCCCACACCCTCCGGACTCCAATGGCCGCCGTAGATCGCACCGACCTCGCCCCGGACCTGTCCATCTCACGGATTCTCACGGGCCTGTGGCAGGTCGCAGACATGGAAAGGGGGGGGATCACCCTCGACCCCGACGAGACGGCGGCCGCCATGCGGCCGTACCTCGACGCGGGGTTCACCACCTTCGACATGGCGGACCACTACGGCTCCGCCGAGGTCATCGCCGGCCGATTCCGCGCGTCGCTCCCCGATCCGGACCGGGTCCAGCTCCTCACCAAGTGGGTGCCCGAGCCAGGCTCCGCATCGCGCCAGCAGGTGCGGGACGCGGTGGAACGGGCCCTGGATCGTCTGGGGACCGACCGAATCGACCTCCTGCAATACCACGCGTGGCGCTATTCGGACCCGACCTGGCTGGATCACCTGGGTTGGCTCGACGAGATGCGCCGGGAGGGGCTCATCGCTCACCTGGGCCTCACCAACTTCGACACGGAGCACCTGGCGCTCGTTCTCCACAGCGGGATCCCCGTGGCGAGCAACCAGGTCTGCTTCTCTCTCCTGGACCGGCGGCCCCTGAATGGAATGACCGCGTTGTGCGGGGAGCACCGGGTGAAGATCCTGGCCTTCGGAACGGTGGCCGGCGGGCTCCTCACCGAGCGCTGGCTGGGCGTGAAGGAGCCGGAGGTGACCGACCTGGAGACCTGGTCCCAGATGAAATACGGCCGGTTCGTGCAGACGGCCGGGGGGTGGGAGCGCTTCCAGAGCCTGCTGAGGGCGCTGGACTCGGTAGCCCGTCGCCTCGGGGTTTCGGTCGCCAACGTGGCGTGCCGGTGGGTCCTGGAGCAGCCCAGCGTGGGAGGGGTGATCATCGGTGCCCGCCTGGGCCGCTCCGAGCACATCGCCGACAACCGGCGCCTGCTGGACTTCGAGCTGGACGCCGCGGCCCTCGCGGAGCTGGAGGAAGCCCTGGGCAGCCTGGAGCCCATTCCCGGAGACTCCGGAGACGAGTACCGGAAGCCCCCGTTCCTCACGGCCTCGGGCGACCTCTCGCACCACGTGGCTTCCTTTCCTCCCCCCTATCCCGTGGTCCGGGAGAGCCCGACGCGGGCCCGGGCTGAGAGCGGGACCATCTGGGAGGCCGTGGCCGGCTTCTCCAGGGCCGTCCGCGTGGGGGACCGGATCCTGGTCTCGGGTACCACCGCGACCCACGGGAACCGGGTGGTTGGTGGAGACGATCCGGGGGCGCAGGCGACCTTCTGCCTGGATAAGATCCAGGGGGCGGTGGAGTCCCTGGGAGGTCGCCTGGAGGACATCGTGCGGACTCGCATCTTCATCCGGTACGCCGACGAGTGGGAGCCCGTCTCCCGGGCCCATGGGCGTCGGTTTGGTGCGGTCCGGCCGGCGAACACCCTGGTGCGGGCGGACCTGATCGGGGACCCCTATCGGGTGGAGATGGAGGCTGAGGCCGTCATCTCCTCCGGCGACGGCGGTATCCCGGCGCCGTCACCCTCCCGGGACGAGGAGTGATGGAGCCGCCTGTTCCGTCCATCCGCCCCCTGCGCACGGGCCGCGGGACCATGGGGGTGGTCCTGCCCCTCCTCCTCGTGGGAAGCGTGACCTGAGGCTGCCGACGTCGGGCCGCCCTCGCCGGTTGCGCCGCTACCCGGCCGACCTTATCCCGTGAATGGCTTCCGGACGCGACTCGACGCCCGGTACGCCCCGTTCTCTCTCCATCCCCGCGGTCCCATGAGCTGCACGCGCCTTCCCTCGATCCCGCGCTGGACCTCCTCCGTCGCCCTCCTCGGACTGGTCCTCGGTCTACTTCAGCCTCGAGCCGTCACGGCGCAGGATATTCCTTCACCGGAGGAGTTCTTCGGTCACGAGATGGGGGCTGACCGGCAGTTGGTGATGTGGGACCAACTGGTGGAGTACTACCGGTTGGTAGGGGAGCGGAGCGACCGCGTCGACGTGCGGCAGATGGGGGAGTCCACCCTTGGTCGTCCCTTCCTGGTGATCTTCGTCACCTCGCCGGAGAACCACCGGAACCTGGCGACCATCAAGGCGATGAACGCCGCGCTGCAAGACCCCCGGGGTGTTCCCGAGGCCGAGATCCGACGGGCCATCGAGACCGGCAAGGCCGTGGTGGTCCAGAGCTACGCGCTGCACTCCACGGAGGTCGCGGCCAGCCAGGCTTCGGCGGAGATCATCTACGAGATGGCGACCCGGCAGGACGAGGAGATGCTCCGGATCCTGGACGAGGTGGTGGCCATCCAGTTCCCGTCGCTGAATCCGGACGGTGTCGACATCGTCAACGGCTGGTACAACCGCTGGGTGGGAACCGAGTACGAGGCGGTGAGCCCGCCCGAGCTCTACCATCATTACATCGGCCACGACAACAACCGCGACGCCTTCATGCAGAACACGGTGGAGTCGCGGCACGGGGCGGAGATCCTGTTCCGGGAGTGGGTCCCGCAGGCCTACGTGGACCATCACCAGATGGGTCCCTTCGGGGCACGCATGTATGTCCCTCCGTATGCCGAGCCCATCCGCCCCGAGGGCGATCCGCTGGTCTGGCGGGAGATGTCCTGGTACGGGGCCCAGATCGCCTACGGTCTTGAGGAGGAGGGGCGCCAGGGAATCGTGAATTCCGCCATCTACTCCGGGTGGGGGCACTTCGGCTTCCACTGGATCACCCCCTTCCACAACATCGCGGGAATGCTCACGGAGTCCGCCAGCGCCCGGCTCGCTACCCCGCTCTACGTGGCGCGGGAGCAGCTGACGGGTTCGCGGCAGCTGCCGGAGTACGCCGTGCAGACCACCTTTCCCAACCCCTGGGAAGGCGGCTGGTGGACCGTTCGCGATATCGTGATCAACCAGAAGATCGCGACATTCGAACTCCTCGAGATGGCGTCGAAGAACCGGGAGACGATCCTCCGCAACGCGTGGCTCAAGGCCTCACGGCAGGTCCAGCGGGGGCGCGAAGGGGAAACGAAGGCGTACATCGTCCCCGCGGACCAGCACGACCCGCTCACCATGGAGAAGATGGTGGAGCGCCTCCTGCTTCAGGGGATCGAGGTCCGGCGGGCGCCGGTGGGATTCACCCATGAGGGGCGGGTCTACGGGGCCGGCACCTACGTGGTGTCCACGGCGCAGCCGAAGCGAGGCGTGGTGCGATGGCTCCTGGGCCAGACCTTCTATCCACAGAACTCGTACACCCGCAATCCCGACGGCAGCCCCATCCGTCCCTACGACATGTCCGGAGACGTCCTGGCAGAGTTCATGGGAGTCACCGTCCACCCCGCGCACACGACGGTGGACGCTGAGCTGACGGTCCTCGACGGGCTCGAGATCGGCAACCCCGGCGAGGTCACGGCGGGCAGTCGCGGATACAGTGTGGCCGGCACCGCCAACGACGCGTTCCGCGCCATGAACCTGCTCTGGGACGAGGGGGTCGCCGTTCGCCGCTTCGCCCGCGACATGGGGCTGTTCGAGGCCGGAGACTTCTGGATTCCAGAGGCGGACGCCGGCCTGATCGCTCGCGTCGCGGAAGAGACGGGGGTGGACTTCACCGCCATGAGCTTGGGATCGGCCGACGACCAGAATGCTCCCGAGGTTCAGCGGGCTCGCATTGGGATGTACCAGGCCTATGGGGGGAACATGGACGAGGGCTGGACCCGTTTCCTCCTGGAGGACTTCGGGTTCCCCTACACCACGCTGAGGGCCGACGACGTGGCCGGGGGTGACCTGGGACGGCGCTTCGACGTCATCATTCTCCCGGAGGACGACCTGGCCGCCATGCGCGGAGACGGGGTGGACGCGTCTCAGGTGCCCCCCGGGTACCGGGATGGCTTCGGTAGCGAGGGTGTGGCCGCGCTGGAGGCCTTCGTGCGCGGCGGCGGGACGCTGGTGACCCTGGGCGGCGCGGCGGAACTGCCCATCGAGACCTTCGACGGGTTCCCCGTGGTCAACATCCTGGACGGTGCGCCGACCACCGAGTTCTGGGCCCGGGGCTCCACGCTCCGGGTGCGTGTGGACACGGACCACCCGCTGGGATGGGGGATGCCGGAGGAGGCGCTCGTGGTGTTCTTCCCGTTCGCTGACCGAACCGCCTTCGAGGTGCGAGGCTTCGGCACGAGCCAGAGGGCCCATAAGGTCGCCGTGTATCCCGACCGGGGTCTCCTGCGGAGCGGCCAGTTGGACGGCGAGTCGGTCATCGCCAACCGGAGCGCGCTCCTCGACGTGGAGCACGGCGAGGGCAGGGTGGTGCTCGTCGGCTTCCGGACTCAGCACCGGGCCCAGACCCACGGGACCTTCAAGTTCCTCTTCAACGCCCTGGTGTCGCGCTAGCGGCGTCCGAACCGGCCGTCGTTCCATTGACCCCCGCGCCCCGGGAGTGAAGCGTAGAAATACCCCCCTTCTCGTCCCATCGTCCCGGAGGCCCCGTGAAGGGGATGTGGAGCCGGCTGAGGGAAAGGAAGCTCTTCCAGTGGGCGGCCGCGTACCTGGCGGTAGCCCTGGCCGCCATGGAATTGCTGGGAATGGTGGGGGACAGCTTCGGCTGGCCCGCCGCCGTAGGGCGAAGCGTCGTGGTACTTGCCGCCTTCGGCTTCCTGGTCGTGGTGGTGCTGGCCTGGTACCACGGCGAGAGGGGCCGGCAACGCGTGTCCCCCGGCGAGATGGTTGCGGTTGGGGCGCTCGCGGTGGCCGCCGCCCTGACGGTTCGGGTTGTCGGACCCGGGGCCGCCGCGGAGGCCCAACCGCCTGCGGGGCTCTTTCCAGAGACGGCGGGAGCCACCCGGCTCGGGATCCTCCCCTTCGACAATCTCAGTCCGTCGGGGGACGAGGACGCCTACCTGGCTGCGGCCCTGCGTGAGGAGATCACCACCCAGGTGATGAAGGTGGGCGCCCTGGCGGTGGTGCGCTCCGATAGTCGGTTCCGCAGTGTGGCCAGCTTCCCGCTGGCCGCCATGGCGGACAGCCTGCGGGTCCGCTACCTGCTCGGAGGGAGCGTGCTTCGGGACGGCGACCTGGTCCGGGTCACGGTCTGGATCGCGGACGCGGTGGAGGGGCAGGAGGTGTGGCGAGAGGCCTTCGACGGCGAGTTCTCTGCCCAGTCGCTCGTGGACATCCAGACCTCCGTGGCGTTTGGAGTCGCCCGGGAGCTCGAGGCGAGCCTCGCACCGTCCGAGGTGAGCCGCATCAGCCGTCGCTACACCTTCGACGACGACGCGTACGACCTGTACCTCCGAGGCGTCGAGATCAGCGCACGGGGTGCCGCCCAGTTCTGGCCTCAGGTCTCCGAAGTCATGGAAGGGGTCGTCACCCTGGACTCGCTGTTCGCCCCCGCCTGGAGCCTCCTGGCCCTGGCCTACGTATCCCAGGGGAATTTCTTCCTGATGCCCGCCGAGGAGGCCTTCCCGCTGGCCGAGGCCGCCGTGGCGCGGGCGCTGGCCCTGGACGAGTCCCTGGCCCACGCCCACGTGGCGAAGGGCCACATCCACTTCGCCTGGGACCGCGACTGGGAGGCGGCCGCCAGGGAGGTGGACCGGGCTTTGGAGCTCTCTCCCACCTCGGACCAGGCGTACTACCTGCAGGCGTTCATCGAGCAGGGCCGGGGCAACTTCGACACGGCGCTGCAGGCCGCGAGAAGGATGGTGGAGCTGGCTCCCGTGGGTGGGGCGCAGATCCGCTTCTCCGCTCGCATGCATCACATAGCCCGTCGCTACGAGGAAGCTCTGGGCCTCTTCCGGCGCTCCATGATCCACAGTCCGGAGGCCCGGGGGGTGCACCTCTACCTGGCCCTGACCCATGAACAGCTCGGAATGACCCGCGAGGCCGCGGAGGACCTTCGGGACTTCGCCATGGCCGACCCCCGGTTCCGGGATCGCGCCGACCTCCTGACCGACCGTTACACGGCGGAGGGCATGGCCGGCGTCTGGCGTCTGTGGCTCGAATGGATGGGTGCACAGGACGATCCGCGGCCTTCCGAGATGGCGATTCCCCATGCCCGCCTCGCCCAGGCCGACTCCGCGGTCTTCTGGCTCGAGCAGGGGGCCGAGGCACGGGACTCCTGGCTCCTGCAACTGAACGATCCCCTGTGGGACCCCGTCCGGAGCCACCCGGGATTCTCCCGGCTCCAGGAGAACCGGGGCCGGCCGGCGTCCGCCGGGGCAGAGGAAGGGCGGCGGGACTAGGCTACGCCGGGAGGGGCCACGTTCGCGGGGGTCCTACCAGGGCGGGCAGGGGCAGGAACTGAACGAACGGCTCCGCGCTGAAACCGCACATGGGGTCACCGCTGGCGGTGGAGATGGCGATTCCGGTCTCGTCAAGAGCGCTGGAGGGGACGTCGGCGGTGCATCCGGCCAAGCCGTAGAGGAGGGTGAGCGAGGGGGTCCTGCAACGAATCGTTCGCATGAAACAAGGCGGTTCGGGCGGTCCGGGTGTCCCATGAGGGGAGACGGATACTTCCCGCGTCGGAGAATCCCCCACCTGAACACCATCCCGCTCCCGACGGATCGGGCTCCCCCGAAAGACAATCGTTGTTGCGAGCCTCCGGGAGAAGGCTCGGTGAACAATTCGTTCCTCTGCGCTGGAGAGAACGGCCGATGGCCATAAAGCTGGATACCGTCGGCTCGGCGGAAGACGCCGGGCAAGATCGTCCTGCACCTCGAATTCTCGAGACGCGGGATCACTCCGTAGAAATCGTCTCCGACTCCGGGGAGGGCGCCCAGAAGTGCGGACAGATCTTCGGATCCGTCTCCGCCAAGATGGGAAATGGCGTCTGGACCGTGGAGATCATCCCTGCCGAGGTGGAGCCCCCACCCCGGTCCCTCGCGGGCGCATCCGGGATCCGGATCCGTCTCGGGGACCGTCCCGTCACCAACTGGGGAGACGAGACGGACCTGGTGGTGGCCTTCAACGAGCAGGTCCTGCTGGGCCGGCACCGGCTCCACTCCCTCAAGGAGGGGGCCACCATCCTCCTGGAGAACATGTGGGCCACGCACCCGGACGAGGCGATCCAGGCGCAGTGGAAGGCCACCGTGGAGGAGCTCACCGAGGCGGGTTACAACATCGTCGAGGTCCCCATGGAGGACCTCTGCCTGACGGTGGTGGACAACGCCCGAAAGGGTAAGAACATGTTCGCCCTGGGGATGTTGTGCTGGGTCTTCGACCGGGATGTGGACAAGGCGAAGGACCAGATAGAGCATGCCTTCCGGAAGAAGAGCCAGGCCGTCGTGGACAAGAACCACGAGCTCCTGGACCTGGGCTACAAGTGGGCCTCCGAGAATCTCGGATTCCGGGTGAGGGTCCCCACCATGACGACCGAGAAGGACATGGTCGTGATGAACGGGAACGAGGCCATCGCCCTGGGGGCCGTGGCGTCGGGGATGGAGTTGGCGGCCATGTACCCCATCACCCCCGCCACATCCGTGTCCCACCACCTAGGAGAGATCTTCGAGCGCTTCGGTGGTGTCCTGCACCAGGCAGAGGACGAGATCGCCGCGGCGGGGGTCGCCATCGGCGCCTCCTACGCTGGGCGGTGCGCCTTCACCATCACCTCCGGACCGGGCCTGGCGCTGAAGACCGAGTTCATCGGCCTGGCGGTGATGACGGAGATTCCACTGGTCCTGGTGGACGTGCAGCGGGGTGGGCCCAGCACCGGGCTTCCCACCAAGGTGGAGCAGTCCGACCTCCTGGCGGCCATGTACGGGCAGCCTGGCGACGCGCCGAAGATCGTCATCGCTCCGGCCACCATCGAGGAGTGCTTCCACATCATGATCACCGCACGGAAGCTCGCGGAGACCTTCCGTGCCGTGGTGGTGGTCCTGTCCGACGCGAACCTGGCCACCGGTGTGGCGCCTTTCCACCGTCCGGAGCTGAAGCCCGAGTGGCACCAGAATCCCCCGGACCAGTCGGCGGTGCCCAAGGGGAAGCGCCCCTACGAGTGGGACGAGCGCACGGGCCTCTCCGAGCGCTTCATCCCGGGTCGCCCCGGGGGAATGCACACCGTCACCGGGCTCGCCCACGACGAGCGCTCCAAGGTGGCGTATGATTCGGCCATCAACGAGCGTTCGTCGGCCATGCGGTCCCGGAAGCTCGCGGCTCTCGCCAGCACCCTGCTCCCGCCAACGGTCTACGGCGACGCCGAGGGCGACCTCCTGGTGGTGGGCTGGGGAAGTACCCGGGGCGCCATCGAGGAGGCGGTGGACCGGGCTCGTGAGAAGGGGCTCAAGGTCTCGTCACTGAACCTCACCTTCCTCTCCCCGCTCCCTCCGGGACTCAAGGAGATCTTCTCGAAGTTCCGGAAGGTCATGACGGTGGAGATCAATTACTCGGACAAGCCCGGGGATCCCTTCGTCAACGAGGAGAACCGGCGCCGCGGACAGCTCTCCTTCATCCTCCGTGCCGCCACCCTGGTGGACGTGGACTGCTGGACCCGCGTCCTGGGTGAGCCCCTCCGGCCCAGCGCCATCGAGAGGGCCATCCAAGAGAACCTCCCCGCCAGCACCGCAGGAGACGAATCATGAGCTGCTCTCTCTTCCAACTCGCCGAGGCCGAGGACGATCGCGTCTTCGAGATGTCGGATTACCAGGGGCCGGTGGCCCGCTGGTGCTCGGGATGCGGGGACCACTCGGTGCTCACCTCGGTCCAGCGGATCCTGGCGGACAGCCAGGCGAAGCCCGAGGACACCGTCTTCGTGTCCGGGATCGGCTGCTCCTCGCGCTTTCCCCACTACCTCACGACGTACGGATTCCACGGGATCCACGGCCGGGCCCTCCCCCTGTCCACGGGAGTGAAGCTCAGTCGCCCGGACCTGGACGTCTGGGCGGTCATGGGGGACGGGGACTGTGTCTCCATCGGCGCTGGGCATTGGATCCACGCGGTGCGCTACAACGTGGACATGGTGGCCCTGATGCTGGACAACAACATCTACGGCCTCACCAAGAAGCAGACCTCGCCCACCACGCCGCAGGGATATCAGTCCAACACCCAGCCCCATGGGTCCTACCTCCCGGCCATGAACCCGTTGGAGGCCACCCTGGGCGTGACCAACGCATCCTTCGTGGCGCAGACGGCGGAGTGGCTTCCGGCGCACCTCTTCGCCACGCTCAAGGCGGCACACGAGCACCGCGGCTTCGCGTGGGTGCGGATCCTCCAGCGCTGCCCCCACTTCACCGCCGACATCTTCGGAGACGCGGTGAAGGATCCGTCGAGGGTGGAATTGCTGGTCCACGACGACGGGATCACCGTCCCGGCCCTGGACCGGATCATCGAGCACCGGCTCACGCACGACCCGCGGGACATCCACCGGGCGCGGGAGCTCGCCGAAGACGGAGAGCACCTTCGGCTGGGCCTCTTCTACCGGGACGAGTCGCGTCCCCGGTACGAGGAGACCCGAAGCCTCCCGCACCACACCGCGGACGAGAAGAAGGCCCTCATGCAAGAGGAGTTCGACCGCTATGCCGTCTGACGCCAACACCCCCGCGGAGGGGACGCAGATGAACCTGGTGGACGACGCCCTCGAAGCCCTGGCTCCCGCTCTGGACGAGTTTCGCTCCGCGGTGGCCACTGCTTCCGAGGAAGTCCGGGCCTACCGCGCCCACCACGAGGAGGCCGCAGCCGACCCGGTGGGATTCCTCCGGCGTGAGCTGGGTGAGTTCGCCGAAGGCTTGATCGACCCACGAAGGCTCGCGGGCCTGCTGGAGGTCGACGAGGCGCCGGACCCCCTCACCGACCGTCTCATGGACGAGGCGCACCAGCTGTTCGGCTCCATCATGAAGGGCGGACGCGGGTCGTTCCACGTGGCCGTGCCCGAGGGCGGCGACCTGCGGGACGCGGTACGCGATGCCCTGGCCGAGCTGGGACGGGCCTTCGGGATGGCGCACGCCGTGGAGAAGGCCCGGGATCACATCTACCAGCCCGACAAGGACCACTATCTCCTGCACCCCTACCCCTTCCACCGTTGGAGCCCCCTGGAGAAGGAGCTGGCGCCCCCGATGGTCGTGGAGGTGGCCGGATCCGATCTTCGTGCCGCAGGGCTGGTGGAGTTCCTGGACGGGTGGCAGAAGATCGCCCTCGTGGTGAAGGGAGCGGCGCCATCTGCAGCGCTGGCCCGACTCGTATCTCCCGCGGTGTTCGTGGCGCAGGCGAAGACCGCCGATGGAGTCGAGCTGCTCGGAGAGCTGGCCAAGAGAGAAGGACCGGGGATCGTGGCGATCTTCGAGGATGACGCTGGTGCGCTGCCCTTCGTGTACCGACCCGGCATGGCGCTGGAGGTGGATCGGGACGACCTGAGCGCCGTCCTGGACGTGGTCTCACGGAAGAAGGGTCAGCCCGGGATCCTCGACCTTCGGCACCTGGAATCCCTAACGGTCCTCCCGGGCCCTGTAGCGGCGGGAACCGAAGGCAAGAAGGGGGAGAAGACGGTAGATCAGCTCGCCGCCTGGCTTCTTTCCCGGACCGACCTGAGCTGAGATGGAACCCCAGGCCATCCTGAGCTCCGTGGCCATACTGGCCGGGGTGGGAACCACCTTTGGCGCCCTCATCGCGCTCACCAACGCGAAGATGAGGGTGGAGGAGGATCCTCGCCTGGACGAGCTGTCCGACCTGCTTCCCGGGGCCAATTGCGGTGCTTGTGGCTTCGCCGGTTGCCGGGCCTTCGCAGAGGCGGTGATCAAGGGCGAGACACCCCCGGCTACGTGCACCGTCATGTCCCCCGACGAGCGCGAGGACGTGGCGGATTATCTGGGGGTGGATGCGGGTGCCGCCGATCGCCGGGTGGCTCGCCTCCTTTGCGCGGGTGGCTCCGACGTGGCCTGGCGCAAGGCCGACTACGTGGGGATCCAGAGCTGCGGCGCGGCAGTGGCGGTGGCGGGGGGTGGGAAGGGGTGTGCGTGGGGTTGCGTGGGATACGCGGATTGCGCGGTGTCCTGTGACTTCGACGCCATCACCATGAGCCCGTTCGACCTTCCGGTGGTGGACGTCGACAAGTGCACGGCGTGCAACGACTGCGTCGAAGCCTGTCCCCTGAACCTGTTCGCCCTGTTCCCGGTGAACCAGCACCTCTTCGTCCAGTGCAAGAACCTGCTGGACGGAGATGCGGCGGAAGAGGTCTGCAGCGTGGCCTGCACGGGCTGCAAGCGCTGCGTACAAGACGCCGAGCCCGGCCTCATCGAGGTGCGGCAGGGCCTGGCCGTCATCGATTACACCAAGATCGAACTCGAGAATCCCAAAGCCGTGCAGCGATGCCCCACCGACGCCATCGTGTGGATCGACGGGCAGCAGTTCCCGTCCATCGTTGAAGCGGCTCGGGACGCCGGAGCCGGCGTCCCCCATCAATCCAGAGGCGCGGTAGCATGAGCAAGAACCCCTCCAATACGCCTGAAGTCCGTTATCCCGGAATCGCCACGGCAACCGATGGAAGCGGCGCCGTTGTCCACAGCGAGACCCACGCCTCAGAGGCGGCGGGTGCCTATCCCATCACGCCTTCCACCCAGATGGGGGAGGGCTGGGCTTTGGCGGTGGCCGGGGGCCACAAGAACGTCTTCGGGCGAAACCTGATCTTCTTCGAGCCCGAGGGAGAGCACGCCGCCGCGGGGGTCACCGCGGGGATGAGCATGACCGGGCTCCGCGCCACGAACTTCTCCAGCGGGCAGGGCATCGCGTACATGCACGAGTCGCTGTACGCCGCCGCGGGAAAGCGCCTCACGTATGTCCTGAACGTGGCCGCTCGGGCCATGACCAAGCACGCGCTGAACGTTCACGCCGGTCACGACGACTACCACGCAGTGGACGACTCGGGCTTCTTCCAGCTCTTCGCGAAGAACGTGCAGGAATCGGGGGACGTCACCCTCATCGCCCACCGCATCGCCGAGTTGACCCTGAACCCCGGGATCAGCGCGCAGGACGGGTTCCTCACCTCGCACGTCATCGAGGACGTGCGGCTGCCGGAACCCGAGCTCATCCGCGACTACCTCGGGGATCCGTCGGACATCATCGAGTGCCCCACGCCGGCGCAGCGCCTGGTCTTCGGTGAGACCCGGCGCCGCATCCCCGAGCTCTTCAACCTGGACTACCCGGCCATGCTCGGGGTGGTGCAGAACCAGGACGCCTACGCCCAGGGCGTGGCGGCTCAGCGGCCCTTCTACTTCGACCACGTGGCGGAGATGACGGACCGGGCCTTCCAGGAGTACGCCGAGCTCACCGGGCGGAAGTACTCCCGGGTCATGGGCTACCGCATGGAGGACGCGGAGTGGGTCCTGGCGGGGCAGGGGACGGTCATCCCCAACGCGGAGGCGGTGGCGGATTACCTCCGGGAGAAGGGAATCAAGGTCGGCGTGCTAAACTTCACCATGTTCCGTCCCTTCCCGGCGGACTTGGTCACGCGGATCCTGGCCGGCAAGAAGGGTGTGACGGTCCTGGAACGGGTGGATCAGCCGCTGGCGGTGGACCCGCCGCTGCTGCGGGAGATCCGCTCCGCCATGGGACAGGCGGTGGAGAACTTCCGCGCGCACGGTGTCCAGAAGAAGGCCCATCCCCGCTACCCGGAACCCCGGGAGGCGGGGGAGGTCCGGGCGCCTTTCCCCAGCCTGGCTGTCGTCTCGCCGGACGATGTCCCGGACTTCTTCGCGGCGGGCTTCGGCTTCGGATCCCGGGACCTCCAGCCCGGCGACCTGGTCGCCGCGGTGGAGAACATGCTCGAGGACGGCCGGAAGAGCAGGCACTACTACCTGGGAGTGGAGTTCATCCGGGAAGGCACGCGCCTTCCCAAGCTCCAGATCTGGCAGGACCAGCTCAAGGAGGCCTACCCCGACATCGGCGAGCGGGCCCTGAAGAGCGCCGGCGACATCAACCTTCTGCCCAAGGACGCCATCTCGCTTCGGATCCACTCCGTCGGCGGGTGGGGCGCCATCACCACGGGAAAGAACATCGCCGCCACGGCGTTCGAGATGTTCGGTCTCCACGTGAAGGCGAACCCGAAGTACGGTTCCGAGAAGAAGGGTCAGCCCACCACGTTCTACGCGGTCTTCAGCCACGAGGAGGTCCGGCCCAACGCCGAGCTGAAGCACGTGAACGTCGTGCTCTCTCCCGACGGGAACGTCTTCAAGCACTCCAACCCCCTGGCGGGGCTCAGCACCGGTGGCGTGTTCGTCATCCAGAGTGACCGGTCTGCCGAGGAGACGTGGAACTCCTTCCCGGAATACATCCAGCGGGACATCAAGGAGCGTAGTATCAAGGTCTACGCCCTGGACGGTTTCGGGATCGCCTCCTCGGAGGCCTCGGACGCGGAGCTCCGGTATCGCATGCAGGGAGCCGCCTTCATGGGCGCCTTCTTCGCCACGTCTCCCATCCTCGAGAACGAGGGGATGACGGAGGAGCGGCTCTTCGAGGGACTCGAAGACCAGATGCGGGAGAAGTTCGGGAAGAAGGGCGAGCAGGTGGTCCGGGACAACGTCCGGGTCATCCGCCGCGGATTCGACGAGGTCGTGGAGATTCCCGTCTTGGACGCGTCCCGCGACGAGGCCACGGAGGCTCCCGCTGCCCGGATGCCCACCATGATGGACGTGCCGGCGGAGGACGGGTTGGCCGATCCGGGACGCTTCTTCGAGCAGGTCTGCGCGGTGTGCGCAGTGGGGCAGGATGGGATCGCCGATCCATTCGCCGCCATCAGCGCCATTCCCGCGGCGACCAGCGCGGTGCGGGACATGACGGACATCCGGTTCGAGGTCCCCGACTTCATTCCGGAGAAGTGCACCGGGTGCTCCCAGTGCTGGGTGCAGTGTCCGGATGCGGCGATTCCGGGCCTGGTGGTCAGCGTCGAGAACCTGCTGGACGAGGCCATCCTCTACGCCTCCAACGGAAAGCCGAAGGACCGGGTGAAGCAGATCTCCCGGCATCTCGCCCGGGAGGCCCGCAAGCAGCTCAAGGGGGTGCCGTTCAAGACGTTCGCGGACACCCTGTCCGCATCGTACGCGAACGTGGCCGAGAAGCTGGGCTGGGACGCCGAGCGGCGGGCCGCCCTGGACGAGGAATGGGCCTCGGTCTACTCCGTCCTGTCCGAGTTCCCCCTGGCGAAGACCACGCCGTTCTACGACGTCCCGGAGAACAAGGAGAAGGGCTCCGGCGGGCTCCTGGCCATCACCATCAGCCCCGAGGCGTGCAAGGGGTGCAACATCTGCGTGGAGGTGTGCCCCGAGAACGCCCTGGTGACGGTGCGGCAGGACGAGGAGATCGTCGACCGCCTGCGCCGGAACTGGAAGTTCTGGGAGCAGCTTCCGGACACCGACGACCGGTACGTGAACGTCCGCAACCTGGACGAAGGGATCGGCGTCCTCTCCTCGCTCCTCCTGAAGAAGGAGAACTACCGGTCCATGGCGGGCGGGGACGGGGCCTGCATGGGCTGCGGTGAGAAGACCGCGGTCCACCTGGTGGTGAGCACCATCGAGGCCGTCATGCAGCCCCGGGTCGACAAGCTCCTGAAGGAGCTCGAGTCCCTTTCCCTGGAGCTGGCCGGAAAGGCCCACGAGCTGGTCGCGGAGCACACCGACGTGGACGCGGCTGCCGAGGGCACCGTGGAGGTGGAGCTCCCGGAGGACGTCCGGGCTCAGGTGGATCTCCTGAACCGGAGCCGGAAGGAGCTGGAGGACCTGAAGTGGCGCTACACCACCGGTCCCAGCGGCCGTGGCCGGGCGCCCCTGGGCATCACGAACAGCACCGGATGCTCGTCGGTCTGGGGGAGCACCTACCCCTACAACCCATACCCCTTCCCCTGGGTCAACCACCTCTTCCAGGACGCCCCCTCCATCGCCATCGGGATCTTCGAGGGGCACATGAGGAAGATGGCCGACGGCTTCGTCTCCTTGCGGCGCGCGCGCAAGCTGGTGGACGGCAGCTACGACCGGTCCGCTGACGAGCTCTTCTTCGGTGACTTCGGCTGGGAGCAGTTCGACGACGAGGAGTTCAAGCTCTGCCCGCCCATTCTCTCCATCGGGGGAGATGGGGCCATGCTGGACATCGGGTTCCAGAACCTCTCACGCCTCATGGCGTCGGGTAAGCCCATCCGGGTCCTGGTCCTGGACACCCAGGTCTACTCCAACACCGGTGGTCAGGCCTGCACGTCCGGGTTCACCGGGCAGGTGGCCGACATGTCGGCGTGGGGGAAGGCCCACCACGGGAAGGAGGAGGTCCGGAAGGAGCTCGGATACATCGCCATGGCCCACCGGGGTGTGTTCGTGCACCAGTCCTCCCAGGCGCTGGCGTCCCACCTCATGGAGGGGGTCATCAAGGGACTCAACACCAGGCGCCCCGCGATCTTCAACATCTACACCCCGTGCCCGGTGGAGCACGGCCTGGCCGACGACTGGGCGCCGGAAGCCGCGAAGCTCGCGCTGGAAGCCCGGGCGTTCCCCTTCTTCACCTACGACCCGGACGGCGGGCTGGACATCTCCGACTGCCTCTCCCTGGACGGCAATCCGGCGATGGATGCCACCTGGCCGACCTACAATCTCACGTTCCGCAACGAAGAGGGTGAGGAGGTTACCGAGGAGTACCCACTGACCATCGCGGACTGGGCCTTCACGGAGACGCGCTTCCGGAAGCACTTCCGGCCGGCGAAGGATGGGGACGACGACCTTGTCCTGTTCCACCAGTTCCTGCACCTGTCCCACGACGAGCGGGAAGGGAAGCGGGCGTTCATCTGGACGGTGGACGCGGCGGGGAACCGTTCGCGCATCGTCTGCTCCAGCGAGATGGTCTTCCTGGCCGAGGAGCGGCTCCTCTACTGGCACCAGCTCCGCGAGCTGGCGGGGATCGATGTACCGGACGTCGTGCGGGATACCGTCACCGACGCCCTGGAGCGTCAGTTCGACGAGCAGTCGGCGAAGCTGAAGGCGGAGTACGAGGCGAAGCTGAGGGAGCTGGAGGACAGCTATCCTCGGCTCATCGCCCGCCGCATGGCCGAGGGCCTGCTGGCCGCTGGCGCCGAGCGCACGGTGGAGGACATCCTCACCGAGGCGGCCGCCACGCCGGGGCTCTCCCCAATCGGCCCCATGGGGGGGTCCGTGACCATGGAGGCCGGGAACGGTGCGGCCGCCGTGGCTTCGCCGGCGGAGGCCGCGGTGGCGACGGAGGTCGAAGAGGACGCGGGTCCGGAGGCGGATGCGCCGACGTCGGAGGCCGAGATCGGCGCCGCCCCCGCGGAAGAGGAGGACGAAGACGACGACCTCCTCATGGAGCCGTACATCGACTCCGCGCTGTGCACGTCGTGCAACGAGTGCACGAATATCAACGGCCAGATGTTCGCGTACGACGAGAACAAGCAGGCCTACATCAAGGATGCCCGGGCCGGCACCTACGCCCAGCTGGTCCAGGCGGCCGAGAAGTGTCCGGCCGCCATCATCCATCCAGGTGACCCCCTGAACCCGAAGGAGAAGGACCTGGAGAAGTGGAAGAAGCGGGCGGAGCCGTTCAACTGATGTTCGACCTGCTCTCCTCCTTCTTCCGGGGCGGGTTCCGCCACGGGGTCCATCCCCCGGACCACAAGGACGCCACCGGGGCGCGTCCCATCCGGAGGATGCCGTTCCCGGACGAGATCGTCGTCCCGCTGTCACAGCACACGGGAGCGCCCTCCCGCCTCCTGGTTTCCAACGGGGACCGGGTGGAGCGCGGGGACAAGATCGGTGAGGCGCAGGGGTACGTGTCCGTGCCGATCCACGCCTCCGCGTCGGGGACGGTGGTGGACGTGGGCCTCTGGCCGCATCCCAACGGCTCGTGGTCCGAGGCGGTCCGCATCGCAGTGGATCCCCACTCCGCCCAGATTCCCCGGCCCCGGCTCGTGCCGCGCTGGGAGGACCTGAATGCGGACCAGGTCAGGGCCGCGGTGCAGGACGCGGGCGTGGTGGGGCTGGGTGGAGCTGCATTCCCCACGCACGTGAAGCTCAAGGCGCCCGAGGGGACGAAGATCGAGCTCCTCCTGGTGAACGGTGCCGAGTGTGAGCCCTACCTCACGTCCGACCACCGGGTCATGGTGGAGCACCCCGAACGGGTCCACTTCGGCATCCGCATCATGATGCAGTGCCTGGAGGTGGACCGGTGCGTCATCGGGGTGGAGATGAACAAACCCGACGCGGTGGAAGCGCTCAACGCCACCATTCCCGACGACCTGAACGTCACGGTCCTCCCCCTTCGGGTGAAGTATCCCCAGGGAGCGGAGAAGATGCTCATCAAGGCGGCCACCGGACGGGAGGTCCCGTCGGGCAAGCTGCCGGCACACGCGGGCACGGTGGTGCAGAACGTGGGGTCTATCGCGGCCATCGCCGAGATCTTCGAAACGGGCTACCCACTCATCGAGCGAATCGTCACCGTCACGGGACCTGGAATCCGGAAGCCTTCGAACCTGGTCGTGCCGGTGGGGACCAAGGCGAGAGACGTCCTGGAGTTCTGTGGTGGCCTGACGGACGACGCCCGGGAGGTTCTCTTCGGAGGGCCCATGATGGGGGCTCCTCAACCCGACCTGGATGCCCCGGTGCTGAAGGGGACCAGCGGAATCGTGGTCCTCACGGACGCCGAAGCGAAGCCGCGGATCACCTATCCCTGCATCTCCTGCGGACACTGCCTGGACGCGTGTCCGGTCTTCCTGAATCCCACTCAGCTGGGGAAGCTGGCCCAGGCGGGCCGCTATCAGGAGATGATGGACCTGAGCCTGACGGATTGCATGGTGTGCGGATCGTGTTCGTACGTCTGCCCCTCGAACATCCCTCTTTCCCAGATGTTCGCACTGGCGAAGGGGGCGGTTCGCCGGGAGCAGCAGCGCGCCCGGGAAGCGCAGGAGGCGGAGAGGAAGGCGGCCGAGAAGGAGGGGGCGGCGGCATGAGTACCCGAGGAAGCGCCCCGGGCGCGGCCGGCGGCGGAGCCGGGCGGAGCAGCGGGCAGGTGGAGCTGGCACGTCGCCTGGAACTCGTGGCCTCGCCTCATCTCAAGGCACCCGACTCCACCCCGAAGATCATGTGGACCGTGGTGGTGACGCTCATCCCCGTGGTGGGAGCGGCCGTGTGGAACTTCGGTCCCAGCGCAATCCTGGTCATCGGATTCGCCACGCTGGGCGCGATGGTCACCGAGCGGTGGCTCGGACCCGGCGGCGCCATCCGCGACGGGTCGGCGGCCATTACGGGTCTGCTCCTGGGACTGACGCTTCCCCCGGGGCTCCCCGTCTGGATGGCCTTCCTGGGTGGTGCGGTCGGGATCGCATTCGGGAAGCTCATCTTCGGCGGACTGGGTCAAAACGTGTTCAACCCGGCCCTCATGGGGCGCGCGTTCCTCCAGGCGGCCTTTCCGGCGGCCCTGACCACATGGCCCCTCCCCACCGGTGCCGAGCTGCCCGGAGGAGGGATCCTCGCCTGGGCCGCGCTGCGAGGCGACAACTTCGCGCTTCCTCTCCTGGGCAGCAGGGTGGACGCAGTCACCGGTCCCACTCCGCTCGGCCTCATGAAGTTCGAGGGGCTCAGCACCCCGGTCTCGGACCTCTTCATGGGCTCCATCGGTGGGTCCATCGGTGAGACCTCGGCCCTCCTCATCCTGGTGGGTGGGGTCTACCTGGCACTCAAGAATTACCTGAACTGGCGTATCCCGGTGAGCGTGTTCGCCGTGGTGGCGATTCTCTCCAGCGCAATCCACGCCGTAAGCCCGGCAGCGTTCCCGGGTGCGCCCTTCATGCTGTTCTCAGGCGGGCTTATGCTCGGCGCCGTCTACATGGCCACCGACATGGTCACCTCTCCGGTGACGAATGTCGGCGCATGGATCTACGGCGCGGGCATCGGAGCCCTGGTGGTCCTCATCCGGTTCTGGGGTGGCCTTCCGGAGGGCGTCATGTACGCCATCCTCCTGATGAACGCCCTGGTTCCCTTCATCAACCGGGCCACCCAGCCCCGGGTCTTCGGAACGGGGAAGGCCGTGGAGGCTTCGTCATGAGCGAGAAGCTGCCCATGGCCGCAGGGACGGACCCGCCGGCTACCGAGGTCGCGGCGGACTCGGGGCCTGCGTTTCCGCAGAAGCCCCGCGTTTCCTCGATCCGGTTGGTGGCCACCCTGGCGGTTGCGGGCGCCGTGGCCGGGTTCTTCATCGTGCTGGTGCACCAGTGGTCGCAGCCCCGAATCCAGGAATACCAGGCGCGGGTGCTGCGGGATGCGGTCCAGGAGGTCCTGGGCGGCCCGGACCACACCGAGACCTGGTTCCTGCACGACGGCGCCTTCACCGCGACGCCCCCGGCCAGCGCCGACACCGCGGACCTGGACCGCATCTACGTTGGTTTCGCCTCCGACGGGAGCCCGGTGGGCGTGGCGGCTTCCGCCGCTGAGCCGGGATTCCAGGACGTGATCCGGCTCATCTTCGGCTACGACCCGGGTCAGTCCGCGGTGCTGGGGATGAAGGTCCTGGAGAGCAAGGAGACCCCCGGGCTCGGGGACAAGATCGAGAAGGATTCCAGCTTCGTGGCGGAATTCCGAGGCGTCGAGGCGCCACTCGTGGGGGTCAAGCCGACCCGGGCAACCGGGGCCGCGAACGAAGTGGACATGATCACCGGGGCGACCATCTCCTCGGAGGCCATCATCGACATCATCAACAACCGGCTGAACGCGCTCTCGGACCCGCTGCAGCGACTCTGGACGGAGGGAACGGTCACCGCCGCTAACGGTGACGGCGCAGTCGGGACCGCCTCCTCGTCGGGGACCACCGCGACGGTCGGCGGCACGGGAGGCACACCATGAGCCCCCGCGCTACGACGCCGGGTCAGGACTTCTTCCGGGGAGTCTGGCGGGAGAACCCCGTCCTCATCCAGCTCCTTGGCCTCTGCCCCGCGCTGGCGGTGACCAATACGGTGGCCAACAGCATCGCCATGGGGCTGGCCACCTTCTTCGTCCTGATGGGCTCCAGCATCCTGGTCTCCACTCTCAAGAAGCTGATTCCTGCGGAGGTCCGGATCTCCGCCTACATCCTCATCATCGCCACCTTCGTCACCATCGCCGACATGGTGCTGGCGGCGGTGGTTCCGGAGATCCACAAGGCGTTGGGGGCCTTCATCGCCCTCATCGTGGTGAACTGCATGATCCTGGGTCGACAGGAGGCCTTCGCCTCCAAGCGACCCGTGGGGCGCGCGATCCTGGACGCCGCGGGGACCGGGACCGGGTTCATGATCGCCCTCCTCATGATGGGGAGCTTCCGGGAGATCCTGGGGAACGGGAGCTTCCTGGGAATCCCTCTGTTCGGGGATGCCTTCGAGCCCTGGATTATCATGATCCTGCCGGCCGGCGGCTTCTTCACCCTGGGGTTCCTCCTCCTGGGCTTCGCATGGTGGGAGGAGCGAAAGAAGGTTCCCGTGCACCCGAGACACTGGCCCCACGGGGTCACGGTGCAGGTGGATCCCGGCGAGGCGGCGGCAGTGGGCGGTTCCGGCGCGGGGGGTGTGCGCGCCCGGCGCTCCGAGCCCATGAGCCGGAAGGAGGACTGACGTGGGCGAGCTGATGCTGATCTTCGTCTCGGCCATGCTGGTGAACAACTTCACCCTGGTCCTCTTCCTGGGGCTCTGTCCGTTCATGGGCGTCTCGGCCAAGGTGGGGACGGCGCTCCGCATGGGAGGCGCGAACATCTTCGTGCTGACCATCACGTCCGTGGTGGCGTCCTTCCTGAACGAGTACGTGCTGGTCTACGCGCCGTACCTCCGGCTAATCTCCTTCATCGTGGTCATCGCCTCGCTGGTGCAGATCGTGGAGATGACCATCAAGAAGCTGAGCCCGGCTCTGTTCCGGGAGCTGGGGATCTTCCTTCCCCTCATCACCACCAACTGCGCCATCCTTGGTCTGGCCATATTCCAGACCAACCGCGGCTACGGCTTCGTGGAGGGGCTGTTCTTCGCGGTGGGGGCCGGAGCCGGGCTGACGCTGGCCCTGGTGCTGATGGCGTCCATCCGGGAGCAGACGGAGCTGGCCGACGTGCCGGCGGTGGCGCGGAACATGGGGCTCGTTCTCATCGTGGCCGGTAGCCTCTCTCTGGCCTTCATGGGCTTCGCCGGACTCTTCACTTCGTAGATGCTTCCATGATGACCGTCACTCCTGCCATTCGAGCCCTCACCGACGCCGTCGTCGCGGCGTCCGCCCAGCTCGAGCCCGAGGCCAGCGCCCCATTGATGGACCTTCCGCTCGGGGAGGTCCTGCTGGGTGCGGCGACCATGGCGGGGCTCTTCGTTCTCTTCGGTCTCCGCGCTCCGGCGGAGCGATCGGGTGGATGCGGCAGCTGCTCCGGAGACTGTGCTAGCTGCTCCGTGGATGGTGAGGACTGCGTATGAGCACCGCGCCGGTGGATCGCCGGACTTTCCTGGCCCTGGGCGCGGGAGCGCTGGGCGTGGCGGCCGCGCCTTCGTGGCTTCGGCCGAGGGAGCGGCTGGTGCGGCTCACGGTCCCGGTCATGGGGACCATTGGCGAGCTGGCGATCCCGGCTCGCAGCGAGCCCGTTGCCCGGCAGGCGCTCCACGCCGCCGCCGCGGAGCTGCGCAGGATCGAGGGGCTGATGACCCGCTTCCAGCCGCACTCGGACGTGGGCCGGTTTAACGCCGCGCCGAATGGGACCACCATCGAGATCTCATACGAGACCGCCGAGGTGGTACGCGCCTCACTGGAGTGGGCGGAGGCCTCCGGCGGGGCGTTCGACCCGACGCTGGAGCGGCTCACGGCCCTCTGGGATCCTTCCCACGTTCTCGAGCCCCCCGATGAGGGGTCGGTCCGGGGCGCGGTGGCGGAGACCGGAGGATGGCGCGCCCTGGACTCGGGATTCCCTTCCAGGACTGCCATGGCGGCGGAGGGTCGGCCCTCCCTGGTTCGCGCACCGGGTGCGTCTCTGGACCTGGGCGGGATCGCAAAGGGGTACGGTGTGGACCAGGCGGCCCGGGTGCTGCGGGAACATGGCGTGTTCCGGGGGCTGGTGAACGTCGGTGGGGATCTGGTGGCTCTGGGGGACGGGCCCGGGGGAAGGCCCTGGAGGATCGGCGTGCGGGATCCCCGGGGTCACGAGGGGACCATCCAGACGCTGGATATCACGGATGCGGCCGTGGCGACGTCCGGTGACTATCTTCGTTTCTTTGAACATGATGGTGAGCGCTACCATCATATCCTGGATCCGAGGACGGGGTCTCCGGTTCGGTCCCGGATCCGCACCGTGACGGTGGTGGCGGCCGATGCGATGACCGCTGACGCATCGGCCACCGTGGCCTTCGCCATGGGCGTGGAGCGAGGAGCCGACGTGCTCGCTTCCCGTCCCGGCGAGTTGCGGATCGCCCACAGCGGTTGACCCTCAGGAGGGACCATGGAGAATCAGCACGAGATGGAGATCCACCTGGCGTACTGCTCGGGCTGCGATCGGCAGGTCAAGGTCGTGGTAGACCCCGAGGTGGTCAGGGCGGGTAGGGAGCCCACGGCGGCGGACCTCATCTGCCTCGAGCACGGCACTGCCTGCACAGGGCAGCTGTGTCCCATCTTCGGCGTCCCGAGCGAGGAGATGGAGCGCCGCCACGGATCGCTCCTGGAGAGGGCCCGAAAAGGAGAATCCTGATGGATCAGCGACTAGTCTACTGCCCCGGCTGTAACCACAAGGTTCGACTCGTCATCACCGAAGGGCACCCCGACGGCCAAGCCAATCTCCCGGAGGGAGCACAGGTCGTCTGCCTCGACTTCGGGGAGGGCTGCTCGGAGGGAAGCTGCCCCGTGACCGGCCGGCCCGGCGTGATCATGGGGGTCCGCCTGGCCAAGACGCACCTCAACGACGACGCCTTCCGGGTAGTGCACGGGGAATGCGCGTCGTGCGGGCTGTTGGCTTCCCTGGAAATGGTGGATGAGGAGCACGCGGTCTGTCCGCTCTGCAGCTCCACCAACACCTACGTGATCGTGGACCTGGAGGACGGCGGCGCAGTGGCGGTGACCGGTTCCTGAGCCCGAGCGGGAGCCGTCCAGACCCACGAACATGTCCCGGTCCCACCTCCCGGGGTTCCTGGATTTCCTGCGCTGGCGTTGGGAACGCATCCGGAGTCCCTTACCTGCGCCGCCTGCACCACACGAGATTCCCCGTGCGACTCCGGATCCAGCCCGGCCCCGCGCGCCGTCCGGGGAGGTCCGCGTCACCTGGGTGGGGCACGCCACCTTCGTCATCCAGATCGGCGGCCTGAACGTCCTCACCGATCCGGTCTTCGGAAAGCGGGTCTCTCCGGTGAAATGGATGGGGCCGCCCCGCCTTGCCCCGCTCCCCATGAGCGTGGACGAGCTTCCTCCCGTGGACGTGGTGCTCCTCTCCCACGATCACTTCGACCACCTGGACCGCCCCACCGTACTGGCCCTCAGGGCCCGATTCGGCGACGGGCCCGTCTGGATCACACCCCGGGGGTATCGAGGCTGGTTCGCCAGGATCGGCATCGAGAACGTCCACGAGCTCGACTGGTGGGACGAGGTGGAGATCTCCCGGGTGTCGGTACAGGCCCTGCCCGCTCAGCACTGGTCTCGACGCGGGCTGCGGGTGAACGTCCGGCACTGGGCCTCGTACGGCCTCCGCGCCCGAGCGCCCGAGCGCTCCCTCTACTTCGGAGGAGACTCGGGATACTTCGACGGCTACCGGACCATACGGGAACGGTCGGGTCCGTTCGAAGTCCACCTGCTTCCCATCGGAGCGTACGAGCCGCGGTGGTTCATGAAGCACGCCCACATGAATCCCGAGGACGCGGTGCAGGCCTACCGGGACCTGGGTGGAGAGGGAGCGGTGGTAGGCATGCACTGGGGCACCTTTCGGCTCACCGACGAGCACGTCCTGGAGCCGCCCGCGAGAATGAGGGTCGCGTGGCGGTCCGCGGAGCTTCCCGAGGGGGACCTCCACCTGCCCGGGGTGGGGGGAACCATCGTGTTCTGAGCCCCTGGGAGGCGGCGGAACCTACCGCGCTGTCAGCCCTCGGACAGGGTGACCTTCTCCATGACGATGTCCTTCAGCGGCCGGTCTCCCGGACCCGTGGCGGTTCTTCCGATCTGGCGGATCACGTCCATCCCCTCGATGACCTTTCCGAAGATGGCGTGCTTTCCATCGAGCCACGGCGTGGCGGCGAGGGTGATGAAGAACTGCGAACCGCCCGTGTTGGGACCGGCGTTGGCCATGGAGAGGATCCCCTCTCCGTCGTGGGCCAGACCCGCGCCGAACTCGTCCTTGATGGTGTAGCCCGGCCCGCCGGTGCCCCGACCCATGGGGCACCCGCCTTGGATCATGAACCCGTCGATGACGCGGTGGAAGACGATCCCGTCGTAGAACCCCTTCTCCACCAGCTTGGCGAAGTTGCCGGCGGTCTCGGGGGCCTGTTCATCGAAGAGCTCCAGAGTGATCGGGCCCAAGTTGGTTTGGACGGTGGCGGTGCGGTTGGCCATGCGTACCAGGGGGTTGGGGTGACGGAGGGAGGACGAACGGTAACCCGCTCCGGTGGGGAGAGGCCACCCCCGGGTGGGGCCACCCACCTCGGTCGGCCCGCCTCCTCCTTGCACGCCGACCCGCGTGACCCCGATCATCTCTTCACCTGTCCCTCCTCAGCCCCGAGACCGTCCATGTACCCGGTGATCCCTCCCGTGGCCCGATTGGCCGCCGCCCTCGCCGTTCTCTCCGCCCCTCTCCACGCCCAGAAGGACGAGTTGGGACGAGTGGACTTCGCGAACTCGGGCGACCCGGCCGCGCAGGCGGACTTCGTCCAGGGCGTCCTCCTCCTCCACTCCTTCGAATACTCGGACGCCGCGCTGGCCTTCCGGCGTGCCCAGGAGAAGGACGCCGACTTTGCCCTCGCCTACTGGGGCGAGGCCATGACCCACAACCACCCCATCTGGGCGGAGCAGGACCAGGTGGCGGCTCGGGAGGTTCTGGAGCGGTACGAGGGGAGCCCATCCACGGAGCGGGAAGCGCTGTACCTGGCCGCCTTGGGAGAGCTCTACGGGGAAGGAAGCAAGAGTGATCGGGACCGGCGCTACATGCTGGCCATGCGCCGCTTGCACGAGGCTCACCCCGAGGACCCGGAGGCCCGGGCGTTCTATGCGCTGGCCATCCTGGGCCTCACCAACGGCGTGCGGGACTTCGCCAACTACATGCGAGCGGCGGCGGTGGCCCAGCCCCTGTTTCTGGAGAATCCGAAACACCCCGGCGCGGCTCACTATATCATCCACGCCTTCGACGACCCCATCCACGCGCCCCTGGGCCTCCCGGCCGCCCGGGCGTACGGTGAGGCCGTCCCCGACGCGGGTCACGCCCAACACATGACCTCCCATATCTTCCTCGCCATGGGGATGTGGGACGACGTGATCCGCGCGAACGTCAACGCCACACGGGTGGCGGACCAGGACCGGGCCCGCCGTGGGGAGACCACGCCCAACCGCTGCGGACACTACCCGTCCTGGCTCCACTATGGCTATCTCATGCGTGAGCAGTGGGCCGAGGCCACCCGGATCATGGACATGTGTCAGGCGAACCAGGCCGATCCGGATCGGGATGACCGGGGGTACTACGTCCGCATGCGCGCCCGGCAGATCCTGGACTCGAGCGTCTGGGACGGCGCGGAACGATGGACGCAAGACGTGTCCGACGCCCCACCCGTGGTTGCCGGCTACACCTTCTCGACGGCGTACGCGGCCTTGAAGCGCGGAGATCCCGGCCCGGCAGAGGCGGCGCTCGCTGGATGGGGCCGGACCGACGAGGCTCCCCGCCTGGCGATCATGGCATTGGAGCTCCGGGGGCTGCTGGCGCTGGACCGCGGTGCCGAGGACGAGGCGGTGGCGCTGCTCCGCTCCGCTGCGGAGATCGAGGAGTCCCTGCCTCTCGAGTTCGGCCCGCCCGCCTCGCTAAAGCCTCCCCACGAGCTCCTGGGAGAGGTCCTCCTGGAGCTGGGCCGGCCCGCGGAGGCGGTGGATGCATTCCAGGGCTCGTTGGCCCTGACCCCTCTTCGTACGCCCTCTTTGCGGGGATTGGCCAGGGCCGCTCGCCAAGCCGGGATGGACGAGCTGGCCTCGGACACCGACCACCAGATCCAGGAGATCGTGCAATGAGCGCTCGCCGACGCACCATTCTCATCGGAGCCCTCCTGGTCGTCGGCCCCGGGCTTTGGGGCTGCCCCGGTCCGGACGCCGACCGTCCGGCCAGGAACGATCGGGACTCCATGGACCAGCGCCAGAGAGACAGCGTGACCGCCACGCTCCCCATCCCGGGTGCGGGGGTGGTGGGCGATGCCATGGATGCGGCCGACGCAGCCAGTGCCCGCGCGGCCGCCCACGACTCGCTCCTCGGGGGGAACCGCTAGGCCGGACCAGGGGAGAGGAGTGACCTTCCCTGGCGGACAATTGGGCCGCACCCGCTTGCGCGAAGGGCAGTATGATCCACACCGTCCTCCCCCTCGCAGCAACCGATCTTCCCTTCCCAATAGACGAAGAGATTCCGTCGATGCGCAGATCCCTCCCCTTCGCGGCGCTCGCCCTGGCACTCGCCCTCTGCGGCTGTGAGCAGCCCCCGGAGGCACAGGCCGACGACCACCGGCCCCAGGCCCAAGGTCCGGGGTTCACGCCTCCCGATCCGGTCGGGGAATACCAGGTGGCGGATTCCGCCTGGGGCCGTCTCCCCGAGGGACGGGAATACGGGGCGGTGAGCGCCATCTATCCCTCCCCCCAAGGTGGGAGCATTTGGGTGGCCGAACGGTGTGGTGAGAACCTCTGCGTGGACAGCGAGCTCGACCCGGTCCTGCACTTCGATCGGGACGGAAGCCTGCTGGCGTCCTTCGGCGCCGGACTGATTGCCTGGCCCCACGGCATGTTCGTGGAGCCCGACGGAAGCGTCTGGGTCGCCGACGCGGTGGGCTACCAGCCGGTTCCCGACGGGTGGGGCCACGTCGTCTACAAGTTCAGCCCGGATGGTGAGATCCTCATGACCCTGGGCGTCCGAGGCGAACCGGGTGACGGACCGGATCGGTTCAACAAGCCATCGGACGTCCTGGTGGGACCGGACGGACACATCTTCGTCGCCGACGGACACGACGCCGGGGGAAACAACCGGGTGGTGAAGTTCTCCCCCGAGGGAGAGTTCGTCCTGGAATGGGGTGAGACCGGAGAGGGCCCCGGCCAGTTCCGCGACGTGCACGCCCTGGCCATGGACTCCCAGGGCCGCCTGTTCGTGGGTGACCGCGCCAACTCCCGGGTGCAGATCTTCGACCAGGAGGGCAACTTCCTGGACAGCTGGACTCAGTTCGGACGGCCCAGTGGCCTCTTCATCGACTCCAACGACGTGCTGTATGCCGCGGACTCGGAGTCCAACACGAGCCGAAACCCCGGTGTATGGAGAGGGATCTACATCGGGAGTGCCAAAACGGGAGAGGTCACCACCTTCATTCCCGACCCTGAACCCGACCCGGACAACTCCGGGACGAGTGGCGCCGAGGGGATCGCCGTGGATGCGTCGGGTAACCTCTACGGTGCGGAGGTGGGTCCGCGAACCGTCCGGAAGTACGTTCCTGCTCCAGCCGGCGGCTGACGGCCACGCGCCTGCCCCGAATCGGTCGCGGCGCCTCCAGATCATCGAGAGGCGGCCCCGCGGCCACGGCTTGCCCCAGCCCTTCCCTTCCAGGAGATCACCATGAATCGTGTTCGCAGTGCCTGCTCTGCCGCCCTCGCCCTCGTCTTCGTTCTTCCCATGGCCGGCGCCGGCCAGGATGCGAGCATGAGCTTCTTCATCACCAGCGCCGGACCGGGTCATGGGGCCGACCTGGGAGGCCTGGAGGGCGCCGACGCGCACTGCGCCCGCCTGGCGGGCGCCCAGGACTTCAGTGACCGGGACTGGCGTGCGTACCTGAGCGCAACTGCCACGGACGCGGCGTCGGCGGTCAATGCCCGCGACCGGATCGGCGGCGGGCCCTGGTTCAACTACGAAGGCGTCATGATCGCCCGGAACCCGGACCACCTCCACAGCGAGGACGCGAATCTCACCAAGGAGACGATCCTCACCGAGCAGGGGGCGATGGTGAACGGGCGCGGCGACTCACCGAATCGGCACGACATCCTCACCGGCTCGACGCTGCTGGGGACGGCCTTCGATTCGAGCGCCGGCGATACCACCTGCGGTAACTGGACCAGCTCCGGCGAAGGCAGCGCGCGCGTCGGGCACCACGACCGCCAGGGGGGAGGCGAGAACCCCACCTCGTGGAATTCCGCGCACGGCTCCCGCGGATGCAGCCAGGAGAACCTCCAGGGGACGGGGGGCAACGGGTATTTCTACTGCTTCGCGGCCGATGCAGCGGACGCGTCCCCGCTGAGGGACTGAGCGAGCGGGGCCGGGGGCCGGGTGGCTGCTCCAGCCGCTCCGGCCCCTGGACCCACTCGATGACGAGGGCACCCGCCCCCGGGTGGGCTCAGTTGCCGCCCGCCCGCCCCGAAGCGCGGCGCGCCACCGAAAGGGCCTCGGCCGCGCTCCCTGAGATCCCGGCGTCGCCCCCCCAGGAGATGGTCACGAAGTCGAATCCCTGCGCCAGCCTCGACTCCACGGTTCCCGAGCCGGTGGTCAGCCCACAGGCGACGTCGTTGGCCTGGCACGCCTCCAGGACCCGCTGGATGGCGGCCACCATGTCGGGATGGTCTCCCGGGACCCCGTAGTTCAGGGACAGGTCGGCGGGACCGATGAAGATGGCGCCCACGCCGGGAACGGCGGCGATCTCCTCGATGTTCTCCACGCCCTCCACTGTCTCGATCTGCAGGACCGTGAGGAGCTCTCCGTCGGGGTCCAGCGGCCAGACGTCCGCGCGCTGGCTGTAGTCGCGCACGCCCCAGATCCAGCGCGCGTTTCCGGGGGAGGAGCCCCGCATCCCACGAGGCTCCGGCTGGGCGTCCCCGCGGGGCTGGGGATAGCGCATGGAGGCCACCGCGTTCAAAGCCTGCTCGCGGGTGCTGACGAAGGGGAACATCACTCCGTAGGCCCCGACGTCCAGGGCCTGCTTCACCAGGAACTGGAGCTGTTCCCGGCCATTCATGGGAATGCGGACGATGGGGGTGACGTCCATCTGGCTGGATCCCTTCTCCACCGCGCGGCCCACGTCCACCATGCCCAGGATGAACGTCCGGAGCGTCTCCACGTCGAAGGGGGAGTGCTCCATGTCGATGATGATGAAGTCCAGCTCCGAGGTGGAGAGAGCCTGGGCATTGGTCAGGGAAAAGTTGCCGGTGGCCAGCCCAAAGACCGGATGGCCCGCCTCCAGCGTCTGGATGGTGCGGTTCAGCCGCGCCTGTTGGGCGTCCAGCCCATGGCCGGGCAGGCCGACGAGGATCGTGGCCATGGCGAAGCAGGCGGCGGGGCGAGCCGGAGAGACGAACGGGCGGCGCATGGCGGAGGTCTGGTTGCGTGGGAGGGAGTTGGAGTTCAGAGTGGCGCAGAGTAGCGGCCCGGGGCCCGCCTCGCCAACCACCATGAGCGCCGACTCCGGGTCCTCCGCCCATCACCGCCCACCCCTCGCCACAGGCTTACTGAGACTTTGCCCGAGAATCCTGCGACGTCCGATCCGACGATGCCCTTCGCTCCCCTGGGCCCGGGGGAGCGAGAATGACGGCGTCCAGAGCTTCCAGGGTGGTCCGGATCGGCGTGGCGGTCGTGGTGCTGGTGGCGGCGGTGTTGGGGGTGCGGGGCCTCCTGGCCCCCATGGAGGTGGCTACGGTGGGCACCGAAGAAAGAGACATCGTTCGCACGCTGGCGGTGGTGGGTCGGGTGAGGGCGGCGGCACGTGCCGGCCTGGGCGCTTCCTTGGCGGGAACGGTGACCGCGGTTCGTGTGCGTGAGGGTGACCGGGTCGCAGCCGGAGAGCTCCTGGTCTCCCTGGATGACCGCGAGGCCCGGGCCGCGGTGTGGCAGGCCGAGGCCGCTCTGACGGAGACGGTGGCCTCCACGCGGGACGCACTGGCGCAGGCGGAGCGGGAAGCGGAGCTGGCGGACCGGGACCTGGAGCGTCTCCGAGCCGTGTTCGAGAAGGGGGGGCTGACCCGCCAGCGCGTGGAGCAGGCCGAGCAGAGGGCCCACGACGCCCGCTCCCGTCTGGAGTCGCTCAGGGCCCGGATGGCCTACGAGGGGGACAGCGGGGAGCTCGCGGCCGTCGCCCGGGCGCGGGCTACCCTGGAGGCGGCGCGGGCCCGCCTGGCACTCACCCGTGTCACGGCCCCAGCCGACGGGGTGATCCTGACCCGCTCCGTGGAGCCCGGGGACGCGGCCCAGCCCGGTCGGGTGATGCTGGAGCTGGCGTTCGACGGGCCCGTGGAGCTGGTGGTCTTCCCGTCGGAGGAGAATCTGGGCCAGCTTCGCATGGGAGCGCCTGTCACCGCGTCCGCCGACGCCTTCCCAGACCAGGTCTTCACCGGGACGGTGACGCTCATTTCCCCCACCGTGGACCCGTCGCAGGGAACGGTGGAGGTCCGGGTAGCCGTCCCCGAGCCACCGGACTACCTCCGGCCCGAGATGACGGTGTCGGTGAACGTGGAGGCTGGGCGCAGGGCAGGGGCGCGGGTTCTTCCCGAGGAGGCGGTGCAGGGGCTCGGCGCCGGAGAGACCTGGGTGGCGGTGATCGCGGAGGGAAGGCTGGAGCGGAGAGAGGTGGATGTCGGTCTCCGGGCGGGAGATCGGGTGGAGATCCTGTCCGGGCTCTCTGCGAACGAGACGGTGGTGCTGGTGGACGACCCCGGGGCCTTCCTTGGGAAGCGGGTCCGGGCCGTCTCCGGCGCCAACGGCGCGTCGGAGGGTTGAGTTGCCGTTCGAGCTCTTCGTAGCGCTGCGATACCTTCGCGACCAGCGTCTCCAGACCTCCCTGATCCTCGGCGGGATCGGGGTGGGGGTCGGGGTCATCATCTTCCTCTCGGCCCTCATCACCGGGCTCCAACAGAGCATCATCGAGCGCACGCTGGGGAGCCAGGCCCAGGTGGTGATTCGTCCGCCCGAGGAGCTCCCCCGGATCCACGACGCCGGGCCGGAGGTCCTCCAGTCCGTCACCGTGGAGCGTCCTCCCCAGCGGATCCGGGCCATCGACGGCTGGAGGCAGGTGGAGAGCCTGGTGGGCCGGATCCCCGAGGTGCGGGGGGTCGCTCCCACGGTTACGGGCCCGGCCATTGCCGTACGCGGTGAGGGATCCATCGCCATCTCGGTCCGGGGGATCGAGCTGGAGAGCTACGGTACCATCGTGGACGTCCAGGACCGGCTGGTGGAGGGGAGCTTCGACCTGACGGGCTTCCAGGTGGTGGTGGGAACGGAGCTGGCCCGGAAGCTCGGTGTGCCCTTGGGGGGAACGCTTCGGATCCAGGCGGCGGGAGACCGGGGCGGGGTGTACACCGTGTCGGGGATCTTCGACTACTCGTCGCGGTCCCTCAATGAGACCCTGGTGTTCATCTCCCTGCGGGGAGCTCAGACCCTGTTCGGGCTCGAGGGGGGTGTCTCCACCCTGGAGGTGCAGGGAGGGGAGATCTTCGCCGCCACAGCCCTGGCCGCGAGGATCAGGGATCGGACCGGGCTCAGGGCCGAGAGCTGGATGGAGCAGAGCGGTGACCTCCTGGTGGGGCTCCGATCCCAGAGCATGTCCAGCATAATGATCCAGGTCTTCGTGATCCTGGCGGTGGCATTGGGAATCGCCAGCGTCCTGGCCGTTTCCGTGGTGCAGAAATCGAAGGAGATCGGAATCCTCCGGGCCACGGGAACCAGCTCGCGGAGCATCAAGGCCGTATTCCTTCTCCAGGGCGCCATCCTGGGGACGCTGGGATCGATCCTGGGCATCGCGCTGGGCACGGTGCTGGCTCTGTTCTTCGCCGGTCTGGCAAGGAACCCGGACGGCTCGGCGACCTTTCCCGTGGCCCTCACCGCCTGGCTGTATGGACGGTCAGTGGCCGTGGCGCTGGTGGTGGGCCTCTTCGCCGCGGTCCTCCCGGCCCGGGACGCGAACCGCATGGACCCCGCCACGGTGATCCGGAATGGCTGACGCGCCGCCCGTCCTCCAGGCCAGGGACGTCCGCAAGACCTACGGGGAGCGGGTGGTGACCGAGGTCCTGAAGGGCATCGACTTCGACCTCCGCGCCGGCGAGTTCTGCGCCCTCACGGGCCCATCGGGGTCGGGGAAGACCACCTTCCTGAATCTCCTGGGGCTCCTGGACCGCCCCACCGGGGGGGAGATCCTGGTCGAGGGGAGTGCGACGGGAGCCATGGACGATGCCGACCGGACGACCCTTCGCGGTACGCGCCTGGGCTTCGTCTTTCAGTTCCATCACCTCCTCCCGGCATTCACCGCGCTGGAGAACGTCATGATCCCCCTGATGGCGCGTGCCGGACGTCCTCGGGCGTGGATGCGAGACAAGGCGTCCACCCTGCTCGAGGAGGTTGGGCTGGCGGACCGTGCGCGCTACCGCGCCACGGATCTCTCCGGCGGGCAGCAGCAGCGGGTGGCCATCGCCAGGGCGCTGGTGGTGGATCCGGTGGTGGTCCTGGCGGACGAGCCTACCGGCAACCTGGACACCCAGGCCGGTGCGCGGGTCCTGGAGCTCCTCCACGGCTTCAACGAGCGCCTGGGAACGGCGTTTCTGGTGGTGACCCACGACGACGCCGTGGCCCAAGAGTGTCGCCGGATCGTGCACATGGTCGACGGGAAGGTGGACTGGGACCGGGTTGTGGCGTAGAGTCCGCGCCATGATGCGGATCGAGAATTCCCAGAGCCCAGGCGGCCGTCGCCGGAGCCGCCAACGGGCTGCCGCCCTGTGCGCGGCGGGCCCGGCCCTTCTGGTAGCCGCCTGCGCGGCGCCCCTCAACGTGACCCCCAGCGACGCCGACACCGTCCTGTCGCGCCAGGCTATGGAAGGACCGTCCCCGGCGGAGCCGGGCCCGTACGGGGTGCGGACCCTCTACTACGGGAGCGGGACGGACCGGAATCGGGCCGAGTACCGGGACTCCGTGACCATGGTCACCGACTCGGTGGACGCCTCCAAGCTGGTGGACCTGGGGAGAGCGGCGCGGGAGCGGAACAAGTACTGGGGATTCACGCCCAAGGGGTTTCCGCTGAATGCCCGGGTCTGGTATCCCGACGGGGACGGCCCTTTTCCGCTGGTCCTGGTTGTCCACGGGAACCACAACCCCGAGGACTACTCGGACCCCGGGTACGACTACCTGGGCGAGCTCCTGGCCTCCCGCGGGTTCATCCTGGCATCCCTGGACATGAACTTCATCAACGGTGGCATCCGGGGAGAGAACGACGGGCGGGGCTGGCTCATGCTGAAGCACCTGCAGGCGTGGGACCGCTTCAACGGTGAGGAGGGCAACCCACTGCAGGGGAAGGTGGACATGTCGCGCATCGCCGTCATGGGACACTCGCGGGGCGGTGAGGCGGTGGGTCATGCGGCGGCGTTCAACCAGCTCTCACGCTACCCGGACGACGCCTCGCTGGAGTTCGACTTCGGCTTCGACATCCGCTCGGTCGTGGCCATCGCCCCGGTGGACGGCCAGTACCTGCCCACGGGGCGCAAGGTGCCGGTGGAGAACGTGAACTACCTGGTCTTCCACGGCTCTCACGACGGGGACGTTACCTCGTTCCACGGGCTTCGGCAGTGGGATCGGGTCTCGTTCACGGGGGGAGGCGACTATTTCAAGTCCGCCATCTACATGTACCGTGCGAACCACGGCCAGTGGAACTCCGTCTGGAATTCCTACGACAACGGGCCCCGATCCCCCCGAATCCTGGACCTCCGGTACCTGGTCCCTCCGGAGGACCAGCGGCTCTTCGCGGAGATCTACGTCACGGCCTTCCTCGAGTCGACGCTCAAGGGCGACCGTCGCTGGCTGCCCCTGTTCCGCGACCACCGGGTCGCCGGTGAATGGCTTCCGAAGACCATGTACGTGACCCGGATGGAGCACGCGTCCTTCCGCGCGCTGGCGACGTTCGAGGAGGACATCGACGTCACGACCGGGAGTCACCCCGGCGTCATCATCCGGGGCGACAGCCTGGCGAAATGGGCGGAGGAACAGCTCACGCTCCGGTCGCGGAACCGGGCCAACACGTCCGCTTCCCAGGAGAATCAGGCGGTGCGGCTGGCCTGGAACAACCGCATCGCAGGGCCCGATACCACCCGGATGGGCCCTCCTGCCGTGTTCGAGGTGGAGCTTCCTCGGGGGCTGGCTCGCTCGTGGGGAGTGAGCGGAGACCACTCCATCGGTCTCTCCCTCGTCGCCACGGAGAACCTGCCGCGTCCGCGCCCCGATCCCACCCCTGAGGAGAGGGAGGACGCAGAGGGACGGGACGAGGCCGGCCCCGAGCGGCAGGACCGCCGCCGGGATCCGGACGCCCCCAAGCCTCCGGTGGACCTGTCCATCGAGGTGGTCGACGCCAACGGTCAGACGGCGCGGGTGGCCCTGGGAGCCTACGGACCCATCCGGCGGCCCCTGGACATCACCATCTGGCGTCGGACGGATCAGGAGGAGGACGTGTTCGCCGACCGGTCCGAGCTGGTGCTGCAGAGCTTCGACCTTCCCCTGGCCGACTTCGTGGGGATCAACCCGGATCTGGATCCCCGTTCCCTTTCCGCGGTGCGGCTGGTTTTCGATCGGGCGGTGGCCGGGGAGGTGTTGGTGGACGACATCGGGATCTCGCGGCTGGGGGAGGACTTCTGGAGGACCCGGGTGAAGTGATGGGCCGCGGCCCCCGCCGCGCCGGGCACGCCCCGGCTCAGCGGAACCCGATGCTCAAGCGGTGGATCCCGTCCAGCCCGTCCATGGGCTGGAAGGCGTAGTCCAGGACCAGGGAGTCGCCCCAGAAGGACCCCCCGAAGGTCACCGGTGAAGCCTCACCTTCCCGGACGCTCCGTACGCCGACGCGTCCAACGAAGGTCCGGCCTCGCACCGGCCAGTACCCGAATTCCACTCCACCGCCGAGCTCGAGCTCTCCATCGTCCCGGTAACGCACCTGCGCCGCCGCCCCGAGGTCCAGGGGGCCCAGGGGTTGCCCGTATGCACCGGCACCCAGGACGACCTCCTGGGGGAGGCGCTCATAGTTCCCCAGGTTCCGCCCGGACAGCGCCACCTGGACGGGACCCACCTGCCGGGCGAGTCCCAGGTCCACGGACTGACCGGACACGCGCTCGGCCCCGTACCGCTGGGTGAAGATCCGGCCTGTGACGCCCACCTGGAACCCGCCGACCGTGCGTCCATAGGTGGCGCTTGCGGCCATCTCGCCCACCGCCTCTTCGATGCCAGCCTCCCCGAACAGGTCGTCCAGGCCAATGGTCCTCTCGCCGGGGCTCGTACCACTGGGTCGTCCGTACTCGAGCGAGTGGAGCGTGACGGCCACCCCACCGCCGAGCCAGTCGGTAGCCGCGGACAGTGTGTATGCCGCCGCGGCGCTTCCGAACCGGGTGTAGCTACCTTGAACGCCCTGGAGGTCCTGGACCAGCGCCGGGTGAGCCCAGGCGAGGTCGGGGTCGTTGGACCCCACCTGGGGAGCCATCCCCAGAGCCAGCGCGCGGGCCCCGGGCAGGAGCTCCACCACCACGGGCTCCCGTTTCGGCGTCTGGGAGGCGACGGAATCGGGTGCCGCCAGGCCGAAGAGCAGGAGGAACCCTGCGAGGAGCACGCGCCGGCAGGTGGGGTGTCGACCACGGCGGTCCTTCGGGTGCTCCGGTGACGGAACCGGATGGAGTGAGCTGGACATGGCAACGAGTTCGAGGAGTGCGGGCACGGCCCGATTCTCGAACCCGGCGATGCGCGACGCAACCATCCGGCTTGCCGGTGGGGAAGTGGCCGTGGCCACGGACGAGCTCGATGGGAGATTTCCCGACACTTGGATCGGGGGATTTCCTCGGTTGCGCGGACAAATCGGATATTATCATCTGAATAACGTATATTCATCTCAACCCACCACCCCATGCTTTCCCAAACGGGCACCTATGCTCTTCAGGCGGCTCTGCACCTCGCCCGACAGGACGGGGGCCGTCCCGTGCCAGCGGGGACCATGGCCCGGCAGCTGGCTGTGCCAGGGACCTACCTAGCGAAGGTTCTGCACCGCCTGGCCCGGGAGGGCGTCCTCGTCTCCATGCGGGGGCCCAAGGGCGGGTACCGGCTCGCGGGGGATCCGGCCGTGGTCACGGTCGCTTCGGTAGTAGCACCGTTCCAGGAGCTTCGCCCGACGAGAACGTGCCTCCTGGGAGGCCCCTGCGATCTCGACGACCCCTGCCCGGCGCATGAGCGCCGCTCCGCCTGGAGCGCTTCCGCGCTGGAGATCCTCGAAGGAACCACCATCGCCGACCTCCTGGAAGGCGCCCCCCCTCCGGCTCTTTCGGTCGAACCGACCGCCACCGAGGTAGCACCATGACTCGCCACACCCATCCCCAGTTCGCCGCTCTCTCCGCGCTACTCCTCATCGCCGGCTGCGGCGGGGGCGATGCCCCCTCAGAAAAGAGCACCTCCGCCGGAGGTGCCGTGGAAGCGACCCCGGCGGGTGAGCTGTCGGCCGTCGAACTGGAGCAGGGCATCGGGCCCATCCGGGACCTGGAGCTGGGCCCGGTGGATCCGGAGCTGGCCGCCGAGGGCGAGGCCTTCTTCCAGACCAAGTGCTCGGCGTGCCACAAGCTGGAGGAGCGCTTCGTGGCCCCCGCCCTCGGTGAGGTCCTTTCCCGCCGACGGCCCGAGTTCGTCATGAACATGATGCTCAACGCCGACGAAATGGTGCTGCGGCATCCGGTCATGCGGGAGCTCCTGGCCGAGTACTACACGCCCATGCCGGTCCAGGTGAGAGACACGGGCGAGGCCCGGGCCATCCTCGAATATCTCCGGTCCGAACAGACCGGTTCATCCACCACCCCGAGCGGGTCGTCGGACTCCTAGGACGCCGACCCACCACTGCAAGGAGGAGACACCACCATGAAGCGCCCCATCAACCGCGGGTATACCCTGCTGGCGGCGGGCTTCACGGCCGCCACCGTGGGACTCTTCGCCTGTCAGGGCGACAGCGGGCCCGCAATCGGAGCCGGCGACATGGCCAGCGCAGCACAGGCCGTGTACGTGGCCCCCGGCGAGTACGACGAATTCTACGCCTTCATGTCGGGCGGATTCAGCGGCCAGCTCACGGTCATGGGCCTGCCCTCCGGGAGACTCCTGAAGACCGTGCCGGTCTTCAGCCAATTCCCGGAGAACGGCTGGGGGTACTCCGAAGAGACCAAGGCCATGCTGGAGACGTCGTACGGGTTCGTGCCCTGGGACGACGCGCATCATCCGGAGCTGTCCATGACCGACGGCGTACCGGACGGCCGGTGGATCTTCATCAACGGCAACAACACGCCGCGGGTGGCCCGGATCGACCTGAGCACCTTCGAGACTACCGAGATCCTGGAGATCCCCAACTCGGCCGGGAACCATGGGTCGCCCTTCATCACGCCCAACTCCGATTACCTGGTGGCGTCCACCCGGTTCAGCGTGCCCGTACCCAACCGGGACATGTCCATCGAGGAGTACCGAGGGAACTTCAAGGGGACGCTCTCGTTCGTGCGAGCCAACACCCCCAAGGAGATGGAGATCGCCTTCCAGATCCTGATGCCCGGCTACGACTACGACCTTGCCCACGCGGGGAAGGGGCCCTCCGACGGGTGGATGTTCTTCACCTCGTACAACACGGAGGAGCAGCACACCCTGCTGGAGGTCACCGCCTCACGGAACGACAAGGACTTCGTGGCGGCGGTGAACTACCGCCGCGCCGAGGAGTGCATCGCAAACGGGGCTGGTCGGCCGATGGCCGCCGACTACCGCCACAACTACTTCAACGACGACCACATCGCCGTCTCAGAGAGCGTGAACTCGGTGCTGGTCATCGAGCCGGCGGACTGTTCGGAGCTCGTCTACTTCCTTCCCACCCCGAAGTCGCCCCACGGCGTGGACGTGGACCCCACGGGTGAGTACATCGCGGCCGGCGGAAAGCTGGCGACGGTTATCCCGGTTCACTCCTTCTCCAAGATGCTCGCCGCTATCGAGGCCGAGGACTTCGAGGAGATCATCGACGGGATTCCCGTGATCCGCTACGAGGCGGTCATCGCGGGCGAGGTGGAGAATGCCGGGCTCGGCCCCCTGCACACCGAGTTCGACGGACGCGGATATGCCTACACCACCGCGTTCATCACCAGCGAGATCGTGAAGTGGGAGATCGGAACCTGGCAGGTCGTGGACCGCATCCCCGTCTACTACTCGGTGGGTCACCTCATGATTCCCGGTGGCGACTCCCGCCAGCCTGATGGGAAGTACCTCGTGGCTCTGAACAAGATCACGAAGGACCGCTACCTCCCCACCGGACCGGAGCTGGCGCACGCGGCCCAGCTCATCGACATCTCGGGAGACCGCATGCGGCTCCTGCTGGATTTCCCGACGCAGGGCGAACCCCACTACGCCCAGGGAATCGCGGCGGAGAAGATCATGGACAACCAGGTGCAGTTCTACGCCCTGGAGGAGAACACCCATCCCCGGGCGGCCAAGTCGCCGGCCGAGACCCGCGTGGTTCGGGAGGGGAACGAGATCCACGTCTACATGATCGCCAGTCGCAGCCACTTCACCCCGGACAACATCGAGGGGATCCGGGTGGGCGACGAGGTCTTCTTCCACGTCACCAACGTGGAACAGGATTGGGACGTGCCCCACGGCTTCGCGGCCATGGGTGCGAACACCGCCGAGCTTCTCATCATGCCCGGTGAGACCCGCACCCTCACCTGGGTGCCCAGGGAGCCGGGAATCTACCCGTTCTACTGCACCGACTTCTGTTCGGCCCTCCACCAGGAGATGCAGGGCTACGCCCGGGTGTCTCCCCGCGGATCCAACGTTCCCCTCCGCTGGGGCACTGGGGGCGAGTGGCACACGCAGTAGGCACCCGTCGATCCGGAGGGGGCGGTCCAGCCGCCCCCTCCATCCCCCTGCCGAGGAACACACCATGATGACGAAGGGAAGCCGGATCCTGGTGCTGGTGGCCGCCCTGGCCCTGGGCCTGGTCTACGTGCTCCCCGTCTGGCGTATCACCCTGGAGGCTCCCCAGTACCCGGAGGGCCTGGGGATGGTGATCCAGATCGACGACATCGTGGGAGTGAAGCCCCACGATCTCGCGAACATCAACAACCTGAACCACTACATCGGGATGAAGCGAATTGTCCCGGAGTCCATCCCGGAGTTGGTGTACATGCCCATGATCCTGGGGGGGCTGATCCTCCTGGGAGTCCTGACTGCGGTCCTGGGACGCAGGTGGATGCTGTACGGCTGGATCACCGTCTTCGTGGGCATCTCGGTAGTGGGGCTCGTGGACTTCTGGAGGTGGGAGTACGACTACGGCCACGACCTGGACCAGGAGACCGCGGCCATCCAGGTCCCCGGAATGAGCTACCAGCCGCCCCTGATCGGAAGTCGGCAGATCCTGAACTTCACCGCGCATTCCTGGCCCGGTGCGGGAGGCTGGATCGCCATCCTGGCCGCAATGACCGGAGTGGGGCTGACCGTCGTGGAATTCCGACGCGGCCGAGCCGGCTCACCCGCATCGCCTTCGGGCCATGCAGGGCCCACCACCGGAGGTGGCACGGCGATGGCGATGGTGGGCCTCCTGGCCGCTTCCGTGGCGATGGCCGGCTGCGGCGAGCCGCAGCCTCGGGCTCTCGCCTTCGGAGCGGAAAGCTGCGCACACTGCCACATGGGTCTCTCGGATGAAGGGCACGGTGCCGAGTTGCTCCTCCGCACCGGGAAGGCCTATCCGTTCGATTCGGTGGAGTGCCTGGTGGGCTACCTACTCGAGAGCGGCCAGGATCCCGCCGCGCACTCCCTCTGGGTTCTGGACTTCTCCAACCCCGGTACCCTGGTCCGGGTCGAAGATGCGTTCTTCCTCCAGAGCCCCATGCTCGACTCTCCCATGGGGCTGGGTCTTACCGCATTCGCGCGCCGCGAGGACCGCGACGGCGCGGTGAACGCCTTTGGAGGAACAGCCCTGGATTGGGAGGAGGTCCAGGGCTACGTCGCGTCTCGCTGGCCCGATGGGCGGGCGGCCCCCGGGGCGATGGAACACAGCGCCGACCACGCGCGCCAGATGGCCGCTGGGAGCTCAAGGTGAGCGCACTGCTCCTCGCCGGCCTGTGGCTTGTCCTGGCGGCCCCGCCTTCCGCCACCCCTCAGCAGCTCAGAGTCGGGCCGGACTCGCCTTACCCGTCCATTCGTGCCGCGGTGGAGGCTGCCTCGGCCCACGACACGGTGCTGGTGGAGGCGGGAGTGTACCTGGAGGGCCCCGTCCACATCCGCAAGCCGCTCACCATCCTCGGCCGACCGGGCGCCATCATGGACGGCGAGGGCGACAGGGAGCTTCTGGTCGTGGAGGCCGACTCGGTCACGGTCCAGGGGATGACGCTCCGCAACACCGGGGTCGCCTTCGTGGACGATCGGGCCGCGTTACGCGTGGAAGGGGCGCGATTCTGCACGATCCGGGACAACCGGCTGACGGACACCTTCTTCGGGATCTATCTCGCCAATGCCGGGGACTGCCGCATCGAGGACAACCTTCTGGAGGCCCGCGCCCAACGGGAGACCCGCGCCGGGAACGGGATCCATCTCTGGTACTCCGCGCGAATCACCATCGAGGGGAACCGGATCCAGGGTCACCGGGACGGGATCTACTTCGAGTTCGTGGAACAGAGCCTGGTCCGGGACAACGTGAGCGCCTCCAACCTCCGGTACGGGCTCCACTTCATGTTCTCCGACGGGTGCACCTACCAGGGGAATACCTTCCACCGCAACGGCGCCGGAGTAGCGGTGATGTACACCTCCAACGTCGTCATGGAGGGGAACGACTTCGACGAGAACCGCGGTGGCGCCGCCTTCGGCCTTCTTCTGAAGGAGATCCGCGATTCCCGCATCGCCTTCAACCGGTTCCGCCGAAACAGCGTCGGTATGCGAATGGAAGGCGCCAACCGCCTGGAGGTGGCCGGAAACGACTTCGTGGCAAATGGATGGGCCGTGCAGGTCCTGGCCAACTCCGACGGGAGCGCCTTCACCGCAAACAACTTCGTGGGGAACTCCTTCGACGTCTCCACGAACTCCCGCTCCACGTCCAGCACCTTCTCGGGCAACTACTGGGACCGGTATCGGGGCTACGACCGGGACCGCGACGGCGTGGGGGACGTCCCCTTCCGCCCGGTGCGCCTGTTCTCGCTGGTGGTGGAGCAGAACGAGCCGGCACTCGTCCTCCAGCGGAGCCTCCTGGTTGGCCTCCTGGACCTGGCCGAGGCGGTCTTCCCCGTACTGACGCCGGCAAAACTCGCCGATGCGGACCCCTCCCTCTCTCCCATCGACACCCCCTGGAGGTCATCGTGACCAGCGCGCGCGCCCTTCGCGACCTGGGCGAACATCCCGTATGGATCCGCATGGAGGGCATCTCCAAGCGCTACGGCGTCCGGTCCGTGCTTTCCGACATCGACGTCTGCTTCCGGCCCGGACGGATTACTGCGGTTCTGGGCCCCAACGGCGCGGGAAAGACCACGCTGTTGAAGATGCTCCTGGGGCTGGTCCGGCCCGACGGTGGACGCATCACCGTGGAAGAGATCCCGCTCGACGGTGACCCGGGCTACCGCAGCGAGATCGGATACATGCCCCAGTTGCCTCATTTCCCGGACAATCTCACGGGCCGGGAGCTGGCCGGAATGCTGGACGACATCCGGGGCTTCCAGGGGATGCCGGACGAGTCGCTCGCCGCGGAGCTGGGGCTCGAGGGGGAGCTCGACAAGGCCTTCCGGACCCTCTCGGGCGGGAACCGCCAGAAGCTCAACGCCGCCCTCGCCTTCCGCTACCGTGCGCCGGTGCTGGTGCTGGACGAGCCGACGGCGGGCCTGGATCCCGTTGCCGCTCGGGTCTTGAAGGATCGTGTCCGGCGGGAGCGCGACGCGGGGCGGACCGTGCTCATGACCTCGCATGACCTCGGGCAGCTACAGGCTCTGGCCGATGACGTGGTCTTTCTCCTGGACGGACGTGTCCGGTTCGAGGGAGAGGTCGGACGTCTACTGGAGGACACCGGGGAGGCCGACCTCGAGGGCGCCATCGCCACCTTTCTCCTGGAGCACACCTCGCCCGGCACCGACGGATTGGAGGGGGTCGCATGAACGTGTGGATGAAGGTGACCCGCTATGAGATCCGGAACGTGGTGCGGGCCCGGGCCCTGCTGGGGTACGGGCTGTTCTTTCTGGTTGCCTCCGCAGGCCTCGTCCGGATGGGGGGAGGGGTGGAGCGCGTCCTTCCATCCCTCTCCAACCTCATCCTTCTGACCGTCCCCCTCGTGAGCGTGGTGGTGACCACCATCTTCCTCTACGACGGGCGGGCCTTCAACGAGCTTCTCCTGTCACAGCCGGTGGGGAGGGACGATCTCTTCAAGGGGCTCTACCTGGGGCTGGCCCTCCCTCTGGCGGGCGCCTTCGCCGTCGGCGCGGGATTGCCGCTTCTCGCCGCCGGTGGGTTCGCCGCGGCGCCGGGTCCCGTGGCGGTGATCCTCGGGGCCGGGATTCTGCTCACTGCGGTCTTCGTGGGCCTGGGCTTCCTCGTGGCCTTCTCGCTGAAGGATGCGGCCAAGGGGCTGGGAGTGGCGTTGCTCCTCTGGCTCCTCCTCACGGTGGTCTACGACGGCGCCGTACTGTGGGCGAGCCACGTCCTGGCGGCCTATCCGCTGGAGAAGCCCATGTTGGCGGCCATGGTCCTGAACCCCGTGGATCTGGCGCGCCTCATGAGCCTCATGGCGGTGGACGCGTCGGTCCTGCTGGGATACACGGGAGCGGTCTTCCAGGACTTCTTCGGTGGCCCGCTGGGCGTCGGTGTCTCCACCGGGGCGCTAGCCGGCTGGGTGGTGCTGCCGTACCTGGGGGCGCTCCGGCGCTTCCGCCAGATGGACTTCTAGGAGGTACGGGACCCATGCCCGACCCCTTCCTTCTACGCGCCGCCGCTTCCGCCGTGCATCAGGTCGGCCAGCGTGCGCGCCTCGAAGAAGTGGAAGGCGGGTGCGCTGACCTCTCGCCACTCCTGGTGAGCCGGGCACCCACCGACCTCAGTGCACGTTCCCCGGCCCAGCAGGCACTGGCGCTCCTTCCCCAGGTCGTCGAATCCGGCCACCACCTCGATGAGGCGGACCTGGTCGGCCGGGCGGGACAGCCGGAAGCCTCCGGTGCGCCCGCGCTCGGACGTGAGGAGACCGTCGTGTGCCAGCGACTGGAGGATCTTGGCCAGGTAGTTGGAGGGAATGTCCAACGCCTGGGCCAGCTCGGAGGCGGATACCGCGCGGCCGTCCCGGTCCCGCTCAGCGATGGCCAGGGCGGCGTGGAGGGCGTATCCCGCCGTGCGGCTCAGCACGGAGCCTGCACCTTCCCCGCCTTCCGCGGGCCAGTCCGGAGAAAGAATACGCGCAGCATGACCCAACGGTATGAAGTGCGCCGGGAAGCGCAAAGCCCTTCCACGGCGAAAGGACCCTCAATTCCCCTTCACTGGAGGAGGATCACCATGAACTCCTGGAAGTCCCCGACTCCCGCGCTGGCCCTCACACTGCTCCTGGCCGCGTGCGGCGGCTCCGACGTGGATACTCCCGCTGCGGAATCTTTTACGGCGGCATCGAACCGCGGACAGGCCTACGTGGTGGATGAGAACTCGGATCCCAACATCCTGGGAGTCGCGCTGTCCTCCCCCGATCACACGACCCTGGTTGCGGCCGTGCAAGCGGCGGAGCTGGAGAACGTCCTGGTCAACGCGGGGCCGCTTACGGTCTTCGCCCCGACGAACGAGGCCTTCGCCGCCCTTCCGGAGGGAACGGTGGAGGGGCTCCTCCGGCCGGAGAACAAGGCGAAGCTGGCACGAATCGTCACCTCTCACGCCGCACCCGGGAAGTTCACGGTGGAGATGCTGCAGAAGGAAGATCGGCTCTACCAGGCTACCGGACACTACGTGGACATCGAGGTGAGGGACGGGGAGACCTACGTGAACGGCGCCAGGATCATCGCGACGGTCATGGCCTCCAACGGCGTGGTCCACGTGGTGGATCAGGTCTTCCTCATTGCCGCCGAGTGACCGCACGGGATTGACCGTAGCCGCTGGCGCCATGCCGCGCCGGTGACGGGTATGGCTCAGTCCGACAGGTACGCCTCGATGAGCTGCCGGGCGATACTGATTGCCGGTGGCAGCACCGGCAGCTCATCGGGGGTGAACCACCGGACGTCCTCGAGCTCGTCGTCGTCGCAGCGTACCTCGCCGCTCCGGTAGCGCGCGTGGAAGCCGAGCATGAGGGAGTGGGGAAAGGGCCAGGACTGGCTCCCGAAGTAACGGAGGTCGTCCACCTCGACCCCCGCCTCCTCACGGATCTCTCGGTGGATGGTCTCCTCCGCGGACTCTCCGGGCTCCACGAAGCCAGCCAGGGTGCTGTACATGCCGGGCGGGAAGCGTCGCGCTCGCCCCAGGAGGATTCGGCCGCCGTCGTGCACGAGCACGATGACTGCGGGTGAGACCCTGGGGAACTGTTGCAGCTCGCATCGAGGACAGCAGAGGGCCGAGCCGTCCGGGGCCAGCTCCGTCGGAGTCGCGCACCGGCCACAAAAGCGGTGGTTCTCCCGCCACTCCACCAGTTGCCGGGCACGGCCGGCCCACTCGGCTTCCTTTGCGCCGAGGACTGCCAGGGCGCCCCGTAGGCCCTGGAAGCGGGTGCCCCCCGGGGGATTAAGCTCCTCGGGCCAGACCATTATCCTCGGGGCGTCTCCTCCGACGCCGAGGCGAAGGATGCCTCCGTGGGGATCCCGGGCGCCGGGAGGGGGCTCGCCTGCGGAGTAGAGGTCTCCCTCCTCGCGGAGCAGGATCCTGGACCGAAGGAAGAAGATGTGGCTCACCGCTCATCCCGCGGATCGTCTGCCACCACACTGCGCCCGCATCCCGGGCAGATGAGCCACGAGCGGCGACGGACGTACGACACCGCAGACGGTGGATCCACCGGCTGGGGGCGGAGGGGGAGACCACAGCCGGGGCAGGTCGCCTCTCTACGCTCCCGCCACGTGCGCCGGATCCGCTCCTCCTCGTCCCGGGAAAAAGATGGTCGGCTCAACGATCATCCTGGGTCGAGTGTCTATTGCGGGTGCCGCGCTCAAGGGACCCCAAGCCGCGCGGCACGTCAAGAATGCCCGGCGCGATTATACACAACACTTGAAGTTTTCACCAAAACGTTCGAAGTTACGTCCTCGAGCGTTTTGGGATCGAATACAGCGAGCCTCGGCGATGCATATACACGCAAGATCTGCGACACGAGCGTTTTTGGCCGCGCTGCTGCTGAGTCCCGCAGCCGTGCTGGCTGCGGACCGGCCCTCGGACGATCCGGTGGTCTATACCGGATCCGCCCGGGAGTTGGTGGTCACCGCTCCCGCCGTCTCGGGCGAGGAGATCCGGGTGGACGGCCGCCTCGACGAGGCGATCTGGGCCACCGCCGCCGTGCTGGAGGGGTTCACGCAGTACGACCCCGTGGAGGGCGCGCCCGCGTCGCAGCCCACTCGGGTGCGGGTGTTCTTCACGGGTGATGCGCTCCACTTCGGTATCGAGGCCACGGACCTGGATCCGTCAGGGATTCGCGCCACTCTGACCGAGCGGGACAACGTGGGCCGCTCGGACGACTGGGTGCGAATCATCCTGGACACCTTCAACGACCAGCGCCGCGCGTACGCCTTCACCGTGAACCCGTTGGGGGTTCAGGAGGACGGACTCTGGGTAGAGGGCAGTGGGGGCCGTGGGGGCTTCGGGGATCCCATCGACGACAACCCGGACTTTCTATGGGAGTCCGAGGGACTCGTGCACGACAGTGGCTGGACGGCGGAGGTACGGATCCCGTTCAAGAGCCTCCGCTTCCCGCCGGATGCCGTGCAGACGTGGGGCCTGAACGTGGTGCGCCGCGTCCAGCGAACCGGGTACACCCAGTCCTGGGCGCCCATTACCGCCAACGTCGCCAACAAGCTCGCACAGGCGGGCCGCCTGGAGGGGCTGCGCGACCTGGACGCGGGGCGGCTCGTGGAGTTCAACCCGGTCATGACCGCCAGTCGCGTGGGGACGTACGACGCCGAGGCTGGGCGTCTCGTGCGGAGCGCACCCGACGGCGACTTCGGGATGAACATGACCTTCGGGATCACGTCGAACCTCACTCTGGACGCCACCTACAACCCGGACTTCTCCCAGGTCGAAGCCGATGCCGGGCAGATCGTGGTGAACGAGCGGTTCGCCCAGTTCCTCCCGGAAAAGCGTCCCTTCTTCCTGGAGGGGACCGAGATCTTCTCTCTTCCGCGCCAGCTCATCTATACCCGGTCCATCGTCAACCCGGTGGGGGGAGCCAAGCTCACCGGAAAGATGGGGAGCCTCAACGTGGGGTACCTGGGCGCCGTCGATGAGCGGGCTGGGGCGGACAACGTGACGGTGAACCTCCTCCGCGTGCGGCGAGACGTGGGAGGGAGCTCCACCGTGGGTGCCGTCTACACCGACCGCACCCGTTCCGCCACCGACTTCAACCGGGTGGCGGGGGCGGACGCGCGGATCGTCTTCGCGGAGCGCTATACCCTCTCCGTCCTGGGGGCCATGAGCTGGGATGGCACGCCGGGCGTAGCGGAGACCTCCGCGGGGTCGCTCTTCTACGGCCAGATCCAGCGCTCGGGTAGGCGGTTCTCGGCGCAGGTCGAGTTCGAGGACTCCGAGGCCGGCTTCCGCCCGGAGAGCGGGTTCATGCGTCGGATCGGCGAGAGCCGCGCCAAGGCCGAAGCCCGGATGAACTTCTACGGTGATCCGGGAGCGCTCCTCGAGCAGGTGCGGCCCTTCGCCGAGGTGGAGGGGATCTGGGACCGCCAGGCTTTCTGGGATGGCGGCGGTGTCCAGGAGCTGGATACCCAGCTCGGCCTATACTTCGGGTTCCGGGGGAACATCTCCCTGTTCACCACCTGGAATCGCTCCTCCTTCGACTTCGATCCCGACCGCTACGACGGCCTGTTCACCGACAGCGGGACTCAGAGCTTCGTGCCCGACCAGACCCTGTTCCGGGGGCTCGACCGGCTCTCGGTGCGCTCGTGGATCCGGTCCTGGGAGCGGGTGCAGGGAAGCCTCGGCGTGAACTGGAGCGAGCAGCCCATCTTCGCGTTGGGCGCGCCGGTGGAGTTGGCCCAGGCCTTCGGTGGCGATGTGGGTTTGACTCTGATCCCCACCCCGGCCTTCCGCACCGAGCTCGGCATGCGGTTCCAGACGCTTTCGCGAGAGGTGGACGGCAGAGAGTACTCCACCGCGCTGATCCCGCGGGTGCGAATGCAGTATCAGTTCAGCAAGTCGTTGTTCCTGCGGGGGGTGCTCGAGTATGCCGCCCAGGAGCGGGGGACGCCCGCAGACCCCGTGACGGGGGATCCACTCCAGTACTGCGGCGACTCGTCCTGCTCGACCCTGTCCGACTTCCTGTCCAACGACATCCACGTAGAGGGCCTCCTTTCCTACGAGCCGTCGCCCGGGACCGTGTTCTTCCTGGGCTACTCCCGGCAGATGGAGGAGGTCAACGCCTTCCGGTTCCAGGACGTGCGACCGAACGTGGATGGGCTCTTCTTGAAGGTGAGCTACCGTTTCAGGCTCTAGGAGCGCACTCGCCGTGGTCGCCTCCGGGCGGCCACGGCGTTGCTCCCACGGTGCACCTTCGGCTAGGTTGAAGGCCTGTCGAACGTTGGCATGAAAGCAAAGGAATAGCGTGGGAAAAGAGGCGATTGAGCTGGAAGGCACCGTCAGCGAGGTACTCCCGAACGCCACCTTCCGAGTGGAGTTGGAGAACGGGCACGAGATCCTCGCGTACCTCTCCGGCAAGATGCGGCAACACTACATCCGCGTGCTGGAAGGGGACCGGGTCAAGGTGGAGATGTCCCCCTACGACCTGACGCGCGGCCGGGTCACGTACCGATACAAGTGAGAGGTCCGGCCCCCACGGGGCCGCTTCTCACTCGCGGGTGCGAATCCGGCGTCCGGATGGCCGAAACAAAGGGTCCCCTCCCATCGTAGGCCGGGGCAGAGGACGATGCCCAACCTGGAGGAAGACATGAGATCGTTCGGTGCGATGGCCATCGGTGGAATCGCCGGAATCGTGATCCTTAAGCTGCTCGCCGCCTTGGTATTCCCCTTCTTCGGAATCATGTTCGGGGTGCTCGGAACGGTGATGAAGCTCGCGCTCTGGATCGCCATCGGGTACTTCGTCTACACCCTGATCCGCGGTCGTCGGAAGGACGCTGCGGAGGTCTGACGCCTGCCGGCGTCGGCCTCTGACGAACACGGGGCGTCCCGGGATCCGTTCCCGGGGCGCCCCGTTCCGTTTCTGGCGGGACTGGAGCGAGTCGCCCCCGAACTCCGTCCCGCGCCCCGTCTCAGTTCCGGAGGAAATCCCGAAGACGCCGGATCTGCTCCTCCGTGCCGAGCACAATGAGCTCGTCCCCGGCTTCCAGCCGAGTGTCGGCCACCGGGTTGAACACGAAGTGGCCCTCCTGCTGGCCCGCCTTCTTCAGAGCGATGACGATGAGGCCGGTGGCCTGGGGAATCCGGGCCTCCGCCAGCGTCCTCCCATTCACGGGGCTGGCTTCGCGGATCTCCGTCTGCTCCATGCGCAACGCCAATTCGGACGATCGCGTGGCGATGTCCAGAAAGGACACCACCGACGGACGCAGGAGCACGGAGGCCATGCGGATGGCCCCGCTGACGTTGGGGCTCACCACGTGGGTGGCTCCCGCGCGGTAGAGCTTGTCCATGGTCTCCTCCTCGTACGCGCGGGCAACGATGGTGAGATCCGGCTTCAGGTCCCGGGCGGACAGGCATACGAAGAGGTTGTCCGTGTCGGCGCTGAGGCAGGCCACCAGACCGCGTGCTTCCTTCAATCCGGCGTGGATGAGCGCCTCGTCGTGGGTAGCGTCCTCGGGCAGCACCGATCCCTCAGGATAGAGGCCGAGCAGGGTCTCCATGCGCGCGGTATCCCGTTCGATGGCCACCCAGGGCGCCCCCATCTCCTCCAGCTCGTTGATGACCTGGCGCCCCGTGCGTCCCGCTCCGCAGACGATGATGTGGTTCTTCATGTTCGTTATCCGCCTGGAGATTCGGCGAGTTCGCATGACATGCGCGAGGTCCAGCTCCACGATGAACGAAGTCAGGAGCGCAAACCACACACCCATCCAGGTGATTCCCGCACCGAGAAGGCCCATGGTGAAGAAGCGCCCGTTGTCCGACAGCGGGAAGACCTCGGAGTACCCCACGGCGGTGAGCGTGATGACCGTCATGTACGCCGAGTCCAGAAGCCCCCACCGCTCGACGGTGACGTACCCTGTGGTCCCCAGGACCACCAGCAGCAGGAAGAACATCCCGGCCAGGAGGAATCGGCGCCTGAAATCTGTCACGCGGGGGTCGCTCCAGCGTCGGGTCGGTGCGATGACCAGGGCAAGCTAGAACAAGATTCCCTCCTGGAACAGGCGTTCACTTGACGAGGCAGGGGGTCTAGGGTATCGTCGTCACGAACCATACCGAAAGCGCTGTTTTCCCTTGATTCATGCGGCGTTTCGGGACATCGGGACCCCTTGACCGGACCGTCCGGAGAAGGCTCCCACGGAGACTGCGGCGGACGGCCGCTGAACCTCTCACCCAATTTTCTCATCTCACAGGAGGGACCCCGATGAACAAGTCCGAGCTGATGGACGCTCTCGCCGAAAAGACCGGGATGACCAAGGCCGATGCATCCAGGGCAGTAGATGCCATGTTCGCCACGGACGGAGGGATTCTCGCCGAGGTGCTCGCCAAGGGTGACCGCGTGCAGATCACGGGCTTCGGGACGTTCGAGGCCAAGACGCGGAAGGCGCGCACCGGACGAAACCCCCGGACCGGCGAGACCATCCAGATCGCTGCCTCCAAGACCCCCAGCTTCCGTGCAGGGAAGGGGCTGAAGGACGCCATCAACTGACGCTGCGTCGCCGCCCCCAGGCGGAGGTCCCAGCGAAGAGCGGCCGCACCCACCAGGGGTGCGGCCGCTCTGTTCTTTCCGGACTCCCGCGTGGCTTCACCTACGGGGCATCGCCGACAGGCCCGGCATCGGGCGACGGCCTATCCTCCCCGGGCGCCCCCACCCCGCGGCTTCCGCCCCGGTTCACCCCGATGGCGTCGCTCGCCCCGGCCGCCATCGCCCCGGCCGCGCTCGCCCCGGCCGCCATCGCCCCGGCCTCTGTCGCCCCGGGCGCTACCGCCCCGGTCCTCACGGTGGAAATCCACCCGCGCCGCACGGCCCCGAATGCTGGTGCCGTTGAGTGCCTCAATCACCTTCTCGGCGATGCGCCGCTCCACCTCAACCAGTGAGAAGGAGTCCTTCAGGTCGATACGACCCACCTGGGCAGCATCCACGCCTGCCTCGCCGGTGATGGCGCCGACCAGGTCTCCCGGCCGCACGTTGTCGCGCTTCCCCACGCTGATGAACAGCCGGACGAAGCCCTGAATGCCTTTCGGCCCTTCCTCCTCCACGGACACGGCAGGGGCCTTCTTACGGAGGAGCGCCAGCGCCCCGGCCGCCACCGCTCCCGCGCCGTGCTTCTCGAAGAGGGGCTCCATCAGAGCCTGGTACGCCTCTGTGTCCTCCGTCTCCAGCGCACCCTCCACCGCGGCCAGGAGGGCGGCTAGCGAGCCGCCGGAACGACGGCCTTCGGGCAGGGGCGCGGTGCCCAGCTGGTACCCTGCCTCCTGAGCCACGGCCTTCATGTGGGGAAGCTCACGGGGGAGCACCAGCACCGCTCCGCCGCGTCCTCCGCCGTGGCGCCGGTCCAGGGTGTCGGCGTCCGCAGGCACGTCGACGCTCAGGACGGCCACGTCGTCGGCGCCTCCCTGGTCCATGGCCTGACGCGCCTCTAGGCCCTCGACGGCGAGCCAGACCGGGACGTCCGGGTCCCCGGGCCGCCCGGCCGCATAGCCTCGAAGAGCGAGGAAGTCTCCCAGGTCCGCGGCCGCGTCCTCACCTCGAACGAAGGCCACCACGTGACGGGCTTCCAGCAGGAGGTGGGCGACCGCTCTAAGCGCCGCCTCGTCCCTGGCGACGTCGGTCTCCATGATGGTCAGGTCGCCTCGGTGGGGGCTCTGTTCCGTGCCTCTGGTCCGCGACGGAACGTGCACCGACTTCCGTGCGTGGACCTCGGCGAAACGCTCGACCTCGGGGCTCCCGGGGAGGGCCACCACGACCCTCTGCGCTTCGGGGCTCACCCCCTCCAGGATGCTCCCCGCCGTCTTCAGGCTGCCGGACACCGCCATGCTGGCGGCACCATCCACCACCACCGCTTCCACGGCCTCCAGGGAAAGGTGGCCACCGGACAGTCGCTCCTGCACGCCTTCCGGCGTCCCCACAAGGACATGTGCCCGCTCGGGAAGGACCCAGAGCCCTCCCAGGGCCGCTACCCGGTGCCCGGTGGCCAGGGCCATGCGGCCCACGGAGTCCGCCAGGCCACCGGCCCGCTCCACCGTGGGCGTCAGGATGAGCACTCGGGGCCTGTCACCCTCTGGGGGGATCCGATCCAGAAGAGGCGCGGCGTAGGCGGCCAGCACACCCGAGCCGGGTCCGGCGCCGGCCACCACGTTGTTCCCCCGACGGATGACGGGAATCAGATCGGCCTGGAGGGCCGTGGGCGATTCCAGACCCTCCGCGGCGAGTGCCTCCACCAGCTCCGGGGCCAGCTCCAGCTCTTCGAAGGTGGACATGTCAGCCCGGCTCCCCGGAGCCAGGACCGCCCTGGTCGCCGGGCTCGTAGGGGAGCCGGTTCAGGAACCGTTGGATCTCGTAGTCCATGCGGGAAGTCCGGAGGCGATCCGTCTGGGCGACAACGTCGGTATAGGGGCCGTGCCGGTGGGCCGTCAGGATGACGGTGCCCTCCTCGCCGGTGTAGGTGGCGGAGTGTCCCCCTTCCTTGGTCCTGGACAGTCCGAGGATGTCCGGAAGGACCTCTGCGGCCTGCTCCAGGACCATTGCGGGACCTATCGCCGTCTTTCTCTGATACCCAGCCATGCTCATTCCTCTCGTTCGTTCGTTCGTTCACTGCCCAGAAAGGCCAGGATGGCGTCCGAATCGTGGACCCCCTCCAGCACCCGGTCACCTGCCACGAGGGTAGGTACGCCCCGCACTCCCTTCGCCGAAGCTTCGGCCCGCACCCGATCCAGCTCCGATGCGTGGCGGTCCACGTCCAGAACCGCCTTCACCTCGGTCCGGTCCAGCCCCTGGGACTCCCCCAGGGCGACCAACACGTCCACCCTACCCAGATCGATACCCTGCAGATGGAACCCGTCCATCAGGGCTCGATGCACCTTGTCAAAACACCCCTTCTCCCGAGCGAGCAGGGCCAGCTCGTGGGCCTTCCGGGTCCACGGCACCAGTTTCGGCCGGACCAGGGCTGCACCCGTTTGCCCCGCCCGCTCCGCCATGTCGTCCCAGTATCCGAGCCACGCCGGCTCGTCCGGTAGCAGCAACGGCTCCGGCGGCCGGCGAACCTCCCAGGGGAGACGATCCACGGTCAGATCTCCCGAGGCCTCCAGTCCTGCGAGGCATCGGTCCACGAGGAACGACCCCGGGTCGATGTAGTCGAGGTAGATCCGCACGCGGAACATGGCGGAAAATCTGCCCAAACCGGCAGGTGGGGGCAACGCCGACGCCTTGCTCCACCTCCCCCGGGATCCCGATATTCCTCCTCTCTCCACGACCTCGTCGAACCCCGCCGGAGCAGGACATGGAACGCAGTCCGAACGTTGCCCAACTTCGCCCCTCTGCCACCATCGCGGTGAGCTCACTGGCGAAGAGACTGGCGTCCGAGGGGCGGGACATCATCAATCTGAGCGCCGGGGAGCCGGACTTCGACACGCCCGCGTTCATCGCGGAGGCCGCCATCCAGGGGATCCGCGACGGGCAGACTCGCTACACACCGGCCGCCGGGATGCCGACGCTACGGAAGGCCATCGCAGCCACCCTCAGCGAGCGGGCGGGACGGGAGATCCCGTGGGAGGGGGTGGTGGTGAGCAGTGGAGCCAAGCAGGCGCTCTTCAACGCATGCTTCTCCATCTTCGGACCGGGAGACGAGGTCCTGATCGGGACCCCGTACTGGACCAGCTATCCCGAGATCGTCGGACTCTGCCGAGCCGAGGCCGTGCCGGTGGCCGGCGCCGAATCCCGGGACTTCAAGATCACCCCGGAGGACCTGGAGAGGGTCGCCACATCACGAACCCGTGGTTTCCTGTACTCCTCGCCCGGGAACCCCACCGGAGTGGTCTATTCCCGACAGGAGCTGCAGGCTCTGGCCGAGTGGTGTCGGGACCGGAACGTCTGGCTCCTGGCGGATGAGATCTACCGGGAGATCTACTTCGGCGAGGGCGGACAGGCTCCGGGCTTGTTGGAGCTTCCGCCGGAGAGCCTGGGCCCGCACGTGCTTTTCGACGGCGCGTCCAAGAGCTTCGCCATGACCGGATGGCGAATGGGGTTTTCCCTGTCCACGCCGGAGTGGGCCGGTGTCTTCAACGCTCTCCAGAGTCACACCACCTCCAACGCGGCCACTCCGTCGCAGGTCGCCGCTCTGGCGGCCTACTCCCGCACAGAGGAGACGGCGGCGGCGGTAGCGGAGATGCGGCAGGCATTCCGGCGCCGCCGGGATCTGGTGGCTCGACTGTTCGACCAGAAGCTGCCGCAGTTCCCCTATCTGGCGCCGGAAGGGGCGTTCTACCTCTTCTTCCGGGTGGACAGCGCCTTCGGGCCGGGCCAGGAGACGGCTGCGGAGCTCTGCTCGTGGCTTCTGGAAGAGGCCGGTGTCGCCCTCGTTCCCGGCGAGGCTTTCGGAGATCCCCGGTTCGCGCGACTGAGCTACGCGACCTCCGACGACCTGCTCGAGAAGGCGGTGGATCGCATCGCCGCGGCGCTGGCGGGCTAGAGCACGGAACGGATCACCGAGTCGGCGGCGCGGCGGGTGTCGGCCAGGTAGCCGGCCCCGAAGAGCCGGACGTGGACCAGCAGGTAGTACAGCTGGTACAGGGCGAGCCGGACTGCCTCGAAGCCCTCCAGCCCCGGCAGGAAGTCGCGGTAGCACCGGAAGGTCTCCTCGTCGAATCCCCCGAACAGGCGCGCCATGGCGAGATCCACTTCGCCGTGCCCCAGATAGGTCGCGGGGTCTACCAGCACGGGTCGGCCGTCGGGACCCGCGTGGACGTTTCCGGACCAGAGGTCCCCATGCAGCAGCGCCGGCTCCGCGCCAGACACGGCCGCCAGGGCGGGCTCCACCGCGTCCAGCAGTCGGTCGCTCCACTCGCGGTCCCGGCTCTCGAGCCCCCCTTCCCGGAAAGCCGACTCCAACTGTGGGAGCAGGCGCGCGTCTCGCCAGAATGACGCCCACGACTCCATCCACGGATTGGACTGATCCAGAGAGCCGATTCGGTTTTCCTCGAACCATCCGAACGAAGGGGGGTGGGGCACGCCTCCGGACGGGGGAGCGGCCGAGGTACCAGTCCGGGTGGGCGACGGATCCGCAACGTCCACCGTCGCCTCTCGCTCCCGGAGGTCCCCGTATAGCTCCGAGCCACGCGCGTGGAGTCGCGCCAGCCCCTCCCCGAGACGCGATGCGTAGTCCGACGGAGGTGCAGACGGAGGGAGGTATTCCAGTACGAGCCAGCCGGCCTCGACCCCCGTGGCGTCACGGCTCGCCAGGACCTCCGGAACGGCGATGAGCCCGTCGCGCAGCGCGGCTCGGCGGAGGACATCCAGGGCATGGGCTTCCGAACCGAACGCGGCTCCTGCGCGCCCGCGGTTCCACTTCACGAAGAAGGGTCCCACGGAGCTCTCCACCGCCAGGGCGTTGTGGATGCAGCCACCGGTCACGGGACGCTGCGCCCCGAGCACCACGGAGGTCTGGAGAGAGGTGGTGAGGTCTTCCTGGAGAAGGACGCGGACGTCGTCCGTAAGGAGCCCCCTCAAGACACCAGGTCGTCCAGCAGTCCGCGGGCCGATCGGAGCACCATCTCGAAGACGTGGTCGAAGCCCGCCGGACCGCCGTAGTAGGGGTCGGGAACCTCTCCGTCTCCCGGGTCCGGGTCGAAGTCCCGCATCAGGACCACCCGGGCGGACCCTCCGTGCCGCTCGCGGAGGCTCACCAGATCGTGGAGATTACTCCGGTCCATGGCCACGATGAGGTCGAACTCGTGGAAGTCCTCACCCCGCACCTGTCTGGCTCGACTGACCAGGGCGACTCCGTTCCGCTCCGCCACCTCCTGGGAGCGTGGGTCCGGAGGGTGTCCGACGTGCCAGCCTCCCGTGCCGGCCGAGTCCACGCGGAAGGCATCTTCATGTCCTTCCGCCACGAGGAGATGGAGGAAGACTCCTTCGGCCAGCGGCGACCGGCAGATGTTCCCAAGGCAGACGAAGAGAACCGAGATCTCGTTGGGGCTGGTCATGGCCGTAAGGGTAGGGAGGGCCGGGCCCACAGGCTACCTTAAATGGGCTGAATCGACTGAGATGAAAGGAGAAACGTCGCGTGAGTGAGTCCGCAGCCCCTGAAACGTTCCGTGAACTCGGCCTCTCCGAGGCGGCGCTGGCCGCGGTGGAGGCGTTGGGGTGGAACACACCCACCCCTATCCAGGTCATGGCGATTCCGCCGGCCATGGAGGGGAAGGACGTGGTGGGGATCGCCCAGACCGGGACCGGAAAGACCGGCGCGTTCATCCTTCCCGCCCTGGAGGAGATCCGGGCCGGCGGTGGATTACAGGTCCTGGTCCTCTGCCCCACCCGGGAGCTGGCACAGCAGGTCGCCGACGATACCGAGGAGCTGAGCAAGGGGACGAACCTCCGGGTCCACGCCATCTTCGGGGGAGTGAAGTACGGACCCCAGAACGAGGCGTTGGCCGAGGGGTTCGAGATCATCACCGCCACACCGGGCCGTTTCATCGACCACCTGGAGAGGGGGAACGCGAAGCTCGGGAACGTCCGGACCCTGATCCTTGACGAGGCGGACCGCATGCTGGACATGGGATTCCGCCCGCAGATCGAGGCGGTGATCCGCCACATGCGCGGGGAGCGGCGCACCATGCTCTTCTCCGCCACCATGCCCCACGGCGTGCACGACCTCGCCCTTCGTCTCACGAAGGACGCGGTATGGGTGGAAGCCACGCCTCCGGGGACCACCGCCTCGGGGATCGAGGAGCTGGTGTATTCGGTGAAGCCCGAGAAGAAGCCCGACCTGCTGGTCCACCTCCTGGAGAACCCCGACTGGGACCAGGTGCTGATCTTCACACGCACCAAGGCTGCCGCGGACGTCCTGCAGGGGCGGCTGGAACGCCAGGGCATGCGGACCGCAGTCATGCATTCGGATCGCGGGATGAAGGAGCGCACCCGGGCCCTTTCCCAGTTCTCTGAGGGGAAGGTTCGCGTCCTCGTAGCCACCGACGTTGCCCAGCGCGGGCTCGACGTCGAGGGAATCTCCCACGTGGTGAACTACGACGTGCCCCTCGACCCGGAGGACTACGTTCATCGCATCGGGCGGACGGGTCGCGCCGGTGCGACGGGCACGGCCATTACCTTCGTCACCGCCGGGGACCTGGGACACCTACGCTCCCTCGAGCACCACCTGGGACGCGAGATCCACCGGGAGCACCTGCCTGAGTTCGACTACGCTGGGGCGCCGCGGGAAGATCGCTCCAGGGGCGGAGCGCGCGGACGTCATTCCCGGTCGGCTCGGGGTATGGGAGCCAAGAGCTCCGAGGAGCTCAGCCCCGAAGACCTGGCGGACCTGCTCAATTTCAATACCTGACCCTTCCCCCCTCACGCCATGATCCTCCGCAAATACGGGACCTCCATGCAGAGCGTGGAGCTCAACTTTGATTCCAGGGCCCTGACCGAAATCGGATTCCGCAGGGATCACGCGCACTCGATCTCCGTGGAGGACTTCGAGACGGGGTACGAGCGGGTTGGGCTTCACGAGCTCCTGGCCGAGGAAGAGGGCTGGGTCCAGGACGAAACGGAGCAACGCCTGCTGGATCAACTTGAGGCGGGGATCCAGGAGCTCATGGACAGCCTGGGCGAGGCGGAAGTGTTGGTGGTGGAGAGTCAGGCCGGCGTCGACTTTCCGAAGACCCGGCACAAGTCCCGGGTGGTGGTGGAAGGCGGCGAAAACCGGCTCTTCTTCTCCGCATGGGTCGAGCCGCCGCTCCGGATGGGACGTTACCGGAAGGTATGACCGGGGACGGCGACCTGCCCCTGGGGCTGGAGGAGATCCAGGCGGCGCGGGAGCTCATCCAGTCGAATGTGGTGCTCACCCCCTGTCCCCGGGCGATGGCCTTTCGAGACATCGTGGGTGGAGACCTGCACTTCAAGCTGGAGGGTCTCCAGCGGACCGGGTCGTTCAAGGACCGCGGCTCGCTCAATCGTCTCCTGAACCTCACCGCGGAGGAAAGGGCGAGGGGGGTCGTCACCGCCAGCGCCGGCAATCACGCCCAGGCGCTGGCCTATCACTCCAGTCGCCTCGGGATTCCCTGCACGGTCGTCATGCCCGAGACGGCTCCGCTCATCAAGGTCACCAACACCCGGGCGTACGGGGCCAAGGTTCTCCAGCGCGGGGAGGTGCTGGACGACTCGGCGGTGGAGGCCCGCCGCCTGGTGCGCGACGAAGGCCGGGTCATGATCCCGGCGTTCGACGACCCCCACGTCATCGCGGGGCAGGGGACCATGGGCCTCGAGATCTTCGAGCAGGTGCGGGATCTGGACCTTGTGGTGGTCCCGGTGGGAGGCGGTGGAATGATCTCGGGGATCGCGCTGGCGCTGCGGGCGCTGCGGCCCTCAGTGCGTATCGTCGGCGTGGAGGTCGAGGCGGCACCGTCGGCCAGAGCATCCAGGGATGCCGGGAAGATCGTGAAGATCCACTCCGCTCAGACCATCGCGGACGGGATCGCCACGAAGCGGGTGGGGGACTACACGTTCCCCATCATCGAGGCCCTGGTGGACGACCTGGTCGTAGTGAGTGAAGAGGAGACCGCCCAGGCCATCCTGTTGCTCCTGGAGCGACAGAAGGCGGTGGTGGAAGGAGCCGGAGCGGTCTCGCTGGCGGCGCTGGCCACCGGAAAGGTGTCGCTTCCGGAAGGGCGCACTGGCGTGGCGGTCCTCTCGGGTGGGAACATCGACATCAACCGGGTGGCGCGGATCATCGACCGGGGCCTGGTCTTCGACGGCCGCTTGGTCCGCCTCAAGGTGAAAGTCCCCGACCGTCCCGGGAATCTCTCCATGCTGACGCGGCTCGTGGCAGGGATGGGTGCGAACGTCCTGGAAATCGTCCATCGACGGGCCTTCGCGGACATCTCCGTGGGAGATGTCGAGATCGTCCTGCATCTGGAGACGCGGGGTCGGGATCACGTCGTCGAGATCGAGGAGGCGCTCCGGGCGGAAGGGCTATCCGTACGCGAGGACGTGTAAGCAGATCTCCGTAGGGGATCTGGGAGGCCGGTCATGCCTTCCGGTGTGGTGAAACAACCCGTTCACGTGTCGTCAGATTCTCACGTACGGGCTGTAGGGATTCGCCTGACCGGCGGCACCGGGCCGATTCCGACAGAGCCCCCACGTCCCTGCGTGTATCCTTCTAGTGTCGAAAGACACGGAGTGTCCCGGGAATGATTTCCTGGTGAAGGGAGGGTCCCAGGCGAACTGAACCGGGCACTCCAGATTCATAGAGAGGGGGAGTCGGTAGAAGCCGACTCCCCCTCCGTTTTTTTTCTGGATGGTCCGGTGAGTTACCGGATCTACTCCTGGGTGATCCCCGGCCGGCGTGCGTGACGCTGGAACCACTCTCGAAGGTACAGCTGCGTCCGCATGAAGTTGGAGGGCTTGCTGGACGTCCCGTGCCACTCGTCGTTGAAGCGGATCATGGCCGTGGGCACACCCAGCACCTTCAGCGCCGCGTAGTACTCCTCTGTCTGGGGCATCGGGGTGCGCAGGTCGTGGGGAACTTCTCGAAGTTGCGGTACCAGCCGATTCCGTCGGTGGTCCCGACGAAACTCAGCCAGTTCGTGACCGGGCAGTTGGCGGAAGCCGCGGCGAAGCGATCCGTGTGGCCAACCGTCCAGCTGGTCAACACGCCGCCGCCGGAGCAGCCGTAAACGAACATGTTCTGCTCATCCACGAAGCCCATGCCCAGCAACTCGTCGACACCGTTCATGAGGTCGTCGAAGTCCTTCCCGGGGTAGGCGTTCTTGATGGCGTTCGCGAACGCGCTTCCGTATCCCGTGCTCCCCCGCGGGTTCGTGTACAGCACCACGTAGCCGTTAGCGGCGTGCTCCTGCCAACCGAAGTTGAATCCCACGTTGTACATCCCGTGGGGACCGCCGTGAATGGCCAGCATCATGGGGTATCGCTCCGCCGGGTCGAAGTCCGGGGGCGTAATGTACCAACCCTGGATCTGGAACCCGTCCACCGACTCGTACCAGATCTCGCTCACCTCCCCAAGGCGGACCCCGGCCAGGATGTCGTCGTTCACCCGGGTCAGCTGCCGGGCCTGGTCCGGGCGATCGGGGCTGAAGGCCACGACGTCCCCGGGCTCGTGGGGTGAGGTCCGGGTCCCCACCATCAGGTTGCCGTCGTCGCTCATGGAGCTGGCCACGAGAAGGTGCGTGCCCTGCGTCACCTGGCGGACGCCGCCGTCGGCGGAGACGAAGTGGAGGTTCCGGGTGCCGGCGTCGTTCGCGGAGAAGTAGAGCCCGCTCCCGTCCGGCGCCCACATCATTTCACCGGTGAGCTGGCGATCGAAGTCACCCGAGAT
>JBDHLC010000054.1:0-21781 GCA_039586075.1 Gemmatimonadota bacterium | reverse complement strand
GGGTCATCCCCTCCGTGGAGATCACACGGATCCCCGGTGGTACCGAAATCCGATCGGCGGGGCCGACGGCGACGATGCGCTCGCCGGAGACGAGAATGACGGCGTTCTCGACCGGGGCAGCTCCGTACCCGTCCAGGACTCTGCCGCCCACCAGGGCCAGATCGACCTCCTGGGCGCCGGCGGGCTTCAGCGGTGCAACGCTGGCGCCCGCCACCTGGAGAACGGAGAGCGACAGGAGCAGCAACACGGGCGCGGAGCGTCGCGGGGATGCCATGGGGGCGTGGGGGATCCTGATTGGGTCCGGGAGAGCCGGTGATCTAATCTCTGGGCGCAGAAGGGGGGAGGGGGGGGGGGGGGGGCGGGGGGGGGGGGGGGGGGGGGGGGGGGGGCGGCCCGGACGGCGCGCCCCCCGGAGTCAGAGGTCGGCTGTGCGGCTGTCAGAGGCCGATCTTCGAGCGGAGGCGGAGGATGCCCACCCCGCAGCCGGCGGACACCAGGAGGAAGAGGACTCCCGGGACCGGTCGGCCAAAGAGCAGATATCCGGTGCCGAACAGCCCCGCATAGACGAGGATGCACCCGAGGAACCAGGCCAGCGCGGCGGCGGAGAGGCTCTCCGTGGGCTCGTACGGCCCGGGCTTCCCGGCCCCCACCAGGGTCCCTCGATACGGATCCCACCCGGGCCCCATGGGCCGGATGGTCCGGTAGAACGTCCTCAGGCAGTCGGAGCTGGTGGCAGGAGTGGCGAAGGTCACGAGAAGCCAACCGGCTGTGGTGATGACCACCCCGGCCACCAACTGGGTCGATGCATTCCAGGCAGGGGTCGACCAGAAAGCGGACCACCCGATCCCAAGGGGCCGAAGCGAGACGCCGCCGGTGAAGTACACCGCCACGGCGAAGGAGATGACCATGGCGCTGATCTCGCTCCAGGCATTGATGCGCCACCAGAACCAGCGGAGGAGGAAGACGAGGCCGGTGCCCGCCCCGATCTGAAGCAGGATCTGGAAAGCCTGGAGCGCATTGGACAGCAGGAGGGCGACGATTCCCATGAGGATCGTCAGTACCACCGTGGTGACCCGCGCGACCGCGACGTAGTGCTCCTCCGGGGCTTCGGGCTTCAAGAACCGGCGGTACGCGTCCTGCACGACGTAAGAAGCCCCCCAATTCAGGTGGGTGCTGATGGTGGACATGTAGGCCGCGGCAAGGGAGGCGACCACGAGGCCGAGCAGCCCGGACGGGAGGAACACGAGCATGGCGGGGTACGCCAGGTCGTGCCCGAGGATGGAAGGATCCAGTCCCGGGAACGCCGCCTGGATGTCCGATACGGCGGGGTAGACCACCAGCGACGCCAGTCCCACCAGTATCCAGGGCCACGGGCGCAGGCCATAGTGTGCCACGTTGAACCAGAGGACGCTCTTGAGCGACTCCTCTTCGTCCCGGGCGGCCAGCATGCGCTGGGCCGCGTACCCCCCGCCGCCAGGCTCCGCTCCGGGATACCAGGTGCTCCACCACTGGACCGCGATGGGGATGACGAAGACTGCAGCCGCGGTGCTCCAGTCCGAGAAATCCGGGAGGAACGAGAGCTTCCCCTCCAGGTTGGGATGGGCCATGAGACCCGAAAGGCCTCCCACCTCGGGATGCGCCAGGGCGTACACCGCCGCGGCGACGGACCCGACCATCGCCAGCACGAAGAGGAGGAGGTCGGTGGCCACAACCCCCCATAGCCCGGAGGTGGCCGAGTAGACCAGGGTCACGGTCCCGGCCAGGAGGACCACCTGCACGGGACTCGCGCCCAGCAGAACCCCGCCGATCTTGATGGCCGCCAACGTGACGGTGGCCATGATCATGACGTTGAAGAAGACCCCCAGGTAGATGGCTCGGAACGCCCGCAGGAAGGCGGCGGGCCAGCCGGCGTAGCGGAGTTCGTAGAACTCCATGTCCGTGACGACCGCGGACCTGCGCCAGAGCTTCGCGTAGAAGAAGACGGTGAGCATCCCGGTGATGCAGAACGCCCACCAGACCCAGTTCCCGCTCACACCGCCCGTCCGAACGATGTCGGTGACCAGGTTCGGGGTGTCCGTGGAAAAGGTGGTGGCCACCATGGACGTCCCCAGGACCCACCAGGGGAGCGTACGTCCCGCCAGGAAGTACTCCGTGGTATCGTGCCCTGCGCGCCGCGCGAAGTGCAGCCCCACGGCCAGGACCACCACGCCGTAGGCGAGCATGACCAGCCAGTCCAGTGGGGATAGCTGCATGTCCGACCTCTCTACAAGGGAATGACGCGCCCCTCCGCGCTCAGCTCCGGAGCGCCGGGAGGCTGTCCTTCAGCGGTGTACTATACGTTCCCTCCCGGTGGAGCGCCTCCAGGCGGGCTTGGACCCCCTCCGTGTCCTGCGTGTGGGTCACACCGAACCATCGGCGCCCGTGGGAGAGGAGATGCAGCGAGAGCGCACCGTCCTCGAGGAGGCGGTCGACCGCCGTGCTCAGGGCGTACTCCGTCGAGTCGTCGGAACCACGCTCGGTGAGAAACGAGCGAAATCCCTCGCGGAGGAGGGGCAGAACGCACGGGTGGAAGCCCCAGAGGTTCATGGAGGCGGGAGTACCCGCGGGGACCCTGATCTGGCGTCCCTCCGGATCGATCCCGAGCATTCCGCCGGCTCCTCCTCGGCGCACTTCCATGAGCTCCACGACGCGGCGGACCTGACCGCTGGGATCGGCCTCGATCAGTCCCCGGGAGACGCCCCCGCTGGGGGAGAGGGTCGCCTCCATGGGGTAGCCGACCGTGGCGGCGGAACACCCCTCAGGGGGCGGTCGCTGCAGCCATCGGGCCAGGGCTACCCACGCTTCCGGACCATACCAGTCATCCGCGTTGGCCACGGCGAACGGGGCCGAGAGCTGGTCTGCGGCGGACAGCACGGCGTGCCCGGTGCCCCAGGGCTTCCTGCGACGGGAGGCGAGATGGGAAAGGTCGTCGGGGAGGTCGTCCAGATCCTGGTGGCACCAATCGATGGGCAGGTTCGCCCCCAGCTTGGACGCCAGGTGGGCCTCCAGCCTGGGACGGAGGTCCCGGCTCGTGATGACCACGGCCCGACCGAATCCGCTTCGGAAACCGTCCACCAGGGTGTAGGCCATGAGGCTCGCACCCCCTGGCCCCAGGGGAGCGAGCTGCTTGGGTTGCCCGTACCGGGTGGAACGACCCGCGGCCAGGAGTACGAGGACGGGGAGGTCCGTCACGCAAAGATGGCCGGGTGGCCCCCTGTGTGCAGGAACACGATCCGGTCCCCTGCGAGGAAGCGGCCCTCCCGGATCCAGCGGATGAGCCCTGCGGCCGCTTTCGAAGTGTACACGGGATCCACGAGCATCCCCTCGCTCCGGGCCCACAGCTCGGTGGCTTCCCGGGACGCATCGGTGGGGATGCCATAGCCGTCGCCCACCTCCTCGTCCGAGGTGTTCATCCGGGGTTGGATCCGCTGAACGATGGCGGGGTCCATGTCCAACTCCTCCAGGGCTCGGGTGGCAAGCTCCAGGGCGGTGGAGAGAAGCTCCTCGGCGGGGGTGTCGGCACTCACGGCCCAGAGGTGAATGTCCGTGCGCTCCAGCAGGGCGAATCCTGCAGCCAGCCCGGCCAGGGTTCCGCCGGACGAAGAGGCCAGCACCACGTGAACGTCCCGATCCTGCTCGGCCGGAAGCTGTTCATGGAGCTCCAGGGCCCCTCGGACGTAGCCCAGCGCACCCAGGGGCGTAGAGGCACCCAGCGGAACGATCAGGCCCTTGCCCCCGAATTCGGCAATACGCGCCAGCTCGACCTCCATGGCCGGCTGTCGATCGGCCCGGGTCGAGACCGAGCGGATCTTCGCACCCAGGAGCCGGTGCAGCAGGGCGTTCGCGGTAGGTGGATCCGGTGGATCGCCATTCACCACCAGCACGCAGCCGAGACCGAGGCGAGCCGCCGCCGCCGCCGCGACGCGGCAGTGGTTGGACTGGACCCCGCCCGTGGTGATCAGGTGCGTGACCCCTCGCAGCCTGGGGGGGGCGAGCTCGTACTCCAGCTTTCGGACCTTGTTGCCACCAAGCGCGAAACCTGTTGCCTCGTCGAGCTTGGCCAGGAGCTCGGGAGTCTCCGGGCCCAGGGCGCCGCGGAGGCGGGGCAGGTGTACCACGGGCGTCGGGCCCAACGTGAGGTGGGTGCGCGGGTGGACGTCGAGGAGGGCGTAGATGGCTTCGGGACGCATCGTCGTCAGGTTGGGCCGCGAAGGGAGGCACCGCGACGGGCTGCCCAGCGCTCCGCCGCTGCCAGCACAGTGGCGGCGTGGATCCGGGCGATGTTTTCCACATCCGGGGCGTACCCGCCGGACATGACTGTCGCCACCGGCACGCCCCATCGCTCCGCATGATCGTAGACAAGGGCGTCCCTCGCCGCCATCCCCTGCATGGAGACCGCAAGCCGGCCCAGCGTGTCGCCCTCGAAGGGATCGGCGCCGGCCAGGAAGAGAATGAGGCCGGGATCCCAGTGCACCACGACCCGGAGGGCACGGTCCACCGCGTCCAGGTACTCCTCGTCGCCGGTGCCATCCGGGAGGGCGATGTCGAGGTCGCTCAGCTCCTTCCGGAACGGGAAATTGCCCTCACCGTGCAGCGAGAGGGTCAACACCGTGTCGTCTCCGGCGAAGATCGCCGCCGTACCGTTCCCCTGGTGCACGTCCAGGTCCACGATGGCGACGCGGGAGACGCGGCCGGAGGCCTGCGCGGCCCGGGCCGCCACCGCCGCGTCGTTGAAGACACAGAAGCCCTCGCCGCGGTCTGCGAAGGCATGATGGGTCCCGCCCGCCAGACTCGCGGAGAATCCCTCGTCCAGGGCTGCCCACGCAGCGGACACGGTCCCGCCCACCGAACGCCGGGAACGTTCCACCAGCCCGGGAGACCAGGGGAAACCGATCCGTCGCTGCTCTTCTCTTCCAAGCGTCCCCTGGACGACGGCGGCCAGGTAGTCCGGTGTGTGGACGCGCAGGAGCTCTTCGTCCGTCGCCGCTGGAGGCACCACCAGCTGTACCCGGGGATCTCCGGTCACGCGCTCGCGCAGGAGGGCGTACTTCCGCATGGGAAACCGGTGGCCCTCGGGGAGAGGGAGAACGAAGTGGTCGCAGTAGAAGACTTTCATGGGTGCCAGGGTAACCTCGGCGGGAGTGCAGGGTCCACGTCCCCGGGAATGTGGATCGCGCGTCTGCCTCTGATGGGGGAGGTCACCGAATCTCCGGGGAGGTGAGCCCTCCCGCTTTCGGTCGGCCGGTCCGGAGGAGCAACCGACGTCCTGTGCGGGAATCCCCGTCTACCCCGAGGTGCTAGCCCGGACCGAGGCCCAGACGCCTCCGAATGTCTCCCAGGAGTGCCGCGACGGCTTTGGTGGCCGACTCCTCGCCGCTCACCACCAGGTGCGCGTGTCGGCGGCTAGGCGCCACCCACTCCTCATGCATGGGAGCCACCGTGGCGTCCCATTGGCGGAGGACCGATGCGCGGTTCCTCCCACGGACCCTGGAGTCACGTTGCACCCGGCGTTCGAGACGGACGGCGCTGGCCGCCTCCACATAGACCCGCAGGTCCAGGTGTGTGCGAATGGACTCGAGGGCGAGGATCATTACGCCCTCCACCAACACCAGGGGGGCGGGACCCACGGGCTCCCCCCGCCCGGTCCGGGTATGCGACGCGAAGTCGTAGCGGGGGACGCAGACGGCCCGGCCACTGCGGAGTTCGTCGAGGTGATGCCGCAGGAGCGCCACATCCAGGGCGTCGGGGTGGTCGAAGTTGGCGCCGGCCCTCTCCTCGACGGAGAGGTGTGAGAGGTCTCGATAATAGGCATCCGCCGGCACCAGAAGCCCCCCGAGGGGCGTCAGCCGATCCAGAAGGTCACGGGCGAGGGTGGTCTTACCCGAGCCCGATCCCCCGGCGATCCCCACCACGAGGCAGGAGGTCACGGAAGCGCCTGGACGAAGATCCGCTCGGCGAGCTCGGGTGGAATTGGAGTGGTGGGGCCCTCGCCTTCCCCCACCTGCACCTCGAGGGGCGCACCGGGAAGCCGGCTCCGAACCAGTACCCGGGCGCCGGGGACGAGCCCGCGGGCCTCCATGGTTCGAAGTCCTTCCGCCTCGTCGTCCCGCACGGACTGGATGACGCGCGGCTCGCCGAGGGCCACGTCGGCCAGTGTCTCCAGGGACGCCGACTCGATCTTCCCCTCCGCCGTGGGGATCGGTGCTCCATGGGGGTCCCGCCGAGGGTCTCCCAGTGCCCTCGCCATTGCATCGATGAGCCGATCGGAGGCGGTGTGTTCCAGGCGCTCGGCTTCGTCGTGGACCTCCTCCCAAGCGTACCCGAGGCGCTCGGTGAGGTAGGTCTCGAGGATGCGGTGGCGACGGATCACCCGGATGGCGGCCCGGCTCCCCTCTTCGGTGAGTTGGACCCCCCGGTAGGGGATATGGGCCAGCAACCCCAACCCGGCCAGTCTCTTGACCATCCCGGTCACGGACGACGGCTGTACGGCCAGGTGTTCGGCCAGGCCGGTGGTGCTGGCAGGAGCACCCCCTCTCGTCAGGCTGTAAATGGCCTTGAGATAGTCCTCCACGGACCGTGAGAGGCGCCTGGGGTCTTTGGCCACGGATGAAAAAGGTCGTGGGGAAACCGTACCGCGATTCACTGGTATTAATAGGAGACGCGTTCTCGGTGGAAAACCAACGCGCGTCACGGAACCTGCAGACTGAGCTTTCATGACCATCTACGAAGACAAGACGGAGGGGATCCTGGTCCGGGTGAAGCCTGGCTTCTCCCTGGCGCAGTCCGACCCGATCGAGGGCCGGTTCGTCTTCTCGTATCGGGTCCAGCTCGAGAACCAGGGCACGGAGAGTGGCCAGCTTCTCTTCCGGTATTGGCTCATTCACGACGCCACCGGAGAGGACACGGAGGTGGACGGCGAGGGAGTCATCGGGGAGCAGCCGCTCCTCGCCCCGGGGGAGGTCCACTCCTATCGGAGCTTCTGCGTCCTGGGCTCGCCGTCCGGGTACATGCAGGGCCACTACGTCTTCCAGCGGGCCGACGGGCGCCGGTTCAAGGTTCGCATTCCCCGCTTCAACCTCGAGGGCCCGCTTCCCTCGCTCGATCTCTCGGCACAGGGAGACGAGCCCGTCATGCACTGAGGCCCGTGGGTGATGGTGGAAGCGAAGGGGCTCCCTTTGAGCAACTCTTCTGGGAGCCTACATTTAGCGTCCCTGGACGGTGACCCGTCCACATGAACTGAACAGACTGGAGGAAGGTGTGGATGATACCGTCGCCGTGGACGCCAAGCGGATCCTGCTTCGCTATGGCGCGCCCATCACGGTGCTGGATGACGTTCCCGAGGCCAAGCGGATCGAGTTTGCCCGCGCGGTGAGCCGGACGGCATTGGCCGAGCGCGGTGCTTTCCTGCGGACGCTGCTCAAGGAAGAGGGGTTCCTGAAGGAAGAGGGCTGATCCCCTCGCCCTCGACTACCACACTCCGCAACCGATCGACCGGGAGCTGCAGGGCAATCCGGGTCCACCCGGAGTCCTGGTCGACTTCCGATTCCGCTGCGGCCCCGTCGACCCGGAGCGCCCGGAGCTCTGGCACTGGCTGCCAGGGCTGGAAGACCACCATGACGGGCACACTCCCGATGTGCGGGCGGAGTTCCCAGGCCGCGCTGCTTCCCTCCCGGCGATAGGAGAGGTCCAGGGCCGAGTCCCCGACCCGGATTCCCTCCACGCTGAAGTCCGTCCAGTGGGGTGGAAGGAGGGGGCTCAGGGTGAGCCGGCCGAAGGCGGCGTCGGGATGAGCCCCCAGCGTACCCGAGACCAGGTGCAAGACGGCGAGGATCCCCACACCCGCCTCGAGGCACCCGGGGTCTCGGGCGACCCGGGTCAGGAGCTCCCGGGCCGCCAAGGACTCCGCTGTGCGCGCGGACGCCGAGACGTCGGCTCGTCCCTCCCGGAGGAGAAGCGGTACGGCGCTCGGGCGATTCCGATCCCCTGCCATGGGCAGTCGACCACCGGCCCGCCTCTCCGGCGACGGGAGCTCCGGCGGTACGGCGATGCCGGAGAGCGAGGTGTTCCGGGCCGCCTCCCCGGCGGCGACCACCTGGTCCAGGACAACCCGGATCGCCCCCGGGTCGACCCCAAGGAGCTGCGAGGGATCGACGAAGGTATCCAGGAGCTGATCACGGAACCGCTCCAGGGGATCCGTATCGCCGGTCCAGGCGGTCCAACGGGCCAGGGCCAACGCCGAGAGCAGGCGGGCCGACGGGGCTGCCCACGACAGGGACCCGAGGGCTGCCCGGCCCACTTCACGGTCTCCGGCCGCCGCCGCGGCCATGGCCAGCCAGGCCGGTCCCGTGTCCGCCTCGAAGAAGGCCGGGTCGAGGTCCGGCCCGAGCCCGTCGAGGGGTCCGGATCCGATACCGACGGGTGGAGTGACGCGGACCGGATGAGGCCGAGGAGGAAACGTGGGTCGCGTGAGGAGCCGGTCCCGCATCCACACCCGCGACCAGCGAACCGCATCGTCCATCTCGGCCACGCCCGTACACAGGACCATGCCGGGTTCCTCGCTTCCTGCGGCGGCGAGCTCTCCCCGCCGGTGATGGGCCGCGATTCCGGCCAAGGCCACTGGACTGGTCCAGGATCCCTGGGTCGGAGCAGCCTGCAGGATCAGCCCGGCCCGTTCGCCAGGGCGAAGGGGGATGGACCAGCGAGCCTGGATCACGCCGCCACGGCTCACCAGCTCCGGGACGGCGTCCGATCCGGGTGAGCAGACCAGGAGCCCCGCCTCGCCCCATGACAGCCAGAGGAGTCCGGGAGCCCGATGGAACCGGACCAAGGAGGTGGCGCGCAAGGGCTGGAGTGGAGGCGCAGGCTCGCCACTCCCCGTCTCGGGCGGGAGTTCCAGGGAGAGCGTGAGGGTAGCGGGGTTTGCCCCGCTGGTGGAGGGGCGGGTCCACTGCATCACGATGCCGGGGAGAGACTCGGGCAGCTGGACCGACTCGAGAATCGCTCCACCGGGAGCGAAGCACTCCCGCCGTGCTCCGCGAGGCCCGAAGAGGAGGTTCGCGCCGGTGGCCCCATTCACGCCGACCGGGCCGGTGAGACGGATCCCGTCGGCCTCCACGAAGCGCACTCCGGCTGTTCCCGAGAGACCGACCCGAATCCGCCGAGCCGACAACTCCACGACGGTGTGGTCGGCCCGGGCGGGCTGGGCGAGTCGCTCGGGAGCCGGGATCTCACCGATCTCCGACCCGGGAATTCGAACGGGCCGGGGGAGGGCCACCTCAACGAGACGGTGGCTCACTCCGTCACCTCGAGAGACCGGAGTCGATTGAGCGCGGCCCCCAGCTCGAATCCACGGATCCAGGCAAGATCCCCGGTGCGGCGGCCGTCGACGGAGTCGAGGTCGCGGTCCAATCCCTGGCAGATCCGCCCAACCAGCTCCGGAAGGGAGGTGAGGTTCCAGTTCCGGTCCTGGCCCAGCGTTTCGAGTGCAGCCGCCACCGTCTGGAGCTGAGACGGGAGGAGGAGCTGTTCCAGCGCCGACAGGTCCAGACGCTCCCCTCCGAGCCGTAGGGCGCGCGAGTCCACGGGTCGCACTCTCGTATTGCGTCCGCGTTGCCCTGGCGGGAGAGAGCTGACCTTCACGCGGCGGCTCGCGGCTCGGAGGGGAGCGGGCGCTCTCTCCGCCCTCCTTCCCGTGGGAAAGTCGAAGGCGACCCGCCTGGCCTTCCCCGTGGCGTCCAGCGGCCGGAATGCCTCCATGGCGATGACGGTATCCGCGACGTCCAGATAGTCCCCGCTTCCGCCCAACACCAGGACGGTGCTGACATCCTCCTCCCGGTGAAGGGCGACGACCCGGTCCAGGAGGGGGGTGATGGGCTCCCGATCCGTGGGAATGAGCTCCTGCATGCGGCGGTCCCGGATCAGGAAGTTGGTGGCGCAGGTATCCTCGTCCATGAGGAGCACGGAAGCCCCCAGGTCCAGCGCCTCAATGAGCCCGGCGGCCTGCGAGGTGGATCCCGACGCATTCCGGGTGGTGAAGCGCTTCGTGCTCTGCCCGCCGGGGAGACCGACGATGAACGGGGAGATGTCCACCCCGGTGACTGAGCGTCCATCCTCTGCCCGGATCTTGACCGCGTCCCGCACGGTGACCACCCGCTCCCTCCCGTCCCCCGGACGGTGATTGTAGATCCCGGCCTCCAACGCCCGAAGGAGGGTGGACTTGCCGTGGAAGCCTCCTCCGGCCACCAGCGTGACTCCCTCGGGAATCCCCATTCCGGAAACCGGGCCCTGGTTCGGCGTGTCCAGGGTGACCCGAAGCTCCGGCGGCGAGGAGAACGTCACCGCGCCCTGGTCCATCGGACGGTCGTCGACACCGCTGCGGCGCGGAAGGATGGCTCCATCGGCCACGAAGGCCACCAGCCCGGCAGGGCGCAACTGTCCTCGCAGGGCCTCCGCGTCCTCGTTCACCGCCGCCGCCAGGTGCAGCACATCCGCCGGGTGGGCTCCTTCAGCCAGGCAACGGCGCACCAAATCCGGCACCGTCTGCGTGAGAAGCTCGGCTGCGGCAAGGCCGAGGATTCGGCGCCCCCGGGCCGGGAGCCCCACCGTGAAGCGGGCCTCCAAGGATCCGTCCTCCGCCAACTGTAGCGCCGTCTGCGTCAAGACCAACTGGCCCGGAGACACCATGCGCACGGTGCCGCTCCGCCCACCTCCCGACCCGTGGGTTCCACGGGCCCTATCGCTGAACGCACGGGCCAACAAGGCGGCGACACCCAAGCGCCGGGAACGATGGGCCAGCAGCCAGGCATCCAGACCAGCGGTGGAGCGGGGGAGGTGGGCGCTCAACCTCGACGGTGCGGCGAACGGGTCGCCCTGCACGTGGTCGATGGACAGCCGGAAGTCGCCCATTTCCCAATTGCCGCGGATCCCCTTGTACGCGGGATAGCCGCGCCCCTCCAGCCGATGAAGCCGGTCCCGGAGTTCCTCGGATGTGGCCATGGGAGAACCCTGGCGAATCGGGGCAGGGGGTGCCACCCCTTCCGGCCCTGCCGCTCTCGCCCGAATCGGTCCCGGGTTGCGACTTGAGAAGCCCGGCCCCGCCCGCCACGTTGGCTCAGATTCCCCGTCCTGGAGAGACGATGCGCCCCAAACCCCCAGTCCCGTTCCGTGCTCACCGGCCGAGGGTGTCGGCTTTCGTCGTCACCCTCCTGCTCGGACTCCCGGCCTGCCAGGCGCCCGACGCCACACCGCCCGCCGAGGATCTCCCCCAGGTCGACCGGTCCCGAGCCGGCCTGGTCTCCGCTGCCCAGCCGCTGGCCGCCCGAGCCGGTTCGGACATGCTGGAGCTCGGCGGAAACGCGGTGGATGCAGCGGTGGCGGCCGCCTTCACTCTCGCGGTGGTGGAACCCAGCATGAGTGGGCTCGGAGGCCGGGTGCAGATTCTCATCCGGACGCCGGACGGGGAGCACGTGGGGATCGACGGAAGCACCCAGGCCCCCTCCTCGTACGATCCCGATACGGCACCCCAGGCGTCCTACGGATACGACGTGATCGGGGTGCCGGGTGTTCCGGCTGGCCTGCTCAAGGCGCACGGCGAGTACGGCACCCTCCCCCGGTCCACCGTCATGGCGCCGGCCATCCAGTACGCGGAGGAGGGATTCGAGCTCCTCCCCCGGGAGGCCGAGCGTCACGCCTCCGCCCGAGAACAGCTCGCGGAGTTCGAGGGAAGCCGGGCCTACTTCCTACGCCCGGACGGCACGACCCACCCCCCCGGTACCCTCTTTCGGCAACCGGACCTCGCCCGGACCCTCCGGGTGATCGAGTCCGAGGGCGTGGAAGGCTTCTACCGGGGTAGCATCGCCCAAACCATCGCCGCGGACATGGATGCGCACGGGGCGCCGGTGACGCTCGAGTCGCTGGAAGAGTACGAGGCCCGGTCGGCCCAGATCGTCCACGGGAGCTACCGGGACCACGACCTGGTGAGTCTTTGGGTGCCGTCGGCCGGGGCCATCACCATCCAGGTGCTGCACCTCCTGGAGACCCGGGACGTGGCGTCCATGACGGAAGCGGAGTGGGCGCAGTCGCTGGCCGAGGCCATCCGGGTGGCATACGTGGACCGGCCGAACCAGAGAACGTGGGAGGACGCGGAGCGACTCACGTCAAAGGCATACGCCGTCCAAAGGGCCGAGCTCATGCGGGTGGGTGCCTGGGAGGGCTCCGGGGCGGGCGCGGTCCCCGACGGTCACACCACGCATCTCACGGCCGCCGACCGCTCGGGCATGGTGGTGGCTCTCACGCAGTCACTGGGTCCCAGCATGGGGTCGAAGGTGGCGTCGCCCGAATTGGGTTTCCTCTACGCGTCTACCCTGGGGGGCTATCTCGGGCGTATGGAGCCTGGAGAACGGGCTCGATCGCACATCTCGCCCCTCATGGTGGAGCGAGACGGGCAGCCCTTCCTGGCCCTGGGCGCGGCCGGGGGAGGACGGATCCCCACGTCCATCGTGGCGGCGGTCAGCAGGATCATCGACGGCGGAATGTCCTTGGAGGATGCCCTGGCCGCGCCGCGCATCGTGCCCGACTACCCGAGCCAGACCCTGGGAGGCGACCTTGCAGCGCCACCTCAGCTGGAGGTGGAGACCCAGACCGGGATGGGGTTCGCGCCCGAGGTGGTGGACGCCCTGGAGGCCATGGGCTACCAGGTGGAGGTCGTCGAGCGAACCGGCGCATTCGGGCGCGTGCACGCCGTCCGCTGGAACGGGAGCGAGCGCCTCTGGGTGGGAGCCGCGGATCCGGATTGGGAGGGTGCGGTGGCGGTGCCAAGGGAGATGATCCGATGAGCCGGGCCGGCGCTGGAGCGGTGGTAGCGCTCCTTCTTCTGGTGTTCCAGCCGGCGGCTTCCCAGGAGTACGACGTCATCTTCCGGAACGGGCGGGTCCTGGACGGGGAAGGGAACCCGTGGTTCCGGGCCGACGTGGCCATTTCCGGCGGGCGGATCGCTGCGGTGGGGGACCTCTCCGGGGCAGTGGGAGCTCGGGAGCTGGACGTGCGGGGGCTGTACGTCTCACCCGGGTTCATCGACACCCATTCCCACGCCGGTCCGGGATTGGCGACACCGGGCCTCAGCCACGCCGAGCCACTCCTGACCCAGGGGATCACCACCGTGTTCGTGAACCCCGACGGAGGCGGGCCGGTGGACCTTGTGGCCCAGCGCACGGCGCTGCTCCGCAATGGCCTGGGCGTGAATGTGGCCCAGTTGGTTCCGCACGGTTCGGTGCGCAGCACCGTGCTGGGGTCCCAGGACCGGCTCGCGACCCCGCCGGAATTGGACCGGATGCGAACCCTGGTCCGGGAGGGAATGGAGGCCGGCGCTTACGGTCTCTCCAGCGGTCCGTTCTACGTTCCTGGAAGCTACTCCGACACCCGGGAGCTGGTGGAGTTGGCGAGGGTGGCCTCGGAGTATGGTGGCGCCTACACGAGCCACGTGAGGGACGAGTCGGACTACACCATCGGCGTGGTTGCCTCGCTCGAGGAGGTGATCACCGTGGCCCGTGAGGCCGGCCTCCCGGGGGTGCATACCCACGTGAAGGTCCTGGGACCTCCGGTTTGGGGATACTCGGCGGCGTTGGTGCACCGTATCGAGCAGGCCCGGGCCCTGGGAGTGGAGGTGTACGCCGACCAGTACCCCTACCCCGCGTCGGCCACCAGCCTGCATGCCGCCCTGCTGCCGAGGTGGGCCGAGGCAGGAGGGCGAGACTCGCTGGACGCGCGTCTGGGGCGGGAGGACGATCGAGCCAGGATCCGCGACGCGGTGGTGGACAACCTGGCCCGCCGGGGTGGGGCGGACCGCATCCAGTTCCGCCTGGTACGTTGGGATTCCTCTCTGGAGGGCCGTCTCCTCTCAGAAGTCGCCGGAGAGTGGGGCATGGATCCGGTCGATGCCTCGCTGCGCATCTTCGGCGAGGGCGGCGCATCCATCGTGTCCTTCAACATGAACGAGCGGGACGTCCGGACGCTCATGGATCAGCCGTGGACCATGACCGCTTCCGACGGGGACCTGATTCCCTGGCAGGTGGGTGTACCGCACCCCCGCTCCTATGGGACCTTCCCCCGGAAGATCCGCACCTATGTGCTGGAGGAAGGTGTGGTGACCCTGGAGGAGGCCATCCGATCCATGACCTCCCTTCCTGCCCGGGTCTTCCGCATGGCGGACCGCGGTCGCCTGGAAGTGGGGATGGTGGCGGACCTGGTGGTCTTCGACCTGGCTAGGATCCGCGACCGGGCCACCTTCACCGAACCGCATCAGCTGTCCGAGGGGATGGTGCACGTCTTCGTGAATGGCGAGCCCGCGATCCTGGACGCACGATTCCTGGATGCCCGATCCGGGGACGTTCTCCGGCGCAGGTGAATCCACTCCGGGAACGGTCCCGGTCGGAGAGGTTGTTCGGCACGGCGCCGGGCCTAGACTTATAGCCCCTTCTCGACCCAGAGCGGAGCCAGGAAATGGGCGCGATTCGCGAGTTCATGGACAAGCACTACCTGCACTTCAATGCCCGCGAGACGGTGGCGGCGGCGAAGGCGTGGGAAGCCCATCTCGAGGCCGGCGGGAAGATGATGGTGACCCTGGCCGGGGCCATGTCCACGGGAGAGTTGGGGATCATCCTGGCTCGGATAATCCGGGCGGGGAAGGTCCACGCCATCTCGTGCACGGGAGCGAACCTGGAGGAGGACCTGTTCAACCTCCTGGCCCACGACGAGTATGAGATCATCCAGGATTGGCGGGCGCTCTCGGCGGACGATGAGACGGCGCTGTACCAGCGGGGAATGAACCGGGTGACGGACACCTGCATCCCGGAGAACGTCATGCGCCACCTGGAGCGACGACTCCTTCAGGGCTGGAAGTCCGCTGCCGATGCAGGGGAGCGGAAGTTCCCCTACCAGTTCCTCTTCGACCTCCTTCGAAGCGGCGAACTGGCCGAGTTCTACCAGATCGACCCCGCCCACTCGTGGATGGTGGCGGCGGCGGAGGCGGGAATCCCGGTCTGGTCCCCGGGGTGGGAGGACTCGTCCACCGGGAACATGTTCAGCGCTGCCGTCCTCACTGGGAAGCTCCCCAACCACCTTTGTGTGAAATCCGGCACCGAGCAGTTCGCGGACGTGATCCAGTGGTATCGCCGGAACCACGGCGACGGGGCCCACCCGTCGGTGGGCTTCTTCCAGATCGGGGGTGGCATCGCGGGGGATTTCGCCATCTGCGCCGTGCCCTGCATCATCCAGGACATGAAGCAGGAAGTCCCCTTCTGGGGGTACTTCGCGCAGATCACCGACGCCGGACCGTCCTACGGGGGCTATTCCGGTGCGCCGCCCAACGAGAAGATCACCTGGGGGAAGCTGGAGGCCGAGACCCCCCGCTTCTTCATCAACTCCGACGCGATGATCGTGGCGCCCCTGATCTTCGCCTACCTGCTGGGCGACTGAGGGGGCCTCACGCCGTCCGCCCGGGAGGCCGCGGTCACAGCGGCCTCCCGGGTATCCGTGCTCCCAAGGCCAGACGTGGGGGCCGCCTCACCGGATCGGGAGGTCAATGGCGGGATTCCGCTGGAAGAAGGCCGCCGGCTTGAGGTCGAATCCGTGGAGCTCCAGGGGAAGGATGGGCCAGTCCTCGGGGCGAGCGATGTGGTGGAATCCGATGGTGTACCAGACGACGATGTCAGTGTCTGCGATGGAGCGGTTCTCCCGGGTCCAGAAGGGCAGCCCGTCGTCCTCGGGAGCGTTGGTGGGGTAGGGACCCGACGCGAAGAGCTCGTCGCGCCGCATGGGCGTGGTCCAGATGGTGTGCTCGGTGAACCCGGCATTCCGGCGAATGTAGTCGCTCGGCAGGAGCATGGTCCGGGCGCCGTGACCTTCCAGCAGGTAGCCACTGGGGTATCCCTGGGGACCGATCCGGGAAGGGTTCACCACCCGCCAGTGTTCCGGCGCGGTCAGGGTGGAGGTGCGCTTTCCGTCCTCCTCCCTCTCCGGGACCAGCGTCTCCACGCGCCACACGCTTCGGCGGGGGTTCTCCGCGGGTAGCTCTTCGGTGACGATCTTGTCCACGGCCAGGCTGTTGCCGGTCCCGTCCACGTCGAAGTCCAGGCGGAAGTTGAAGAAGTGGCTGTGGTTGACGGCCACGGTGTGAGGAGCCACGAAGCGGCCGTAGCGGTCGTCGGGCTCACCCTCGTCGTCGGCAGCCGATTCCGCCTCCACGGTCAGGACCTGGTCGATCCCGGTGGCCGCCAGGTTCACTCGGATCGAGCCGTCCTGCTTGAAGACCCAGTCGAAGAGGTAGTCGTAGTTTCCGGCCTGCATGATCATCCGGAGAACCAGGTCGGTGCGGGCCCGGCTCTCGATGTAGTGCTCGGTGCCGTGCCGCCACGCCGGTTCGGCACCGGGTCGCTCGAAGAGACACGCGACCTTGGCCACGCGCCGGGGCGATCCATCGGGCTGGACCACCCAGCTGTCGACGTAATGAGCCCGGGCCGGGCAGTCCTGCCCGGGTTCCAGCGAGCCGGCGATGCCCTCGAAGGTGGAGGAGAACGTCCCGAGGTCGTAGTAGGCCTGGTGGGACCAGGGCTGTGTGGGTCCCTGATAGGACCGAGCGGAACTCTCCCTCGAGCTCGTGGCCGACCCGGGAAAGGATGACGCCTCGCCGCGGATCCGCACGGAAGTGGAAGCGCCATGACTCCCAGCGGACCTGACCGCCGTCCAGCTCGAACCCGGATCCCTGGGGCTGGCTCACGACGATGGGGGGCAGGGGATCGCGGGTGGGCCCTACCGCCTCCGGGTGATGCTCTGCCACCGGTCCGGTCCCGGGCACGGTCCCGTAGTCCTGAACCTGGAGGATCTCCTTGGTCTCCAGGTCCACCACGATGGAGAGACCCTCCACCGGCTCCCCCAGTCCGTTCACTTCACCCAGCCGGTTGATGCACGTGGCCCTCGAAATTCGGCGCCCCCGCTCCTCCTCCTGCCCGAGGAAGGCCATGGAACCGACGTAGCAGCGGACCATGCCGAAGTCCGTGATGCCCCGGGCCTCGAGGGCGGTCCGGACCTCCGGGTGCTCCAGGATCGCCGACCCGGTGCTCCAGTCGTCCGGGCCGAGCATGTACCGGGTCTCGGTTACCGCTTCGAAGCGCAGAACCCGTTCCCCGACCAGGTCCACCACCGCCTCATATCCGGTCCCTCCATCGACCAGGTGGAGGAAGGCCTCTCGGCGGAACGGCTCACCGGGTTCCCAGGAGAGAACTTCGGCCTTCGGAGGCTCGTGCACGGTGGCGAAAAGGAAGTGGGCGTCATCGCTGATCTCCCCCGAGGCTCGCATCACCCGGTAGAGGGTCCAGTGCTCCTCGGCGGAGAGATGATCCATCGGGTGGGAAGGCGCCTGGGCCGCCGCTGAGCCGCCGAGGGAAAGGAGCAGGACGACGAGCGGACCTAGGAGTCGGGGGGGCGACGGGCACATGCGACGGGCATCCAGTGGGGGAAGGGGAAGGGGAGGATCAACGCGCGGGTTCAACGCGGACGCGCCAGGATGAACCGAGCGGGCACGCGGGCGCAATAGAGCGACCGTTCCCCGACCCGGTCCATAGCCACCGCTGGTGGCCAGGCCGGCGTGCCTGGAGGACCGCGTTCCGACGGCGGCCGCCCCACGGCGGAACGACGGGTCGGGGACCGGGTGGCCCCTGGCGCGCGGGGCCGGAGCTGTCCCACCATGACGCTGAATGACCTGCGATGCCCGACGCACACGCTACCGCACCGCCCGACGAACGGGACCTGCGATGCGTGGCCTGCGGGCCCGACGGCGAAGGCCGATCGGTCCCGTGGGGCTCCATCGGTCCATCCTACCCGAGCTATGCCGCGAGCCGTCCTCAACCGGTCCACCGAACCGAAGCCGTCCCCGAACCGTCCCCCACCGGAGAGATCCATGCGCCCTCCCAGCCTCCGAGCACACCACGCCATTTCACTGCTCGCACTGATCGCCTCCCTGAGCCTGGCGTTGCCCGCCGCGGGCCAAGGTGGCGTACGGACCGGGTTGAAGGTCTACATCTCGGCCGACATGGAGGGTGTGGCCGGAGCGGTGACCGGAGACCAACTCGGCCCGTCGGGCTTCGAGTACGGGAGGTTCCGGGACTACATGACCCGCGAGGTCCTGGCGGCCATCGAGGCGGCCCGGGAGATGGGGGCCACGGAGATCGTCGTGAGCGATTCCCACGGAAACGGCGAGAACCTCCTCCTGGACCTCCTCCCGGAGGACATACAGCTGGTCCGGTCCTGGCCGAGGCCCCTCATGATGATGGAGGGGATCGACGAATCGTTCGATGCGGCACTCCTGGTGGGGTACCACGCCTCCACGGGGAACACGGCCGGTGTGCGCGCCCACACCATGTCGTCGGCGAACCTCACGGGGCTGAAGGTGAACGGCGTGGAGATGCCCGAGGCCGGGATCAGCGCCCTCATCGCGGGCCACTTCGGCGTGCCGGTGGTGATGATCTCCGGTGACGACGCCATCGCCACCGAGGCGACGGCGCTCCTGGGGGACCTGGAGGTGGCGGTGGTGAAGTGGAGCTACGGCTTCCACTCCGCCCGGACCCTCATGCCCGGACCCGCCCAGAGGGTCATCGCCGAGCGCACGCGGGCCGCCCTTGCACGGCTGGAGGAATTCCAGCCCTATGTGATGCCCAATCCCCTGGCCCTGGACATCTCCTTCAAGAACTACATGCCTGCGGAACTCCTGGCCTATCTGCCCAACGTCGAACGCGTCGATTCCCACAGCGTTCGGTTCGAGGCTCGGGACGCGGTGGAGTTGTCCAGGTTCATCGAGTTCGTCCTGTCCTACGGCGCCGGGATCACCCCGTGAACGCCACTGTCCGCCCACGAAGGGGAGTCAGTCGAACAGGCGGGACCCACCTACTGGCGGCGGTCCTCCTCTGCACCGGATGTGCACCTGACTCCACCGCCTTCTCCCCCGCTCACCAGGCGGCGCTCGCCGATAGTGTGCGGGAGGTGATGGCCGAGCTGGAGCGGCTCTGGGCCAGAGCCGCTCTCGATTCCGTGGGCGCCCTCTACTCCACCTCGGATTCGTTCCGGTTCTACGAGGAGGGACGCCTCCGGTACTCTTCCTCGGAAGGGGTACGTGAGGCGCTTGCGGAGATCCCGGCTGGAATACACCTCACGACGGTGTACGACGATGTGCAGGTTCTCCCGCTGGCAGCTGGGCGCGCGCTGGCCAATGCCACCTTTCGAACGGAGGCCCGAGATCCCGACGGAGCGACGGTCTTCTCCTTCGAAGGTGCCGTCACAGTCCTGTGGGTCCGCGAGGCCGACGGTTGGCGCATCGCGAGCGGTCACTCTTCCACCGTTCGACCGGAGAGTCGATCCGGGGATTGGGAAGGCCGTGACCCCTAGCCCTTTCCCACCCGAACCACCCAGCCGCCACCGTTGCTGTCCAGGACCATTTCCTGCACACGACCACCGAGCTCATCCTGAAGAACCTCTCTCACGACACCCAGGAGCACGGGACCGTCCTGGGAGCGGTTGCCCTTGCCCGTGATGATCCGAAGGATGGCGCCCGGCTGCTGACGGCTCCAGTTGGTCAGGAGGCGATCCAAGAGGGCTTCGACCTCGTAAGCCCGAAGTCCATGGAGGTCCACAGTGTGGTCCGGGAAGGCCGAGTGGAGCGTGTCCGGAAGTCGGGGAGGCTCGACTCGGGTGGGGCGCCGCCTTCCCATCACTCGTCCTCACGGACCGGGAACCCCTGCGTCACTTCATCCAGGCGGGCCTGTAGCTCCTCCATCTGGGCCTGGCCGAGCCTCTGACCCACGTAGCTTGCGATGTGCAGGAGGGCGAGGAAGGGTAGCCCCAGCCAGACGGCCCAAAGCCCCCAAGCGATCTCGCCGGATGCCCATTGGACGTATCCGAACGTGCCCCCGAAGAGGATAAGGAACGCCACCAGGACATACAGGAACATGAAAAAGGTCCACACCTCGGGCCTGGGCGCGAATCGGCCAAAGATGCTCGAGCCCTGTGGCTCGTGGTCCAACCTGAGCGAGAGGTGTGGGGTCCAGAGCCGCTGCTCCTGCTCGGGGAGGTGGATCTCGCACCAGCGCCCCTTTCCCTTCCAGCAGTCCCGTGATCGGGATTCTGCCAATCGGGACCTCAGCAACGCGATCGCCTCCTCTCTGGGGAGATCGACCAGAAGCCTGAAGTGGGGCCGGAACCGGGCGGCATCGGGGCGGATGGAATCGGGCATGAACCTTCTCCTTCCGGGGATCCCAACGGGTCAGGGGATGATGACCCCCAGCCCCGCCTCCGACACGGTCAGGAGGAGCGCGCGCTGAATGGCCAGGTACCCGTCTTGGTTCACCCAGTACTCTTCCGGTGCGTGCGAATTTCCGCCAGCCCCGCCCCTGCCGATGGTCACGGCCGGGATTCCCAGGGCGATGGGGATGTTGCTGTTGGTGGAGGAGCGCGCCAGCTCCGGTTCTCCTCCCAGGAGGGCGGAGGTGGCCATGGCCCGCTGCACCAGCGGGGTGTCGGGCGGAACCTCGCCGGAGGGGCGATCGCCGATCTTGTCCAGGACCAGCCGGACCGGATCACCCTCGCGCCTCAGCCCGTTCTCCTCCGTTTCCGCCCGCTCCATGGCGGCGACGAAGGCCGCTTCGATCCGCGCGAGGCTCGCCGGGCTCTCGGACCGCATGTCCACCTCCATCCATGCTTCGAAGGGGATGGAATTCACCGAGGTCCCGCCCCCGATGCGCCCCACGTTGTAGGAGGTGCGGGGGCCCGAACGGGTGAGGCGGTCCGCCGCGTCCTGGAAGTAACGGATCCCACGGCCCAGGGCGTGGACCGGATTCACCAGCCCGAAGGCGCCCCACGAGTGGCCACCGGGGCCCTGGAAGGTGACCCGGTAGCGGACACTCCCCAGCCCCATGGAGACCACCCGGTCCAGGCCTCCTCCGTCCACCTCGATCCATGCGTCGATCGGGTCGGCCCCTTCCCGGAAGAGGTGCTTCATCCCCCGGAGGTCGCCGAGCCCCTCCTCGCCGACGGTGCCGATGAAGAGGAGGTCGTCCTCCGTTTCCACCCCGGCCTCCTCCAGGGCGCGCAAGACGGTGAGAACGACGACGAGCCCACGGGTATCGTCCCCCACGCCAGGGGCGAAGAGCGTGTCCCCCACCTGGCGGACGGTGACGTCGGTGCCTTCCGGGAAGACGGTATCCAGGTGCCCCCCGAAGGCAATGGTGCGGTCACTCCGGATGCCCCGACGAAGGCCGATCACGTTCCCCTCGGCGTCGACCCAGACCGAGTCGGCGCCCAGCTCCTGGAGGAGCGCGGCGAACCGGAGGCCACGCTGTGCTTCGAGAAAGGGTGGGGCCGGGATCTCCGTAAGCTCGATGAGCGTCTCCAGGGACCAGTCATCCAGCGCCTCCACACGTTCCAGCGCCCGGGCCACATTGGGATTCGCCAGGAGATCCTCGATCTCGGATCGGGCGTCCTGTGACGGAGCCTGCGCAGAGGAAGCAGAGGGCAGCGCCAGGAAGACGGCCGGGAGGAGGCGGAAGAGGGCGGCGGGGCGTCGTGTGTAGAGCATGGCCTGGTGTCTGGTGTGGGATGTCGGTCGGATGTCGGGTAGGAGAGGGTTGAGGCTGGAGAGGTGGAGGCGAAAGCCGGCGCCCGTTCCCTGAATCGCCGGAAGGCGTCACATGATGGGGGCCAG
>JBDHLC010000095.1:0-6209 GCA_039586075.1 Gemmatimonadota bacterium | reverse complement strand
CGGGCCACGTGGGTGTAGATCTGGGTGGTGCGGGAGCTGGCGTGACCCAGTAGCTCCTGGATGATGCGCAGGTTGGTGCCGCCCTCCAGGAGGTGGGTGGCGAAGCTGTGGCGCAGGGTGTGGGGCGTCACGGGTTTCAGGATGCCGGCGGCCTGGGCGGACCGGGCCACGACGCGTTGGACGGAACGGGTGGTGAGGTGCCGCTCGGGGCGCGCCCCGGGGAAGAGCCAGTGCCGGGTGGGGTAGGCGGCCCGGTAGGTCCGTACGGCCTGCACGGCCCGGGGGGAGAGGAGCGTGCTCCGGTCCTTGCCGCCTTTGCCGCTCCGGACCCGGAGCATCCCCCGATCCGCGTCCAGATCGGCGGGGCGGAGCCGGACCAACTCGCCGACTCTCAAGCCAGCGGAGTAGAGGAGCATGAGCAGGACGCGGTGCTTCAAGTTCCGGGTCTTGGTGAGCATGCGGCCTACCTCGGCGGGGCTCAGCACCTCGGGGAGTCGGGTGCTGCGCTTGGGGCGGGGGATCGCCAGGGCGATCCGGGGACGGAGCAGGACGGTCTCGAAGAGGAAGCGGAGGGCGCTCACCACCTGGCTGTGGTAGCTCCGGGAGAGGCGCCGCGTCTCTACGAGGTCCACGAGGTATCGGCGCACCAGGGCCTCCGCCTCTCCGCGGAGCTGCTCCTCGACATCCGGCGGTGAGGGCGGAGACGCAGCCGGGCGGGATGTGATCGTCCAGTCCACGTCGTCGGGCCTCTGGTCGCACCACTCCAGAAAGCGCCGAAGGTGGCCCAGGTACACCTTCCGGGTGTGCGGGCTGTACCCGCGCAGCAGAAGGCCTTCCCGGACTCGCTCCAGCAGGGCCTCGGCGGGGTCGACGGGGGGAGCCGGATGGTGGGGCGTGCCGGCCAGGCGTACCCGGTCCTCCCCGAAATGCTGCTTCGCGGCCTCCAGGACCGCGGCCCCGTGGGGGACGATCCACGCTTTGGTCTCCCGGTTCCAGCGCCGCCCCGGCAAGGCCTTCACCCACGCCAGATCCGCCGAGGTGAAACCGGGGCCCAGGGTGATCTCCAGCCGGGATCCGATTCGCCGCAGGTGCACGATGCCTCCGTCCATCCCCCACGAATCCTCTTGGCGGGGGCCGGGGCCATGGCTGGATAGGACCAGGCCGGCCTCACCCGGTCAGCGCCAGCCGGACGAGTGCAGCGGGTACGGGGAGAGGTTTCCCTTCCCACGCCTCCCCTCGTCCAGGGCTACCCGAACGGAGGGTGCGCCTTACAGCCGGTCACTCGAACGCGCAGGACGCGTGGGGCCCGAGGTGGATCGCGGGGTGAATCCAGCCCGATCTAGTTGGGGACGAAGACGATCACCTCGGTGGTGCTGACAGGCGTGGCTCCCGTGAGGGTGAAGTCCCACTCCGAATTGGTGCGCGTGAGGGTGAGAACATCGTCCACGAGCGTAACCGTCCAGGTCACCGTCGGCCTGCCCACCTCGACCGGGTCGGAGGTGAGGGTATTGCCACTGAGAGTGATCGCGGCATCCCATTCGTCGGAGAAGGTCCCGAATTCCACCCAGGTCCGCGCGCCGCCACTGGCGAGCACCGTGACACGGACCTCACCCCCAGCCGCGATCATGTCGAAGCTCTCGGCTGCATTGGCATTGTTGGTGTGGGTGTTTGATGTCGCGATCCAACTGCCGACGAGATCGCCGAGGGTGAGCCCGGTCTCGGGAGCGCTGGGATCGTCATCGCCGCATCCGGCGACGAACACGGCGAGGAGCAGAAACGGCAGGAGGGTACGGGCAACTTTCATGAGGCCGTCCAGGGAGGGAGGGAGGCGACTCTCGGTCGGGAGCCGGGGGGCGAGTATGTCTCCGGGCCCCGGACGAGTCAAGGCGAGATCCCCGGAGTTTGGTTCGCCCTCCACGCGATCGCGACGGGTCTCTCGACCCCGGGGTGATCCGGGCTCGTCGGGGTCCGCGCCGGCCGCTGCCACGACCGGATTGGTCGGGGCCTGTGGCCCGACACGCTCTTCGCAGTATGACCAGGCACCGCCGCTCCCCATCCCCTCCCGTGGCGAGCCCACCGAACAACCGTTGGTCGACGGAGGGATCATGAAGCGCCTGCTGCCCGCTCTTGCTTTTGCCGCGCTCACCTTGGCCGTGTGGCCCCCGGCCCTGGAGTCCCAGCAGACGGAAGACGACGTGGTCGCCCTCCTGGAGGCGAACGCCCATATCACCCAGAAGGTGATGGTGCCCATGCGGGACGGGACCCGCATGGCCGCCGACGTCTACCGGCCCCGGACCGACGAGCCGGTCCCCATCATCTTCTCCCGCACGCCGTACAATTTCGCGTCGTGGCGCGACGGGGAGTTCAGCTCGGGTACCTACCGCCGCGCGTGGGAGGCGGTGCGCCGCGGCTACGCCTACGTGGTGATGAATGAGCGGGGCCGGTACTACTCCGAGGGGAACTGGGACATCCTGGGCACGCCCCTCACCGACGCGTATGACGCCTTCCAGTGGATGGAGGACCAGCCGTGGTCCAACGGGAAGGTGGGCACCCTGGGCTGCTCGTCCACGGCCGAGTGGCAGATGGCCGCCGGCTCCCTGGACCACGAGGCCCATGCCACCCTTGTGGCCCAGGGCTTCGGCGCCGGGGTGGGGCGCATCGGCGACTGGTACGAGCAGGGGAACTGGTACCGGGGCGGCGCCGAGCAGATGCTCTTCTTCGCGTGGCTCTACGGGGTGCAGACCAACGTCCGGCCCATGTTCCCGCCCAATCTGACCCAGGAGCAGCTGGCCCGGGTGTCCCGCTATTTCGACCTGGCCCCTGAGATGCCGTCGGTGGACTGGTCCGAGGCGCTCTGGCACCTGCCGCTGGTGGACATCCTGGAGAACGTGCAGGGGAACGCGGGCCCCTTTGAGGACATGATCAAGCGGAAGCCCAACGACCCGAAGTGGTACCAGGGCGGGCTCTACCACGACGACATGGCCTTCGACAAGCCGGCCCTGTGGTTCATGTCCTGGTACGACGTCTCCACGGGTCCCAACCTGGCCATGTTCAACCACCTGGTGGAGAAGGCCGAGAGCGAGGAGGCCCGGGCGAACCAGTACGCGGTCATCGCGCCCACACTGCACTGCGCCTACACCCGCGCCACGGAGAACACGGTGGTGGGTGAGCGGAGCGTGGGGGACGCCCGCTGGGACTACGATGCCCTGGTCTACGGGTGGTTCGACATCTGGCTGAAGGGCCAGGACACGGAGCAGCTGCTGGATACCCTGCCGCGGGTCCGGTACTACACCATGGGCGCCAACGAGTGGAGGAGCGCCGAGTCGTGGCCGCCCACGGCCGCCCAGCCGGTGACCTACTACCTGGACAGCGGGGGGAACGCCAACACGCTCCACGGCGACGGCGTGCTCACCACCACCCCGCCGGAGCGGGACCGTCCGGACCGCTTCACCTATGATCCCATGGACCCGGTCATGTCCTACGGGGGGAATGTCTGCTGCACGGGGAACGCGGTGCGGGGCGGGGCGCTGGACCAGCGGGAGATGGAGGAGCGGGAGGACATCCTTGTCTATACCTCCGAGCCCTTCCCGGACGGGGTGGAGGTGACGGGCGCCATCGACATCACCCTGTTCGTGTCATCGAACGTGCGGGACACGGACTTCACGGTGAAGCTCATCGACGTGGCCCCGGACGGCACGGCCTACAACCTGGACGAGACCATTCAGCGGGCCCGCTACCGGGAGGGGTACGACCGGGAGGTCTTCATGGAGCCGGGGGAGGTCTACGAGATCGCGCTGGGCCCCCTCTCCACCAGCAACTTCTTCGCCCCGGGGCACCGCATTCGCATCGAGGTGTCCAGCTCCAACTTCCCCCGCTTCACCCGCAACCTGAACACCGGGGCGCCGGTGTGGAGTGATACAGAGCCAGTGGTGGCGAACAATGCGATCCACCACTCGGCGGAGTATCCGTCGGTGGTGCGGTTGCCGGTGGTGAGGCGGTAGCGAGGGGACCGATCTCGGCGGGTACCTCGTTTGAGGGGGCGGTCCCTCAGCCCATTCCCCCGCCCGAGCCGTCTCTTCTCGCATTGCAGCCCGCGGGCAGCCGGCGGTCGCCACCGCGTCCAGGTACTGCTGCTCCCGCTCCAGGTTGGCGAGATGCGCACGGACGCGGGTGGTGGTTTGGACGATCATCGAGCTTCGGACCCCACCCAGGTCAGACCGCAGGAGGGCGTCGAGCGCTCGGGTTGGGGCATCGAAGGTCGGTGTCAGTGGGAGGTCGCGCAGAAGCGAATCGACGCGTGGGGCGTCCGCGCTGGTCAGGCGGCCCTGCTCGAGCTCCCTCCTCCACCTCGACGCCTCGACCGCCCACGTCCACCCCGGGTGCGCTCGGAACCGCCGCCCTTCTTCCGGTCGGACTCGGCCCGGGCGCCGCGCTCGGCCTTGGCGGCGGCCCGCTGGCGATCCTCTCGTCGCTGCGCCCGGATCTTTGCGATCCGCTCTTCGCGCGGAACCTCCACCGCATTGCCAGTCGCCGTGTAGTCGAAGCCTTCGAGGGTGATCCGCGGAAGCCTGCCCTTCACCGCCCGCTCGATCGTCCGGATGTTCTCCTCCTCGTCCGGCGCAAAGAAGGTCCACGCCTCGCCGGTGGACTGCGCGCGGGCCGTGCGTCCGACCCGGTGGATGTAGTCCTCCGACAGGTTCGGCACGTCGAAGTTGACCACGTGTCCGAGCTCTTCCACGTCGATCCCGCGGGCGGCGATGTCCGTCGCCACCAGGACCTGGAAGTCGCCACCCTTGAATCCAGCAAGGGCGCGGGTGCGCTGCGCCTGCGAGCGGTTGCCGTGAATCCTCTCGGCACTCACCTTCGCGCGGTTCAGCTGCTTGGCCAACCGATCGGCCCGGTGCTTGGTGCGGGTGAAAACCAGCGCCTGGTAGACCCCCTCCTTCACGAGGAGCGTCTTGAGCAGCTCAGCTTTCAGCTTCTGTGGGACGGGGAAGAGCGACTGGCGCACTCCGGCGGCCGGCGCCGCCGTCACCTGCAGCGCCACCTTCACCGGATCGGTCAGAATCTCGCGGGTGAGCTTCTCGATCTCGGCGGGCATGGTGGCGCTGAAGAAGAGCGTCTGCTTGGGCCGGGGGATGTGGCGAAGGACGCGCCGGATGTCGGGCAGGAAGCCCATGTCGAGCATCCGGTCGGCTTCGTCCAGCACCAGGTACTCCAGATCCCGGAACGGTGCGTTCCCCTGGGAGAAATGGTCCAGGAGACGGCCCGGCGTGGCCACCACGACGTCCACCCCGCTACGCAGTGCCTTCGTCTGCGGCTTGATGTTCACTCCGCCGAAGACCGCGGTCGCGCGCACGTTCGTGAAGCGGGCCAGCTCTTCGAGGTCGGCGCAGATCTGCAGCGCGAGCTCCCGCGTCGGCGCCAGGACGAGCGCCCGGGTGGACCCGCGCGGTCGGGCCAGCAGGTCCTGGAGGATCGGCAGCAGGAAGGCTGCGGTCTTGCCGCTGCCCGTGGCCGCGCATCCCAGGAGGTCGCGGCCCTCCAGCGCGGAGGGAATGGCCTGGGTCTGGATCGGGGTGGGCTCCGTGAAGCCCAGGGCGTCGACGGCCTTGAGAAGGTCGGCGTGAAGCCCGAGAGATCGAAATGACAAGTTGGTATGTCCGGTGCGGGTGCGCCGGGCGGATCCGTCGGAGGGTTCCGAACGTGGGAAACGCGGGCGCGAGTGAGTGCTGCTGGAGGTATCGCGTGGTCCGCGTTTTGACCTGCAGACGCGTAGAATAACGGGAATCGGGTCCAGCAGGGAGGTCCGGTCGGACATCCACTCGTTCGAGGTCATCTTCTTCGAGGGCTACCTGGGCAGCGTCTCTGGCATATCGGCCACGATGTACGCCGTGCTCGACCCGACCGTGCTCGCGGTCACCACCCTGCTCGGCATCGAGCCGACCCTGCTCTTCGGGCTCCTGCCGGCGATGCGCCTCTCCGTGCTGGACCCGGTGGCCTGGTTCCGGGACCGTGAGGCGGGGTCCGGGGCTCCCCGCCTCACGGTGGGACGGATCGTCATCGCGCTCCAGATCGCCGTGTGGCAGGTGATGGCCCTCTCGACTCCCCGGGCGATGTTGCAGCTCGGCTCGGCCTATCGGGGCTCGCCTGGCGCCCGCCTCCCCGGGGACCGGCCGGTGCTATGGGCACCGGACGTCGCTACCTTG
>JBDHLC010000094.1:0-4219 GCA_039586075.1 Gemmatimonadota bacterium | reverse complement strand
GTACAGGTACGGGCGGGGGTCTCCCTCCCGGTAGCGGAAGGCCGCCACGTGGACCCGCCCCCCGCCGTGCGGGGAGGGATCGATGCTGTTCACCGTGGCGCCGGCCGGGAAGCCGTCCGGGGTCACGTCGGTCCAGGTCGCTCCGTTGTCCCGGGAGACGTGAATGAGCCCGTCGTCACTTCCGGCCCAGAGCACCCCCGGCTCCACCGGGGACTCCTCGAAGGCGAAGACGGTCCCGTACACCTCCACCCCGGTCCCGTCCTGCGTGATGGGTCCACCCGCGAAACCCTGGTGCTCTGGATTCGAAGTGGTGAGGTCCGGGCTGACGGTCTCCCACGTCTGGCCTCCATTGGTGGAGCGATGGACATGGTTCGACATGTGGTACAGGACGTCCGGATCGTGGGGGGAGATGCGGATCGGGGCGTTCCACTGGAAGCGGTAGCGCAGGTCCCCCACTCGCTGGGCCAGCTGGTTCTGTGGCCAGGGCATCACCTCCCGGGTGTCCCCGGTCCGCACGTCGTAGCGACTGATGGTTCCCCCGTAGCAGCCCGCGTACACGACGTCGTGGCCCCGTGGGTCCACGGCGATGTGGCCGCTCTCACACCCCCCCACCTGGTACTCCTGCTCGAAGTCGCTCACCACGGTAGACGGCAGACGCGACGGCACGGAAATGGTGGTGTTGTCCTGCTGGGCGCCGTACAGGCGGTAGGGGAACTGGTCGTCCACCGTGACCCGGTAGAGCTCGGCGGTGGCCTGGTTCCGCTGTGTGGACCAGGTGCGCCCGCCATTCAGGGTGACCGTGGCGCCCCCGTCGTCCCCCTCGATCATGATGTCCGGGTTGTCGGGGTTGATCCAGACGATGTGGCTGTCCGGATGGGGGACGGTGGGGATGGGGGTGTAGCTGCTCCCGCCGTCGAGAGACCGGTAGAAGAGGACGTTGTTGACGTAGACCGTGTTCTCGTCCCGGGGGTCCGCCGTGAGGCGCATGTAGTACCACGGCCGGGAACGGATGCCCCGATCCGAGCTCACCTGCCGGAACGAGTCGCCTCCGTTGTCCGACCGGTACATCCCGCCCGCCTCACCCTCGGCCTCCACCAGGACCCAGACCCGGTCCGCGTTGGCGGGAGACACCGCCACGCCCGCCTTTCCCCAGAGGCCGCCCGGTAGTCCCGCCCCGAGCTTCTCCCAGGTGTCACCGCCGTCCTTGGAGCGGTAGAGCCCTCCCTCCTCCGAGCCGGAGATCATGGTCCAGGGAAGACGCTTCGCCCTCCACGCCGTGGCGAACAGGATCCGGGGGTTGGAGGGATCCATGGACAGGTCCACCACTCCGGTGGAGTCGTTGATGAAGAGGACCTTCTCCCAACTGTCCCCTCCGTCGTCGGACCGGAAGACCCCGCGCTGGTCGTTGTCCCGGAAGAGGCTCCCCAGCGCCGCCACGTACACGCGGTCCGGGTCGCCGGGATGGACCTGGATCTTGCCGATCTGGCCGGCCTCCGGCAGCCCGACCTGGGCCCACGTCTTTCCGGCATCGGTGCTCCGGTACATCCCGATCCCCGGAGAGACGTTGCCTCGGGGCTCGGCCGAGCCGGTGCCCACGTACACGACGTTGGGATCGGACGGGGCGACGGCGATGGCCCCGATCCCCCCCACCCGGAGCTGTCCATCGGTGACGTTGCGCCAGGACACGCCGGCGTCCTCGGTCTTGAAGACGCCACCCCCCGTGCTCCCCATATAGAAGGTGAAGGGATGTTGCGGGACCCCCGCCACCGCAGTGACCCGACCGCCCCGATACGGGCCCACGTTCCGGTAGGTGAAGGCCGACAGATAGACGGGATCCACCGGAGCCTCCGCCCCCTGCTGCCCCGAGAGCGCCGATCCCGGCGAGAGGGCAAGGAGGAGGACGGCGGAGAGGAGGAGCAGGATGCGATGCACGACGGGCCTCCAGCGGCTGATCGACGTGGGAGAGGGCGAGGGAGTGAACGGGCATCTTGGCGTGGGCGGGTCACGCCACGCAAACCGCTCCCATCGCGCCCGGGAGACCGCGCGCCGCCAGGCGTGTGTCCCGCGGCACAATGCGCGGGGGCGAGCCGGGGAGGGCGCGCCCCGGCTCGCCCCTCAGCGCGCCTCCTCCTCCATGGCCGCCAGGGTGGTGTCGTAGGCCGTGACGAGCAGATCCTGCATGCCCACGGCGTTGGAGAGGCGAGGGCGAAGCAGGCGCGGAATCCGCTCGGGAGAGGTCTCCGCCACCTCGCCGATTCCCAGGATGAACTCCATGACGGCGTCCTGGGAGGATTCGAAGAGCTGCTGGAGGTTGTAGAGGCGCGCGAGCCGCTGCACCCGCTCCAGGGGGATGAACTGCGTGGCCCGGGTCACCTGGGCGGTCTCCCACGCGGCGGTGGAGAGGAGCGAGTACTCGTAGTTCACGCTGAACTCCTCCGGGAGCACGGTGTCACGGGACGCCGCCACCACGGACTCCGCCAGGGCCCGGTTCGCTTCCAGGCTGCTCACCAGCTCTTCGCGGTTCCCCTCGATCTCCGCCGCCACCGCCACCAGGGCCCGCTCCGCCAGGTCGCGGTTCTGACGGTCCTCCCGCCACTCGTCCACCCCCAGGGCGACGAGGACGGCGAAGACTACCGAAGCGGCTTCGAGTGTGAGCTGCGGGATCTTCTGCCTGAGCATCCCCATTTCTCCTCCCGGGTCGTTTCGAGGGACGAGGCACCACGGATGAACGGGAAGCCTCCCCACACGCGCGACGCAAGCCCTCGGCCTACATTCCGGAGTCCTACCACCGCATCCCGGAGATTCGAATGGTCCGTCGTTCAGCGTACGCCGGCTCCCGCTCCCGCCTTCAAACCCTTCCCACACCCCGGCGGCGCCTCCAGCCTGCGGTGCTCTGGCTGGCCCTGGTCTCGGTGCCGTCGCTGCTCACCCCCGGTCTCGCGTCGGCGCAGCGCGTCGACGTCGCAGCCCTGGATGCCTACTTCGCAGCGGCATTGGACGCGTGGCCCATCCCCGGATTCTCCGTGGCCATCGTGAAGGATGGAGAGGTGGTGCTGGAGAAGGGCTACGGTGTCGCCGACGCGCGCGGGACCGTTCCAGTGGACGAGCACACGCTCTACGCCATCGCCTCGAACTCCAAGGCGTTCACGGCGGCGGCCCTGGCGCGGCAGGTGGACGCCGGGCGCCTGTCCTGGGACGACCGGGTCCTGGACCACCTGCCGTGGTTCCGGCTCTACGACGACTACGTCACCCAGGAGATCCGCATCCGGGATCTCCTCTCCCACCGGGCCGGACTGGGCACCTATTCCGGGGACCTCCTCTGGTACGGCACGCCCTACACCGCGGAAGAGGTCGTTCGCAGAGCGCGCCACCTGGAGCCCGCCTTCTCGTTCCGGGACGGGTACGGGTACACCAACCTCATGTTCATAGCGGCGGGCGAGGTGCTGCGGGCGGTGAGTGGGCAGGGCTGGCACGACTACGTGGAGGACCACTTCTTCGCGCCGTTGGGGATGAGCCGCTCGGTGACCTCCACCGACGACCTCCCCGGGATGGCGAACGTGGCCACCCCCCACAAGTACGTGGCCGGCGAGACCATCCCCATCGAGTGGTACAACTGGGACGCCATGGGTGCCGCCGGGGGGATCATCTCCAGCGTGCACGACATGTCCCGCTGGATGCGGGCCCAGCTGGCCGGTGGGGAGTGGAATGGCGTGCGCATCTTCGACGAGGCCCGGCAGCGGGAGATGTGGAGCGTGGTGAATCCCCTGGCGGTGAGCCCCGGCTACGCACGGCAATACCCATCCACCCACTTCCGGGGCTACGGCATGGGGTGGAGCCTGAACGACTACCTGGGCCGGAAGGTCATGAGCCACGGCGGCGGCTACGACGGCATGTACTCCCGGGTGGTGCTGGTCCCGGAAGAAGGGTTGGGCATCGTGGTGCTCACCAATGGGATGACGGGGCTGGCCACGCCGCTGGCCTACCGCGTCCTGGACGCCTACCTGGGCGGTAACGAGAGGGACTGGGCCGGGGAGGCGCTCCCCGGCTGGCTGAGCTCGCGCGAGCGCTTCGAGGCGAGGCAGCGTGCACCGGAACAGAACCGAGTGGCCGGCACCTCCCCCTCGCTCCCCCCCGGGGGGTACGCCGGGACCTACGGCGGGCCCATGTACGGAGATGCCACGGTCACCGAGGAGAACGGCGGGCTGGTCCTCCGGCTCCT
>JBDHLC010000002.1:0-278479 GCA_039586075.1 Gemmatimonadota bacterium | reverse complement strand
CTCGGAAGGAATGGCGAAGGCCACCTGGCGAATCTCCCCCTCGGCGAGCTCCAGAGCCGCGAAGGTCACGTTGCAGCGTCCGGTCACCAGCGCCACCCGATGGACCCCGGGAGCAATTCCCTCGAAGTGGTAGAGACCGTCCTCGTTGCTGGTCTGTCGCTGTCCGGTGTCGAACCGCACCTGGACGTTCGGCACCGGGAGCCCGGTGGCCTGGTCCACGACGATTCCCTCCACCACCGTGGAGGACGTGGTCTGCGACGTCAGTGGCCCGGCGACCAGGAGGGCCAGACCCGGGAGGACCCACAGGGCCCTCGAGGTTGTGCGCGCTGCCATCTCGAATCCCTCGCTCCCGGGACTGATCCGCCGCCGGCCGTCTCCCGGGCGAACCCGGCCGGCACCATCGAGCTTCCGCTCAGGGCTACGAAGCCTGAAAGCTGAGCTTACCCGGGTGGAAATGCCGATACCCCCGCGGTAGACTCCTGCTCCAGCGTTTACCCCCGCGGTAGACTCCTGCTCCAGCGTTCATCCAACCCGCCCCGCCATGAGCAGACTGCTTCGTCATCTTAGGGTCTCGATCCTCCTCCTGGGAACTCCAGCCCCGGGACTTCTGGCCCAGGTCGGCGTCCAGCCGGCGGTCGCACCCTCGCCCGGGATCTACACCGCGGCGGTGGAGGAGTCCCGCACCCTCGTCTGGGACCGCATGGCGGAGGTCGGGATTCCCGGCCTCTCCGTGGCGGTGGCGGTGGACGGGGAGGTGGTGTGGGCCGAGGGGTTCGGAATGGCCGACCTGGAGAATTCCGTCGCGGTGCGACCGGATACTCGCTTCCGTATCGCCAGCATCAGCAAAGCCCTGACCGCTGCGGCGGTGGGAGTCCTGGTGCAGGAGGGTCGGTTGGACCTGGACGCCCCGGTACAGAACTACGTTCCCTCCTTCCCGCTGAAGCGCTGGCCGGTGACGACGCGGCAGCTTGGCGGTCATGTCGCGGGCGTCCGGCACTACCGGGGAGAGGAGTTCGCCTCCTCGGTCCACTACGACGACGTGGTCGAGGCGCTGGCGATCTTCGAAGCCGACACGCTGCTGTTCGAGCCTCGAACCGACTACTCCTACTCCACCTACGGGTGGAACCTGGTATCGGCGGTCATTCAGGGAGCGTCCGGCAGACCCTTTCTCCGGTACATGCGGGACGAGGTGCTCGACCCGTTGGACCTGGACGAGACCGTGGCGGAGCACGTCGACTCCATCATCCCCGGACGGGCGCGGTTCTACCTGCAGGGTGAGAACCGACGGATCGTGAATGCCCCCTTCGTGGACAACTCCAACAAGTGGGCGGGAGGGGGATACCTCTCCACCGCTCGGGACATGGCCCGGTACGGAAGCAGCTACCTGGATCACAGGATCCTGGACCCCGCCACGGTGGAGATCCTCTGGACGCCCCAGACCACGCGAGCCGGCGAGTCCACCGGCTACGGCATCGGGTGGAGCCAGGCCGAGGTAGACGCCGTCCGCCACGTCTGGCACACCGGCGGTGCCATGGGGGGGAGCACGATTCTCACCCTCCGTCCCGACGACGGTGTCGTCGTGGCCATTCTCACCAACCTCCAGAGCGTGCGTCACGTCGAACTCTCCCGCGCCATCGGTGCCCTCTTCGCATCGGCCGCCAGCCACTGACCCTCACGCTGATCCCTCAAGCCCGCATCTAGACATGCTCCTTCATGCCCATTCCGGCCTCCGCTACCTCGTCTTCCTGATGGGTGCGGCCGTGCTCGTCTACGCCCTCAGGGGAGCCTTCACGAAAGCCCCCTACGACAACCGCATGCGGGTCTTCGGAGGCATCTTCGCCATCCTGATCGACCTGAACATCTTCGTGGGCCTGGCCGCCGTCGTGTTCAGCCAGTCCTTCCAGCCCTACCTGGGAATCCACATCGTCATCATGGTCTTCGCCGCGGCGGTTGCCCACCTGGTGCCGGCCGTCATGAAGCGACGGCCCATGGAAGAGCGCACCTTCGCACCCCACGCCGTGAGCGCGATCATCGCGTTGGCCCTCGTGGTCACCGGCATTCTCGTGTTACCGGGGGGAGCCATCTTCGGGAGCTACAGCGTCTGAGCGACGAGGCACCCTCCCCGGACCGTCCCCCCACCGGGGACGCAGGCTCCGATCCGACGGGCCTCGGGCTCGTCATGAGCGGTGGCGGCGCCCGTGCGGCCTACCAGGTGGGACTGCTCAGGGCCCTGGCCGAGTGGTACCCGGACCTGCAGGTGCCCTACATCACGGGCGTCTCGGCCGGGGCCATCAACGCGGCTCATCTGGCCTCCCACCACGGCTCCTTCAGGCAGTCCGTCAACGAGCTTTCCGAGCTGTGGGGTCGCCTCCGGGTGGAGGACGTGTTCCGCGTGGGTCCCTACTCCCTCGGGAGTATCCTGTTTCGGTGGATCTTCCGACTCGTCTCCGGCGGACGGGGACCCATGACGACCGCTCGCGGGCTCGTGGACACAGAGCCTCTGCGCCGGTTCCTCGCCGAGGCGCTGCACTCCGTGGACGGGGAGCTGACCGGGATCCGGTACAACCTGGAGTTCGACCGTCTCCGTGCGGTGGCGCTCAGCACCTCCTCCTACACGACCGGCCAGTCGGTGATCTGGGTGCAGGGAGAGGACATCCGCGAATGGGAACGTCCGCAGCGCCGCTCGGTGAACACCACGCTGACGGTGGAGCACGTCATGGCCTCGGCGGCCCTGCCGCTGTTCTTCCCCGCCGTGCAGTTGGAGGACGCCTGGTACGGTGACGGGGGGATCCGGCTGGCGGCACCCCTCTCACCGGCGCTCCACCTGGGTGCACGACGGATCCTGGCCATCTCCACCCGCTACGGTCGATCCAAGGCCGAGGCCGCGAGACCCACGATTCCCGGGTACCCGCCCCCGGCACAGATCGCGGGCGTGATGCTCAATTCCGTCTTTCTCGATCTCCTGGACCAGGACGCGCTGCGCCTGGAGCGCATGAACGCCCTCTTGGAGAAGCTCCCCGCGGAAGAGCGCGAGGGTCTGCGGCCGGTGCGGCTCCTGGTGGTGCGTCCGTCCCGCGACCTGGGCCGGCTCGCGGGCCGGTACGAGCCGCGCCTCCCCCGCGTCTTCCGATTCCTGACCCGCGGGCTCGGGACCCGTGAGACGGAGAGCCCCGACCTGCTCTCGCTGATCCTCTTCCAGCCCGATTACCTGGGCGCTCTGATGGAGTGTGGCGAGAGGGACGCCAGGGTTCGGGAAAAGGAGATCCGCGAGTTCATCGAAGCGGACGACTGACCGTCACCGGATCGGCGGGTCGGCCCGCCGACCCCATCATCCGTTCAGGACGGGCCTCGCCGGGGAACCTGCGGTAAGTCCCGCGAACTCCGTCCGAGGGACGCTCAGCCTGCCCCGTTCTCCACGGAGGCCAGCGCCGCTTCGAACTGGCGACGATACAACCGGGAGTACACGGGACTCCGCTCCAGAAGCTCGGCATGGGCACCCATGTCCTCGATGGAGCCTCCATCCAGCACGACGATCCGGTCCGCCTGGATCACGGTGCTCAGGCGGTGCGCGATCACCAGGGTCGTCCGGCCCTTCATGAGGCGCTCCAGCGCATCCTGCACCAGCCGCTCGCTCTCGGCGTCCAGCGACGAGGAGGCCTCGTCCAGGATGAGGACCCGGGGTCTCTTGAGCATCACGCGGGCGATGGCGATCCGCTGCCGCTGACCCGCGCTCAGGGTTACGCCCCGCTCCCCCACCAGCGCGTCGTATCCATCCTCCAGGCGTTCGATGAACTCCGCGGCGTGCGCCTCGCGCGCCGCCAGGCGGATCTCGTCTTCGGTGGCCTCGGGATTCCCGTATCGGAGGTTCTCCAGAATGGTGCCTGCGAAGAGCATGGGCTCCTGGGGGACGATCCCCACCACCCCTCGAAGTTCCTTCAGGGAGACATCACGGACGTCCACGCCGTCCACCTCGACCCTGCCCTTCGTCACGTCGAAGAAGCGGGGGACCAGGGAAGCCAGTGTGGTCTTTCCCGCCCCCGAGCTCCCCACGAGGGCCACGGTGGCGCCGGGATCCAGCTCCAGGTCGATTCCCTTGAGGACGAACGGGTACGATGCGCCATAGCGAAAGTGCACGTGGTCGAACCGAACCCGGCCTTCGAGCGGCCTGGGTAGCGGAAGCGGATCGACACGCTCGGGCAGGTCGGTGGAGTGGTCCATGAGCTCGAAGATCCGCCGAGCCGCACCGGCCGCCTCCTGGATGTTGCCCCAGAATCCCGCCAGAGAGGTGATGGCGCCCGCAATGGACACGGCGTAGAGGAGAAAGGCCACGAGGGTTCCGGCGGTGAGCTGCCCCTCCAGGACCAGGCGCCCGCCCTCCCACAGGACCACTGTGATGGCCCCGAAAGCCGCGAACGTGATGGCCCCGGTCAGGCCGGCCCGCGCCACCGCCCTCTTCAGGCCCCGGTCACGCGTCTCGTCGATCCGCTCACCGAATGCCTCCGCCTCCCATCCCTCCCGCGTGAAGCTCTGCACGACCCGGATCTGGGTGAATACCTGCTCGGCCCGGGCCACGGCCTCCGCGAGCATGTCCTGGATCCCCGTGGAGAGCTTCCGCACCCGGCGACCCAGGAGCCACCCCACCAGGATGGCGAAGGGGATTGCGGTGAGCGTCACCAGGGTGAGCCGGGGGTTGGTCATGGTCACCAGGATCAGCGCACCCACCAGGAAGGTCCCCTGCCGCACGAGCTCCGGGATGCCGAACCTGAGAACTTGCTGGATCAATCCCGCGTCGCTGGCCAGCCTCGAGCTCAGCTCACCCACCCTTCGGGCCGCGAAAAAGCCCGGGGTCTGCCGCACCAGCGCCTGGAAAAGGTCCTTCCGGAGCTCCGCCATCACCTGCTCGGAAACCGACGCCACAAGGTAGCTCTGGCTGAAATTGAGCACGGCCTGGAAGGCGAACAGCGCCAGCAGCCCCAGGGCGATCCTGTTCAGCATCCGGCTGCTCCCCGCCAGGAACGCGGCGTCCAGGAGGTCCCGCACCAGGAGGGGAAAGGCGAGGCCCACGCCGGTGCTGGCCAGAATCAGGAGCGCCGCCCAGAAGACGCGACCCTGATAGGGCGCGACGCGGGGTACGAGCCGCTCCAGGAAGCCTACGGTCCGGGCCGGACTGAGACGCTCTCGAGTCATTTGCCTCGTCGGTGCCGCGAGGGGTTGAAACGCCGGTAGGGGAAGGGAGTAACTTAGTGTCCCGTACGCCAACCGCAGAGCCCCCGATGCCTCAGCATTATCGCGCCTTCGCCGTCACGGTGGTCTGGACCCTCGGCCTCCTCTACCTGGGCAGCGTGGTTCACGCCACCGAGTCGAGCCTCGCCTGCCCTGACTGGCCCACCTGCTTCGGAACCATGCTACCGGAAATGGAGGGGGGCGTCTTCTGGGAACATCTCCATCGGCTGGTGGCCGGAGGCCTCATTCTCATGTTCGGTCTGGCTACCTGGCTGGCCTTCCAGGCGACCGAGAGGGGCTCCTGGATCCGGACCGCGTCGGTGAGCGGCATCGCACTGCTCCTGGTCCAGGCTGTGTTCGGCGGGCTGACGGTCATCTACCGCCTCCCCGACGCCATCTCCACTTCCCATCTCTCCATGGCGCTGGCCTTCCTGGCGCTGGCCACCGTCCTCGCCGCTGCCACCTCGCCGCGCCGCGAGGCCCGTCCGCCTCTCTCGCCCAGGGTCCGGGACATCCTCCGCGGTTGGGGATTGGGCGCGGCGGTGCTGGTCTTCCTCCAGAGCGTCGTGGGCGGCATCGTGCGCCACACGGACGCCGGAATGGCCTGTCCCGATTTCCCCACCTGCATCGGAGAGTGGGTCCCGCCCATGGCGAACCCCATGGTTGCCGTTCACTTCACGCACCGGGTGCTGGGGGTCGTCGCCACGCTGGTGGTAGTGGCCCTGGCGTGGAAGCTGCACCGCGCCGGCGCGCCGCGGTTCGTCCGCCGGGCTGCCCTGGGAGCCGTGCTGGTGGTGGCCGCGCAGTTCACCCTGGGAGTGGTCTCGGTCTTCACGATCCTGGCCGTGATTCCGGTCTCCCTGCACACCCTGGGGGCCGCGGGATTGCTGAGCCTCCTGACCCTCGTCGCTACCTGGGGCCGGCTGAGGCATCGCTCGTCCGAGGTCCCCGGGACCGCAGCTCCCGCCATCATGGAGGCCTGACGTGGATCCGGTGGCGCTGGGCAACTTCCTCGCCCCCGTGAACGCGGCCCTGAACTTCGCCTCGTTCGTATGCCTGGTCCTGGGGTATCGCTTCATCCGCGGTGGCAACCGCGATGCCCACAGGAAGGCCATGCTCGGGGCGGTAACGGCCTCGGTCCTCTTCCTGGTCTTCTACCTGACCCGCTTCGCCCTCACGGGGACGCACCGTTTCGCCGGGGAGGGGATGGCCCGGGTGGTCTACCTGGTCATCCTGTTCTCGCACATGGTGCTGGCGGTGGTCGTGGTCCCGCTGGTCCTCCGGCTCCTTTACCTGGCCTTCAAGGAGCGCTTCCAGGAGCATCGCAGGTTGGCCCGATGGACCTTCCCCGTCTGGATGTATGTCTCCGTGACGGGGATCGTGGTCTACCTCATGCTCTACCGGATCTACGGGTTCGTATGATCCGGTCGGCGCTCAGGCGCCCGGGATGCTCAACCGGATCCGGGCTCCTCCTTCGGGCCGGTTGGACAGTTCCAGGTTCCCACCGAAGCCCTCGATGATCTTCCGCGCGAACGGAATCCCGAGCCCCAGGCTCGCGGGCTTGGTGGTGTAGAAGAGGTCCCGCGCCCTCTCCAACGCTTCCGGCGTGAAGCCGGGACCCTGGTCGTCGATAGTCACCACGGCGTGACCCTCCACGCTCTCGACCCGGACGTCCACCCGCTTTCCCTCGCCGAACTGGCCCGCGTTGTGGAGCAGAAGATAGACCGCGTCCAGGAAGGTCGGCTTGTGGATGTGGGCACGGACGGGAAAGCCGGGGGCCTGGAACCGTACCGCGATCTCCCAGTCCGCGATGAACTCCCGCGTCACCTGCTGGAGCAGGGGCACGAGGTTGTGGGTCTCGTCGGGAGTGATGGGCTCGCGAAGGAAGAAGGCCAGGTCCTTCAGACCGCCCAGAGCCCGGTCCACGCCTTCCTTCAGGAGAGACTGGTCTCCGTCCCGGACCTTCTTGAGAGGAACTTCCACCGACTCTTCCAGGAAGGCCGCGATGCGCCCCAGGGCCTGCCGTAGCGCCTCTTCCCGCTCCTCGTTCCGCGGCCGCCACCCGGACCGGACGGCGGCGCGAATACTCTCCACGGGCTCGGGCTCGCCCGGCACGGCCGCTCCCAGACGTCCGTCCTGCAACTGATCGGCCAGGTCCCGAAGGGGTGCCTCGTATACGTCCACCTCTTCCTTCCGGCGGCTTCCCAGAAACCACCCGAGGGCTAGAGCCAACAGGCCGGTGAGGATCACGATGAATAGCGATTCGTACATGCGGGATCCCGTTCGATATCGAGTGTGGGACAGGGTGTTCGGGCAGGTGCTGATCTTGCCCAAACCGGGCTCGAGTGGCAATACGTTCTCCCCTCCATCCCCGGTACACGCAGGTGCATCGAGATGCAGACGGAGAGTGAATTCGACCGTGCCGCCCTGGACGCGGTGCTGGCGAGCAGCTCGGACCCGGACAATCCGGGCGCCGAGGAGATCCACGATCTGGTGCGCCGCACCATCACCATCGCCGTCGTGGGCATGTCCCGGGATCCCTCGAAGTATGCCCGGCGGGTCCCCTCCTACCTGGCGGCGAAGGGCGCGAACGTCATTCCCGTGAATCCCAACGCGACCCGCATTCTCGGAAAGGCCGCCCGCGGCTCCCTGGCGGAGGTCACGGAGCCCGTGGACATGGTGCTGGTTTTTCGGCCGTCGTCCCAGGCGGGGCTGGTGGTGGACGCCGCGGCAGCCCGCCCAGAGCGTCCAATCATCTGGCTCCAGGAGGGAATCCGGGCGGACCAGGCGACCGCTCGTGCCAGGGCTCAGGGGCTTTCGGTCGTGCAGGACCTCTGCTTGTTCAAGGTCCACAGCGCCCTGGGCGACACCCTGCGACGAGCCATGAACAGGGACCCGGGCCGCGAACCCTGACCCGCGGCTCCTCTCCGCCGGTTCCCGTCACCCCGCGAAGTAGTCCTCCAACCGCCGGCCGTGCTCGCCGGCCTTCACGTTGCGCCACACGGCCTCCAGGACCCCCTCCTCGTCGATGATGAAGGTGGAGCGCTCGATCCCCATGTACTTCTTCCCGTACATGGACTTCTCCTTCCAGACCCCATAGGCCTCGGACACGGAGTGGTCCTCGTCCACGAGAAGCGGAAAGTTCAAGTCGTACTTGGACTTGAACTTCTCGTGTGATCGCCGCGAATCCGGCGAGACGCCCAGTATCACCGCCCCCACCTCGTGGAAGCGGTCCATGCCGTCCCGCACGTCGCACGCCTGAGCGGTGCACCCCGAGGTATCGTCCTTCGGGTAGAAGTAGAGGACCACCTTCTTGCCCCGGAAGTCGTCGAGGGAAACCTGGCGGCCGTCGTCGGCCTCCAGGGAGAAACTCGGAGCCTTCTGGCCGGGCTCGATCATGTCGTTCCACCTGGACGGAAAGGGTGATTCGGGGTCTGAGCCCGGAGTTACACCGGGTCCCCGCGGGGGTTCAGCCCGTCTCCATCTCCGGTCGGAGCAGCATCTCGCGTACGCCGTCGCGCTCCCGCTGACGGGCCTCCCCCGTTACCGCCCAGCGACAGTGGGAATCCCCGTGCGCCTGGCACTGCGTGTGCGCTACCTGGTACTCCGGACCGAGACGCTCCGAGACCACTGCCTGGCAGAATCCCGACACGAACTGACACGCCTTACCGGAGGGGTCGCCGTCCATGAACAGGAGCCCACGCCCCTCTAGGGCGAACGGACCGTGGGCCAAGCCGCCGACGCGCCGGCCGAACAGCCGGTTGAGGCCTCGGGCGGCGGCCCTTCGGGCGAAGTGGAATGCCAGGGCGCGCGGTAGAACACGGGTGGCCCAGGGGGCGGTTCCACGCGCCGCTCGGGCTGCGAGCCGGCGACCGGCCCGATGGAAGATCTCCGCTGCGTCGGGCCGTCGTACCACCAGCCGGATCAGGTCCCGGACCTCGTCGTCGGACATCCGACGGCGCTGCCTCACGGCCTTACGATAGGACCGGATCTGTCGGTCGACGACGTCCGAGAGCCCCAGTCGCCGTGGCATGGTGACCGACGGGACCTCGTCCTCCAGGAACTCCTCGGGCCGATCCTGGTCACGCAGCGATTCCAGGAGGGTCAGTCCGAAGACGGGCTGGGCTCTCGGCCGGCGGGATTTCGGGGGCACGTGGGTGGCGTGGGTTGAGGTGTTCCTGGAATGTGGTGGGGTGTGGGGAGGGCCGCTACCTTCACCCGCATGAAACGCTTCCCCGCGTACGACCCACCCGAATACCTGGAGTGGTCACCGGACCCCACGGAGCTGGCCCGGTTCCGCGCCCCTTTTCAGGACGGTGAGAGGTCCGCGCATCTCGCGGACCTCTCTGCGGAGAAGCTGTTCACCCTGTACCGCCATCTCCTGACCACCCGCCTCCACGACATTGCTCTGAAGCGGTGGGTCCGCACCGGCGTCATCTCGAAGGCCTGGCTGGGGACAGGCGAGGAGGCCGTAACCGTGGGCGCCGTGGCCTCGCTGGACCCGGAGCGGGACGTGGTGTGCCCCATGATCCGTAACGCGGGCGCGCTTCCCATGATGGGAATGCCCCTCAGCGACTGCTTCCGGGGGTACCTGGCCTCCGTGGACTCGCCCTCCGGTGGGCGGGACCTCCACATCGGCGACCTCGGTCGGAACATCCTGCAGCCCATATCCCACATGGGGACCAACGTGGCCGTCATGGCGGGGGTGGCTCTCGCCTTTCGGAACCGGGGCCAGAATGCCGTCGCTCTCACCTGGATCGGAGACGGCGCCACCAAGACTGCCGCGTGCCACGAAGGGCTGACGCTGGCCGCTCTGCATGGCCTTCCGGTGGTGTACGTCATCCAGAACAACCAGGTGGCCCTGGGAACCCGCGCCAGTGCTCACGGACGCGGATCGCTGGACGACTGGGGAGCCGCGTACGGGATCCGCAGCTGGGCGTGTGACGGGAACAACGTGCTGGACGTCCTGGCCGTGACGTCGCTCGCCGTGTCCGCGTGCCGCGAGGGGGCCGGTCCCGCGCTGGTGGTCGCGGATACATTCCGCATGGGTGGGCACGCCACGCACGACGAGCGGGAGGCCCGTGCCACGTTCCCGCCGGAGCTCTTTCAGGAGTGGGGACGCCGGGACCCCGTTGGACTGTTCGAGGCGTACCTGGAGGCGGAAGGGATCAGCCGGGATCGCCTTGCGGAGGTGGAGGCCGAAGTGACCTCTCAGGTGGACAAGGCGGCGGAGGAAGCGCGGATGAGCCGAGACGCCTCCCCTTCGCCTGAAGCCGCTCGATATATCGGTTTTTCTGAGGGATCCCCACTTCATGGAATTGAAAATCGACCGTTATAGCTATTGTGGTCGATTTACCGCCACTTGCTTTTTGGTTGAAGCATCGCCATGTTCTGGGGCCTCAATCAAGAATTGTTCTCCAAAGCCTCGGTGGAGCACGGCATGAGCGACGCACTTCCCCTCGATCTCCTCTCGGACGAAGAGCTGGTCTCGGCCCATCTTGGTGGCCGTCACGGAGCGTTTCAGCTGCTCTTCTCCCGGTATCGCGACCGGCTGGTCCACTTCATCACGCGAAAGACGGGTGATCCCGATCGCGCGCAGGACCTCGTGCAGGAAGCCTTCATCCGCGTGACTCGGCATCTGCACCGGTTCGACACCTCGAAGAAGTTCTCCACCTGGGTGTACACGATTGCCGGAAACCTGGCGAAGAACGAGCTGCGGAACCGTTCTCGAAGCCCGCTGGTGCTCTTCCAGAAGCTCACCAACAACTGGGATGAGGACCACCGGCCGCTCCAGTTCGAAGACTCGTCCATGAAGCCCGACGACATGTTTCGGAAGCGGCACCTCCAGAGGCTCGTCGAGGAGACCGTCTCCGAGCTTCCGGAGCACCACCAGCTGGTGTTCCGCCTTCGCGAATTGGAGGGAAAGAGCTACGAGGAGATCGCGGACATCACCGGGGTCAACCTGGGCACGGTGAAGAGCCGCCTCCACCGGGCCAGGAACTCTTTCGCCCAGCGGATCGAGCCGCACCTCAACTAGGACACGCCGCGGGTCCCGCGGAACGCCCCTGGATCGTTCGCGGTCCGGGGGCGTTCGCGTCTGCGGGATCTTTGGTGCCGACGGGAGGGTTGGATTATCATGTTTCGACGCTGGACGTGAACTTCGAGACTCCCTCCGCCATGATTCCCAACATTCCCTCGAGCCGGCATGGAGGCCTCGTGCCGACGCCCATACTGGTTCTCGGGGTGGCTCTGCTACTGGTGATGGGACTCCGGCTCGCCACCTCCGGCGGCGCCGATTCCGTCGAGCATCCCGAGCCCCGGGTGGACGTCACGGCCGCCGGCATCCTTCCCCCGGTCCGCTACGCGGCGTATCCCCAGGTCTCCGAGACGTACGACCTCGCGCGGGAGATCCCGCAGCTGCTGGACGGTCTATACTGCTACTGCCACTGCAGCGAGCACTCGGGCCATCGCTCGCTCCTCAGCTGCTTCGAATCCGATCACGCCGCTGGGTGTGATGTCTGCCTGAGGGAGGCGGAGCTGGCCTACCGGATGCACACCCGGGGTGAATCCCTCCAAGCCATCCGCGCGGCCGTCGATGCCGCCTGGGGAGCGTAGGTCAGCGTGTTCGAGGATCTGCGTCAGGCCTTCCGCGAAGCGCTGGACAACTTCAAGGACGAGCTCAATCGCGACGCCGTTCCGGGAACCGTGGATCGTCTGCTCCACGGGATGGTCCAGGAGGTCACGGAGGCCAAGTCCCGGCTGAAGGCCACGGAGGCCGACCTCGCCCAGACCCGACTTCACGTTCGGGCGGAGGAAGAACACGTTGCCACCACGAGCCGCCGGCACACCCTGGCGACCCAGATCGGCGACCAGGAGACGGCCCGCATCGCCGGCGAGTACCGTGAGCGTCACGCCAAGCGGCTGGAGGTCTTCCGCCAGAAGGAAGCGGCCCTTGAGCAGGAGGTGAAGCTCCTGAGCGCCGAGGTGGAGGAAATGATGGCCAAGGTGAAGGAGGCTCGCTCCCGCCGGGATTCCCTCACGGCGGAGTCGGGACGGACCCAGGCGCGGGAGTCCATCGGTGGGGAGTCCGACGATCTCTTCGACACCTTCAAGCGCATGGAGGCCAAGATCCAGGGGGAGGAGTACAGCGCGGAGGCGGCGGAGGAAGTGGGTCGCGCGGTGGACGACCTGCACATCGACCTGGACGCCCCGCCGACCCGGGACGAGATCGACTACGACGCGGTCCTGGCGGAGCTCAAGCGGCGCATGGGCCAGGACTCGCAAGAGGACTAGCACCCACGGGCGGCTCCTGGAGCCCCCTTTGCCACGGGTTGTTCCCCGGCCCGCCCCTGCGGTAGATTTGCCCCTCGCCTTCTTCCCCTCTGCCGGATCACAACCGATGGAGAACTGGATCGGAATCGGAATCTGGATCGTCATGGGGGCCGTCATCGGGCTCGTCATGAAGGTTCTGATCAAGCGTCCGGAGGAGACTCCGGGTCATACCCCCGTGCTCGTCGTGATCGGTGCCTTCGGTGCCGTGGTGGGAGGCATGCTCGGAGTGGGGATCTTCGAGTTCTTTGAGCCGCTGGCGCTGAGCGCCGGGGGGATGGCGAGTGCCGCCGTATTCGCGGCCTTTACCACGTGGATCTACCGCTGGGGGATCCGGGGCCTCATCTGAGCCTTGGCGCACGGCGCGCTCCCTCCGCGCGTTCCCCTGGGCCCGCACCCGTCGCGGCCCTCTCGACAAGCTCCACGACAGGCCGCGCGCGCGCGCTCCGATTCACCGGGCCATCCCCCGGTGGCCCTCCCTCTCGGCTCGACTCGGCACGAACAAGGCGCCGCCAGCCGAAGCTGACGACGCCCCCTGTCCAACCCCTGGATCCACTCCCCGGGGACACTCTGTATGGCGAAGGACTGACCAGGTCCTCCCATCCGGATCAAGCGCCGGATGTCGCGTTTGCCTGCGAGGCTTCACATCCACCCCTCATCCACCCCGCACCCGTTGAGACGGAGGGAGCCCGTTAAGGGTTGCCCGTCGCCTCGGGTTATGGTACGTCGCTATCATCCTCCGCGTTTCAGCCCCGGGATCGAGAACGCACATGTCCGACACAGCGAACTACCTCTCCAGGAACCAGGACCGTTACATGGGGGAGCTGTTCGACTTCCTCCGCATTCCGTCGGTCTCGGCGAGATCCGAACACGACGGGGACACCCGGAAGAGCGCCGAATGGCTGGCCGACCAACTCCGGGACGCTGGCCTGTCTGCCGAGGTCATGGAGACCCCCAAGCACCCCGTGGTCCTGGGTGAGTGGAAGGAGGCCGGAGAGGACGCCCCCACCCTGCTCATTTACGGCCATTACGACGTTCAACCCCCGGAACCGTTGGAGGAATGGACGTCCCCCCCGTTCGAGCCGGAGATCCGGGACGGGCGCATCTACGCCCGTGGCTCGGCAGACGACAAGGGCCAGCTCTTCATGCACGTGAAGGCGCTGGAGGCGCACCTGAAGACCCACGGAGCCCTTCCGCTCAACGTGGTGGTGGTGGCAGAGGGTGAGGAGGAGATCGGCTCTCCGAACCTGGTGCCGTTCGTCGAGCAGCACCGTGAGCGGCTCGCGTCCGATGTGGTGGTCATCTCCGACTCCGGGATGTTCGACGAAGGTCTCCCTGCGCTCCTCTTCTCGCTGAGGGGACTGGCCTACTGCGAGATCCACGTGACGGCAGCGCGCAGCGATCTCCACTCCGGCGCCTACGGCGGTGCCGTGCCCAACCCCGGTATGGCCCTGGCCCGCATGCTCGCTACGCTTCATGACGAGAACGGCCGCATCGCCATCGACGGGTTCTACGACAACGTGCGCGACTGGGACGAGGAGACCCGGGAAGCGATCCGGAGCCTGCCCTTCGACCAGGCCAAGTTCCTCGAAACCGTCGGGGCTCCAGCGCTCAACGGCGAGGAAGGATACTCCACCCTCGAGCGGCTCTGGATCCGCCCGACCTGCGAGGTGAACGGCCTGCTGAGTGGGTACACGGGAGAGGGCGCGAAGACCGTGCTTCCGGCACGGGCCATGGCCAAGGTCAGCTTCCGCCTGGTGCCGGACCAGAGCCCCGGACGCGTCGCGGAGCTCCTTCGAGCCCACCTGGACAAGGTCGCGCCGGAGGGAGTTCGTGTTCAGGTCGTGGAGCTCCATGGCGGAGATCCATGGAGGGCCAATCCGTCCGGCCCACTCTTCGACGCCGCGTCCCGGGCGCTGGAGGAGGCGTTCGGGACCAAGCCGGTCCTCATGGGAGAGGGCGGCTCCATCCCCATCGTCGGAGACTTCGAGAAGGTCCTGGGAGCCCCGGTCCTGCTGGTGGGCTTCTCTCTGCCCGGGTGCAACATGCACGCCCCGAACGAGTGGCTCACTGTGGACAACTTCGAGCGGGGGATCGGCTCCCTGGCCCGGCTCTACGAGGAGCTGGCCGAGGCGCTGGCCGACTAGCCTCCGGCTTTTCTCCGCCGGGTCAATTCCTGGGTGGCACCATGGAGGCGGCCCTCAGCAGGGCACGAGCCTTGTTGAGGGTCTCCTCATATTCCGCCGAAGGGTTGGAATCCGCCACCACACCGGCGCCGGCCTGGACGTAGGCTCGGCCCCCGGTCACGAGAACGGTGCGGATGGCGATGGCAGTGTCCATGCGCTCCCCGCCATAGGAGAAGTGGCCCACCGCCCCGGCGTAGGGCCCTCTACGCACGGGCTCCAGCTCGTCGATGATCTCCATGGCCCGGATCTTCGGCGCGCCCGATACCGTGCCGGCGGGAAAGCAGGCCCGGAAGACGTCCAGCGCACTTCTCTCGTCCGCGAGTCGGCCCTCCACCTGGCTGACCAGATGCATGACGTGGGAGTACCGTTCCACCACCATGAGGTCGGGCACCCGCACCGAGCCGTACCGGGCCACCCGCCCCACGTCGTTCCGACCCAGGTCCACCAGCATCCGGTGCTCCGCCAGCTCCTTCTCGTCGGTCCGAAGATCCGCGGCCAGCTCGCGGTCCTCCCCCGCCGTGGCGCCCCGGGGCCGCGTGCCGGCAATCGGCCGGACCGTGACCGTCCCGTCCTCGAGCCGGACCAGCACTTCCGGCGAGCTCCCCACGAGCGTGACCCCGTCCATCTCCAGGTAGAACAGGTAGGGCGAGGGGTTGAGGGAGCGAAGGGCCCGATACAGGTCGAAGGGTGAGCCGCGGAGCGTCATTCCCAGCCGTTGGCTGAGCACCACCTGGAAGGCGTCGCCCGCCCGGATGTAGTCACGGATCCTCTCGACGCCAGCCTGATACGCCGCGCGGGTCGTGGACGAGCTGAACTCGGGATCCGCCTCGGGCTCGGGTAGCAGCTCCAGTGCCGGTGCGGACTCGGCCTCCCGAAGCTCCCGCACCAGGTCCGCCGCCCTTCCAGCCGCGTCCGCATGGATGCGCTCCACCTCCTCGGGGGAGCTTCCGGCCGGGACGTGTGCCGCGGCGATGGCCATGGCCTTGCCCCGGAGGTTGTCGATGGCCAGCACCACGTCGGTGAAGATGAAGACGCCGTCCGGGACCCCCAGGTCGTCGGGGGGCGCGTCGGGCAGCGCCTCCACGTACCGCACCACGTCGTACGAGAAGAAGCCCACGGCGCCGCCCCAGAAGCGCGGGACGCCGGGCACGTCCACCGCACGATGGGCCCGGAGTCGCGCATCCAGATCGGCCAGGGGATCGGGGCATGGGAACGGCTCCCACCCCCCGTCGGGAGTCCAGAGGGAGACCGTCCCATCCTGCAGGCGCCATGCGCTCCGGGGGCGCGTCCCCAGAAAGGAATACCGCGCCCATTGCTCGCCTCCCACCACGGACTCCAGCAGGAAGCCGAAGGGCGCACGGGCCAGCTTGGCGTAGGCCGTGACCGCGGTGTCGACGTCGAACAGGAACTCCTGCCAGACGGGCACGATTCCGCCGTCCCGGGAGAGGGACTGGAATTCCTCGAGACTGGGACGTAACTCCATTTGCCGACCCTGACTTCAACCGGCCGGGTGCGCCCGGCCTTCGCGCGATGCTGAGAGAAGGCGAAGGAATGTCCAGAACCCCGACAGGTGAGTCAACTGCGGTCATTGCCGTGGACACGGGAGGCACCTTCACGGACCTCCTCCTGTTTCACGACGGAGCGGTCCGCGGGCTGAAAGTGCCCTCCAGCCCCTCGGACCCGAGCCGCGCCATCCTGGAGGGGGTCGCCCAGCTCCTGAGGAATGATGGAGCCACCACGGACGCGCGCCCCTCGCCGGACAGGGTGCCTTACCTCCTCCTGCACGGCTCCACGGTGGCCACCAATGCCCTGCTGGAGCGGAAGGGCGCGCGGGTGGTGCTGGTGACCAACCAGGGATTCGAGGACATCCTGGAGATCGGCCGGCAGAATCGTCCTCAGCTCTACGCGCTGGTGGGCCACCGGCGGCCTCCGCTGGTGGACCGCTCTCATCGGCTGGGCATCCGTGGACGACTGGGACCGGATGGCGAGGAGGTCACGGCCCTCGAGACGGAGGAGCTGGCGGCCCTGGCCCATCGGGTGCGCGACGGGGAGTCCATCGCGATCTGCCTTCTGCACAGCTACGCCGACCCGCGTCACGAGGAGGCGGTCGCGGCGGCACTGGAAGGGCTGTCCCTACCGCTCTCGGTTTCCTCCCGCCTCCTGCCGGAATACCGGGAGTACGAACGGACCAGCACGACGGTGGTGAACGCCTACGTGGCACCGGTAATGTCCCGGTACCTGGGGCGGCTCGCCACCGAGTCCGGGGCCAGCCGGGTGGCCATCATGGGATCGGGCGGTGGCATGCTGGCGGTGGAGAGAGCGATCCAGGAACCGGTGCACACGGTCCTCTCGGGACCGGCGGGAGGCGTCGTGGGTGCGCTCGAATGGGCTCGCAGGACGGGGGTGGAGGGAATCGTGACCTTCGACATGGGAGGGACCTCCACGGACGTATCGCTCTGCCCGGGGCGCCCGCTGCACACCCGCGAGTTCGACATCGACGGTCAGCCCGTAGCGGTTCCCGTAATCGACATCCATACGGTGGGCGCGGGTGGTGGGTCGCTGGCGTCCATGGACGCGGGCGGTGCCCTGAAGGTGGGACCGGAGAGCGCCGGAGCCGACCCCGGGCCCATCGCCTACGGGCAGGGTGGCGACCGCGTCACGGTCACCGACGCCCACGTCTGGCTGGGCCGCATTCCGGCGGAGGGCTTCCTCGGTGGGAGCGGGGAGCTGCACCGCGACCGCATCGAGGCGCCACTCGCAGCCCTCGCCGCCGCTCTGGGGCGCACGCCCGAGGCCGCCGCCGAGGGGGTGCTGGCCGTAGCCGATACGGCCATGGAGCGAGCCCTCCGGGTCATCTCGGTGGAGCGGGGGTTCGACCCGCGGGACTTCGCCCTGGTGGCGTTCGGAGGGGCCGGTGCTCTGCACGCCGCCGAGCTGGCGTGGCGCCTGGGAGTGGAGGAGGCCCTCATCCCGCCGGATCCCGGGCTTCTCTCGGCCTATGGCATCCTCACGGCGGCGCCGACGCGAGAGGCCTCCCGGACTCTCCTGCTGAGCACGGAAGCGGAGGGTGCCCGAGGAATCGTCGAGGAGGTGCTCGACGAGCTCTCCGGGCAGGCCGTGCGAGCCCTCGTGGCCGAGGACGACGTGGATCCGGCGGAGGCCACGGTCCAACGATGGGTCGACGCCCGCTACCGCGGGCAGAGCTTCGAGCTGCGTGTCCCTGCGGAGGGGTGGGTCGATGCGTTCCACTCGGCCCATGAATCCCGCTATGGATACGCCCGCCGCGACGCCCCGGTGGAGGCCGTGACCCTGCGCGCTACCGCCCAGGCCCCGGGGCTGGTGGTGTACGAGCCGCCCCTCCCCGAGGCCGAGGAGACTGTGCCCACATCGGCGGGGACCACGGTGTATGATGGCCAGCAGATGGAGTGCCCACGGATCTGGCGGAAGGATCTGAGGCCGGGTCACGAGGTCATGGGGGCCGCGTTGATCCTGGACTACTCCGCCACCACGTGGCTGCCTCCCGGCTGGCGCCTCACGGTCCACCCGTCCGGCGTCCTTCGCCTTCGCCCCGTCTGACGGAGCGGCAGGATCTGTTAAGTTGGAGCCTTCGCTCCACCGCACGACGCAACTGTCCGGAGGATCCGCTTGAGCCAGGCCGCGACCCCCCCAGGGACCGTGGAGGGAACCACCCCCCGTCCGCCCTACCTATGGGCAACGGTGGCCGGGGGAATCGTGTTCCTCCTCTACGGGCTGACACTGGCCCCCACCACCGCGTTCTGGGATACCAGCGAGTACATCGCCACTGGTTACATCCTCGGGATCCCCCATCCCCCGGGTAACCCCCTCTTCGTGGTGCTGGCCCGGGCCTGGATCCTCCTCCTGGAGCCGTTCGGGTTCTCCATCGCGGTGCGGGTGAACCTCTTCAGCGCCTTCATGAGCGCCGCGGCGCACGGACTGTGGTTCCTGGTGATCCACCACGTCCTGCGCTTCTTCTCGGAAGGCCGGACCTTCCGCCTCCTGGGAGCGGCTGTGGCCGTCCTGGTGAGCGCCACCGCCTTCACGGTCTGGAACCAGTCCAACGTAAACGAGAAGGTCTACACGGTCTCGTTGCTTACCATCGCGCTCCTGAGCTGGTTGGTGATCCGGTGGCAGGAGCGCCTCGGCCGCGGGAAGGACGACAACCTCCTGGTCTTGATGGTGTTCATCCTGGCGCTGAGCGTCGGGAACCACCTCATGGCCTTCCTGGCGGCTCCGGCCATGGCCGTGTTCATCCTCCTGGTGAACCCGCGAGCGATCCTGAACTGGAAGCTCTATCCGGCGGCGCTGGTGGCCGGTCTCGTGGGCCTGTCCATCCACCTGTTCCTCCCCCTCCGGGCCGAGCTGGATCCGGTGATCAACGAAGGGGCGCCCGAGTGTGTTTCGTTCACCGAAGCGCTGGTCTCGGTAGCCACGTACGGGGGAGCCGGCTGCGAGCCGCTGAGCGCGTCCCTGAATCGGAGCCAGTACAAGATCGAGGGCGAGCCGGGCGCGGGCCTCAGCGGACCCCGCCAGGCGCCGCTGGGCGACCAGTACTCGAACTATCTCCAGTACTTCAACTGGCAGTGGGCCCGCTCCGCCGAGGGCGACGACTACGCGTTCCCCATGGGCCGCATCCTCTTCACCCTGCTCTTCACCGGGCTCGGGGTCTGGGGAGCCATGGAGCACTACCGCCGCGACCCGAAGAGCTTCGCGTACGTGGCCACCCTCTTCGGCACGTTGTCACTGGGGCTCGTCTACTACCTCAACTTCAAGTACGGCTATTCCCTGCCGGATCCCGTGGGCGACTTCAGCCTCCACGAGGTCCGTGAGCGGGATTACTTCTTCATCATCTCGTTCTCGGTCTGGGGCCTCTGGGCCGGCGTTGGCATAGCCACCATCTGGCTCACGCTGGCCTCCAGAATGTCCCTCGCCGGCGCGGCCACCGGGGCCTCCGACACCAGCGATCCGTCCGCCGCACAGACCGCGTCGGCCGAGGCGGGCAAGCCCGGACAAGCGGCTCCGGCCTCCGAACCGGCCACAGGGCGACTCTCTCTGGCGAAGGCCAGTCCCGTGCTGGTCCTCGGGTTCATTCCCCTGGTGCTCAACTTCTCGTGGGCTGACCGGAGCTACGATTTCGCCGCCCGTGATTGGGCCCACAACCTCCTCATGAGCGTCGAGCCCTACGGGCTTCTCTTCACCAACGGCGACAACGACACCTTCCCCCTGTGGTACCTGCAGGAAGTCGAGGGCATCCGGAGGGACGTCTCCGTGGTGGTGACCTCGTACCTCAACACGGATTGGTACGCCAAGCAGGTGCGTGACCTCACTCGCACCTGTCCCCCGGGGGTCTCGGCCGAGGACGACTCGAGCCGAATCATCTGCCAGCGTGCGTACACCGCGGAGAATACCGGTGCCATGTATACGCACGACGCCGCAGCGGCTCGAGCACTGGGCAAGACGCCTCTGGTGATGGAACAGCCGGTCTCGCTTCCCACGGGGGGGCTCCTGGAGCTGGACGACGACGTGCTGGAACGCGTGGCCAGCGCCTACGTCCCCCTGGACCAGGGCCAGGTTTTCACCCTTGGGCCGGTGCGGGCCTCCATGCCACCCGGGAGCTATCTCCTTCCATGGCAGCAGTTCGCCCTGGCCATGGTGCGCTCCGCCTTTGACACGGGGCGCCCCGTCTACTTCGCGAGCAGTGGAAACTCGGCGCAGTCCCTGGGACTGTCTCCCTACCTGGTTAGAGAGGGCTTGGCCTTCCGGGTGAATCCGGGGTCCCTCGACGAGGTGCCGCTGCCCGGGTCCGAGCCCATGCCGGCGGGTTCACCCCTCAATAGCATCACGGGGAACTGGCTGCGCATCGAGCGCACCCGCACGCTGGCCGAGGAGGTCTTCGTTCACCGGTCCGGCATCCCGGACTGGGACCACTGGCCGGACCACTCCACCGTGGGGATCCCGAACTACTACGCCTGGGTCTATTATGCCCTGGCCCAGGTCGAGTACGGCCGGGACGAGGAGGCCGTGGAGCGGTACCGCCTCCTCGGCGATGAATGGACCCTTCTGGGGAGTTGAGCACCATGCGCCATGAAGGCCCACGTTGGGTGACGGTGGCGACCTTCGCCGCACGTTACCTGCTGGAGATCCCCAAGCAGTCTCTCGAACAGGAGGGGATTCCGGTCCTCATAAAGGGGCAGGAGCCCGGGATCTGGGGGCCCGCCTTCTCCGGACCCACCTCCCAGGGGCTCGAGCTGCAGGTACCGGAGAACGCGGTGGAGGACGCGCGCCTCATCCTGGGGGATCTTGGCGAGTACACGCCCGAAGTCGAGGACTGACCGGTACCCGCTGCCGTTCGGCCTCCCTGCTGGCTCAGCCCCCCACCACCGTACCCACGCCCAGTTCCAACGCCCGTGCCAGCGCGACCCGGGCGACGGCCAGGTCCTGGGCGGCATTGCCCACGGACTTGAACACCGTGATCTCCGCCGGGCTTGTCCGCCCCACGGCGGTTCCATTCACCACCTCACCCAACTCCACCAGGTCCGCAGGGACGAGGACCCCACTGGACACCGGAACCACCACGTCTCCGGCCTCCGCCAGCGTCGCCTCCACCTGATCCACCACCACCCGGGCGCGGCCCATGAGGCTCGAAGGGATCTCCTGCATGTCGGGCCTGTAGCCTCCCACGGCATTCACGTGGGTCCCAGGCGAGAGTCGATCCGGGATCACGGGGGCGCACGAGTCGGTCGCGGTCACCACCACCTGGGCGCCCCGCACCGCCGCCTCGGATGTATCCGCCACCGACACCTCGACTCCCTCCACCTCTTCCGCCAGCGTCCGGGCGGACCCGCCCGTCCGGGAATGGACACGGATCTCCCGAATGGGCCGTACCGCCCGGACCGCCTCGATCTGGGTGCGGGCCTGCGGGCCCGCGCCGATCACCGCGAGCACAGACGCATCGGGTAACGCCAGGAGATCCGTGGCGAGCCCGGACCCGGCGCCGGTCCGGAGAGCCGTGAGCCACTCCCCGTCCATGACCGCCACCGGCACGCCCGTCCTGGGGTCCATAAGCGCGACCAGCGCATGGATCGCCGGCAATCCACGCTCCCGGTTGCCGGGGGCCACGGTGACCAGCTTCGCCCCCAACGCCGGCGGATCCGTTAAGGCACCCGGCATGCCGAGCAGGGTGACCCCGCCGGACTCGAGGTGGGTCCGAACCGGGATGGTGGCTCGCCCGGACGAGAGTTGGCCGAAGGCATCGCGCATGGCCTGGATGGCGGCCGGCATGTCCACGGCCGCCTGCAGATCCGACGCGGTGAGGACTCGGAGGCGCATGGGTCCTATCTTGCGACGCATGACTCGCTCAAGCCAGACCGCCGTCGTGGTGGGCGCGGGGATCTTCGGGGTCGCCGCCGCGCTGACCCTGCGCCGCCGCGGATGGTCCGTCACCCTCGTGGATCCCGGACCGGTTCCTCGCCCCCTGGCCTCCAGCACCGACCGCTCCAAGGTGGTGCGGATGGATTACGGCAGCGACGAGGCGATGTCGCGGCTCGCCGAGGCAGCGATGGTGGGCTGGGAGGCCTGGAACCAGGAGCGGTTCTCACGACCCCTGTTCCACCCCACGGGCTTCCTTCTGCTCAGCGGAACCCCCCTGGAGCCCGGGAGCTTCGAGCTCGACAGCTTCCACAGCCTCCGGGACCGCGGGATCCCTGTGGAGCGGGTGGACGCCGCCGTCCTCGCGCAGCGTTTCCCCGTCTGGAACCCGTCTTCGTTCGTGGATGGGTACCTGAGCGTTCGGGCCGGGTGGGCCGAGAGCGGCGAGGTGGTGGCGCAGATGCTCGCCTGGGCCGTGGCCGAGGGCGTGGACCGCATGGACACCCCGGCGCGGGCCGTGCTCTCCCGCGGGGGGAGGGCCCGTGGGATCTCGCTCGCCGGAGGCGGTGAGCTGAACGCCGACGCAGTCGTGGTCGCCGCAGGGGCCTGGACCCCCTCCATTCTCCCGGAATTGGCTGGCCCGCTCCGTGCCTCGGCCATGCCGGTCCTCTTCTTTCGGCCCGGTGATCCCGAGCCGTTCCGAGCCGTCCGATTCCCCGTTTGGGGCGCAGACATCGCCCGCACCGGCTGGTACGGGTTCCCGGTGGGGGACGACGGAATCGTGAAGATCGGGCACCACGGCCGGGGATGGTCTGGAGATCCAGAGGAACCCGGGGAGATCCCGCAGGAGTGGGAGGCCCGGGCACGGGCGTTCCTGTCCCGGAGCATTCCATCCCTAGCCGATGCCCCTTTGGCGGGCAGTCGTGTCTGCTTCTACTGCGACGCGCGCGATGGGGATTTCTGGCTCGACCGGCACCCCGACGTCCAGGGGCTCGTGGTGGCCAGCGGCGGCAGCGGGCACGGATTCAAGTTCGCTCCGGTCCTGGGGGAGCTGACGGCGAACGCCGTGGAGGGTGTGCCCGACCCCCGCCTCCGGCGGTTTCGGTGGCGACCGGAAGCCGGGCCTGGGGCGGAGCACGCGCGCTACCGGGGAGAGTAGACCTCCCTCCCACCCAACGGCCGCTGGTCCAGGAACGTGCTGCCCCGGCGCGGAAAGTCGACGGGTCCTTGGTCAGCCCAATCCCAGCGGCCCCAGCCCCGCCGGGATGGTGCGGAATAGGGAAGGGCCCGCCAGATCGTCCCTCCGGAGCTCGACGATGGCGTCGAAGGCCTCGGGAAAGAAGTCCACCACCTCGCCCCGGGTCACCAGGAAGATCTGTTCGAAGACCGGCCCAACGATCCCACGTAGCAGCTCCACCGTCCGGATCTTGACGGCATCGTCCATTCGGTCGAAGGGCTCCGCCAGGATGAGCGGAGGAAACGGCGTTCCTGCCCGGGCCGTCAGGGTCTGCGCCACCGCGATACGGGCTGCGATGGTCGCCGCCGCCGAGTCCTCCTCCGCGGGTGGGTGAAGACCGCCCTCCACACCGAAAAGATCCAGCCGCCCGGCCTCGAGCCAGCTGCTCGAAAGGATGCGGCCACCGGTCATTCGCGTAAGCACCCGGGACATGCGGTCGAGCAGGCGGGCGCGAGCCCCGGTCCTCATCCCCCGTGCCGCCCGTGCCAGGGCCTGGTCCACCGCGGCCCATACCTCGTCCGGCACCCGCCGCTGCGGCTCCTGGTCCTCCAGGTCCGACACGCCGCTCCCCACTCGTTCGGCCAGCTTCAGGCGCGCTTCGTCCAACTCTCGGACGCGGGCCCGCACAAGCTCAACCCGCTCGGCAAGCGCCTCGGTTGCCGCGTGCAGGCGGAGCGCCTTCCCCTCCAGCTCCTGGAGCCGCACCGGCTTGCCCTCCAGCTGCTCTCGCCGGCGCCGCCACCAGCTTCCGTCCTGCACCACCGACTCCCACTCCTCTTCGAGGGATTCCCGAACCGGTTGCAGGTGCTCTCTCAGCGCTCGCCCACAGGTTGGACAGATGGAGTCCTCCCCGGCGGCCTCCAGCTCGGCGATCCGATCCTTCAGCTCCCGCGCCCGGTCGCGGTAGGCGCCCAGCTGGGTCTCGGCGTCCTGGCGCTCCCGAAGCCACTCCATGGTGGCGGCTTCCACGTCTCCCGTAATCTCGGCGTCGTCGCCACGGAGGGTGCGGAGTTCCTCCTCCAGCGCCTCGAGCTCATCGGGCGCGCCCTCCAGCTCACGGATCCGGTCCATGAGCGCTTCCGCCTGGGGACCTGGTGTCGTAGCGGTGGATCCGCGCAGCCGCACGAGCCGGACCCGCGCGCCGTCCAGTCGGTCCAACCCATCCAGGAGGGAGAGTGCTCGGGTGCCCGCCTCGACGACGTCCTCCGGCCGTGCCAGCCCCTCCCCCGCCTCCAGCGCCAGTCTCAAGTCCAGCGGAAGTCGGGTCAGAGCCGGGTCCGGAACCCGGGGGAGGGTGGAAACCCGGACCCCCTCCTCCTGCCCCGAGAGCATTCGATAGGCCGCGCCCCGAAGGCGCCCATCGGGACCCAGTACGGCCACCAGGCCCGGCGGGAAGTCGGTCTGCACCGAGGCCAGGAATCGGCCCGCCTCACCTCGGAGGGAGACGATCCTCATGGCGACTGCCCCGTGGCCCCGGCCAGAACCCGCTCCAGAAGGGCTCGAGCCCGTCCGTCGTCCGACGTGAGCCCCTCCAGCGCTCTCTCGCGAAGAGATACAGGCGGTTCCGGCTCCATCTCTCCGGTCTCGAAGTCCAGCGAGAGATGGAGCGCCCGATCGGCGAGACCGGCCAGGAAGCCCGGCTCGAGCCCACGCACGTCTTCCGGATTCGGGCCCTTCAATCGGATCCGCACGATCTTCCCCTCGATGCCGCCGGGGATCTCGCTGGTGACCTCGAGGATGCGCGCCTGGAGCGCGGTGGGATCCCCAGGAGGGACGCGGGTCGGCGCCAGGTCCACCACCGGCCGACCCTGAACGGGCCGGAACCGGATCGTGTGGGCCGAAAGGTCCGCCACCACGAACCCCTTCTCCTCCGCGGCCTCGTCCCACGGCGCCGGGCCCACACGCTCCAGCGCACCCGCGTAGGCCGCGCGCGACCCGACCCGCCGGAAGGAATGGAGCCCGCCCAGCGCTACGTAGCTCCACCGCTCGTCGTCCAGGGGGACCCCCAACCCTCCCGGGGCGACCCGCCCGTGCGCCACCACGATGTTCCAACGCCTGCGTGGGTCCGGCTCCGGTGCGGGACGAGGCTCCAGGAGCGCCGACCGATAGGGAAGGAGGACGATCTGGGCCGAATGCTGTGTGAGCAGGACGGTCCGGGCCCGGTCCGCGGCCGCATCCACGTTGGGGAAGGCGTCCAGGGCGGCCAGCGCTCCGGCGTCCTCCGTTCTCCTCGGCGTGTCCCGCGCCCCACCCACCATGAGGACCCGGGTGTCCGGGAGGGCCGAATGCAAAGCCTCCAGCCCCCGGGTCAGCGCAACCAACGCACCCGGTGGTGGGTCCGGACGGTCGAAGACATCGCCGGACACCAGGACCAGGTCAGGGCTCTCTTCGATGACCGCTTCCACCGCACGCTGGAAGGCACCCGCCAGGTCGCGCTCCCGGACATTCTGTCCCCGCTCGCTCCGAGTGAAGGCTCGGTGTCCCAGGTGCAGGTCGGAGAGATGGGCGACGATCATGTGAAGGTGTTTCTGGCCACCGCCGCGGCGGAGACGCACAGAACGCAGAACAGGTAGACACTCACCGCCTCGAACCGGGGAACCAGCGCCACCCCCAGGAACACCACGCCCGCCATGCCGCCCAGGGCAGCTGCCGCTCCGCTCCTGGCCCCGTCATAGGGATTGATGACCGTGGCCAGGGAGGCGCCGAGCCCGTAGAGGGGCAACGCTACCAGAAGGGCGAGGTGAACACCCCGGATCGCGGGGGTGGCGGGTGGCTCGGCCTGGAAGCTCCATCCCAGCGACAGGACCCCGGCGATCACCAGGGCGCCCACGGCCAGGAACCACGGCCACCGGAATGATCCCGGATCTCTCCGAGCGGGACGGGTGGCCAGTCCGGCACCGAGACTTCCCAGTGCTGCGGCCAGGATGACGGTGAGCGCCGGCAGGAGCCCGGGCGACACGAACAGGAGCAGCCCGATCCCGGCCTCCACCACCACCGCAATGGCCACGCCGAGAAGGAAAGGCGCCACCCAGCGTCCATCCGTCATGGTCGCGCCAACCTCCCGTACGCACCCCGGTGATACACCAGTGGATCCTGGTCGGTGTGGTCACACGCCACCACTCGTCCCACCACGATGGTGTGGTCACCCGCCACATGGGTCTGGTGGACCCGGCAGTCGATCCACCCCAGAGCATCCTCCAGCACCGGGCTTCCCGTGAGGCCCGCGTGCCACTCCACATCCACGAACCGGTCCTCTCTCTCGCCCCGGGCGAACAGGTCGGACAGACCTCGCCCCGACTCGTTGAGGAGATTCACCGCGAAAGCCCCCGAATCCACGATGGCGTCGTGGGACGCGGAGCCGTGATCGATGCACACCAGGACCAGGAGCGGATCGAGAGACACGGAGGTGAGGGAATTCGCCGTCAGGCCCACCGGGGCTCCGTCCGGCCGCAAAGCCGTCACCACCGCCACACCCGTGGGGAAGCTGCCCATCACCGAGCGGAATCGGCGCGGATCAGGCGACTCGGCGACTGGATCGTTCATGAGTTCCGGGGCGTAGACGAAAAGGGCCCCGGGCGTCCCCCCGGAGCCTCGACAACGCCTGGCACGGAGTCCCCGGGAGGGGTAGCTTCACCCTCCCTCCGAGGGCCGCCCGACGTGTCCTCGACAGGTACCGCCCCACACAGGGATCCGAAACAGGTGTCAGGCCCGGTGAAGCGCACCCTCGCAGCGCTGTTGATTGTACTTGCCCTTTCCGCGTGCGACAACGTGGACTGGGGTGGGATGCAGGTGGAAGTGGTGACGCCGGGTGCACCCGCAGACTCCATCAGCGGAGAGCCCGAGGCAGAGATCACCACGCCCGGCGAGCCCGATCTGCCGCTGGGCCCGGTTCTCTTCATGGCGTCGCGGGAGGGGGACGGTCCGGTGGAGGTTCGACCGGTGGCGGAGATTGCGGTGGATTCGCTACGCGCGCTCCCGCTGGACGAGGACAACCCCGGGTTCCGGGAGCAGTTTGCGCAGCGGCGGATGGCCCCCGGCACCGCCTTCACGCTGTTCGCGGAAGGAACCCGGGTCGGGACGCTGCGGGTGGACTCCGTGGATTTCCGATCAGGTCGCTGCGGCCCCGTGCCCGTGGGATCAGGAGTCGTGGAGCTCATCCCGGAGGCCGCGGGCGTCGTGCAGTTCGTCGCCCTCCCCCCGGGGGTCGGCCTCCCGCAGACCCACGATCCCTTTCTGTCCCAGCAGCACTCGTATGATCAGCGGGTCGCCGGGCTGGAGCTCGCCGCCGAAGCCATCTCCCGCGCTGCTGCCCCTTGGCCGGGATCCGTGCTGGAGACCCGGGCGGACATGCAGGCCATCCCCATCGACGGGGACCGTACCGGCGCCATCGCCGGGACCTTTCTTTATCAGGACGCCCTCCGGGTCGGCACCGCGCTGACGCGCGCAGCCTATGGAATCTTCATCCTGGGAACCGGTGGACCGTCGGACTATGGCCTGGCGCATATGGACTACCGCCCTGTGAGCGCAGGCAAAGCGGCCATGCGGTTCTTCGAGCAGGCGGACTGGGACGGCGATGGAGAGACGGAGCTCTTGCTTGAGGTCTTCGGCGAGGAGGCAACCTGGCCGCTGGCGTTGGACCGGCGAGACGGGGTTTGGACCCCCGTGTACGAGGAGCTCTGCACCGTTCCCGGCACCGGTCCCTGAGCGGTGGGACCGCGCCGGCGCCGGGAAGTCGTCCTGGCCCCCTTGCTCCTGGCTTACTTGGTGTCGGCGGGTTGTGTGGAGACCCGCTCGGTGGAAAGGGAGGGGTTGTCGGATGCGGTCACGGCTGCCGGTCCCGGTGTTCAGGTGGTGGACCACCGTGGTGACACCATCGGACTCGAAGCTCCGGCCACCCGTGTCCTCTCCCTCGTTCCCTCGGTGACCCAGACGCTGTACCGGATGGGTGCTGCCGACCTGCTGGTGGGGCGAACCGACTACGACACGCTTTCCGCTGTGGTCCACCTGCCCACTGTCGGCGGCGGCCTTGGTCCCAACCTGGAGATCCTGCGGACCCTGGAGCCCCAGGTGGTGATCACCTTCGCAGGTGAGTCCGACCCCAGGACGTCACGTGGGCTCGCCGCGCTGGAGATTCCGGAGGTCGCAGTGCGTCCCGACCGACTCGCCGACGTCCCCGCCATCGTGGGAATGATGGGTCTCCTGACGGGCCGCCGGGCCGAGGCCGATTCGCTGGTACGGTCGATGGACGCCGAGCTGAACCGTGTGCGTGCCGCCGCCGAGGACCTTCCCCCAGTCCGCGTCGTGTATCTCCTTGGTGGCTCTCCCCCCCTTGCCGCCTCGGCGGGCACCTTCATCTCGGACCTGATGGAACTGGCAGGGGGCCGGAACGTCCTCCACGACCTGGACGGCCTGTACGCTCCAGTCAGCCCGGAGGTGCTTCGGGCCCGCAAGATCGACCTCCTCCTGGTGGCGGAAGGCTCGTCCCTCGATCCCCGAATCACCCGGGACCGGCGAGTCGCCACCATTCCCTCGTGGGTGGAGATTCCGGGTCCCGATCTGGGACGAGCGGCCTGGATCGTGGCCCGGGCCCTGCACCCGTCCCTGGGTGGAGATGTCCCGTGACCCACCGTCGGCCGGCCGCGGTCCTCCTGGGACTGGGCATCCTCCTGGTTCTGCCCGCTGGGCTCTTTCTCGGATCCGTCGCGCTGTCGCCGGGTGACGTGCTGGCGGTCCTGGGCGGAGGGGGGTCGGAGGTGCACCGGGAGATCCTGCTGGAGTTTCGCTTGCCGCGTCTACTGGTTGGGAGCCTGCTGGGAGGGGGGCTGGCACTGGCGGGCGCCACCTTTCAGGCGCTCCTTCGTAACCCCCTGGCCGAGCCCTACATCCTCGGGATCTCGGGGGGCGCCGCTCTGGGGGCCGTATCGGTGCTCGCTCTGGGCCTCACCACGCTGGGCTCGTGGACCCTTCCCCTTGCCGCGTTCGCCGGGGCGCTGCTGGCCATCGTGCTGGTCTTCCGAGTGGCCACCGCCACGGGGAGGGCCCTTGACGTGCGGGTCCTTCTTCTCGCGGGCGTGGTGGTGGGCGCTTTCTTCGCCGCGCTCATCTCCTTCATCCTGGCCGTCTCCGAGGCTCGGACCGTACGGAGTGCCGTCCTTTGGATGATGGGCACCCTCTACGGGGCGGACTGGCGCGACGTGGCGGTGGTGGCCGCCTATACACTCCCCACGGCTTTTCTTCTCCTGAGGCTGGCACGGCCTCTGAACACCCTGGCGGTGGGCGAGGAGACGGCGCTTTACCTGGGCACGGAAGTGGAGCGGGTGAAGCGCACCGCGTTCGCCGCGGCCTCGCTCATCACGGCGGCGGGTGTGGCCGTGGCGGGCGTGATCGGCTTCGTCGGCCTGGTGGTACCGCACGCTCTTCGGCTCGTGATCGGCTCCGACCATCGCGCCCTTCTTCCCCTCTCCTTCCTCCTGGGCGCCGCCTTTCTCACGGCGGCGGACGTCGCCGCGCAGGTCCTCCTGGCCCCCACCGAAATTCCCATCGGGGTGGTCACCGCGCTGGTGGGTGTTCCCATCTTTCTGATCCTGCTGCGGCGGAGTGCGGTGCGATGAGGTTGGACGCCGCGGATATCCGCGTCCGCTACCCCGACGCTCCTCGCCCGGCCCTGGACGGCGTCTCGTGCTCCGTGCCGTCGGGAACCCTCTTCGCGGTCCTGGGCCCCAACGGCTCGGGTAAGTCGACGCTGCTCCGTGCACTCCTGGGCGCGGTCCCGTTGGAGTCCGGCGGCGTCTGCCTGGACGAGAAACCCGTGGAAGACTGGTCGCGCCGCGAGCTTGCTCGTTGGGTGGGCGCGGTCCCCCAATCCGAACCGTTGCCTTTCCCCATCACCGCCCGGGACCTGGTGGCTATGGGTCGCTATGCCCATCTGGGCCCCCTCCAGGGAGAGAGGGCCACGGACCGGGAGGCCGTCGAGGCCGCTCTCGAGCGGTGCGATGTGACGGAGCTCGCGGATCGACTGGTCCAGACCCTCTCCGGGGGCGAGCTACAGCGGGTCCGGATCGCCCGTGCGCTGGCTCAGCAGCCCCGTGCCCTTCTCCTGGACGAACCCACCGCCAGCCTCGATATCCGCCACGAGATGGGCATCCTGGAGCTCCTGCGCGGATCCGCCGAGTGCGGTATCACCGTCCTTCTGGTCACGCACCACCTCGACCTGGCCGCTCGCTACTCGGACCGCATCCTTCTGCTGGATCGGGGCCGGGTCGCGGCGGAGGGCCCCCCACGGGAGGTCCTCACGCCGGAGAACGTGGAGTCCGTGTATCGATGGCCAGTGGCCGTTGAGGACGACCCGCGCACCGGGAGCCCCAGGGTCGTCCCCCTCCGGTCCCGGGAAGCGGGCTCCGCGCCGGAGGGCTGAGCCCACCCAGCGTGCGTGGTAGACGGCTCACCTGTATTGTCGGCGGGTGCGCTTCCGTTGCGTCCAAACCCGCAGGAGGATCCCATGCGAGCCTGGCCCCGCCCGAGGTCCCTGGTGTTCGTCGTCGCCATCCTCGCCATCCAGACGGCACTCCCCACTTCTATTCCGGCGCAGCAGGGGGACGACGTCCTGCAGCTGGTGCACTACCTGGACTGGGAGTTCGTCCGATCCCCACAGCTCTCCCCGGATGGGTCACAGCTGATCTACACCCGGGAGTGGATCGACAAGATGAACGACCGCCACAGCAACCAGGTGTGGATCATGAACCGGGATGGGTCCCGGAATCGCTTCCTCCTGGACGGCTCGCAGTCTTCGTGGTCCCCCGACGGGACCCGCATCGCCTTCGTCGCACCCGGCGAGCCCGAGGGCGCCCAGATCCACGTCCGCTGGATGGACGCCGAGGGGACCGTCTCCCAGATCACCCGCCTCACCGGCTCTCCCTCGAACATCCAGTGGTCGCCGGATGGACGTTGGATCGCATTCAACATGCTGGAGGAGGAGGAGTTGGATCCGGCATGGCGCATCGACATGCCCGCCCGTCCGGACGGCGCCGACTGGACCGCTTCGCCCATCATCGAGGACCGACTCAACTGGCGCCGGGACGGGTCCGGTTGGAGCGCCCGGGGCTTCCGCCACATCTACGTGGTCTCCGCTGACGGGGGCACCCCCCGCAAGGTCACCGCGGGAGACTACGACCACGGTTCGCCGGAGTGGATGCCCGACAGTCGGAACATCGTCTTCAGTGGCCTTCGTGTTGAGGACGCCGAGCACCAGTACCGGGAGTCCGCCCTCTACATGGTCAACGTGGCGTCCGGCGACATCTCCCAGCTCACCGCACGCCGCGGATCCGAGAACGCCCCGCTGCCGTCCCCCGACGGTCGGTGGATCGCATACCGGGGCAACGAATTCACACGGGACACCTACCGGGAGCAGGAGTTGAGCGTGATGCGCGCCGACGGCTCCGGAGCGCGGGTCATCGCGCGTGAGTTGGGGGGAATGGGGGATGTGGCGTGGGCTTCCGACGGAAGTGGGCTCTACCTGACCGCCGCCCAACGGGGCACGTCGAACCTCTGGTTCGTTCCGGTGGACGGGGAACCCCGGCAGATCACCAGTGGAAACCACATGCTGGCGGTGACTCACATCGGCGCCGACGGCCGCGCCGTGGGGGTACGGACCTCCTACCACGAGCCAGGGAGCCTCGTCACCTTCGATGTGGACCGCCCGGACGACATGAACGTCCTGTGGGAGACGAACCGCGCCGTACTGGACCAGGTCACCCTGGGCGAGGTGGAGGAGATCTGGTACGAATCCGTGGACGGGCTGGACATCCAGGGGTGGATCGTGAAGCCGCCTCACTTCGATCCCTCCAGTAGGTACCCCCTGATCCTTCGTATCCACGGGGGACCCCACTCCATGTACAACGCGGGGTTCGACTTCAAGAACCAGGATCACGCAGCGAACGGATTCGTGGTTCTCTACACCAACCCCAGGGGCAGCTCCGGGTATGGCTCCGAGTTCGGCAACGCCATCAACTACGCCTATCCGTCCATGGACTACGACGACCTCATGGCAGGCGTGGACGAGGTCATCTCCAGGGGCTACATCGACGAGCGTAACCTCTTCGTCTACGGCGGGTCCGGTGGTGGTGTCCTCACCGCCTGGATCGTTGGCCACACGGACCGGTTCACGGCAGCGGTCTCCAAGGCCCCGGTGACGAACTGGATCAGCTTCGTGGGGACGACGGACGGATCGAGCTGGTACTACGACTTCGAGAGGCACTTCTGGGAGGACCCGTCGGAGCACCTGCGGCGTTCCCCCATCATGTACGTGGGCAACGTAACGACGCCGACCATGCTCATGACGGGAGAACGGGACCTGCGAACACCCATGGAGCAGACGGAGCAGTACTACCGGGCGTTGAAGCTCCGGGGGGTGCCGACGGCCATGGTGCGTCTGACGGACGGATGGCACTCGCGGAGCCGGCCGCCCACGAACTTCATACGGGTGCAGCTCCTGCTTCGAAACTGGTTCAACCGGTACACGGTCGGCGGGCCGGCCGTGAGCAACTGACCCCTACTCTTGGCTGATCCCATGCGTCCCGACTCCCTGCGCCTCGCCCTCCTGACCGTCGCCGCGGTGCTCGTGGTCCCGAATGCCGGACCCGCCCAAGAGGTGACCTCCGCGGATTACGCCCGTGCGGAGCAGTTCCTTCCCTGGAACGTCGACGACTTCGTCTCAGGGCACGAGGTGACGCCACGGTTCTTCGACGGGGATCGTTTCTGGTTCCGCAGCCGAACGCAGTCCGGCCACACCTTCTTCCTGGTGGACCCCGCCGCAGGCACGCGGACGGAGGCCTTCGACCACGCCCGCCTCGCCGCCGCCCTCTCGGTGGCCGCTGACACCAGCTACGTGGGCCACGCCCTGCCCTTCGACGAGTTCGAGTTCGTGGACGGGGCGACCGGAATCCAGTTCCACACCGCGGAGTTCGCCCGCTGGGACTGTGACCTCCGGAGCTACCGGTGCACCGGGCCCGACAGCATCGCCGCCGCTCCGGAGTGGGAGGTCCCCTCTCCGGACGGGCGCTGGGTGGCCTTCGAGCGGGAGGAGAACCTTTGGGTGCGCGAGGTGGCCACGGGGGATTCGATCCAGCTCAGCAGCGACGGAGAGACCGACTACGGGTATGCCGTGGTCCCGGAGGGGTGCTGTCAGGAGATCACCAATCGGCGGCGGGGGCGACGTCTCCCGCCGGTGCTCCACTGGTCCCCGGACTCCCGGCGGATCGCAACTCACCGGTACGACGAGCGCAACGTGGAACGCCTCCACCTGCTGGAGGCTGCGGACGGACGGCCCATCCTGCACTCCTGGGCCTACGCAATGCCTGGCGACTCGGTGATCCCCACCGCGGAGCTCTGGCTCTTCGACGTGGAGAGCCGCGCTTCGGTCCGAGCGCAGGTGGAAGCCCAGCCCGGGTTCTTCACTACGGGAGACTCCATCTGGCGGGACGTCCAGTGGTCAGGGGACGGAGCTTCCGCGCTCTACACCCATCGGAGCCGGGACTTCAAGCGCATCCAGCTCTTCCGGGTGGACGCGGAAACGGGTTCCGCGGTGAGAGTCCTGGAAGAGACGTCGCCCACCTACGTCGAGCTAAACCAGCTGTCTGGCCTGACCCCAAACTGGCAGACCCTGGGCGATGACGGCTCCGAGATCCTCTGGTGGTCCGAGCGGGACGGGTGGGGGCACCTGTACCTCTACGACGGTGACGGAGCGCTCAAGAACCGGGTCACCTCGGGCCCCTGGCTGGTACTCGACCTCCTTCACGTGGACGAGGCCAACCGGCAGGTCTACTTCCTGGGCGTGGGGCGGGAGGAAGGGCGGCATCCCTACTTTCCCCATCTGTACCGGGTGGGTCTGGATGGCCGCGGGCTCACCTTGCTCAGCCAGGAGGACGCCTCGCACCGGGTCACCGCTGCTCCGTCCGGACGCTACTTCGTGGATACCTACTCCCAGCCCGATGTCGCGCCTGTATCCGTGATCCGGGACCGCAGCGGGCGGGTGACCCAGACCTTCGAGGAAGCCGACGTCTCCCGGCTCCTGGAGACGGGATGGAAGCCTGCTACGCCCTTCGTCGCCAAGGGCCGGGACGGACGGACCGATGTCTACGGGCTCCTCTGGTTCCCCTCGGACTTCGATCCCGACCGGCGGTATCCGGTCATCGACTACATCTATCCCGGTCCTCAGATCGGATCGGTGACGATCTACGACTTCGCCCCGGCGGGTCGAGGGAACGGCCGGGCCCTGGCGGAGCTGGGGTTCATCGTATTCGCCGTCGACGCCTTCGGGACGCCCCTGCGGTCGAAGGCCTTCCACGACGCGTACTACGGGGACATGGGAGACAACGGAATTCCGGATCACATCGCGGCGCTCAAGGAGCTCGCCCTGCGCCATCCGCAGATGGACCTGGAACGTGTGGGCATCTTCGGCCACTCGGGGGGCGGGTTCTCCTCCACCGATGCCATCCTCCGGTTTCCCGACTTCTTCAAGGTCGCCGTCTCCGGTGCCGGCAACCACGACAACCGCGGCTATCACTTCCCCTGGGGCGAGAAGTACCATGGCCTCCTGGAGCACAACCCGGACGGAACCGACTCGTACAACCGACAGGCCAACCAGGATCTGGCCCACCAGCTTCGGGGCAAGCTGCTCCTGCACTACGGAACCCTGGACGACAACGTCCATCCCAACATGACGATTCGCGTGATCCAGGAGCTCATACAGGCGAATCTGGACTTCGACATGTTCGTCGTGCCCAACGCCAACCACGGGTACGCCAACGACCCCTATGTCCTGCGACGTACCTGGGACTACTTCGTGGAGCACCTGCGGGGTGCCGAACCCCCTCACCAGTACCGGATCACGCACCCCGGGGGCTGAGGGAGACGCTCGAGGCGGGCTTCAACGGTCGTCCCGCAGCGCGGCGTAGCTCTCCCATCGGCTCCTCGCCAACGATCCATCGGCAACCGCCTCCAGGATCGCGCATCCGGGCTCCGTGAGGTGTGCACACCCGCGAAAGCGGCACTGCCCCCTGCGGGTGCGGATCTCGGGGAAGCAGTCCTCCACCTCCTCCCTGGAAACGCCCCAGACGCCCACGTCGCCGAAGCCCGGCGTGTCCGCCACGAGTCCGCCGGACGGGAGTCGGATGAGCCTGGAGGTGACGGTGGTGTGACGGCCCCGGCGGACCTTCCGCGACAACTCGCCGGTTCTCAACTCGAGCTCCGGCGCCAGGGCATTGAGAAGGGAGGACTTCCCCACGCCCGACGCGCCCACCAGGGCAGACGTCCCCTCCGCGAGAAGAGCGTCCAGTTCCTCCATTCCTTCGCCACTCTCGGCGCTCACCCCCAGGACCACGTACCCCGCCTCCCGGTACGTCCTGCGAAGGAGATCCATGAACTCCGGCGCCCCGGGAAGGTCCGTCTTGTTGACCACCACCACGGCGGGGGTGCCGTTGGCCTCTGCAATGACGAGCAGCCGATCCAACTGCTCCAACCTCGGTTCCGGGTCGCGCACCGCCACCACCGCGAGCATGCGGTCCACGTTGGCCGCGATGACCTTCGGCCGCCGGTCCGTGGGACCGCGACGGACGATCTGACTCTCCCGGGTCTCCACCTCCTCCACGACCCAGCTGCTCTCACCGGCCCCCGACCCCACCGATTCCACCTGGACGCGGTCGCCGATGACAACCCGATCGCCCACCCGCGCCTCGCGCTTCAGCCGGCCCCGGAGGACGGCCTGGACCTCACGGCCCTCGCTGAGTAGGACCTGGTATCCCCCGCCCCCGGTGGCCGTCACCATTCCCCGGATCACAGTCGGTCACCGTCGGAGGGCGCCACGGATCGACTGGACAGCGGGCGTCCTATCGGGATGGGCGCCATGCCCCAGAGGCCGCGCGAAGCCCGTCGACGCAAAACGCCCTCCGGACGACCAAGCGTCCGGAGGGCGTTCGACCTGGACCTGGGGGCGTTCTTCACGGCGCCCTGCGGCGCTACGCCGCGAAGGACTCCAAGGCGTCGCCCTTGGCTCCCTCGCGCAGCCGTCGCAGAGCCCGGTCCCGCAGCTGGCGAATGCGCTCCCGGGTCACGCCGAGCATGTTCCCGATCTCCTCCAGGGTGTGCTCGCGCTCACCCTCCAGCCCGAAGTAGAGCCGCAGAACGCGTGCGTCCCGGGCCTCCAGGGTGGACAGCGCCTCGCTCACCGCCTCCGTGAGAAGCCGGCTCTCCACCTCGATCTCGGGCTCAGCCGCCTCCTCGGTGATGAACCGCTCCACCAGCTGCGAGTCCTCGGAGTCCCCGATGGGCGCATCGAGGCGGATCTCGGCGGCGTTGAGGGTCTGGAGGGACTCTACGAGCTCGGGAGTGAGGTCCGTCGCCTTGCCGAGCTCCTCGGAGGAAGGCTCCCGTCCAAGTTCCTGCTTCAGGCGCTCCTTCTCGCGGAAGATCCGAGCCAGGTCACTCGCCCGGTTCAGGGGAACACGGACCGACCGGCCGTGATTCGCCAGCGCCGCCAGAATGGCCTGCCGAATCCACCAGACCGCGTAGGAGATGAACTTCACGCCCTGCTCGGGATCGAACTTCCGGGCCGCCGTCACGAGCCCGACGTTCCCTTCCTGGATGAGGTCGGTAAGCGATACTCCCCGATTCTGGTACTTCTTGGCTACGCTGATGACGAACCGCAGGTTCGCGCGGGCAAGCTCCTGAACGGCGTCTTCGTCGCCGGCCTGCGCCCGGGCCCCGAGCTCCTTTTCCTTGTCAGGAGTGATGAGCTCGTGGCGGGAGACGTCGCGAAGGTACTGGTCGAGCGCGGTCTGCTCCTCGACGGATCCGTCGAAGCCGGTCAGCAGGTTGCCACGACCCCGCTTTCGCACCCCCTTCTTCGCCTTCTTCGCAGTCTTGGCAGTGGCCATATCTATACTCCAACGGCCGGCACTTCACCGGCCTCAAAAGGTCAGCCCCGGGGCTGTCTTCGGCGCCGAAGATCTAAAGCCCTGGAAGATTTCAATCCTTCGCCCATACGTCAAGAGTCAGAGCGTTGGACCCCGGCCGCCGGGAACTGTTCCCCGGCTGGGCGGATCCGTCTCTACACCACTCCGCCGCCGAAGATCAGGTGCTCCAGACACAAGGTGTCGAACACCCCGGGCGGAGCAATGTCGGGCCCGGACCAGGTGTGCGAAAGGGGGAGGCCCCACGACCTGCTGTGGGGGGATTCCCGATCGACCCCGGGCGGCCCATCGAGTCATTGCTGCCACCTCTCCGCCCCGGTAGTCTCCCGCATGACCACGGAGAAGAGCAGAATCGTTCGGGACCCCCTCTGGAACACCATCCGACTCACGTCCACGGCCATGCGGATCGTGGACACGCCGTCCTTCCAGAGGCTCCGCTACATCCGGCAACTCGGGTTCGCACACCTGGTCTACCCGGGCGCGACGCACACCCGGTTCGACCACGCCCTGGGCGTGTATCATCTCGCGAGCACGGCCGTTCGGCTCCTTCAGGAACGTGAGACGGTCCCGGACGATGTGTGGGTGGATGCCCGCCTGGTGCCGTATGCGGCCCTGCTCCACGACATCGGTCACTACGCCTATTCGCACGCCCTGGAGGAGCTCGAGCCGGAGAACATCCCGGCGGACCACGAAGAGGTGAGCGCGCGGTTCTTCCAGGCTCCCGAGCTGCGGTCCGCGCTCCTTCCGCTGGGCCCCGGAGCAGCCAGTCGGATCCACGCCATGATCAGGGGGGACGGCGAGACCCCGCTGCGAGGGCTGGTGAGTGGGAGCCTGGACCTGGACAAGATGGACTATCTCCGCCGGGATGCCCGCTTCTCCGGCGTGCCCTACGGCGAGGTGGACGTCGACCGGTTGCTCCAGGGGCTGACCCTCCTCCAGGACCCGGTGACCGGGGCCTGGGAGGTGGGGGTCCACGAGAAGGCCGTGGCGGCCCTGGAGTCATTGCTTTTCGCCCGCTACCAGATGTTCCGGAATGTCTACTGGCACCACGCCGTGCGTGCCGCGACGGCCCTGTACAAGCGGATCGTGGAGGAGGCCGTGAGGGCGGAGATCCTGGATCCCGAGGAGCTGGTGGGGCCCACGGACGAAGAGCTCCTCTACGAAATCGCCCGGCGGGCCACGGACCACGACTCCCTCGAGGCCGAGCGCCTCGCTTCCTCTTGGATCCCCGCCCTCCGGCAGCGACGCCTGCCCAAGCGGGCGTTGGAGCTCACCTCCGCGGATCTGGGTAACCGCCGGATCGCCGACTGGGTCGTGGGGGATACCCGGGAAAAGCGTGCGGTGGAGGACCGCCTCGCGGAGCGGCTCGGCCTGGAGTCCGGAGAGGTGGTGATCGACTTCCCGGCGCGACGAAGCCTCTTCGAGCTGGATCTGCTGGTGAAGCGGCGTACGGGCAAGGTGCAGCGCCTTGGGGAGCGGGGCCTTCCCGGAATGCTGGATCTCCCGAGTGTGGGCCAGGCCCTCTCCCAGACCGCCAAGGTCCTGAGGCTATTCACATTCGAACGCCGGGAGGTCTCCCCGGAGATGGTCCTGGGCGAGGTGCTGCAAGACCCCCGCTGAGGCTCGAGACAGACCAGGTACCAGACCCGCTACGTACCCCCTACGTATCGCGCCTGGTACGGGCGTGGCCCCAATGTGTGCGGAAACCCCTCCAACGGAGCGAGTCATGAGAAGCTGGACTCCCCCCCGGATCGTCGCCCTCTTCGCCGCTGCAGTCTCCATCACCGGGTGTACGATCTATCAAGCGACCTCGCGGACGTCCGAGGTCCCCGTCGGCGAGACACGGGCCACGGTCCGCGCCTACCTTCCCGCCGGAGAGCTCGTCCTCTTCCCGGACGGCATTTCGCTGGAGCGGGACACCATCCGGGGGCGGGGCACCCGCTACAGCGCGACGCTCCAGCGACTGGGTGAGGTCCAGACGCTGCCCCTGGATTCGGTGGTGGCCATCGAGGCGGTCCAGGGTGGACTGAACGCGCCCGCCTCCACCGTGGCGAGCCTGGCTACGGGAGCGGCCATCGTGGTGGGGGGGATCGCCCTGGCCAAGGCGATCTTCGGGTCCTGCCCGACGGTGTACGTGCCCGCCGATCCGGATGGAGAGGCGGTTCTGTTCGCCGAGCTATTCTCCTACAGCGTCGCACCGCTCTTCGAGGCGCGGGACGTGGACGTGTTCCCCGCCGGAGCCCGGGAGGGCGTGGTGCGGATGGACCTGAGGAACGAGGCCCCCGAGACCCACTTCATCAATCACCTCGAACTGCTCGAGGCGAGGCACCGCGCCGGTGAGACGGTGGTGTCCGACCACGAGGGTCTTCCGTTGGCCATGTCCGGATGGCTCCAGCCGCAGGTCATGCGGGATCGGAGCGGCCGGGACGTGGCCCCTCTGCTCTCACGAGCGGACGAGCAGACCTTCGCCACCCTGCCCACGAGAGTGGCGTCGGCCACCGTGGACGACCTCTCGGATCACGTGGTAGTCGAGGTCCCGACGCCTATGGATGCCGACTCGGTGGCGGTGGACCTGCGCCTCCGGAACAGCCTGCTGAACACCGTCCTCCTCTACGACTTCCTCCTCTCCGGCGCGGATCTTCGGGGCCTCAACTGGCTCACCGGCACCATGCAGCAGGTGGGGACCGCCGCAGAATTCGGGTCCTGGTATCGAGAGCGGATGGGCCTCCACGTCGACATCTGGGACGGCGGCGCCTGGCGATCCGTGGGCCGCGTACCGGACTCGGGACCCATCGCCTGGAAGTCCACTGCCGTGGTCGTCCCGGTCCCCGACGGAGAGGAGACCATGCGGATCCGCCTCCGATTCCTCGCCGACCAGTGGCGCATCGATCGAGTGCGGGTGGCGAGCCGGTTCCGGCGTCCCGATACCCGGGTGATTCCCGTGAGCCGGGTCGTCGGAGGCGAAGGCTATGCCGAAGGCGGGGCCATGAGGGAAGCACTGCTGGCACCCGACGAGCGGTACCTGGAGACCCGGCCCGGCGATGCCGTGTTCGTGGAGTTCGATACCGGCGAGGCGGGAGCGGAAGAGGTCGAGCGTACCTTCCTCCTGGCCTCCCAGGGCTACTACACCGAGTGGATTCGACCGGACTGGCTCCGAGCCGACGCTACGTCGCGAACACACTTCGAGCCTGACGACGAGAGCCTCCTCAGGGTGCTGGCCCGGTGGCGCGACGTGCAGGAGGGGATGGAGTCGCAGTTCGAAGCCACACGCCTTCCCACCGTCCGGGGAGGTGGGCGATGAGGCCGCGGGGGTGGCTTCCAGTCCCGGCGTGGTCGGTAATGGCGCTCTGCGTCGCAGGGTGCACCATCGGGAACGCCAATACCGGCCGGCTCGTGGACGAGCCGGGAGGGGTGCGGATCCGCCTGACCTGGTCCCCGGGGTACGCCCAGGAGGCCTTCCATCACTCCGGGAAACTGGAGTTCTTCGGAGAGGTCCTGGCCATGCAGGAGGAGGGGATTCTCCTCTGGCGAGACGTCTCCCTGACCCCGTTGCCAACCGACGTGGAGTCCCCCCTCATGCTGGTCACCTTTCCGGTCCTGGAGGCTGCCGCCATCCGGATCGGACGACCCGAGCGCTTCGACCGCCGGGTCGGGAAGACGCTCCGCCTCGACGACCCCGACGACCGTGAGTTTCTGGAAGGGTGGGGGAGATATCCGGGCCCCCTCGACCCAGAGACCGTCCGGGCGCTCATCGAAGCCCACCAGGTGGGGCATGTCTCGGTCCTGACCCCGGACGGAATCCGTACCCGAGGCCCAGAGGGATCACCACCGGACACCGCGAATCCGGCAGTCCGACAGGCCTTCCTCTCGGAAGCGCACGCAGCAGCGGAGCGGCTTTCCGATCTCTCCGCGGCCATCGCTCGTGGATACCGCCGCCTGGGTCCCGATTTCCCGGGGATGGGCGAGCACTGGATCCACCCGCGCCGCCTGGTCACGGGGCGGGTGGTGGCCTCGGAGCCGCCGGTTCTCACCTACACCCGGATCGGTGACGAGAAGGTCCTCACGGGTGTGGCGTACGCGGTTCCCCTGGCGGCCGGGCAGGCGCCCCCCAGCACGCCGCTCGGACCGGGGATCTGGCATGACCATGCGAGCTCCCTGGACGAGGAGGTTCTCCTGCTGGACAGTCCGGCCTCACACGCGGCCGGTGGAGAGAACGCGGCCCGAGTGGCCATGTTCCACGTGTGGATCCGACCGGAGAACCCCGCAGGCCTCGTCGCCCAGAACAACTGGGCCCTACCCTTCGCCCGGCTCGGACTCCCGGTTCCCGACCCCCTGGATCCGCGCACGGCCCGCGCGGCATCCCTGGTCGGCGAGGGCCGGGAGTACTACACCACCCTCATCCGGCGGGCCGCGGGCGCCGACGGTCCCGACGGTGAGCGAATCGAGATCGCGGTATCGGCTGCGTCCGACCGGGTCGCCGCCCTGGTGAGCGGGCGGACCGCGTTGGGAGAGGAGGACTGCCGCCGGCTGGCCGAGACCTGGACCGGCCTCTGGACCCGCCTCCAGGGAGAGCTCTCTGCGGCGTCGTGGGAACGGCTGGAGCCCGCCGTCCGGGTATGGGCTGGAGCCGAGGAGTCCCACCACTGAGCCGGATGTGGCGTCGGAGAGTCTTGCACCCGACCGCCTCATGACCTCATCTTGCCGACCCCGAACAAAAAGCGAAATCGCCACCGGCCGACCCAGCCCCCGCCACACCCCCAGACTTCCCGTGGCCCACCCGTCCCCTTCACCACTCCGAGAGCACGTCCGCGCCCACGCCGAGAACCGGCCGGGGGTGTACCGGATGTACGGTCCCGGCGGGGAGCTGCTCTACGTGGGGAAGTCGGTGAAGGTGCGAAGCCGGGTCCTCTCGTACTTCCGGGCCGAGCCAGGGGAGAAGCCGGCCGAGATCGTCCGCGAGGCTACCGAGATCCAGTGGGAGTACATCCCCGACGAGTTCGGCGCGCTGGTCCGGGAGATGCGCCTCATCCAGGAGCACCGGCCCCGCTACAACGTGCAGCACAAGCGGAAGCGAGCCTTCGCTTTTGTGAAGGTCACGCGGGAGCCGGCACCACGCGTACTCCCGGTGACACGAGTCAGTCCCGACAGCGCCGTCTATTACGGGCCCTTTCCCCGAGTGGGCCAGGTTGGCCGCACCATACGGGACCTGGCACACGTTCTGGGGCTCCGCGACTGCCCGGGCCCGACCCCCATGCATTTCGCCGACCAGCTGGACCTCTTCGGCGCCGAGGCGGCCATGGAGCGCGTGCCAGGATGCATCCGCGCGGAGCTCGGGTCCTGCACCGCCCCGTGCGCCGGGGGCGTGAATGTATCGAGCTACCAGGAGAGGGTTCAGGAGGCGCGGGCCTTCCTGGAAGGAGAGTCCTGGACGCCTCTGGCCCTGCTGCACAGTGCTATGGTGGAGGCTGCACGTCGGCTGGACTTCGAGTACGCCGCGATCCAGCGGGACCGCATGGAACGCCTGCGCCGCTTCCAGGAGGACCTGGCGGCGTACCGGGGAGAAGTGGAGGGGCTGCGCTTCGTCTACCAGGTGGTGGGTCACAATGGAGCGAAGCGCCTCTACCTGATCCGCAGCGGCCGGATCGTGGATAGCTTCCCGGCTCCGCGGACTGTGGCAACCCGGAAGCGCGTGGCGGATCGGGTCCGCGAGGTCTTCTCCACCCCGGGTGCCGGCCCCGGCGGGCTCACACCCCACCAGGCGGCCGAGATCCTCCTCGTATCGCGGTGGTTCCGGCTGAAGCCTGAGGAGAAGGATGCCACCGTCTCCCCGGATGAATGGCTTCGGGAGGCCCCGGGGCCCGTGATCCTCGATGATCTCCTGCCGGGGGAGTCACCGGTCTCCGCCCTGGCCGGCTGATCCGCCGACCCGCCCGAAGCGCCGGTCGGCCTTCACGCCGTTCGGGGCCTTAGAATCCCGACCGTGCTAGGCCTTCTCCCCGGCCATCCGAAGCACCCGGTCGAATTCAGCCTTCTTCACAGGCTGCACCGACAACCGGGAGTTGTTGACCAGGACCATGTCAGAGAGCTTCGCCTCACCCTTGATGGCTTCCAGCGCAACCGGGTCCGAGAACTTGTTTTGGTACCGGATGTCCACCAGCCACCAGCGCGGGTCCTGTGGGTCGGACTTGGCGTCGAAGTACTTGTTCTTCTTGTCGAACTGCGTGGGATCGGGGTACGCCTCCTTTACCACCGTGGCCAGCCCCACCACCGCCGGAGGAGTCTGCCGGGAGTGGTAGTAGAGGACCCGGTCACCCTTCTTCATCTCCCGCATGTTGTTCCGGGCCTGATAGTTCCGGACCCCATCCCACATGGTCTTCTTGTCCTTCTTCAGGTCGTCGATGGAGTAGACGTCCGCCTCGCTCTTCATGAGCCAGTACTTCGTGGCCAAGGGTCCTCCCTGGATGTATGTCAGCTCGCGCCGGTATCATGGCCGATCATGAGGCCGGCGCCGGTCGATGTGTATGATCCTCGGGCCAATACGCAGGGAAGATCAGGCGGTTCCGGGAAGGTGTTCACGTGGCCCGCCACTCCGTTCCGCTCGCTCTTCCAGTGGGCGCGAGCATCCGTGCCTCGGCTCTTCCTTTCGCCCTGCGTCAGCGCACCGGCTGAAGATCCAGCCGCTCCCCGGTCACCGACTCCACCTTCGCTCGGGAGTAGAAGACCGGGTGGAACCGGTCCTGGGCCCAGAGTTCGAAGAGGTCCGCGTAGTGGGGATGGTCGGGATGCCCTCCCTGTCCGGGGTTGTTCATGCCCAGCGCCGTGTCCCAGTCCCCCGTGTCCACCAGGATCCGGAACGACGCTCCGGACGTCTGGTTCTCCGAGTTGGAGGTCTGGTTCAGGGTGGATCCGTTACCTCCGCGCGGGAGTGGCCCAACCTCCAACCGGTCCCTCCAGCGGTCGTTCACCGCCCGACTCAGGGGGTGGCGCAGGCGAATGTGCTTATACTCCGACTGCCCATAGACCCATGCGGCGGGATCGGGCCCGAAGCGTCTAGTCAGCTCTGCCACCGCGTCGTCCAGGGATGTCATGAGGAGGGCGTCACGGCCCGCCACCGGGTCGGTCCCGAAGCGCCCGTCCGGACTCACTAGCCACTCCACCACCTTCCGGTACGGGACCGACCGGACCCAGGGTAGGACGGCCCCCGGCACCGACAGCTCGTTCACCGCGTCCTCGAAGGCGCTGCGCCAGGCCACGAAGATCCCCGCCTCCACCGACTCCCGGTGGAGGACTCGGTCCCACGCCATGAGCCTGCGGCGGGCATCCTCCACCGCGGGGCGTCCACCCCGCAGGGGCTCCAGCAATGGGACCAGCGTGCGGGCCGGAATCGACATCTCGTCGGTCTGCAGCTCCGCCATGTCCTGGAGCGTGAACCGCGTGCCGCCCCCGAGCACCTCCGCAGCCCGGAGCCACCGCCACGGGTCGGACCACTCGAAGCCGATGGCGTCGAAGAACTGGTAGTCCGGCGGAGTGAGCTGATTGTTCGCCGTGGCGAAAAACCCTTCGGGGGGATTCACCACGTGCGGCTTCGCCTGGATGGGAAGGAAGCCGTCCCACTCGAATCGGCCGTCCCCCGGGACCGGGACGAGCCCACTGAAGTTCCGCCGGATGGGGGCGATGCCGACAGCCTGCCAGCCGATGGTCCCGTCCCGTCCGGCCCAGACCATGTTCTCGCCCGGAATATTCGACCAGGTGCACGCCTCCCGGAACTCCTCCCAGCTTCGTGCCTGGTTCATCCGCAGGGAGGCCAGGTAGGGTGCGCCCCCCGGCTCCATCCACGCCGCCCGGACGGCGTATGCCACGCCCACTTCAGGGTGGTGGGAGACGACGGGCCCATGGCGGGTGTAGCGGTACTCCACCACCTCCGGAGCCCGGTCCCGCACGGGAATGGTGTCCACCACCACGCGCATCCGCTCCCATCCGTCCTGGAAGCGGTAGAGGCTGGAGTCGTCGGGGTGGAGCTCGTAGACGTACAGGTCCTCCGAGTCGGTGGCGAACACGGTGAGCCCCCACGCACCGTACTCATTGTGCCCAATGGACACTCCGGGCAGCACTGGCTCTCCGCCTCCGATCACGTTCCATCCGGGACCCACCAGGTGGACCCAGTACCGCAGGGAGGGTGCGGCCTGCACCCGGTGTGGGTCGTTCGCCATGAGGGGGTACCCCGAGGCGGATCGGCTCCCCGCCACGACCCAGTTGTTGCTTCCCAGGTCCCCGGCGTCTCCCCCCATGAGGGCGGACCCCGCCGGATCGGAACCATCGGACGTTCTTGCCCAGGCCGCTATCCTGCCAGCCGCGGCGGCGAAACGGTTGAGCTGGTCGGCCGCATGGCGGGCGACTTCCCGTGTGTCCACGCCGGGTTCGGCCGTGCCCGGTGGGAGGAGGCTCACGGCTGCATCCGGCCACCCGCGGTCGACATCGTCACCCGGGCCCCGGAATTCCGGGGCCACATCTTCCGGTCGGAAGTCGATCCCACCCCGAAAGGCCTCGTACAGACGCAGCACGTCCGTCTCCAGGAGGTGAGACCGGTCGATGGCCGGGTCGAGGGTCAGGTCCGGGCTCTTGGGCCCGAAGTCGGTCACCGCCCGCAGAGCTGCCTCGCCGGCTTGAGCCACGACCCGGCCGTAGCGCAACTCGGCCCCGATGTTGGCCAGGAGCCCCTGGTGCCGCGAGACCACCACCTCGGGGGTCCAGAAGCCCGGCTCGATGCCCAGCATTCGGAACTCGACGCTCAGGAGCGACGGGTCCTCGCGGGCCATGGCGACGTAGGCATTGATGCCGTCCACGAAGGCCTGGACAATCTCCACGCCCTGGGGATGGTAGTGGCGGAGCTCCTTCTCGAGATCGCCCCGATACCGGAAGAGCCGCACCCCCATGTCCCGCTCCAGTTCACGCTCCCCCAGGATCTCGGCCGCCGTGCCGGTGGCCTGTCGCCGCCAGATCTCGAACTGGAAGAGTCGATCCCGGGCCGCGCTCCAGCCCTGCGCGAAGAAGAGGTCGTGCTCGGTCTCAGCGTAGATGTGCGCGATGCCCCAACGGTCCCTGAGGATCTCGACGGGCTGCTGCAGTCCTGCCAGGTCCAGGCGCTCGGCAGGGGGCAGCTCCTGCGCCAGGGCGGGGCGACTGGAGCAGAGCAGGGTGCCGCCCGCCAGAAGGGCCACCACCAACGCCCACGCAGCGGCGTGCGATCGCCACACGTCCAGGTGCGAGCCACGCCGGGTGGGCGTCCACCTACGACCGGCCAACGGGGGAAACGTGTCTCCCTTCCGGTCGCCGAAGGTGCGCTGCGCGAAGGGGTGCCGGGTCGGCGTACCGGGGTTTGGGCTCCGGGCGCCTCGGCTCGGGGTCAAGGCGGGGGGCGAATCGGACGGGCGGGACATGGGCCGGTCTCCAACCGAGTGAGGACAGTCGTGCACTCATCATGGGGCCGGAGTCCTACCCGGGCGAGGCCCCGATGCCGACCTTGATGCTGCGCCACTTGCCCTGACGGAAGCGAGCCACGCTCAGGCTCGCCCGAGTGACGTGCCCCAGGACGATGGCCAGCCAGATGTCCGCGGGCTCGAGTCCCCGGGTGGCGTCGATGATGGCGCACATCCCCAGGGGCACCACGATCTGCGAGATGATGGAGATGTAGAGGGGGCTCTTGGTGTCCCCCGTGCCCTGTAGGCCTCCCGTGTAGGCCAGTGCCACCGTCACGAACAGTCCGGACACGCTCAGGTATCCAAGAAGCTGTTTGCCCAGCGCCACCACCTCCGGGTCCTCCACGCCGAACGCGGCGAGCATCTGGGTGGGAATCAACACGAACATGATCCCCACCACCACCGCCACGGACAGTCCGAAACCGGACGCCACACGCACGGACCGGACGGTCCGGTCCGGTCGGTTGGCCCCGAGGTTCTGACCCGCCACCGCCCCGGTGGCTCCCATGATTCCCACGGAGGTCCAGGTGATGAGGGAGAAGAGCTGGGTGTAGGTGATGGCGTAGGCCGCCTGCGCCTCGGCGCTCTGCTGCAAGCCCCCGACAAAGCGGAGCAGGAGGACCCCGGCCACATTCATGGCCACGCCCTGGATTCCGGTGGGGAGCCCGAACCGGAAGAGCGAGCGGATTATGGCCCAATCCGGTCGCCACTTCATGCCCCTCTGGAAGTGGATCACGCCACGGCCCGAGAACACCAGCCACGCGGTGATCACCGCCACGATGCCCCCAGCCAGGACGGTCCCGATGGCCGCGCCGGCGGTCCCGTACGAGGGAATGGGTCCCAGTCCCCGGATGAAGACGATGTTCAGGATGACGTTCAGGACCGTCAGCAGGACACCCAGCCGGAGGGGTGTCTGGGCATCTCCGGCTGCCCGAAACGCGCCACCGGTCATGAAGAAGAGCATCATCCCGACGCTGTACAGGAACATGACGCGCAAGTACGGGAGCGCCTCGGCCTGCACGGCGGGCGCGGCGTTCACCAGGTCCAGGAGCCACGGCGCGGCGAAGTATCCCACCGGGGCCATGATCCCCACAGACAGCACCACGGCCGTCAGGAACGCCTGGTAGACCGTCCGGTTGACCTTCTCGGGCTCATTCGCCCCTGCGAAGCGCGCCACCAGCACGCCCATGCCGGTGAAGAGCGAGGTGATGAAGACGATGACCACCAGGAAGATCTGCCAGGCCACCCCGATGGCGGCGTTCCCCTGGAACCCCACGTAGTGACCCACCATGGCGTGGTCTACCAGGCCCTGTAGCCCTCCGATGACGTTCTGGAGCATGGTGGGCCAGGCGAGCTTCCAGACGGCACCCCGGATGGGCCCCTCCACGATGGAGCGGTCGAAGGGACGGCCCTTTCGGGCGGGCCGTTCGAGAGGGTTCTCTTCGGACAAAGGTCCCGGGGGCGAAGGGAGGATGCCATTCAAGATGCCGCACCACTTCGGGAGGCGCCACAATCCTACTCAGCCGCTCATCGCCCCCGGGCCGTCGGGCTCCCGCGGTGCCATGTCGGTGATCGTGCTGCGAATTCCGAGCCGGAGTCGATCTCGGTGGAGGTCGGTTGATTCCAGACGCGCCCGGCCGGTACGGTCCCATCGCCGGGCACCGGCGGTGCCCGGCGGGCGGTCACCAGACCAGGTGGTGGCGTTCCTGCCGTCTGAAGACCCAGTGACGGTCTCCGTTCTCGTCCAGATAGGCCTCTTCCTCCTGGCGGCAGGAGGCCGTCTTCCCACCCCACTCCGGGATGGGGGTGGTGGCCTGGAGCTCGATGGAGAACCAGGTCGACGGGCGGATCTTGGCGTCGCCCCGGCCCGGGACACCCTCCTGCCGGTCCCAGAGTCCGATGAGCGGTCCGGCTCCGTGCCCGTGATCCCCGATGGGGTGGGAGTAGAGGGATCCGGTGATCCCTTCCTCATCCATCCGGGCCAGCGCGGCGTGGAGCGCCTCGTTCCCCGTCCGCCACGGATGCATCTCCTCCAGCTGGATGTCCTGCATCCGGTTGGCGGCGGCCAGGCACGCCTTCAGGCCCTCCGGCACCTCCGTCTCCCCCTCCCGCAGGACATAACCCAGGTGCTGGGTGTCCGTCTTGAGCCGCTGGGCTACTACGCCGAAGTCGGTCCACAGCAGGTCACCGCGCTGGATGACCACCGGTCCGTCCGACGGCACCTCCCCGGCCCTCTGCACACTCACCGACGGCTGGAACCAGGTTCCGTACCCCAGGTCGTTCACCTTCTGTCGGAGCCACCACACCACGTCCTCGGTGGTGGTGGTACCCGGCGTGATGACGCTGTTGGAAAAGGCCTCGGCAATGATGGCGTGCACGGTCTCCTCGATCCTCCGATACCGGGGCATCATCTCCGGGACACGGGTGGCGATGTAATCCACCGCCAGGAAGGGCTCCCGCTTCACCCGGGAAGCGTAGGTGCCCAGCGCGTCCTCCAGGGCTTCCCTCTCCCCGGCGCCCAGTCCGTCGGAGAAGGCCCAGGCGTCATCGATGTTCAATACGATGCTCCGGGGGTCCCGGTCCTGGACGATCTCGTGGAGGAGGCGCCACTGCTCGTCGCCCCAGAGCTCGGCCTCCTCGCCCGTGGGAGTGGGATGGGGCGAGCGATAGATTTCGAAGAGCCCTCCCTGGGACGTGCCCCCCAGGGCCAGCCGCTCCACCGTGCCGTCCTCGCGGCGGGTGAAGACGTAGATGGAGCGACGGCGGGCAGCGAAGGTGGTGGGAGAGATGATGGACCAGAAGACGGGGTCCTCTCCGTACTCACGCATGGCGAGGATCCACATCTCCGTGTCGTACTCCGCCATCAACGCCGGCAGGACGCGGGTAAGACGGGCCTCGACCCACTCCTGCATCTCCGCAGCCTGCTCCCGGACCGGCGGGAGCGGATGGTACCGGGCGGGCGCGTCCGGTGGAACCGGCACTGGAGCTTGTCCCACCGCGGCTCCCGCGGTTAGCAGGACGGCCAATACGGGGAAGAGAGTTCGGGGCAGTCGACAATGCATGGGGTACTCCAGGCTGGCGTGGGTCGCGCCAACCTACCGTGCCACGGAGCCCCCCTCAAGCCGGCCGTTCAAGCTGAGAGGTGGTCGCTCATCTCACTACTCCCCCCGGCGCCCGACCCGACCGGAAGGGGCCTCCGGCCGCTGGGCGGTGTCACCCCATCAGGAGGAGTCGTCCGGCCCCGATGACCAGGGCCCCCAGGACCGCCTTGGCGGGAGAGAGCTTTCCGCTGAGGATGAGCGCCAGGGCTGACGCCGCGAGCGCCGCACTCCAGAGGTCCGGGATACTCGGCGCAGCCAGTGTCGCGGCGACACCCACTATTCCACCGGCCACCACGGCCGACACCCCCGACAGGAAGGCCTTCACCGGCGCCTTCTCCCGAAGTCGCTCGAGGTGCGGGGCCACCAGCAGAACCGCTGCGAATGCCGGAAGGTAGACCCCGGCGGTGCCCGCCACGGCTCCCGGCAAACCAGCGGCAGCGTATCCCACGAAGGCCGAAAGGGTGCTGATGGGTCCCGGGATCACCTGGGTCAGGGCTACCCCATCCAGGAACTGACTCGCAGTGAGCCAGGCGAATTCCCCCACGGCGTAGGGCTCCAGGAGGATCACCAGGACATACCCTCCCCCGAACAGGACCGCACCGATCCCGAGGTGCAGCAGAAACACCGTGAGGAGCGGTCCTCCCCCCCCCACCGCGGCCAGGGCCACCACCGGCGCCACTGCCACGCTCCTGAGGACGCGGCCTCCCCCGTCACCCTCGTCGGCGCCTCTCTCGCTCGAGTCGGTGGTCGCCCCAGGCGGGTTTTCCGGCCCCTCCCCGTCCGATGGGGTGCCGCCACCCGCCGCCCGCCACCTCCACCATGTCACCAAGCCTCCCAGGCCCATGGCGGGCACGACCCACCCGCCCAGGAAGTATCCGATTCCGGCGCCACCGACGGCCATGGCGCCCAGCGTTCCGTCCTTGACCGCAGTGCCCGCGAGCTTCAAACCGGCCCGCAGGATCACCGCCAGGATTACCGGCTTCAGCGCCCAGAAGAGTGGCTCCACCTGCGGAAGAGTCCCGAACCGGAAGTAGAGGGCGGCCACACCGGTCACCATGACGAAGGTGGGAAGCAGGAAGATGCCTCCGGTGACCAACGCACCACGCCATCCTCGCGTGGCGTACCCGATGTGGATCGCCACCTCCGAAGAGTTCGGCCCCGGCAGCAGGTTGGTCACGGCCATGAGTTCCAGGAAGTGTTCCCGGGTCAGCCACCGGCGCCGCTCCACGACCTCCTCCAGCATCAAAGCGAGGTGGGCGTTGGGACCGCCGAACCCCAGCAGGGAGAGCCTGAGGAAGACGCCAGCCAGCTGCGTGAGGGAGGGCGGCTCGGCTTCGTGGGTCATGGAGACAGGGGCGGGGGGAGCGTTCAACGGGAGCAGGGACGGCTGCCGCGCCCACAGGCCGGAAGCCGTCCCACCGTAACCCGGGAACCCTTTTCGCGGTTCACCGGCCTTCTTTCATGTCTCAGCCCTTGGGGCCCGCTTCCTTCACCTCGTCGTCCACCCCGTCGGCGTAACGCTCGAAGTTCCGGCGGAACATGTCCGCGAGCTTCCTCGCCTGCGCATCGTACTCGTCCCGGTCGGCCCACGTCTCACGAGGCTGGAGCACTTCGTCGGGCACGTGGGGCACCCGGGTGGGAATCGCGAGCCCGAACACGGGGTCCCGGACCGTCCGGGCCTCGTCGAGCTCCCCCGAGAGCGCCGCCCGGACCATGGCTCGAGTGTACTGGAGCCTCATCCGCCTCCCCACGCCGTACGGCCCTCCCGTCCAACCGGTGTTCACGAGCCAGACCGTGGCGCCGTGGTGGCGGAGCTTCTCACCCAGCATGCGGGCATACTCCCCGGGATGCCGAGGAAGGAAAGGCGCTCCGAAGCAGGCGCTGAAGGTGGCCTTCGGTTCGGTCACTCCCCGCTCCGTGCCCGCCACCTTCGCGGTGTAGCCGGACAGGAACTGGTACATGGCCTGCTCCGGCGTGAGGCGGGAGATGGGAGGGAGCACCCCGTACGCATCCGCGGTGAGGAAGATCACGTGCTTCGGATGCCCGCTCACCCCCGGTATGACGGCGTTGGGGATGGCGTGGATGGGGTAGGAGGCTCGGGTGTTCTCCGTGATGGACGCATCGTCGAAGTCGATCTCCCGGGTGCGCTCGTCCAGGATCACGTTCTCAAGGATGGTGCCGAACATCTTGGTGGCCGCGAAGATCTCCGGCTCTCCTTCCGGGGAGAGACGAATGGTCTTCGCGTAGCAGCCCCCCTCGAAGTTGAAGACTCCATGCGGGCTCCAACCGTGCTCATCGTCCCCGATGAGACCTCGGCTCGCGTCGGCCGAGAGGGTGGTCTTGCCCGTTCCCGAGAGGCCGAAGAACAGCGCCACGTCCCCGTCCACCCCCACGTTCGCCGAGCAGTGCATGGGAAGCACACCCGACGCCGGCAGCAGGTAGTTCATGACGGAGAAGATGGACTTCTTGATCTCGCCCGCGTACTGGGTCCCGGCGATGAGAACGGTGCGATCCGCGAAGTTCACCACCACCGCGGTCTCCGAACGGGTTCCATGCCGCGCGGGGTCCGCCTTGAGACCCGGCGCGTGCAGGACGGTGAAGTCCGGCTTCATGTGCCGGAGCTCATTGACCAGGGGCCGAAGGAACATGTTGTAGGCGAACAGGTTGTGCCACGCATTCTCGTTTACCACCCGCACGTTGATGCCATGCTCCTCGTCGGCACCGGCCCGGGCATCGCGCACGAACAACTCCTTCCCGTTCAGGTACGCCAGGACATCGGCCTTCAACAGCGCATAGTGCTCCGGCGAGAGCGCGACGTTCACTGCGCCCCAGTCCACCGTCGACTCGGTGGAAGCGTCCCGCACCGTGTACTTGTCGTTCGGGGAGCGGCCCGTGTGGGGGGCTGTGACGGAGGCGAACCCTCCGCCGAACGCCAGGTGCCCCTCTCCTCGCAGCAGCGCGGCCTCATAGAGGTGCACCGGCGACAGGTTCCAGTGAACGTCCTTGGTCGGGCTCAGGCCGTGAAGGTCGAGACCGTGCTCCGAAACGGTATCCGCAGCCGTCATCTCGGTTTGCTCGCTCATCATCGATGACCTCGTTTATGCGCGGCCATGGGGCCGCCCGGGAATTCGGAGAAAGACTTCAAATTTGTTGTGATCTGGCCTGGGCGTCCACGGCGGCAATCGTGGCCAGGTTCAGGATCTCCTGCTGTCCACTTCCACGCTGGAGGATGTGCACCGGCTTGGCCATCCCGAGGAGCACCGGTCCGATTACTTCGGCGCGGCCCAGTCGGTCCAACAGCTTGTACGAGGCATTGGCCGCCGACAGCGTCGAGAATACGAGGACGTTGGCCGGCCCGTCGAGGTTCGAGAACGGGTACACGTGGCGCAGTTTCTCCGGATCCACAGCCGTATCGGCCTGCATCTCGCCGTCGATCTCGAGGTCGGGATCCCGCGCCCTCACGAGGTCCACGGCCCGCGCGACCTTTGCGGCCTCTTCGTTACGTGAGGATCCGAAATTCGAGAAGGAGACCATGGCGATCCGCGGCTTGATCCTGAGCTCCCGGACGAATCGCGCAGAGAGCAGGGCGATATCGGCCAGCGCTTCCTCCGAAGGATTGATGTTCACCGTGGCGTCCGCGAAGAAGAGGAGGTCGCGATTGGGGAACGCGAGCATGTACAACCCCGCCACCCGGTTCACGTCCTTCGCCATCCCGATGACCTGGAGACAGGGTTTCAGGATCTCCGGGTAGTTGGCCTCCACGCCGGCCACCACGGCGTCCACCTCGCCGTGCTCGACCATGGATGCGGCGAAGTAGATGGGCTTGAACAGGTTCCACTTCGCCTCCGCCATGGTGAGGCCCTTACGGGCCCGTCGCTGGAACAACTCTTCGGCGTAGCGGTCGCGGTCGTCCTCGAGATCGGCCGCGTAGACGATCTCCACCCCCCGCAGGTCCACGCCCATGGCTCGGGCCTTCTCTTCCACTCGGGGTGGACGGCCCAGAAGGACGGGCGTGCACACCCCCTCCTGGACCATCTGGGCCGCGGCCCGTATCACGGTGTCGTTGTGCCCCTCGGGGAACACGATGCGCGCCCGCTTCCGCCGGGCCCGCACCGCCATCCACCGCATCACCTCCCGTGCCGGTCCCAGGGAGGCGCGGAGGCGATCCCGGTACTCGTCCAGGTCGATCTCGATCCTCGCGACCCCCGTGTCCATGGCCGCTTTCGCCACCGCGGGCGCCACGTGGAAGAGGACTCGATGGTCGAACGGCTTCGGGATGAGGTACTCCCGACCGAAGCGGATCTGCTCACCCTCGTAGGCCTGCTGTACGTCGTCCGGCACGTCCGTGCGAGCCAGCTCGGCCAGGGCCCGAGTGGCCGCGAGCTTCATCTCGTCGTTCACCCCCCGGGCTCTCACGTCCAGCGCGCCACGGAAGATGAAGGGAAATCCCAGGACGTTGTTGACCTGGTTGGCGTAGTCGGACCGCCCGGTGGCCATGATGGCGTCATCCCGCACCTCCGCGACTTCCTCGGGGAGGATCTCGGGATCCGGGTTGGCCAACGCGAAGATGACGGGGTCCTCCGCCATGGAAGCGACCATCTCCCTGGTCACCATCCCCTTCACAGAGAGCCCGACGAAGACGTCGGCCCCCTTCATGGCGTCCTCGAGGGTCCGGCAATCCGTCTCCTGGGCGAAGCGGGCCTTGTACTCGTTCACCCGCTCGCGACCGGGATAGATGACTCCCTTGGAGTCGCACATGGTGATGTTCGCCCGGTCGACCCCCAAGCGTACAAGGTGCTCTGCCGTGGCGATGGCCGAGGCGCCCGCACCGCTGAAGACCACTTTGACCTCGCCGATCTGCTTCCCGATGAGGTCCAGGGCGTTGATGAGAGCCGCACCCCCGATGATGGCGGTTCCGTGCTGGTCGTCGTGGAAGACCGGGATGTCCAGCTCCCGCTTGAGCGTCTCCTCGATGATGAAGCAGTCCGGAGCGTGGATGTCCTCCAGGTTGATCCCGCCCACCGTGGGCTCGAGCATTCTGCAGAACTGGATGACCTCTTCGGCCGTGGGCGCCTGGATCTCGAGGTCGAAGACGTCGATTCCCGCGAACTTCTTGAAGAGTACACCCTTCCCCTCCATGACGGGCTTGGAGGCCAGCGCGCCGATGTCGCCGAGTCCGAGCACGGCGGTGCCGTTGGAGACCACGGCCACCAGATTGCCGCGGCCGGTGTAACGGAAGACGTCGTCGGGGTTCTTTTCGATCTCCCGGCAGGGCTCCGCCACGCCAGGACTGTAGGCCAGTGAGAGGTCCCTCGACGTCGCCACGGGCTTGGTGGGAATCACCTCCACCTTTCCGGGCCTGCCTCGCTCGTGGTATTCGAGGGCGGCCTTTCGAATATCTTCCATTGAACTCCACTCCAGGGTGGCTCATTCGCGCGTCGGAGGGCCCCATAGCTTACCCACCTTCTGGAAGCATTGAAATCCCCGCTCCATGACCCGCCAGAGCCTCATTCTCCCTCTCCTTTGCCTCGCCTTCGCGGTCGTCCCCAGGGCCGCGAAGGGGCAGGAGTGCCCGGCAGGCTCCATCTCCCACGTCTTCGTGGACAATCACTCTATCTTCGACCTCGACGAGATCGCGGTCCAACGCCTGGAGTGGGCCTATGCCCTGGCGAACAAGCTCCACATCCGGACCCGCCCGGGCTTCATCCGGCGTGAGCTTCTCTTTCGCACGGGCGACTGCTACCAGCCCTTCCTGCTACAGGACTCGGAGCGCATCCTTCGTCGTCTCACCTTCATATCCAACGCCGACGTCTACGGTCTGGAGCAGTCCGACGGGAGTTGGCACGTCGTGGTGGATACGCGGGACGAGTGGTCCACACGCCCCGAGATCACCGCGGAGTTCGAGAATGGGATCCGCATCCGTCGCGTGGCCCTCACCGAGCTGAACCTCGTGGGCCGCGGGATCCAGCTCAGCGCGTTCTACAGCCAGGACAAGGCGAACCACCAGGCTGGGGCGGAGGTGTTCAGTCCTCAGTTTCTGGGCACCGAGACCGACATCCGGATCGGTGGGGGCGAGACCCGGGTCGGACAGTTCGTCCGAGGGGGCTTCACCTACCCGTTCCACGGCGAGGTGGGCCGCTCCGCGTGGCGGGTCTTCGGTAGCCTGTCCGAGGATTACTTCGACTTCTCCACAGGGGGTGGGGAGGACCCCGACCACGTTCTGCTCCCCCTCCGCGAGGAGCGGGTCGAACTCACGTACGCGCGCCGGTTCGGAGAACCGGGATCTCTCACCGTCTTGGGAGGGGGGCTTTCCCGGGAATTGGTGCGACCGATGGGATACCCCGAGTCCATTCGCCTGGCGCCGGGCGGGGACTTCGGGAGCCTCGAGCCCATCGACCCAGCCCAAGCCGGTGAGCTCGAGGACCAGAGCTTCTTCGCCTCCGGCACCCGCATCAATCTGCTGTTCGGACAACGGAACATCCGCTTCATCCAGCGGGAGGGGCTCGACGCGCTCAAGGGCATCACCGACGTCGAGGTGGGGACGGACGTCTCCCTCACGTTGAGCCGAACGGTCTCGGTGCCCTTCGGCGCAGACGTCCCCGACGACCTGGACGCGCGTTTCCGGTTCTATGCAGGCGCCGCAACAGGGGACCTTACGGTGGCTTCACAGTTGGCGTTGGAGGGTCGGCAGATCTTCTCCGACCCCGCCAACGAATACTCCGGATGGCGTGATCTCCTCGCCGAGGCCGACCTCCTGGTGTACTGGCAGCCCTCCGAGTACAGGAACCACACCGTCCTCGGTCGGGTCTCGGCCGCGGGAGGCTGGGCCGTGGACCGGCCCTTCCAACTCACGCTGGGTGGTCGGAGCGGAGTGCGGGGGTATCAAGACGACCGATTCCCGGGCGCCAGACGCATCGTCCTCAACGTCGAGGATCGGATCTACCTGGGCTGGCCGGCGCCGAATCTCTTCGACATGGGCCTCACCTTCTTCGCCGACGCAGGTCACATGTGGGAGGGGGACGTCCCATTCGGTGCCGACTCCGGGTGGAAGGGCACCGTGGGACTCGGACTTCGGCTGGGGCTGCCCGCGGGATCTCAGAGCGTCGCCCGGATCGACCTCGCCTGGCCACTGGGCTCGGGCGGCTTTCCCTCGCGCCCGGTGCTCCGCATCTCGCTGGCGGATCTCCTGGGGCTGCAGCCCGGCCTCGACGATGACCAGCTCCGGCGCACGCGGCTGCTGGAGGTTGGCGCCGATCGGTTCTCTCCCCGGCGGTGACCGTGATCTCCTTCCTGGCATCGCTCGATCCGGCCTTCCTCGCGTTCACGGCCGTGCTGGGTGCCGCAGCCGGCGCGGATCTGGCCCTGGCCCTGCTCGTCCTCGGAATTCTCCCCCAGGTAGGGTGGCAGGAGCCGCCCGGGTCGCTCCACCTTCTTCAGGCGCCCGTCGTCCTCCTGGCGGTCCTGCTCCTGTACCTGGCGGAGTGGCTCATGGAGCGGCATCCCAGCGGATTCGCCCTCTGGCACACCTTTCAGCGTTGGGTGCGGGTCCTCGGCCTCTTCCTGCTGGGCTCGCTGGCCACCACCGCCGTGACGGGGCCGGAGCGCATTCTCTTCGTCTCCATCGTGGTCCTCCTCGGCATGGGAGTGTACGTGGGAGCTTCGGGGTGGGAGGGGGTCCTCCTTCTCCGCCGCCGACCCGAGGGTGCGAATCGGCTCACCGCCGTCGCCATCGACATCGCCTTCGCGGCACTGTTGGTCCTGGCACTCGAAGACCCCCGCCAGGCCCTGGTGGCGCTCACGGCCCTCCTCCTGGTGTCCTCCGTGCAGCTCCCGGTCACCTACCGGGCCCACCTGGCCATGGTCCGGGCGGGAAAGGCCTGGCTTCACACCCTCCTCCTTCCAGGCAAGTGGGTCCAGGAGCACGAGCTGCCCCCGGACATCCGCAACGCGGTCTCGAGCGAGGGTCCCATACCAGGCAAGCCCCTTCGGGGTGCACGGGCCACCCTTCTCACCGGGACCGTCCGGACCGGGTGGCTCGTTCTCTCCTCCCGCGGCCCGCTGTTCGTGGAGAAGACCCGCCCACCCCTTTCCCTGCGGGCCCTGCCCGGGACACGCGGCTATCCAGGACCCCTTCACACTCGGAAGCCCGTGCTCGTCGGAGACGAGACAGGTGCCGGCACAGAGGAGGGCGAGCTGCTGGTCCTGAAGGACGGCCCCCGAGTCCAGGATCTGGAGTTGGAGGTCACGTAAGATGTTGCGATTGGCGGTACTTGGAGCGCCCATCCGTTACAAAACCTTTGACCTCCGAAACAGGCATTTATAAGTTCCGTGGGCCCTTCAAGGGCACGGCTCAGCCCCTCCCGGCATGACGGTGCCGTTGTGGACCCCGAACAGGCGAGGTAGCGAAACGCATGTTTTCCCCCTCTCGTGGCCTTGACTCCTTCGATCAGTACCTGCAGGACGTCGAGAAGTACCCGCTGATCCAGGACCCCGCCGAAGAGCGCGCGCTGGCTCGCAGAGCCCGCACCGGCGACAAGGAGGCCGCGGAGCGGCTCGTCACCGCCAACCTCCGCTTCGTCATCTCCTACGTGAAGAAATACCAGGGCCGCGGACTCGGTCTCGCGGAGCTGGTCTGCATCGGAAACGAGGGATTGCTCAAGGCGGTCAAGAAGTTCGATCCGGACAAGGGCGTGAAGTTCATCTCCTACGCCGTTTGGTGGATCCGACAGACCGTCCTTCAGGCGCTGGCTGAGCAGACGCGCTCCGTGCGCATTCCGCTCAACCAGAACTCGAATCTGGCCAAGCTCTCCCGGACCGAGACGGCGCTCACCCAGAAGCTGGGTCGGACGCCCACCGACCAGGAGATCGCCGGGGAGATGGAGGAGCCGGTAGACACGATCCGCGCGCTGCGTCGTGTGGCCGCCAGCGAGCTCTCGCTCGATGCGCCCATCGATCGGGGTGACCGCGACTCGGCCAGTTTCGGCGAGCGGTTCTCCGCCACCGAGGGGACGGACATCGAGGAAGACATCGAGTCCGTGGCGCGGCGGGACTTCCTGGAGCAGATGTTCGAGTCCTACCTCACCGAACGTGAGCGGAAGATTCTCTACCTCTACTACGGGCTGGACGACGGAGAGGAGCGCACCCTGGAGGAGATCGGTTCGCTCCTGGGTGTGACTCGCGAGCGGATCCGGCAGATCCGGAACCGGGCCTTCGAGAAGCTCCGGGAGAGCCCCCACGGTGACTCCCTTCAGGGCTTCTGGATGGCCGGCTGACGCCGCCGGGCTCCGTGACGCGCGCCCCAGGGTGCGCCGTCGGGAGGGTCCCGCGTCCTTCGGGATGCGGGACCCTCTTGCGTTGGTAGGGTGCGCTCCGGTGGTCAGGAACCGCCCAATTCGAGGGTGTACCACGGTTCGATGAGCGTGCCGCCCCGTTTCTTCGCCCAACCGTTGAGGTTCGTCCTCGCCTGTCTCCTCATCCCGGGGTCCCTCGCCGCACAGGGCGGGGATGGACCCGACGGATGGGACCAACCCCGGGTCCTGGAACTGGTGGAGGCGGCCCGGGTCGTGAGGCAGTCCTCCGCCGTGGACACCGCATTCACCTCCTATCAATCCAGGGCCCAGGGGTTCGTCTACTTCTTTCTGGACCGCCCCGACGAGGAGGAGCACACGCTCATCAAGGCGGACCAGATCGCCCTGGACGTGTTCTGGCGTGCACCCGGGCTGACGCGGCAGCGGATCGTGGGACTGCGGGACGAGAAGGTGCTTCCCACGAACATCCGATACCACCTGGACCACCTGACCGTGGTGCAGGACGACTTCCAGGACTTGATCCGCATGGGAGACGGCGACGAGGTGGCGGCGGTGCTCCACCCGGCTGCGCCCGGCGCGGAGACCGTCTACCGCTACCGTCTGGCCGACTCCCTCTCGCTCGCGTATGCCGGATTGAGCGAACCCGTTCGGGTCTACGAAGTCCAGGTCCGGCCACGGGACCTGGAGCGCCCGGGCTTCGTGGGTGCTCTCTATCTCGACCGGGCTTCCGGGGCCATCGTGCGCATGGCCTTCACCTTCACACCAGCCTCCTACGTAGATCCGTATCTGGACTACATCCGGATCTCCCTGGACAACGCCCTCTGGATGGGCCGGCACTGGCTCCCCTACCGGCAGGAGGTGGAGCTGCGCCGAGAGCTTCCCCAGCTCGACTTCATGGCCGGTAGCATCATCCGTGGCCGCTGGGAGGTGGGGGACTACCGGTTCAACGAGGAAATCCCCGACTTCTACTTCAGCGGCCCCCGGGTCACGGCGGCCGCGGAGCGGCTCCGGGAGGATTTCCTCTTCCCGGACGACCTCTACGCCGACCTGGACCGGGAGGGGCTCGCCCCGTCCCCCTCCCTGGACGAGATCCAGGACCAGGTCCGCTCCATGGCCCTCGCGGGCGCACTGCAAGGCCTCCGCCCTCTTCGTCTGTATTTCTCCTCCGTCTCCGACGCGGTGCGCAGGAATCGGGCGGAGGGATGGGCCTTTGGGCTCGGGGCCACCCTCCGGGCCGGAGAGCGGCCCGTCCGCATCGTGGGCGGCTATTCCACCGCGGCGCGCAGGGGATGGGCCCGCGGTGAGATGACCATCCCGGCTTCCTTCGGGTCCTTCGCCATCGAGGGCCACTGGAATCGGCTCACCGACATGGGCCCCGTCCGTGGCGCCAGCGGAGTAGTGAACACTCTGGCCACCCTGGGCGGACGAGACTACCTCGATCCGTACTGGTCCACGGGTGGCTCGGCCACCGTCACCTACCGAGTGAGTCCGTCCACCCGTCTGGAGCTCGGAGCCCTGCTCGAGGACCACGAGAGCTCCGCCCTCGAGGTGGACGACCAGAACACCGTCTTTCGTGCCGTTCGGCCGGTGGACCCTGGAACGCTGGCGGCCGGCCAGGTGGCGCTGGTGTGGCCGGACGGTGGAAACGGCATGTTCGGCAGGGCCGGCGTCCGTGTGGGTGAGTTGGGTGAGGCTTACGCACGAGTGGACGCCAGCGTCGGATGGAGCCGCCGCGGCGGCTTCACCGAGCTGGACCGCTCGGTGGAGCTTCAGGGTGGCTGGGCGACGTCGAAGGCTCCTCTCCAGGAGCTCTACCTGCTGGGAGGCCGGGCGACCATCCCGGGATACGAGTACCGGGGCGCCGTCGGGGACCGCTACCTCCTGGCCCGCGGCTGGATCCGGGCCTCCCTGCTGGAGCCGTGGGTCTCGCTCCGGCTCACAGGCGCCGCAGGGTGGTCGCGCCTCGGGGACCGGCAACTTCCCACCGAGTGGGGCTCGGACACGCGACCCGGGTGGCGATCATCGGTGGGAGTAGGAGTGGACCTGCTCTGGGAGGTCCTCCAGTTCGACGTTGCCCGCGGGCTCTCCCATGGAGGGGACTGGTCCTTCTTCTTCTCCGTCTCTCCCCGGCTTACGCCCTGGCTCTGACCTCTTCCGCGGCCCGAGTCGCTCAGGCTCCGGGACGGTCCAGGGACCAGAGACGGCGGGGAGAGGAGCAGTGACTCCGCCCACGGGACACTCCCCCTCCCCCGACGCCTCCGGCTCGGAGGGATCCGGCCGGCAAGGAGCGCCTCAGGCTGCCGCTTCTGCCCGGTCGCGTGCGGTGCGGAGGAGCACCACCTCTCCCACGTGGATCTCTGCCGACGGGATGGTCACGCCGTCCCGCTCGTAGCTGTCGTATTCCAGTCGTCCCTCCACGTAGATCCGATCGCCGGTGGTGACGAAGTCCTGGACGAACTGGGCGGTCTTGTTCCAGAAGGTGAGGCGGTGCCAGTCGGTGCGCTCGCCCTCCTCCCCGCCGGCACCGCTCCAGCGGTTCGTGGCCAGGGAAAGATGCGCCACCTTCTTTCCGCTCTGGGTCTCACGAAGCTCGGGGTCGCGTCCTACGTGGCCCACCAGGATGATCTTGTTCACCGAACGACTCATGCGTCACCTCCATGCGGGGTAACCCGCTACGGGAACGGCCCGGCCGCGCGCCGGACTTCATGAGCCAAGATTGGCGGGCGGGACGGGGCGGTCACATGCCCGAGTGGGACCAGCTACTTGGCGTCGTACCAGGAGGCGCCGATCCCCGTCTCGACACGGAGGGGGACCTCGAGGGTCATGGCGCCCTCCATGCGCTCCACCACCAACGCCGTCACCGCCTCTACTTCCTCCTTCGGCACCTCGAACAGGAGTTCGTCGTGGACCTGCAGAAGCATCCGGCTCGCCCAGTCGCCCTCCCGCAGGCCCTCATTCACGTCCAGCATGGCCTGCTTGATGAGGTCCGCGGCGGTGCCCTGGATGGGGGTGTTCTGGGCCACCCGCTCCCCAAACTGTCGGATATTCCAGTTCTTCGACTTCAGCTCCGGTACGTACCGTCGTCGGCCCATGAGCGTCTCCACGTACCCCAGGCTGCGCGCCTTCTCTACCTGCGCGTCCAGGAAGGTCCTCACGCCGGAGAAGCGGTCGAAGTAGTCCGCGATGAAGTCCTCCGCCTCTTCCCTGGAGATCCCCAGCTGCCGACTCAAGCCGAAGGCGCCCTGACCGTAGAGCGTGGCGAAGTTGATGGTCTTGGCCTGAGCTCTCTGTGAGGGCGTCACGTCCTCCACGGCTACCTCGAAGATGACGGACGCCGTTTGCCGGTGGACGTCCACGCCCCGTGTGAATGCCTCCACGAAGGCGGGGTCCTTCGAGAAGTGCGCCATCACCCGCAGCTCGATCTGGGAGTAGTCAGCCCCCAGGAAGACGCACCCGTCCTTCGGCACGAACCCCTTCCGCACCTCGCGCCCCAGGTCGGTACGGATGGGGATGTTCTGCAGGTTCGGGTCACTGGACGAGAGCCGCCCTGTGGCGGCGACCGTCTGGTTGAAGGACGTGTGGATCCGTCCGGTCTTCTCGTTGACCAGCCGGGGCAGGGCCTCCACGTATGTGCTCAGGAGCTTGGCCAGCTCCCGGTACTCCAGCATTCGACGCGGCACCTCGTGCCCTTCGGCGGCCAGCTCTTCCAGGACGGAGGCGTCCGTGGAGGGTCCGGTCTTGGTCCGCTTGATGACCGGAAGCTCCAGCCTCTCGAAGAGGATCTCCCGCAGTTGAGGGGTCGAGTTGAGGTTGAACTCGGCTCCAGCGGCCTTGTAGATGTCCCGGACCAGGTGCTCCAGCTCGGCATTGATCTTCTTCGCCATCGTGTCGAAAAAGGCCACGTCGATCTTGATGCCGTCCTCCTCCATGGTGGCGAGGACCGGGACCAATGGCATTTCGAGGTCGTCGAATAGAGGCCGTAGCTCCATCGCGTCCAGCTCGGGCGCGAAATGCTCCCACAGGCGCCACGTGCAGTCGGCATCCTCGCAGGCGTAGTCGCGGGCCACCTCCAGGGAAACCTCGGCAAATGGGATCTCCTTCTTCCCGCTTCCCGCCACCTCCTTGTAACTGGTGGTCTTGTGTGCGAGAAGCTCCAGGGCCAGCTCGTCCAGGCCGTGCGAACGCCGGCCTGGATCCAGCACGTACGACGCGATCATCGTATCGAAGAAGGGACCGGCCAACGGCGCCCCCGCCCGCTTGAGCACGAGGAGATCGTACTTCAGGTTGTGGAGGATCTTCTCGATCCCCGGATCCGCGAGCATCGCGCGCAGCGGCGCCATCTCCGCCGAATCCACCGGGGGAAGGTTGGGCACGCCGTCCTCCCGCTGGTCGTCCAGGGCGAGTTCCAGGTCGTGGGAGTTCCGGTGCAGGAAGGGGAGGTACCACGCCTCACCTCCCCCCAACCCAATGGAGATCCCGACGAGCGCGGCGCGCATGGGATCCAGATCGGTGGTCTCGGTGTCCACCGCCACCCGCCCCACCTTCCGGATGCGCTCAATCAGGGCCGGAAGCTCCATTGGATCGGCCAGGAGACGATACTGCGCCGCCTCCGCCGTTACGCTCTCCAGAGCGTCGCTCTCCATGGCCATGGCGGTGTACTTCTCGGTGAGCCGCCTGAACTCGAAATCGACGAAGACGTCGCGCAACGCGGCCGCGTCGGGCTCCCCCACCTCCAAAGCCTCCAGATCCAGCTCGATGGGGAGATCGCGCATGATGGTGACCAGACGCTTGGAGAGGCGGACCTGATCCGCGTGGTCCGTCAGCGCTTCCCGAGCCCGCTTCCCGGAGATCTCCTCCGCCCTCTCCAGAAGCTCCTCCAGCGATCCATACTCTTCCAGCAGCTTCACGGCGGTCTTGGGTCCCACGCCTGGAGCTCCGGGAACGTTGTCCGCAGAGTCGCCGATGAGCGCCAGGTAATCCACGATCTGCTCCGGGGGAAGGCCGAAGCGTTCCGCTGCATTGGAGGGATCCACCCACTCGGCGCTGACACCCGTGGGGCCGCCTCGCCCGGGATTCAGCAGGTGCACGTCATCGTCCACCAGCTGATAGAAGTCCTTGTCTCCCGATACGATGACCGACTCGATGCCCCGTGCCTTTGCCTGGGTGGCCAGGGTCCCGATCACGTCGTCGGCCTCGTACCCGTCCAACTCCACCACCGGATCGCCGTAGGCCTCCACCATGGTGCGGATCCCGGGCAGGGAGGCGTAGAGGTCTTCCGGCATCTTCTCCCGTGTCGCCTTGTAGTCGGGGTACTCCTCCTCACGGAAGGAGTCGCCGGCGTCGAACACGATGGCCAGGTAGTCCGGCTTGTACTTCTCCCGGAGATCCTCCAGGAAGTTGGCGAACCCGAAGGCCGCCGACGTGTTCTCACCCCTCGCATTCGTCAGGGGGCGGTTGATGAAGGCGAAGAAGGCCCGGTAGATGAGGGCGTAGGCGTCAACCAGGAACAGGCGCGGGCGATTCTTCTCGGGAATTTCCACGGGCGGGGGTGGCTGTCGGTCATCGAAACGCCCCGCGGTCCCGGTTGGGGCCGCGGGGCGTCAAGCCGCTTCAGGTGGTGAAGTGGATCAGGCTCGGAGCACGTTGGTGGCGTGTCGGCGGCCGTCGGACTCTGTGATCTCGAACTCCACCGTCTCGCCTTCCGCCAGGGTCCGGTAACCGTCCCCTACGATGGCGGAGAAGTGGACGAAGACATCGTCCCCCTCCGCCTGCTGAATGAAACCATACCCCTTGGCCTCATTGAACCACTTCACCTTCCCCTTGGACATCGGCGGCACCCTCTTTCTTGAGACGTCTGCGACCGCAGCACGGTCGTCCTTTGAGATTGGCGAGGCAGATCGCCCGAGGCAACCCAAACAGACGTTTGGACGCTACTGCGAGTCCGGGCTGGCGAGCTCGTCGCCATAGAGGGCCCGGTAGAGGGCCACATTGCGCGTCACATTCTTCACGTATCCGCGGGTCTCGGTGAATGGAATCCGCTCGGTGAAACGGAGCCGGTCCACCACCTCGGGAAAGCCACTCCACCGGCGGGCGCGGGTCGGCCCCGCATTGTAGGCCGACAGGACCAGCGGCAGTTCCGGTCCGTATCGATCCAGCATGTCCCGGAGGAAGCGACCACCCAGGTGCAGGTTCACCTCCGCCGCCTCCAGGCTCTCCGGAGTGAACCCGGCCGGTCCGATGGCGCGGGCCAGCTGCTGGCCCGTGGGGGGCATGACCTGCATCAGGCCGATGGCGCCGGCCGAAGACACGATGTCGTGGTCCCAGGCAGATTCCTGACGGATGAGCGCCGCCATGAGGATGGGATCCAGGTCGTATTCCTCGGCCTCCCGCCGCACCATCTCCCTCTGCGGGAAGGGAAAGAGGATCGCAAGGAGCCGGTCGTTCTGCTCCTCTCCCGCTCGCCGCAACGCCCAACCTCGATTGATGCCCTCGATGGTCCGGCCCCGGGCGATCAGCCCCTCCGCCAGGGGATACTGCGCCACCCGCCCCTCCGCATCGGCACGCTGGACGATCTCGGTCACGTGCACCTCGGCGGAGGCTTGAAGGCCGGCCGCCTCGAGCAGGTCCAGACCTTCCAGGGCCTCCTGGACCCATGGGGCGTCCTCCATGACCGGGGGGGGCGCGACCTCCAGTGGGAAGGGACGACCCAACAGCCGGGCCGCTTCCGAGGCGTAATACGACAGCGCATCGTCCCGCATCACCCGTACTAGGAGGGGCCGGGCAGTGGTCGTATCCCCGGCTCCCACCAGGATCGACCCAGCCCAGAAGCTCGCCTCCGCCCATCGCCGTCCTGTGGGAAATGCCGAGAGATACCCCTGGTACGCTTCCAGTGCGCTGGTGTCGTCTCCGCGCTGCAGGTGGATCTGGCCGATCCGCATCCATGCCAGTCCGGCCAGACTCCGGGTGGTCGCCATGGACGTCACCTTCCGGTACTGGGAGATGGCTCCGTCCCAATCTTGCTGGTCCTGGGCACGATCCCCTCTCAGGAACACGACCTGGGCCGCCTGGTCGGTGTTCGGGTACCGCTCCACGAGCCACCCCTGCAGGATCCGGACGTTGTTCGTCTGTCCCTGGCGACGACGCAAGCCCGTCCACACGTCCAGCACGCGCGCGCCCACCCCGGGATCCGGGTGCTCGTCCAGGGCGCGGAACTCCTGGACGGCCTCGTCGACCCGGGACCGTACGGTGGAGGCGATCCGGGCCCGTTCCACCCTGGCACCCACCTCGGGCTCGGACCCCGCTTCCCCGGAAAGCTCGATGTAGGTGTCGTAGGCCTGCAGGGCCCGGCTCCCATCACCCAGCCGGTCGAGCGCTCGCGCCGCCCGAAGCGCCAGGTCCCGGTCCAGGCCGCCCAGGTCCACCAGCGCAGCCGCACTGCGCATCCCGGCCCGGCTACGACTCGACTCCTCCAACGTCTCCCGATACAGCTCCCACGCCGCGGCGGTGTCTCCCCGGGCCAGCGTGAGCTCCGCGACCTGATGCCGGAAGTCGACGCTCCCCGCGCCTGAGCCACGCTCCAGCAGTCCGCGATACAGCTCCTCGGCCCGGGTGGAGTCGCCGGCGTTGAGGACGCCTCGCGCCAGGAGGTCCAGGCTCCTGGCTTCCAGGATACCATTGCGAAGGAAGGGCTGTAGCGCCGCCACAGCCAGCGGATCACCCTCGTCGGCGGCGTCCCGGGCCAATTCCCAGGCCAGGTACGGTGCGAGAGCCGAATGTGCGCTCTCCAGGCGCGCCAGGGACTGGGGGACCTCGTCGAAGCCCTGAGACTTCATCTCGGCTCGAATCCGTCGGGCTTCCAACGAGAAGTCCCTCTGCCCCAGGCGCTCGATCGCACGGGTATAGTGGGAGAGCGCGACATCCCATTCGCCGGCTGACTCGTACGCCCGGCCCAGGAGCTCGTGCCCGCGGATCGGTGCCAGGACATCCAGCCAGGTATTCCCCTCGAGGATCTCCCGCACGCCCGCCCAGTCCCGGAATCCAGCGCGAGCCTCGGCCAGCAGAAGGAGCCCCTCCGGCTCGAGGCCATCGCCCCGCAACAACTCTTCGAGGAGCTCGGCGGCGTGCCAGAATCGACCCGTCCGGAGTTCCTCGCGGGCCAGCTCCAGGGTCACCTCGTCGTCCAGCTTGGGCTGCACCGCGGCGTCGGCGCCGGGCGCACTCCCAGGAGCCGCGCCCAGGACGGAGCACAGGACGAGGAGAAGGACGGGACGGCGGGTCGAGATGGTCATAGCTCCAAGATACAACGGCCGAACGGCGCTTCGCCGCACTCGCGTGCACGTCCTCCGTGGACCGGAAACATCCCGGGGCCGGGCCTCGGTAAGGCGGGACGCCCCCCCGGGCCCCCTCCAAGAAAAAGCGGAGGCCGCCCCGTGGGACGGCCTCCGCAAGACATTCGCCGGGTTGGTCAGCCGTCAGGCGGCCGTGCCCATCCCGTGCAGAGTGTCGATCATCTTCTGGGCCGACTCCTCCATATCGATGACGATGGCGTCGATCCGGGAGACGAAGAAGTTGTGCGCGATGCTCACGGGAATGGCGATCACCAGACCGGCTGCGGTGGTGAGCAGCGCCACCTTGATTCCGCCGGCGACGAGAGTCGCCTCCACCTCACCCGCCATCTCGATGGACTGGAAGGCGATGATCATCCCGATCACCGTACCCAGGAATCCGAGCAGCGGAGCGATGTTCGTCAGGGTCGCCAGAACCACCAGCCCCTTCTCGAGCCGAGAGAGCTCGATGAGGCCCTGGTTCTCGATGGCCTTCATGACCCGCTCGGTGCCCTCGTCGTGACGCTCGAGGCCGGCGTAAAGGATCTTGGCGGCGGGAGAGTTGGAGTCCCGGGTCAGGTCCAGGGCTTCACGAATCCGCTGCTCGTTCAGGAGCTCATCCACGTCGCGAAGGATGGCGCGAGTCTTCGAAGCCTTCGCCTGGAGGTCGATGAACTTCCAGATGATGACGATGATCCCTAGGACCAGGCAGAGGGACAGGGGCCACTTCATGAACCCGGTGTCCATCCAGATCTGGTTCATCTGCTCCTGAAGAGTGAGTTCAGGGGCATCCATCCCGGGGAGCTGAACCAGAGCTCCGTAAAGACGCATCACACCGGTCAAAATGACCTCCAGCAGGGGTTGTGTAAGAGCCCGCCCTGGACTCCGCACCAGGGCGAACGCGTTCCATTCAGCGAGGGGTGGGCAAGATGGCGGGACCCCTCGGGAGGTGTCAAGACCTCATACGCGGCACTGGGGTCTCTCATTTCCGGTCCCCGCGCTACCCACGCTCCATCTGCGGGAGTGCCGCCCGCAGCAAGGTGCGCGTATAGGGGTGTGAGGGCTGGCGGAACACCATATCCGGGGTTCCCTCCTCTACGACCCGTCCCTCCCGGAGCACGAGGATCCGGTCGCTCATGCGGTGGACCACGGCCAGGTCGTGTGAGATGAAGAGGAAGCTCAGCGCCAACTCGGATTGAAGACGCAGGAGGAGGTTGAGGATCTGGGCCTGGATCGACACGTCCAGCGCGGACACCGGCTCGTCCAACACCACCAGCTCCGGGCGCACCGCCAGCGCCCGCGCGATTCCGACCCGCTGGCACTGCCCCCCGCTCAACTCATGGGGACGCGCCTCCAGGACGTCCTCCGAGAGCTCCACCCGCCGGAGGAGCTCGGCTACGTCCCGGTCCCGTCGTTCCCGGGGAGTGCCGTGAACCGTCAGAACCTCCCGGAGCGCCTGACCCACACGCAGACGAGGATTCAGGCTCCCCATGGGATCCTGGAAGACCATCTGGGCCCTGCGCCTCAGGCGTCGCAGCCCTGCCTCGTCCAGGGAGCCGACGTCGGCGCCGTCGAAGCGGACCGTCCCGTGGCTGGGCTCCACAAGCCGGAGCGCGGCCCGTCCGAGTGTCGTCTTTCCGGCCCCGGACTCACCCACGATGCCGAGGGTCTCGCCCCGCGCCACCGTGAACGAGACACCGTCCACCGCCGTGAACGGGCCCTCTCCTCGGCGCGCCGGGAAGGTCACCGTGAGCTCCTGGAGCTCCAGCAGGGCACTCATGGGGAAGCGTCGAGGGGGAACCAGCAACGTACCCGCGCCCTCCCCTCACCGAGCGGTTCCAGCTCCGGCTCGTCACCACACCGCTCCCGGGCGATGGGACACCGGCCCCTGAAGAGGCAGCCACCCCTTCTCTCCCGGGGTGCCGGCATGCGCCCGGGCATGGACTCCAATGGCTCCTTCGGTCCCCCGCCGGCCGGCAGGGCGCTCAGGAGAGCTCTCGTGTAGGGGTGGTGCGGATTGCGCATGACCGATCCAGCCGATCCCTCCTCCACCACGCGGCCGGCGTACATGACGGCCACCCGATCGCTGGCGTGGGCGACCACGCTGAAGTCATGGGTTATGAGCAGCGTCGCCAGGCGCCGCGTGCGGGTCAGGTCCCGAATGAGCTCCAACACCCGCAGCTGAACCGTGACGTCCAACGCGCTGGTGGGCTCGTCGGCCACCAGCAGGCTCGGGTCGCCCGCCAGCGCCAGCGCGATGAGCGCGCGCTGCCGCATGCCACCGGACAGCTGGTGGGCATACGAGTTCGCCACCCGGGGGGGGTCCGGGAGTCCCACCTCCCCCAACAAACGCAGGACCTCCGCCTGGCACTCTCCGCCGGTCAGCCCCCGGTGGCGGGCCACCACCTCCTGCAGCTGGTCCCCTACCCGGCGAACGGGATTCAGGGCTCCGGCCGACTCCTGGAAGACCATCCCCACCGTGCCTCCCCGCAGCCCACGGGCCTCCGACGCGCCGGGACCCACGGCGAGGACCCCAGCGATTTCCACCACGCTCTCCGGACTCACCACAGCCGCTCCAGGAAGAAGCCGCACGAGGCTGAGCGCCGTGACCGACTTTCCCGAACCGGACTCTCCCACCAGGGCCAGGGTCTCGCCGGCTTCCAACGTGAGACCCACGCCCTGAACCACCGGCGCGTCGTCGTGGCTTCCAGGGAACGAGACGGTGAGGTCGGCGACCCTCAACAGGGGGCTCAAGAGGGACCCTCCTGGCGCGGATCGAGGGCATCGCGGAGCCCGTCACCCAGAAGGTTGAACGCAATGGCCACCAGGGCGATGGCCGCGCCGGGGAATACGGTCAACCACCAGGCGCCCGTGATCAGGTTCGCCTGACCGGCCAGCAGCAGGGTTCCCCAGGAGAGGGGGACACCAAGGCCCAGGAACGCCAGGCCGGCCTCGAGGATCACGGTATGGGACACCCCCAGGGTGGCCGCCACCAGCACGGGCGACAGGGCGTTGGGAACGACGTGCCGCAGCAGAATCCGGGCGCGTGAGTACCCGAGGGCCCTCGCCGCCTCAACGAAGTCACGCTCCTTCAGACTCAGGATCTCGGCCCGAATGAGTCTCGCCGGAGCCGGCCACTGCGTGAGCGCGAGGAGGAGGACAATGGCCGTGACGGACGGTCGCAGGAGTGCGATGACCGTCACCAGCAGCACCAGGCGGGGAACCGCCAGGACCAGGTCCACCGTCCGCATGACCACGCCGTCGACCCACCCGCCGAAGAAGCCTCCCAACGCTCCCAGGGTCACTCCGATTCCGACACTCAAGACCACGCTCAGCAGGGCGACGGTGAGCGAGACCCGCGCGCCGAACAGGATTCGACTCAGCACGTCGCGGCCCAGCTGGTCCGTCCCCAGCAGGTGGTCCAGACCGGGTGGCAGGAGGTGTCTCGCAAGGTCGGTCTGCGTGGGATCGTGCGGCGCCAGGAAGGGGGCGAGAACGGCCAGGAGCAGGGCCAGTGTCGCCCCGGCGAGGCCCACTCGTGCGAGCCGATTTCCACCCAGCGCCAACAGTCGGGACGCGTGCCCCCGGAACATGGGCAGGGGGGGAGCCGCTCCCGGTGCCGATCTGGCGGGCTCAGTCATATCGCACCCGTGGATCGGCCCACGCGTAGAGGACGTCCGCCAGAAGGTTGCCCACCACCACCAGGGTCGCGAAGAGCAGGCTTCCCGCCAGGATCAGGGGATAGTCCCTGGACGACACGGCCTCAACCATGAGCCATCCCATTCCGGGCCACGCGAAGACCGTCTCCACGAACACGGCGCCGCTGAACAGGATCGGGAGGTAGAGTCCCAGGACCGTGATGAGCGGCAGGAGGGCATTGGGAAGGGCGTGGCGGAAGAGAACCTGCATCCGGCCCAGACCACGGGCGCGAGCAGCCCTCACGTAGTCCTGTCGGATCACCTCCAGCAGCCCCGATCGCGCGTAGCGGGCAATGCCAGCCGCCATGACCAGGACCAGCGTGGTGGCCGGAAGCACCAGGTGCCGGACTCGATCGACGATCCGCCCGCCCAGGCTCATCAGGTCGTAGTCCACACTGGTGACACCGGACGCCGGAAAGTGGAGTGGCCAACCCCAGAGGCTCTGGGCTCCGTAGGAAAAGACCAGGATCAGGATGATGCCCAGCCAGAACGACGGGAGAGAGTAGAAGGTCAGGACCAGCAGGTTCAGCCCCGAGTCCACCATGGTATTCTGCCGGACGGCTTGCACGACCCCGATTCCCACCCCGAGGACGAACGCCAGGACCAGCGACACGCCGGCCAGGAGGAGGGTGTTGGGAAGCGCCCGCTTCAGGACCGTCGCCACCGGCGACCCGTAGCTGTGCGAGAAGCCGAGGTCACCCCCCAGGAGAGACCCCATCCACCGCGCGTACCGCACCGGCAGAGGCTGGTCCAGCCCGAGGTTTGTGCGGATCTGGGACCGCACCTCCAGGGTCATCCCCGGTGACATCAGGACCTCGGCCGGATCGCCGGGTGCGGCCTCCACCAACAGGAACAGCAGGGTGGCGACCCCCAGAAGCAGGGGGAGCGCCAGAAGGAGCCGGCGGGCCAGATACCGCCTCACGGCGTGACTCCGCCCGGGTCCCGGGGGTTCAACGCCCGCTGGCGTCCCCGATCCACCAATCCCGGACCGAGTTGAACTCGCCCCGGGAGTCCATCGCCACTCCCTGAAGGCGGTTGGTGATCCCGGTGAGCTTCTGGGAATAGAAGAGGTAGAGGAACGGCTGAAGCTCCACGATCCGCTCCTGGTACCGGTGCCAGAGCGGGACGGCATCCTCCCGCTTCTCCACCAGCTGAAGGGTGTCCAGGAGGGCGTCCAGCTCGGGGTCGCCAATCCCCGCGAAGCCCCATGGCTGGTTCGCCCGCTCGGAGTGGAACAGGTCCTTCTCGTCCACACGGAACTCGGCCACCCAAGCCAGGGCGATCCCATCGAAGTCCCTCACGGCGGGATCCGTCACCCGCGCGGCTAGCTGACCCGGCTCCAGACCCTCCGGCGTCAACGCTACGCCCACCTCTCGCAACTCCGAGGCCATGAGCTCCACGATGGTCTGCCGGTCCTGGTTTCCGGCGTTGTACACCACCGTCACCTCCAGGGGGAGCCCAGCCGCATCCTCCCGAACGCCGTTTCCGTCCCGGTCGACCCATCCCGCCTGACTCAGCAGCCGGCGTGCCGCCTCCAGATCGCGGTCCACCCCCGCGAGGTCCGGATCATGACCCCAGTGGAAGGGAGGCACCCCCGTCTCCGCTACGATCCCGTAGCCCCGTAGAAGGGTCTGGACCACCGCGCTCCGGTCCGTGGCCATGGTGATGGCTCGGCGCACACGGGCATCCGCCAGCTGCGGGCGCCGGGTATTCCAGCCCACGAAGGTGAACTCCCGGGGATCGAAGACCTCCAGCCGTGTGTCATCGTCCTGCACCACCGCCGCGGCCTGGTCCGGTCGCACGGAGAGATACACGTCCACGGCGCCCGTCAGGAGCTCCGTGAGTAGGGTGGTCTGGTCCGGAATCACCCGGTAGACGATCCGGTCCAGAGCCGGACGGCCACCCAGTCCAGCGGGGAAGGTCGGGTTCGCCTGGAAGACCCAGCGCTCCTGGGGGCGGTGGGACACGAATACGAACGGCCCGTTCCCCACGGGGCAGACCGTCCCGAAGGGATGAGCCGCCAGCTCTCCGGGAGGCACCTCGCCCAGGAGATGCTCGGGCATGATGGCCATGGCCCGCCACGGGTCCAGGACCTCGGCATGAGGCTCGAGGCGGAAGGTCACGGTGAAGTCGTCCAGCACCTCCACTCCCTCGGGGCCGGGCACGTAGCGGTCCCAGAACGACGCATTGGGGAATGCCGTCTCGGGGTCGGTGGCCCGCAGGAAGGTGAAGGCCACGTCGTGGGCGTCCGTCCGCTCCCCGTCGTGCCAGTGGACATCGTTCCGGAGCTGGAACGTGAGCTCCGTCCCGTCCTCGCTCAGGGACCACGATTCCGCGAGGTAGGGCTGCGGGACCAGCTCCTCGTCCAGGCGTACCAGCGTCATGAGATTCACGAACTGCTGGTACTGGTTCGCGCCATAGTCGATGGTGGCGAACGCGTTCATTCCGTTGACCATCTCGGCGATCCCGCCCACCACGGCGGTCCCTCCGAACCGGGAGTCCTCGGGCGCCGCCTGAGCGCCCGAGGCGACGAACGAGTCGACCGCGGCCATGGCCCCCTGGCAGAACGGGTCCGCGGCGGCGGCCTCGGCCCGGGGTGAAGGGGCGTCACCACAGCCGGCGACGAACGCGAGGAATGCGATGAAGAGTGCGAAGCGTCTCATGGAGTCAGCGGCGCCACGTCCACTCCGGCGAAGCATAGTGCTCCAGGAGTTCGGCGCGAGGAGAGTGGGGGACGGCATCGGATCCAAACCTGTCGTCGCCGGAGACCCCACGCCAGTCGCCGGGTACCTCGCCCACGAAGCCAGCGATCAAGGCCCCGATGAGCTCGTCGCGATCCACCTCGCGCCCGAGGAGCTCGCTTAGCACCGCGGGTCGAGACCCGGTGACGTCGGACCGGTCCCGCGCCACTCGGGCGATCCGCGCCTGGTCGTCGTGCAGGAGGATCGAGCCGTGCTGGAGCAGGGTGCCTCCCATCCGTACCTGGGCGCTTCCCACCAGCTTACGTCCGCCCGCCGTCACCTCGCCCTCGGCGGGCTGCTGGAAGCACGGGCCGGCGCCCGGGCTCAGAGGGGGGCCGCGCTCCGCCAGGTCGACCCGGGCACCCAGGTGCCGAAGGCCGGCCGCCAACGCCCGGTTCAGAGTCGCGTACGCGCCGCGGACACCGCCCAGCGCCCGGATCGGGGCGCACACCGAATAGGTGAGCTCCCGGCGGTGAAGGACCGCGCGCCCTCCCGTGGGCCTCCTCACGATCCCCAGCCCCTGGGACTCGAGCTCCTCCGGGGAATAGACGTCTCGAGCGGGCTCGTTCCGGCCCAGTGAGAGCGTGCCGGGGCTCCAGTCGTAGAAGCGCAGGACCGCCGACTCCGGACCGCACGCCAGGGCCAGGGTGTGGTCCCAGGCCATGTTCTGCGGCCCCGACATCCCCCGGTGTGTGACGAGATGCCAACGCAGGATCCCCTGAGTGCTCATCCTGCTCATCGCCCGGGGACCGGCCCTACCCGAGGGACGTCTCGTCACCAGGGGCCAGCACCCGCACCTCCGACCGGTCTCCAACCCGCTCCCGGAAGGACTCCGGATCCTGCGCGATGACCGGCCAGGTGTTGTAGTGGATGGGGATGACGGTGGAGGGCTCGATGAACTCCACCGCCGTGGCGGCGTCCTCCGGCCCCATGGTGAAGTTGTCACCAATGGGCAGCATGGCCACGTCCACCTTTCCCCTCAGGAGCTGCATGTCCAGGGTGAGGGCCGTGTCCCCTGCGTGGTAGAGCCGGCAGCCATCCACGTGCACTACGAAACCGGCGCACGGTGTCGTGTAGGGCGCTCCGCCTTCCAGCTGGACGCTTCCTCCGTGGATGGCGTTCACCATCTTCACGGTTCCGAAGGGGAAGTCGTACGACCCCCCGATGTTCATTCCGTGCACGCTGTCCACCCCCTTGGTTCCCAGGAACTCCACCACCTCGACGGTGGAAATCACCAACGCGCCGGTTCGCTTCGCCAACTCGGCAGCGTCCGCGATGTGGTCGTAGTGACCATGGGTGACCAGGACGAAGTCCGCCTGAACGTCCTCGACGGTCAGATCCGTGGTGGGATTGTCCGCAAAGAATGGATCGATGACCAACCGGGTCCCGTCGTTGGTGGTGATGCTGCAGGTCGCGTGTCCGTGATAGGTGAGGGTCGCCATGGGATGCCTCCTCAGGTCTGCGGCGTTCGACTTCTGCTCAGTTCCCCACGGGAGGGTGTTGCAGGGTCCGCCAGCAAAGCGCTACCCGCCCCACTCGCGGCCCGTGACCTCGTCCACTGGCTATTTGCCCCGGTTCACGCCGACTCTTCCGCGTAATCCTCCACCGGGGGACAGCTGCACACCAGGTTCCGGTCCCCGTATGCGTTGTTCACTCGACCCACGGTGGGCCAGAACTTGGAGTCCCGGGTCCAGGCAGCGGGGTACGCCGCCTGCTGCCGGGTGTACGCGTGATCCCATTCGTCCGCCGTGACCACCACCGCGGTATGCGGGGCGTGCTTGAGCGGATTGTCCTCGCGGTCCGCGATTCCCAGCTCCACCTGCTGGATCTCGGCGCGGATCGAGATCAGTGCGTCACAGAATCGATCCAGCTCGGCCTTGGACTCCGACTCGGTGGGCTCGGCCATGATGGTGCCGATGACCGGCCACGACATGGTGGGACCGTGGAAGCCGTAGTCCTGGAGGCGCTTGGCCACGTCTTCCTCGGTGATCCCGGCGCTCTTTCGGAAGGGGCGCATGTCCAGGATGAACTCGTGGGCGACCCGGCCGTTCTTCCCGCGGAAGAGCACGTCGAAGTGATCCTCCAGTCGTCGGGCCATGTAGTTGGCGTTCAGGATCGCGACCTCCGAAGCACGCCGCACCCCGCTCCTCCCCAACAGCGCGATGTACGCCCAGGAGATGACCAGGATGCTCGCGCTCCCCCATGGCGCCGCCGAGACGGGGCCGATGGCCTTCTCACCGCCCACCTCAACCACCGGATGACCGGGAAGGAAGGGGGCCAGCCGATCGTTGCAGCAGATCGGTCCCATGCCGGGGCCGCCACCTCCGTGCGGGATGGCGAAGGTCTTGTGCAGGTTGATGTGGCAGACATCGGCGCCGTAGTCCCCCGGCCGCGCGAGCCCCACCTGCGCGTTGAGGTTCGCCCCGTCCAGGTAGACCAATCCCCCGTGGTCGTGCACCACCTGGCAGATCTCGCGGATCTCCTCTTCGAAGACACCTGCGGTGGACGGATAGGTCACCATGACGGCCGCCAGTCGCTCGGCGTACTCGGCCGCCTTGGCCTTCAGGTCTCCGAGGTCGATGGACCCGTCGTCCCGGACCTCGACGATCTTCACCTCCATCCCGGACATGACGGCGCTGGCCGGATTCGTCCCGTGCGCCGAGGAGGGGATCAGGCATACCGTCCGATGATCATCGCCACGGTCCAGGTGGTAGGCCCGGATCACCTGCAGTCCCGCGTACTCACCTTGTGCGCCGGAATTGGGCTGGAGCGAGACCGCCGTGAAGCCGGTGATCTCCGCGAGCCACGCCTCCAGGTCGGCGAAGATGCGCTCGTAGCCCTTCGCCTGGTCCCGTGGGGCAAAGGGGTGCAGCGCGCCGAACTCCGGCCAGGTGACCCCCGTCATCTCGGAGGTGGCGTTCAGCTTCATGGTGCACGAACCCAGGGGGATCATGCTGGTGTTCAGCGACAGGTCCTTCATCTCGAGACGGTGGATGTAGCGCAGCATCTCGGTCTCGGAGTGGTAGGAGTTGAAGACCGGATGGTCCATGAAGGATGAGGTCCGTGCCATCGCTTTCGGGATCCGGTCCCCGGAGGCCGCGGCCCCTTCCTCCTGCCCCGCCAGGTCTCCCACACCGAAATCGGGGGCTGCACCCCCGTTGAAGGCCCTCAAGAGATCGGCCAGGTCGTCGTCTCGAACCGTCTCGTCAAGCGCCACACCCACAGTGCCGTCGCCGAAATCCCGGAGGTTGATTCCCAGAGCCAGGGCATCCGTCACCACCTCGCCGGCTGTGCGCCCCGAAGGCCGGACCTTCAGCGTATCGAAGAAGTGGTCATGCACGATCTCGTGCCCGAGGCGCTCCAATCCGTCCGCCAGGGCGACCGTGGCACCATGGACCCGTCCGGCAATCCGCCGGATCCCCTCCGGCCCGTGGTACACCCCGTACATCCCCGCCATGATGGCCAGCAGGACCTGAGCGGTGCAGATGTTGGAGGTGGCCTTCTCGCGGCGGATGTGCTGCTCGCGGGTCTGCAGGGCCATCCGCAGCGCCCGGTTGCCCTGGGCATCGACGCTCACACCGATGATCCGCCCGGGCATCTTCCGCGCGAACTCCTGGCGAGCGGTCATGTAGGCCGCGTGGGGGCCGCCGTATCCCATGGGAACCCCGAAGCGCTGCGAGTTCCCCACCACCACGTCGGCACCCCATTCCGCCGGAGGCCGGAGCAGGGCCAAGGCCAGCAGATCGGACACCGCTACCAGGTACGCGCCGGCTCCGTGGAGCTTCTCGGCGAGGTCGGCGTAGTCCTCCACCGACCCCCGCGTGTCCGGATAGGACACGAGGGCGCCGATGGTGTTCTCGTCGGGAGTGAAAGCGCGCCAGTCGCCGACCTCGACCTCGATCCCCACGGGCTCGGCGCGGGTCTGCATCACCGCGATGGTCTGGGGATGGCAGGTGTCCGCCACGAAGAACCGGTGCCGGTCGCCCTTCACCACCCCCGCCAGCATGCTCATGGCCTCCGCCGCCGCGGTCCCTTCGTCCAGGAGTGAGGCGCTGCCGATATCCAGCCCGGTGAGGTCCATGCACATGGTCTGGAAGTTCAGGAGAGCCTCGAGACGGCCCTGGGCGATCTCCGCCTGGTACGGTGTGTACTGCGTGTACCAGCCGGGGTTCTCCAGGATGTTCCTCTGGATCACGCCCGGGACCAGGGCGCCGTGATACCCCATCCCGATGTAGGACCGGAGTACCTGGTTCTGGCCGGCAATCTCCTTGAGAAGCGCCAACAGGCTGGGTTCCGCCAGCGCCTCTGGAAGATCCAGCGCCTCCTCGCGGAGGATGGATGCGGGAACGGTCTCGCGCACCAGCTGGTCCAGGGAGTCCACCCCCAGGGCGTCCAGCATGTCCCGGACCTCCGTGTCCGAAGGGCCCAGGTGGCGGTTCACGAAGTTCCGGCTGGGAGAAAAATGCTCGCTCATGGTCGGGTCACTTCAATCTCGATGTCGGTTCGATCATCAGGGCCCCACACTCCCGCGATCCGCGGGGTGCCGGGGCCCTGACGGTACCTGCGTTTTCGAAGGGGGCCTCGCGGGGCGGTTCAGTCCCCCACGTGGGTGGCGTAGGCGGTGGCGTCCATGAGACCATCTATCTCGGACGCGCTGGCCAACCGCACCTTGATCATCCATCCATCACCGTACGGATCCGAGTTCACCAGTGACGGGTCGTCCTCGAGTCCTTCGTTGACCTCCACCACCTCCCCGCTCACGGGGCTGAAGAGATCGCTCACCGCCTTCACCGCCTCGATGGTGCCGAAGGTGGCCATCTTCTCGTAGGAGTCACCCACGGATGGGAGCTCCACGAACACCACATCCCCGAGCTCGCCCTGGGCATAGTCCGTGATCCCGACCGTGTAGACGTCCGGGTCATCGGTCTTCTTCAGGTACTCGTGTTCAGCCGAGTAGAGAAGGTCGTTGGGGATGTCGGACATTGGATTCTGCCTCGTTGCCGGTGGCGGTTTCGCGCCCCCTCTCGGATGGCACGAGCGAGCCCGGTCAATCTATGGAATGCGCCGGTTCGTTCATAGCCCCGAACCGGGTTTTCGGGTACGGCGCGTGCTCCTACCTTTACCCACCCTTCGGCGAGCGCTGCGAAGCGCTCGCGACCCCTTTCCCGAGACGGAGGTCCCGGTGAACCTCGACGCCCTCGTGGCCCCCCTGCGGGCCGACGTGGTGAGCGGCGCTGCCGTGGTCGCACGCGCGGCGGCTGCCGCTATGAGCAGGGGGGCGGCCCAGCTTCCCGCCGGTTCTGCATCGGAGCTCCGGGACGCCCTCTCGCAGCTCGGACTCCGCGTAATGGACGCCCAGCCCGCCATGGCGCCGCTGGTGGAGCTGCTCACGTCGGTTCTCGAGGCCGTGCGGGACGACGCTTCGGTGGACGAAGCCCGACGTTCCGTCGTCGCCGCCACGGAGGACTTCCGCGTGCAGGTCGAGGAGCGCGCAGAGCGACTGGCCGGGGTCCTGGCCGAGGAGATCCCGCGCGGGTCCACCGTCCTGACGCTCTCGTCGTCGAGTACGGTGCGCGGCGGTCTGGTGAAGGCCCGCGATGGCAACCTCACCGTCATCTGTCTCGAAGGCAGGCCCATGAACGAGGGCCAGGGCCTGGCACGGACCCTGGCGCACTCCGGAATCGACGTGGTTCTCGCGGTGGACGCCGCAGCCGACTCCCTGGTCCCCACAGCCGACCTGGTGCTGCTGGGCGCGGACTCCGTGGGAGACTCCGGGGTCGTGAACAAGATCGGCTCCCTCGCCATCGCTCGTAGCGCGGCGGAGCACTCCGTACCCGTCTGGGTGGCGGCCGATCGATCCAAATGGCTCCCCCAGGGCTTCCCCCAGGTCCTGGACGACGATCGTCCCCCGGAGGAGGTCTGGCGCGGAGCTCGCGGAGTTCGCGTCTGGAATCGTTATTTTGAATGCCTGCCCAACGAGCTGGTGAGCCGGATCGTCACCGACTCGGGCGTCATGAGTCCGGGGGAGCTTTCCTCCCGGCGCCGTGAGTTGGAGGCGGCTTCGGTGCTCCGCGAGTGGGCCGCCCTTCAACGCTGAACCAATCCACAGAGGCCTGCACAATATGTCCACAGTCCTGAGCGGCCCCAGGCCCGCCCTGACGACCCTCTCCGAAGACGAAGCGCTCTTCCGGGACGCCGTTCGTGAATTCGCCGAGGCTGAACTGGCCCCACGGGCCACGGCCATGGACCAGGCCCAGGCCATGGACCCGGACCTCCTTCCCATGCTCTTCGAAATGGGCCTCATGGGAATCGAGATTCCCGAGCACCTGGGGGGTGCGGGGTCCACCTTCTTCGTCTCCGCCCTGATCGTGGAGGAGCTCTCCCGGGTCGATCCGGCCGTAGGCGTGCTGGCGGACGTGCAGAACACCCTGGTGATCAATGCCATCATGCGATGGGGCAATGCGGAGCAGCACGACCGCTTTCTCTCCGCCCTTTCCACGGACACGGTCGGTGCCTACTGCCTCTCCGAGGCGGGCAGCGGATCCGACGCCTTCGCGCTGTCGTGCCGCGCCCACCAGGACGGAGACGACTGGGTGATCAACGGGCAGAAGATGTGGATCACCAATGGGAAGGAGGCGGGGCTCTTCATCGTCTTCGCCAACGTGGATCCCGACGCCGGCTACAAGGGCATCACCGCCTTCGTGGTGGAAAAGGGGATGGACGGCTTCACCGTGGGCAAGAAGGAGGACAAGCTCGGCATCCGGGCTTCCTCCACCACCGAGCTGATCTTCGACAACGTCCGCGTCCCGTCGGAGAATGTCCTGGGTGAGGTAGGGAAGGGATACAAGGTGGCCATCGAGACCCTCAACGAAGGCCGGATCGGGATCGGGGCACAGATGGTGGGGCTGGCCCAGGGTGCCTTGGATCACACCGTCCGCTATGTCCAGGAGCGAGAGCAGTTCGGCCGGGCCGTCGGGCAGTTCCAGGGAGTGCAGTTCCAGCTCGCCGAGATGTCTACCCAGATCGAGGCGGCCCGGCTGCTGGTGTACAACGCCGCCCGCCTCAAGGACGCCGGCGAGGAGTTCCTCATGCCCGCCGCTCAGGCGAAGCTCTTCGCCTCGGAGATGGCGCAGCGCGTCGCCTCGCTCTGCATCGATCTCCACGGTGGATACGGCTTCACCAGAGAGTACCCGGTTGAGAAGTACTACCGGGACGCGAAGATCGGCACCATCTACGAGGGTACGTCGAACATGCAGAGGCAGACCATCGCCAAGATGCTGCTCAAGTAGCCTGCGGGTGGGGTCCGGTGTGGCCGGACCCCGCTCCCACCTCGGCTGGGAGTCATCGTGTTTGGACTGGGCATTACAGAGCTGCTCCTGATCCTGGGCCTCCTGGTCCTGGTCTTCGGAGCGAAGAAGATTCCCCTCATCGCCCGGGGTCTAGGGCAGGGGATCCGCAACTTCAAGGGTGAGCTGAAATCCCCGGACGACGACCCGGAGAGCCGTGACGACTCCTCCCGCTGAGGAGGTCACGCGGCGGGACAGGGCCCGTCTCTCCATCCTCTTTTTCACGGTCCTGGTGGACCTGGTGGGCTTCGGGATCGTCCTGCCCCTGCTGCCCCTGTACGCGGACGGATTCGGGGCGTCCGGCGCCGCTGTCGGGCTCCTGGTCACGGTCTACAGCGTGGCCCAGTTCTTCATGGCTCCCATCTGGGGTCGCCTATCCGACCGGTACGGCCGCAAGCCCATCATCCTGGTGGGCCTCGTTGGATCCGCCGTCGCCTACGTCGTCTTCGCCTGGTCCCGCTCCCTGACATGGCTTTTCGCGTCGAGGATCATGGCGGGCATCGGTGGGTCCACCGTTCCGGTGGCGGAGGCGTACATCGCCGACATCACGCCCCCGGAAGGACGAGCCGGTAACATGGGCCTCATCGGCGCCGCCTTCGGGTTGGGCTTCATAATCGGGCCGGCCACCGGCGGGATCCTCGCGTCCATCTCCTTCGAGGCGCCCGGCTACCTGGCCGCGGCGCTCTGCCTGGCCAACGCGCTGGCGGCGTGGATTCTCCTTCCGGAGACCCTTCCACCCGCGCTTCGGACCACAACCAATCGCCCCTCCTTCCGGTACTCCTTCCAGGGCCTCGGGCGCGCCTTCCGCTCTCCGCATCTGCGGCAGGTCCTGGTCTTGTACTTCCTCTTCACCGTGGCCTTCGCCGTCATCCAGCCCACGCTTTCCCTGTTCGGGCAGGCGCGCTTCGCGTTCGACGATCGTCAGGTCGGCTACCTGTTCGCCTTCCTCGGGCTCGTCTCCGCCATCGTCCAGGGAGGCCTGGTGCGAGTGCTGGTGCCCCGGGTGGGGGAAGTCCGGCTCGTCCGGTATTCCGGGATCCCGTTCGTGGCAGGCCTGATCCTGCTGGGCCTCTCGCCCTCGGTCCCCGTGCTCCTGTGTGCCATCGGGCTTCTGGCCGTGGGGTACGGAGGGGCCCTACCGCCCATCCTGGGACTCGTGAGCCGCGTATCCCCCCCGGAGCTGCAGGGCGGGATTCTCGGGGTGGGCCAGAGCGTGGGCTCGCTGGCCAGGATCGTGGGTCCCGCCGCCGCTGGGTTGGCATTCGACGTGGGGGTGGCCATGCCGTACCTGCTGGGAGCCAGCGTCGCGGCCCTGGGCACCATCCTGGCCGCCGGCATGCGTGTGGGATTTGGTTTGGAGGAGGCGTCGTGAGCGAGCGGGTCCTGGACCGGGTGGTGGTGGTCCTCGACCACCCCCAGAACGTGGTCAACATCGCCGCCGTGATCCGGGCCATGAAGAACATGGGCGTGCGACGCCTGCGCTTGGTGAACCCCGCCGAATTCGATCCTCACCGGATCGAGGGCATCGCGCACCGGAGCTCCGATGTCATCGAGGCCACCGAGATCTTCGAGTCCCTGGACGAGGCTCTGGCCGATTGTGTCCGCATCGTGGGGGCGTCGGCCCGGTCCCGCACGGCGGTGCGCAACTACACCCGCCCCCGGAGCGCGGCCCGCTCCCTCCTGGAGGCCGCTCCCGACGGAAACGTCGCCCTCCTGTTCGGGAGGGAGGATCGTGGTCTGGAGAACGACGCCCTGGACCTGTGCCACGCCATCGCGGTCATCCCCACTGACCCGGCCTACTCGTCGCTGAACCTGGCGCAGGCGGTCATGGTGATCCTCTACGAGGTGTTCCTGGCCAGCGATGAGGGAAGCCAGCCGCTCCCGCGGCGCGGGAAGCGCGCCAACGGCCCCGCCACCCGTGAACACCTGGAGCACATGTACGGCGCCCTGGAGAAGGGCCTGGACCGCATCGAGTTCTTCAAGGCCAGGAAGTCCCAGAGCGTCATCACCACGCTTCGAACGGTCTTCGCCAGGGCGAGCCTGGACATCCGCGAATCCAGGCTCATCGCCGCCATCGGCTTCGAGATCGGGCACTTCATGGACCGCCTCGAAGAGCGCCTGCGAGGGCGGCCGGAGCTCCCGCCGGAGGACGACTGAGCCACGCGCCGGCGGCGGGGCGAATCCCACCAGGGCACTGCGGGGCTCGCGTGCCCCGGCGAGAGCTCTACGGACAGACCTTCGAGCCAGCCGAAGAAAGCCGAACGCGCCCTGTAGTGGATCGGGGGGTACTGACGTACATTTCTTGAGCGGATCGGCTCGAGAGCGCTCCACCCAGCGGACCGACTCGCTCGTTGCCCGGGGAAGCCCGGGGTCCGAGGGGTGGACGAGCACGGGCCGTTTCGCACCGAAGGACATAGGCCCTCCCACACAACATAGGCCCTCCCACCTGTCCCATTTTGTGGGAGGCTTCTATGAGACGTACTCCGACAGCACTCCTGTGGGGGGTCACCCTGGCCCTTCTCGGAGGCCTCACCCCGGTGAGCGCGTCCGCCCAGGTTGGGAGCGTCACGGGCCGGATCCGCGACGCCGCCACCCTCCAGCCGATCGCATCGGCCCAGGTCCAGATCATGGACACGGAGCAGGGCGGACTTTCCAACGCGAACGGTCAGTTCCTCATCAACAACGTTCCAGCCGGGCCACACCAGCTTCAGGTGGTGGTCTTGGGCTACGGCACCCAGACGGTGGAGATCACCGTTACCGCCGGTCAGGTCACCGAAGTCAACTTCGATCTCGAGTCCGAGGCCATCTCCCTCGAGGAGCTGGTGATCACCGCCACGGGTGAGCAACGAGCCCGGCAGGTGACCAACAAGGTGACGCAGCTCAGCGGTGCCGACATCGCTTCCTCGACGCCGGTCACCGACCTGAGCGACCTGCTGGTCGGGAAGGCAGCTGGCGTCCAGATCATCGGATCCTCGGGCACCGTGGGTACCGGGTCCCGGATCCGGATTCGTGGCTCCAGCTCCATCTCGCTCTCCAACGAGCCCGTCATCGTCGTCGATGGCATCCGCATCGAGAGCAACCCGCAATCCCTCTCCATCGGAGTGGGCGGTCAGGACGTATCCCGGCTGGGTGACCTGAACCCCGAAGAGATCGAATCCATCGAAGTGGTACGGGGGCCCTCCGCCGCGACCCTGTACGGAACCGACGCCGCCAACGGCGTCATCCGGATCACCACCAAGAAGGGTCAGCTGGGCTCCGCGGACTTCTCGGTCTACGCCGAGACCGGCATCATCCAGGACCGGAACGACTGGTACGCCAACTACGACTCCGATTGCTGGCTGGTGGACATAGCGGACGGGTCGTGCTCGCAGACGGACCTCTCGTCCTGGAATCCTCTGAAGGAATCCATCTCCACGCCCTTCAAGACGGGACACCGGCAGCAGTACGGAGTGAACGTCACCGGCGGCAACGAGCGGCTGAACTACTTCGTCTCCGGCGAGTGGGAAGCCGAGGACGGCGTGCTCGGCCTTCCGAAGTTCGACCGGGACGATCTCCGCACCGAGTTTGGCGACGCCTTCTCCGACCTTCCGGAGTCAATGTTCAATCCGAACCGGCTCGAACGGGTCAGCCTGCGGGCCAACTTCGGTGGCCAGCTGGTGGAGAGCCTGAACTTCAACACCCGCGTGGGCTTCGTAACCTCCACGCTCCAACTCCCCAACAACGACAACAACGTGCTGGGGCTGCTCCCGTCCGCCCTGCTGGGCACCGCCGACGGCACGGACGATGGGGACTACGGGTATGGGTTCTTTCTTCCCAGCGAGGTGAACTGGCAGGACGTGACCCAGGACGTGGACCGCTTCACCGGAAGCGCCCACTTCGACTGGGAGCCCCTGGACTTCCTGAGGGGCCGCGCCACCGTGGGTCTGGACCAGGTGACCCGGACCGACATCGAGAACCTGCCTCGTGAGCAGCTCTTCTTCGGTGCTACCCGTCCCCTGGGGACCCGTACGGTGAACACCGCGCGGATCAGCAACTTCACCGTGGACGCCAACGTCACGGCGAACTTCCAGCTCACTCCCACCATCACGTCGCGGACGACGGTGGGAACGCAGTACTTCATCTCCAACTTCACCCGCGCGGACGCCTTCGGCGCCGACGTGGTCGCCGGGTGCTCGTCGCTGACCTGCACCGGTGCCGAGTTCGCGGTGGACGAACAGACCACCGAGTCGCGGACCCTGGGTCTCTTCATCGACCAGGAGTTCGCGCTGAACGACCGGCTCTTCCTGAACGCGGCCGTCCGGATGGACGACAACAGCGCCTTCGGGAACGACTTCGACGCCATCGTCTATCCCAAGCTGGGGGCCTCCTGGGTCGTCTCCGAAGAAGATTTCTTCCCGGAGCTGCCCTACACCTCCTCCCTGCGGCTCCGTGCCGCGTGGGGCGCTTCCGGCGCCCAGCCGGGACCCACCGACGCCCTGCGGTTCTACAACAGCACCGCGGTTACGGTGGATGGTGAGGACGTCGTGGGGGTCACCATCGGTGAGCTCGGGAATCCGGACCTGGAGCCCGAGCAGTCGTCCGAGATCGAGGCGGGCTTCGACCTCAGCCTTCTCGAGGACCGGGTGGGCTTCAACCTCACGTACTACGACAAGACCACCACCGACCTGCTCATCCAGCAGCCCCTTCCGCCATCCGGCGGAGTGGGAAACGACCGGTTCGTGAACCTCGGCGAGGTGAGTAACACGGGTTGGGAGCTGGGCCTCGACATGAGGCTCCTGGAGTCCCCGGAGTACATCTGGGACCTGGGCCTCCAGTTCGCCACCAACGACAACGAGCTTGTGGACCTGGGGAACCTGCCCAACGGCGACCCCATCCCCGACATCAAGAACGGGGTCCAGTGGTTCGTCGAAGGCTATCCGCTGGGAGGGTACTGGGACTACCCCTACACCTACGAGGACGCCAACGGCGACGGGCTCATCTCCATCGACGAGGTGATCGTGGCCGACGAGGAGGACTACCTGGGAAGCTCGATTCCCACCCGGGACTTCTCCGCCTTCACCAGCGTCACGCTGTACAACACGGTGCGGCTCAACGCCCTCATGGAGTACCGCGGGGGCCACCGACTGAACAACCTGACGGAGAGCTTCCGCTGTGGATTCGGGATCTGCCAGGGCCTGCACGACCCGAACGCCTCGCTGGACCAGCAGGCGCGGGCCGTAGCTTCCACCTTCGGGAGCCCGTCCACCGACACGGGTCACATCGAGGACGCCTCCTTCTGGAAGCTCCGGGAGTTGGGCGCCACCTTCTTCGTCCCGGAAGCCTGGATCGCGCGATTGGGCGCCAGTCGGGCTGCCCTGACCCTCACGGCGAGAAACCTCCTGACCATCACCGACTACACCGGGTCCGACCCGGAGGTGAATCAGTTCGGGAACGCCAACTTCAATATCCGTGACTTCCTGACGCAGCCACCGGTTCGGACCTTCGTGGTGCGCGTCAACCTCAGCTTCTGACCAGGAGGACTGAACAATGCGTACGCTGCTGCGACGTGGGTCCTATCTGGCCCTGTCCGGTGCGCTCCTGTGCGGAGCCATCGCATGCGACACCAGTGACCTTCTCGAGGTCGAGGACCCCGACATCGTCTTGCCGGGCAACCTCACCGGCCCCACCGGGCTGGCGACCCTCCGGGCAGGTGCCATCGGCGACTTCGCCTTCGCCTACGCCGGCAACGGCGGAGGAACCGAGGGCGTGGTCCTCATGTCGGGGATGTTCACCGACGAGTACTTCCACTCTGGAACGTTCACCACCCGGCGGGAATTCGACCGCCGTGAAGTCAAGGAGGACAACGGGACGGCAACCGGCGTCTTCCGGAATCTCCAACGCGCCCGTCAGTCCCTGGAGACGGCGGCGGCCACCATCCAGGAGGCGGGCGGTGACGAACGGGTCGGCGAGCTCCTGGCTCTTGCCGCGGTGACCTACAACCTCTTCGGCGAGACCTACTGCTCGGGTGTTCCCTTCTCGAACCTGGATGACGCGGGCAACCTGGTGCCCGGTATTCCGAAGACCACCGCCGAGGTCTTCCAGGAGGCCGTCTCCTCGGCGGATGCGGCCCTGGCCGGGGCGGCGGGCGACGAGACCATCCGGAATCTCGCCTCCATCCAGAAGGGTCGCGCGCTGCTGAACCTCGGGCAGTACGCCGAGGCGGCGGCGGCGGTGGCCTCCGTGCCCACGGACTTCAACTTCCAGATGACCTACTCCATCGACAACGGGCAGGAGAACGGGATCTACGCCTTCAACGCGACCTTCGAACGGTGGTCGTTGGCGAACCTGGAAGGGGGCAACGGTCTGGCCTACCGCGATCTGAACGACCCGCGGGTGCCCTGGGACCGTGATCCGGCGGACGATATGGGATTCGACGAGGTCACGCCCCAGTACAACATGAACAAGTACCCCGGGCGGGACGCCCCGGCGGACGTGGCCACCGGCACGGAGGCGCGTCTGATCGAGGCCGAGGCCGCGTTGAACACGGGTGACGTGCCCACCATGCTGGCGAGGATCAACCAGGTCCGCGCCCTCTTCGGCCTGGGTGACGTGGTGGACCCGGGAACGCCCGCGGGACGGGAGGATCTGCTCTTCAACGAGCGGGCTCTCACGCTCTTCGCTACCGGGCACCGTCTGGGAGACCTGCGGCGACTCATTCGGCAGTACGGGCGGATCGAGGACGATGTGTTCCCCATCGGGACGTACCATAAGGCATTCCCCGACTACGGGAACGACGTGAACTTCCCCGTCCCGTTCGCCGAGGAGAACAACGAGAACTTCACCGGCTGCCTGGACCGCGGCGCCTGACGGTGAGCTGACCTGCCGGCATCCGGTGCCGGCAGGGAGAAGGAGAGGGGGAGTGCCGAAGATCGGCACTCCCCCTCGTTGGTTCTCGGCATCCCCGTTCCCGAGAACGGGAGTGGTTTCAGGTGGAGCGGGTGGTGATGAGGATGACTCCGTTCCCGGCATTGGTGCCGTATCGGATCGACGCCTCCGGCCCCGTGATGAACTGGATCTTCTCCACCAGGTGGGCACCGATGCTGTGGAGGACCCGGTACTCCACCAGCCGCACCCCATCCATGAAGATCAGGGGCTCGCTGCTCAGGTTGATGCTCGAGCGTCCGCGGGACGTGATGCGGGCCGGCTGCTGGTCCTTGTCCTCCTCGAGACGGATGAAGGCCCCCAGAAGGCTCAGCGCCTCCCACGCCGTACTGGCGCTGGAATTGGCGATCTCCTCCGCCGAGACCGTGCGACCACGGGGCGAGACGTTGCTGCCATCCGCAGGGGACGCCGCCGGAAAGCACCCAGCTGTATGCGTCAGGAGCCCGATCAGGGCCGCCGTCGCCAGTCGTTTCATGATCCCACACTCCGCTCCGGAAAGAGCCCACACGGGGCATGCGGCAAGTTACCCCCCCATGCGAATTCGTACGAGCCGCCGGGGGCTTTGCTTTCAGTTGAGCGACTCGACGAGCCTCATCCGCTGGAACCTCGTCCCGGTCTCGTCCCGCACCTTCGACGGGATGATCGCGACATTCACTGCGGGTGGAGCGCCGATCAGATCCAGCCAGAAAGGGCTTCTAGGACATGATCACCAGCCATGGGACCTTCAGTACGGGCCGGAGCCCGGTTGTACCTCTCCCGCCGGAGCCATAACTTGCGCGGACTACGTGCGGATCGCCTCCCCCGAAAGCTTCCAACCCCTCACATGGCGTCCTCCCAGGCCAACCGCCCGGCCGGCACCAGCCTGGCCGACCGATACAGGGTCCTCCTGGACGTTGGACGGACCCTAACGGGAACGTTGGGCCTCGAAAACCTCTACCGGTCCATCTACCGGGAGACGCGGCGCGTCCTGGAGGCGGACGGGTTCTACATCTCGCTCTACGACGCCACCCGGGACCTCGCCACCATCGTGTTCTTCGCCGACCGTGGAGAAGAGGAGCGGGTAGAGGTCCGATACAAGGGATCCGAGAGCACGGTCATTCGCACCGGCGAGGCCGTTCGCATCGACGATCGCCTGGAGAAGCGCTCTCTGATGCTCCTGGGAGAAAGCCAGGAGGAGGTCATGCGCTCCGCCATCGCCGCGCCGTTGAGATGGAAGGGTGGGGTGCTGGGCGCCATCTCCACCCAGTCATACCGGCCGGGGGCGTACACCGACGCGGACGTGGAGCTGTTTCAGGGAATCGCCGACATGGCGGCCGTGGCCATCGAGAACGCCCGTCACGTGGGGGCGCTGGAGCGCCGTACGGCGGAAGCTCGGAGGATCGAGGAGATCGGCCGGGCCATGGCGTCTTCCCTGGACTCCCGTGAGGTCATGGCGAAGGTCATCGAGGCGACCGTCTCCCTGCTTCCCGCGGACAACGCCGCGGTCTGGATGTTCGAGGACGGACCCCTGGCCCGGGTGAAGGCCTCGGGAGGGGAACGGGCCCTGTCCGAGGAGACGGAATGGGACCTGGCCGGAAACCTCTACGACGAGTTGGTGGAGGACCGCACGGCCACCCGCATCGACGACTTCGCATCCAGTCCGCTCATCCCGGAGTCGCTCCGGGAGCGCCTGGGTGAGGGCTCCGCCATCGCGTGCCCCCTCATGGTGTCCAGCTCGGTAGTGGGGCTCCTCACCGCCGGCAGCAGTTCCTCCGGAGTCTTCAGTGACGACGACGGCCAGACGCTCCAACGCCTCGCCAGTCAGGCATCCGTGGCCCTGGAGAATGCCCGGCTGCACCAGTCCCTGCAGTCCCTTTCGCTCACGGACCCCCTGACCGGACTCCCCAATCGGCGGCACTTGAGCGTGCACCTCGAGCACGAGCTGGCCGCTGCCCAGCGTGGCCGCGAGCTGCTGGCCATCATCTTCGACCTGGACAATTTCAAGGGCTACAACGACTCCCAGGGACACCTGGCCGGAGACGAGGCGCTGAAGGCGTTCGCGAGGATCCTCTCCGAAGAGAACCGCGCCATGAACCTCGTCGCCCGGTACGGAGGCGACGAGTTCGTCTCCATCCTGTCCGACACCAGGCGCGAAGGGGGTGACCTGTACGTGCGACGAATTCGCCGCCGGATGGCCGCCGATCCGCTGCTGGGTCCCTCGGGAATCACCGCCGCCTGCGGGATCGCCGCCTACCACGAGGCTATGAAGAGGGGCGAGGACCTCATCGAGTCGGCCGACGCCGATCTCTATTCCAAGAAGGCGGCGCGGACCGCGCCGTCCGAGAGGGGATGAGCGCAGCCGGGCGGGACGAGGTCCTGGACATCCTCGAGGTGGCCAGGGAGCTCGCGTTCGAGGCGGGAGAGGTGACGCTGCGGTACTTCGGCGGTGTCGTGGATTCCGAGGCGAAGGGGGACGGCTCCCCCGTGACCATCGCCGATCGCGAGGCGGAGCGTCTCATTCGGGACCGGGTGGGAAGTCGCTTTCCGGATCACGGGGTGCTGGGGGAGGAGTATCCACCCACGAATGAGGGCGCCCGGGTACGGTGGATCCTCGATCCCATCGATGGCACCCGCTCGTTTATGCGGGGAGTCCCGCTCTACGGGGTTCTCATCGGCGTCGAGGTGGAGGGGGAGCCGGTGGTGGGCGTCGCGCACTTCCCCGCCCTGGGGGAGATGGTCTCTGCGGGAAGCGGCCTCGGCTGCTACCTGAACGGCAACCCCTGCGCGGTGTCCCAGGTGGACTCCCTGGCCAAGTCTCTCGTCACGACCACCGACGTAGAGCGAATCCTTTCACGCCACGAGGGAGCGGGCTGGCGGCGGCTGCAGCAGGAGGCCTACTTCTCCCGTACCTGGGGCGACTGCTACGGCCACATCCTGGTGGCCACCGGCCGTTCGGAGGTCCACGTGGACCCCGTGCTGTCGCCGTGGGACGCGGGCCCGCTCCTGACCATTCTCGAGGAGGCCGGCGGCCGCTTCACCACCCTGGAGGGCGAACCGACGATCCACGGGGGCTCGGGCGTTTCGTCCAACGGCCACATGCACGACCTGGTGCTACAGACGCTCCGGAACGGCGAGCTTCCCTGACGGGTCCGCTCGGCGGAAGATGCCGGCGCGGGTGGCGGCGGATGGCTTAGTCCACCCCCTCTCAGCGCACTCCCACCCAGCCGGTGCTGCCGGCGTCGAACAGAACGGCGGAGTCGTATCCCACGCCGTCCTTGAACACGAGGGTCGTCCGGCGAAACGCCTCCAGGTCGGTCCCGGGATCACCCTCCAGCAGGACCAGGTCGGCGACCTTTCCCACCTCGATGCTCCCGATCCTCGCATCCATCTCCAGGTACCGGGCACCGTTGAGCGTGGCCACCATGACGGACTCTTCCACCGTCAGCCCCATCTCCACGAGAATCTGCAGCGCGCGCTGGTTGGCGTAGCCCGGGACCACGTCTCCCCCACCGGTAGGATCAGTGCCCACCACCAGGTGCCCCCCGCGCTCGAAGAAGATCCGCTCCATCTCCATGTAGCGGCGCAGCAGGGAATCGCTCCCCTCCGGGCGCTCACGCGACAGCCTGCGGGCCACCGTCTCGCGGAGCTCGGGCAGCATGGCGTCCATCGCACTGGTGGGCGGCTGCGGACGGTCTGGCGCGCGCCGCTCCACCACCGTGAGCGTGGAGGTCACCGCCACGTCGTTTGCGATGAGGTGATCCACCACGTCCAGGAAGGCCGGACCCTCCAGATCCAGTGCCATGTAGGACGCATCGGCGCCCCGGACGCACGTATCCGGCTCCTTGCCCGGAACCCAGTCCGTGGCGGCGAAGAACCCGTGCTCCAGGTTGTCGATCCCCAGGTCCGCGGCTTCCCGGTAGGTGATGGAACAGAGGTGTCCGGTCACCTTGGCACCACGAGCATGGGCCGCATCGATGGCCGCCTCCAGCACCTCGCGGGTGATGAGGTTGTAGGCCTTGAACGACGTCACACCGCGGTCCATCCAGAAGTTCACGTGATCGCGAGCCTCCTGGGGGGTAGCCAGCTGGGGGAAGGAGCGAATGAACCCTCCGGGGCCCTCGAGATACGGTCCGGTGACATCCATGTGCGGACCCACGATGGCGCCGGATTCGATGAGCTCCCTGGTCCGAAGATCGGAATACGGATCCAGGCTTCCACCGGTCCGCATGGTGGTGACTCCTCCCGCCAGGTAAAGGGGCGGGAAGGAACGCTCATTGGTGTTGTAGCGGCCCTGGCCCGAGGGGTAGAACATGTGCTCATGGAGCATCACGAGGCCGGGCAGGAGCGTCATTCCCCTTCCGTCGATTCGCTCCAGCTCACCGGGGGCGATGCCCGCCGGCGCCGCCACGCTACCGTGGTCTCCCACCGCGGTGATCCGGCCACGGGAAACGAGCACGGTGGCGCCAGCCCGGGCGGGCGCTCCGGTACCGTCGATGATCCTCACGTTCTCGATGAGGACATGGGGTGCGCTTACCCGAACGAACTCGCGGACGCCCGCAGAGAGCGCTTCATAGGCCTGGGCGCTCAGGGGCGACCTGGCCGGGAGCGTGAGGGAGAGGACCACAGCCCACGCGGCTGGGCGGGCGAGGCCTGGAATGGGCCGTCGGCGGAGAGGTGACCGGTTCACGGACTGGGGCGGTTGAGGCGTTTCATGGGCATCGGTCTCGAAGAAGAAAGGTGTCAGGCTACGGCCGACGTCACGCCGGGAAAAGGTGAGGGGCTCCACCGGGTTCACCGGCGAAGCCCCTCGATGTCCATCCCGGTGCAGGACCGGGTGGTCGTCGTCAGGCCACCTCCGACGACGTCACCTCCACCTCCAGCATCTCGTCCTGCTCGGGAGGCTGCCAGATCTGGATGACCGGGAACGTCGAGAAGAACCAACGCACCGACCCCAGGAAGAGGCCGAGGAATCCGAGGCCGATCCCAGCGTGGTAGACGGTGGCCATCCCGTCGTAGTGATCCACCAACGAAGGCGCCACCAACCAGTATCGCTCACCCCACAGGGCGAAGAGGATCAGGAAGGTGACGGCCTGGAGCCAGCGCGCATTGATCTTCGGCTTGCGGCCCAGGAGGGCGGCGAACGGAATCACGAAGCACAGCAGAATGAGTCCGGCGGAGTAGGCACCCCAGCCTTCGCCGGCCCGCTTCACCATGTAGAGCTGCTCCCAGGGGAGCTTTCCGTACCAGATGACGATGTACTGGGCGAAGAAGAGGTACGTCCAGAACACGGTGAAGGCGAATGAGAGCTTCCCGATATCATGGCGCTGCTGGATCCCGATGGCCTTCGCGATCCCCTGGTCCTGCTTGCGAAGCCACATCCCGAAACAGGCGGTTGCGGCGATCCCTCCCCAGAACGCCCCCATGAAGTACCAACCGCCGAACAGCGTGCTGAACCAGTGGGGTTCGAGCGTCATGGCGAAGTCGTACACGACGAAGCTCATGACCGCCGCGTACAGAAGGGCCAGCGCCGGGGCAACCTTCCCCATGCGCTCCCAGCTGCGGACCTCTTCCGACTCCTGGCCCGTCCATCCCGCCATCAGCCTCTCCCGCCAGCTGCGCTGGCCGGCGTCCAACTCGGACTCGTCCACTCTTCCCATGTCCGGCCGAATCGCCAGGTAGGCGAAGTAGATGCCGAGCGAGAAGAGGGCCAGCGGTCCCACGATGTTCCGGACCATTAAGAACGGCACGTTCAGGTACGCCGCCTTCTTCTGGACGATGGGGTCCGTGGCCATCGCCTCGATCCACGGGAAGTAGTTCTCCCGCAGGAAGAGCATGGGAATGAGGAGCACGAAGGCGATAGGCAGGAACGCCGCGAAGGCGACGCTCACACGCCGCAACGACCAGTTCCAGCGGGCCTTCACGATGGTGGTCGCGGCAGCGAACATCACCGCGCCCATGGCCACGCTGGAGAAGAACAGCCAGTTGGAGACGTAGCTGATCCAGGCGGCCTGCGGATCCGTGACCAGGCGACCGACGAAGGAGAGAACTCCGAACAGGACCATCCCTCCGAAGAGGACCTTCCCCTTTCTCGGAAGGAATCGGACCGGGACCGACTCGGGAGCGTGGATCTGTGCCATGGCTCAGTCCTCCCCGTCCTGCTGGGCGTTGGCGCTCTGGGCGTTGTACGCCGCCTGAAGCTGCCGCACGTAGTTCACGATGTTCCAGCGGTCGAAGTGGGTGATCTGGTGCCCGTACTGCGGCATGAGTCCCCGGCCCACCCGTATCATTCCGTAGATGTAGGGGTCGGAGTATCCCTGCACGGTCTCGCCGGCCAGGTTGTAGACGGCCAATGCGGGCCATTTCTCGAGAATCAGGGCCTCCGCGCCGATCCCGCTGAGACCGTGGCAGACGGCGCAGTACCGGTCGAAGAGCACTTCTCCCCGCGCAAGGGAAGCCTCGTCCACCGGAACCGGGTTCTCGAACTCACTCCAGACCGGAGCCGCGGGGTTCGCGGTCTGGGCCGGGGTGAAGTCCGGCACCAGGTAGGCTCCGCCCTCGGGCTGTCCGATGTTCACGTCTCCGCGAGCCGCGGGGAAGTTCCCCGACGAGAAGGAGACCGCGCCTTCGGCCGGAAGAAGCGGGCTCTCGTAGGGATCGAAGGTCGCCTGATCGCGCATGGAGCGACCGAAGATGGTGGCCATGGCGTCATCGAGCGGCGTGCACGCTCCCGACGCAGCCAGAAGGACGAGGGCCAGTGCCCGGAGTGGCTTACGCATGGGCTCCCTCCCTGAGCTCGGAAGGCTCGTGGCTCTCGAGAATGGAACGTGCCTCGTTCAGGCGAGCGCCATCCGCCACCACGAAGATGCCGAATCGCCCGGAGCTGAACTCGGGATCGTAGACCACCGGGGGCTTGAAGCCCGGAAGCTTGCTGTTGATGAAGAGTCCCAGGACGGTGGACAACGCCCCGAAGAGCACGGTGAGCTCGAAGGCGATGACCACGTAGGCAGGAATGGAAAGGATGGGCTTCCCCCCGGTCACCAACGGCCAGTCCATGGAGCTCCAGGCTGTGAAGGCGAAGCCGGTGGCCGTCCCCGTCAGGGCCCCCACCAGTGTCCAGACTCGGACCGGGCTCTGGCCGTAGCCCATGGCATGCTCGATGTGATGCTCCGGAAAGGGAGCGTAGGCCGTCAGGTCCGACTTCTTGAATCCGGCGCGCCGCAACTCCTCGATGGCCTCCACGGTGGAGTCCAGGAAGTCGAACGATGCCAGGATGCCGTTCTTCTCGCTCATCTTACGCCTCCACCTCCTGTGCCTTCTTCCCGCGCCTCGGGGCCGGGAGGACTTCCTTCAACTCGGCGATAGCCACCGGCGGCAGGAGTCGGGTGAAGAGAAGGAACCAGAAACCGAACCAGCAGAAGCTCCCGATCAGGATCCCCATCTCCACCATCGAGGGACGGTAGACGCCCCAGGCGAACGGCTCGTACTCGTGGGAGAGGGAGGTCACGATGATGACGTAACGCTCGAACCACATCCCGATGTTGATGAAGATCGAGATGACGAAGAGGGCCGGGATCGAATGCCGGACTCGCTTGAACCAGAGCATGATGGGGATCATGCCGTTGCAGACCAGCATGATCCACGTGGCCCACCAATAGTGCCCGAACAGCCGGTTCCAGAACACCTGGCGCTCAGGAGGCTCACCACTGTACCACGCCATGAAGAACTCCGTGAGATAGGCGTAGAAGACGATGAGCGAAGTGAGCAGCACCAGCTTGGCCAACGCGTCGAAGTGTTTCGTGGTCAGGTAGGCCTCGAGCCCGAAGACCTTGCGGAGGGGCACGGCCAGGGTGATGACCATCGCCACCCCGGAGAAGATGGCTCCCGCCACGAAGTACGGGGCGAAGACCGTAGCGTGCCAACCGGGAACGATCCCCACGGCGAAGTCCCAGGACACCACCGAGTGCACCGAGAGCACCAGGGGAGTCGCGAGGGCGGCGAGGAAGATGTAGGCCTTCCCGAAGTGGTGCCATTCCCGGTCGGTTCCCTGCCAGCCCATGGCCAGGAACGAGTAGAGCTTCTTCCGCAGGCCGGTGGCCTGGTCACGAGCCGCGGCGACGTCCGGGATGGTGCCCAGGTAGAAGAAGACCGCAGAGACCGTGAAGTAGGTCGTCACCGCGAAGACGTCCCAGACCAGCGGCGACCGGAAGTTCGGCCAGAGGAAGCGCTGGTTCGGGTAGGGGATGAGCCAGTAGGCGTTCCAGACCCGTCCCACGTGAATGAGCGGGAATAGACCCGCCGTCATGACCGCGAACACGGTCATGGCCTCGGCCGCCCGGTACACCGACTGCCGCCAAGGGGCGCGGAAGAGGAAGAGAATGGCCGAGATCAGGGTGCCCGAGTGCGCGATACCCACCCAGAACACGAAGGTGGTGATGTAGGCGCCCCACCCCACCGGACTGGTGAGGCCACTCACGCCGATCCCACGATAGATCTGGTAGAACCAGGAGCCGAAGAAGAGCCCCACCCCGAGTACCGCGATGCCGAAGAGCGCCCACCACCCCTTTCCGGGGGTGGAGAGCATCGCCAGCACGTCCCGGTTCACCTCGCTGTAGTGCGAGACATCCGGGTGGGTGAGTGCCCCCCTCTTCTGGGATTCCGTCAAACTCGCCATGGTCGCTCGTGTCTCTATGCGGAGTCAGGCCATCAATGCCCGCCGGACTCCACCTCGTGGAAGGTGACCTTCTTGAGGTAGTGAACTGCGGGTTGCGTGTTGATGAGCTCGTCCAGGACCTTGTAGGTCCGCTCGTTGTGAGCCTTCTCTGCCACCCGGGACTCGGGATCCCGGATATTGCCAAAGACGATGGCCTCGGCGGGACAACTCTGCTGGCACGCCGGCGTCACCTCACCTTCGTGCACGCCGCGTCCGCCTTCCAGCGCAGCCCGATTCTGGACTTCCCGGATGCGATGGACGCAGAAGGAACACTTCTCCATGACCCCGGTGTTCCGGATGGTCACGTCGGGGTTGTAGGACCACTGGAGGGGCTCCGGCACATCCGTGTACGTATACCAGTTGTAGACCCGGACCTTGTATGGGCAGTTGTTGGCGCAGTACCGCGTGCCGACGCAGCGGTTGTAGACCTGCGCGTTGAGCCCGTCGGGCGTGTGGTACGCCGCAAAGACCGGACAGACCGGCTCGCAGGGCGCGTTCCCGCAGTGCTGGCACAACATCGGGAGGTGCCGCACATCCACGGGGCCCGCGTGGGAGGCGTCCACCTGCTCGTAATACCGCTCGATGCGGATCCAGCTGTGGTCACGACCCATGGCTACCTGCTGCTCGCCGACGAACGGAACGTTGTTCTCGGACTGGCAGGCCACAACACAGGCTGAGCAGCCCGTGCACTTGTCCAGGTCGATGGCCATCGCCCAACGAGGGGTTCCCTCGCGTCCGTACTCCCCGTACTGGGAGCCAGGAAGCGGGAAGTCCTGGGCCTCTCCCTCGGTCTCCACCGGGGCGAAGCCACCCATGAGGTTCATCTCCTGGAGGCCGTGGTGCCCCTCGTCCTCGGAGTGATCCTCCTCCGCTGCGTGGCCCAGAGCCGCGAGGGCGACGGCCGGCGCGATGTTGCGCTCGGACTGATCGTCGGACCCCTCGATGGTGGCCATCCGGTACCGCTCGCCGGTTGCGGCGACCGAGACCCGCGTCGACACCAGCGCCAGGGTACCTGAAGGCTGCTCGACCACGGCGGGGAGCAGGTTCATGGGATTTACCCCGTTCCCGCTCGCATACCGTCCGCTCTCGTTCCGCCCACCCCCCATGGCGATGGCGACCGCGTCCTCGCGGATCCCCGGGTAGGTGAAGAGGGGAAGCGTCACCTGACCTTCCGGAGACGAGACGGTCACGACGTCCCCACGGCGCAGCCCGTGTGCCTCAGCCGCAGCCGGGTGCATCTCCACCCAGGAGTGCCACGTGAGCTTGGAGATCGGATCCGGCAGCTCCTGCATCCACGGCCGGTTGGCGTGGCGTCCATCGGCGAGCCGCGAGGAGGGATAGACCAGGAGGGTGAAGTCTCCCTCCCCGGCCAGGGAGGGTGGATCGAATGCCAGCGCCATGTCCGGAGCTCGCAGCGCCACTGCTTCCTGTCGGCCGGGAGCACCCACCGTCACCGAACCAGTCTTCAGGGCCGTCTTCCACCAGGCCTCGAAGTCGAGCCCGGATCCGGAACGAGCATGAAGATCCTGCCACCGCGACCGTACGTGCTCGAATGTAGAAGCCGGGCCCAGCGCGTTGCCCACCCGCGCTGCCACGTTCAAGAGCACGTCACCCGTCTGCCGAGTGTCGAAATGAGGTACCGCCTGCATCACCGGCTGCTGCACGGCGAAGACGCCCGGTCGGGGGCTGCTGTCTCCCCACGACTCCAGGAAGTGCCGGTCCGGCAGGACAAGGTCCGCCATGGCCGTCGTCTCGTCGGGCTCCGACGCGAACGAGACCTTGAAGGGCACCTCGGAAAAGGCCTCGGAGAACCCCGACGACCCCGGTAGCGAGTACGCCGGATTGGTCCCCCGTACCATCACCACGCCGACATCGCCGCCCGCCATGGCGCGGATGGCGACCTGCATCTCGCCGTATGGTCGGGACGAGGAACTCTGGACGGGCGAAGTCAGGTGCACGGTGCTGCCGATGTTCCCGGCGACGGCATTCAGGATGTGCACCGCCACGTTCGCGGCCGTCGCGCCTCTGTGATGACCCGCCTGGCCGGGGCCGACTGCCACCGAAGTGGCGGCGGCAAACGCCTCCGCCAGGTCCCGGATGGTGTTCGCCTCGAGGCCGGCCGCGGCCGCCGCCGATTCCGGCGTGTACTCCGCCAGGACTGATGAGTACGGTCCGGCATCGGCTCCGCGACTCGCGATGTGGGACGCCATACCCAGGGCCACCGCCGCCTCGGATCCGGTGGGGATGGGGATCCACTCGTCGGCGTTCTGGCCCGTGAGGCTCAGCCGGGGGCCGATGAAGACGAACTTCCCCTTGCTGCCGTGATCCTCACCGGACGACCGTGCAAATCCACGACCGTATTCCACCGGAGAGATCCAGGTCTCCAAGAAGTCGGCGCCGAAGGACACCACCATTCCCGCAGACTCGAAATCGTAGGCGGGCACCACATCGCGCCCGAAGGCGATGCGAGTCGCCTCCCGAAGGGGAGCGTCGGCCAGACCGTCGTGCTCCACGTGCCGCCCTCCCGTCGCAGACAGGAAGCGCGAGAAGAGATCGGACTCGGTGGGGCCCAGCTGCCCGGTGAGGAGGAGGACGTTGCCGGCCGCGCCCTGGATCCGCTCGGCCAACATCGCCTCGGCCTCGTCCCAGGTCATGGGAACCAGTGCGCCGTTCTCGCGCCTCATGGGACCCGTGAACCGGTCCGGATTGTAGAGGCCCTGGATCGACGAGTGGCCCCGTGCACACAAGGCGCCGCCGGAAACCGCGTGGCTCGGGTTCCCCTCCACCTTCACTGCCCGACCCTCCCGGGTCCGGACCCACATCCCACACTCCGCGGCGCACTCCTGGCAGACGGTGGTGTACCACGTCGCAACTCCCGGGGTGATGTCCTCCGGTGGAACGACGTAAGGAATTAGCTTCTCCACGTCTTCGGTGGAGCAGCCCGTCAGGCCGGCCCCTGCTCCGCTGATGCCCAGGACCTTAAGGAAGTCCCGCCTCTTGATGCCGTCGCTCATAGTCGTCCTGGCTCAGTAATGACAGACGGTGCAGTCGCGCCTCACGTCCCGCTCGACGTGACAGCTGACACACCACCCCATCTTCCCCTTCCCCCAGGTCGGCTCTGGCTCCTCCAGGACGCCGATTTCCTGGATCTCGCCGTGGCACTCCTGGCACTGCATGCCGGCGTTGATGTGCCGCATGTGCGGGAAGTGCACGTGATCCGCCACCTTGTGGATTCGCACCCACGGGATGGGCTCCCGATCGTTCCAGTACTCGCGGACCTTGGTGATCTCCTCGGGCTGGTTCTCCCCCGGGATCATGAGGTGGCACCCCATGCAGGTGGATACCGGGGGAATCCCCGCGTCCACGGAGCGCTCCGCGGAGAAGTGACAGTACTGGCAGTCCATCCCGTACGTCCCGGCATGGATGTCGTGCGGGAACTGGATGGGCTGTGCGGTGGCCGGCGCGGCCTGCGGAGCAGGAGCCGCCGCGGTGTCCTCCTGGCTCTGAGCCTGGACGAACGCCAGGCTGCCAGCAACCGCCAGCCCTGCGGCGGCAAGCATCCACTTCTTGTTCATAGACAGGCCTTTGCGACCCCGGTCGGCTGGGAATCGGGACGATGATCGGGAGGTTAAGCCCATCAAGCTAGATCGGGTTCCCGCGTGGTGTCAACGCGAGAACAGGCTTGATTTCCGGACCTTTTTTGGCGTCGTCGTGTATTTATTCCGCTGTTGCCCAGCCTCCGCGAACCGGGTCCCGTGGGGCCCTCCATCACGAGCCCTATGACCGAGCCGGCAGCGATCCCGCAGGCACCCCCCTCGACGGACCGCGTCCGCGAGCTGGTCTCCGAGGTGGAGACGGTCTTCCACGGCAAGCACGAGGTGGTCCGGCTCGCCCTGGCGTCCCTGCTGGCACGCGGTCATGTCCTGTTCGAGGACGTCCCCGGGGTGGGCAAGACGACCCTGGCGCATGCCTTGGCTCGCACCCTCGGCCTCTCCTTCCGCCGGATCCAGTTCACCAGCGATCTTCTCCCTTCCGACGTGCTGGGAGGGACGGTCTACGATCCGTCCACGGGTGCGCTGGATCTTCGACGAGGGCCGATCTTCAGCCAGGTCATTCTGGCGGACGAGATCAACAGGGCGCCCCCGCGCACTCAGAGCGGGCTTCTCCAGGCCATGCAGGAGGGCACGGTCACCATCGAGGACCGGACGCTCGAGCTCCCTCGGCCCTTCCTGGTGATGGCGACCCAGAACCCCCTGGAGCACCACGGCACCTACCCTCTCCCCGAGAGCCAGCTGGACCGGTTCCTCATGCGGCTGACCATCGGCTATCCCGACCAGGAGGCCGAACGGCAGATCCTCATGGAGTCCGCCCGGTCCCACCCGCCCCTGGATGAGCTGCGCCCGGTCTTCAGCGCCGATGACGTGCTCCACCTGCAGGCGCGGGTCGAGGCAGTCACGGCCGAGGAGTCGGTGGTGGACTATCTCATGGAGATCGTGCGCCGTACCCGGGAGGCCCCCGGGATCCGGGTGGGGGTGAGCCCCCGAGGCGCCATCGCCCTCTTCCGGGCCGCCCGGGCCTATGCCATGACCCTGGGGCGCGAGTACCTGGTTCCCGACGATGTGCGGGAGCTGGTGCATCCCTGCCTCGCGCACCGGATCCTCCCGGCGGGGGTCAGTCCAGCATCCACCGAGGCGCACCGCGTCGCCGAGACCCTGCTGGACGAGATCCTGGAACAGGTGGAGGTGCCGGTCTGACCGTCCGCCGACCTCCCCCCGGCGCAGGGGGCTGGAGTCGCGGGCTCACCACGGCCTGGAGACGGCTTCGCGCGTGGAGGCGAATCCGGTTCACACGCTCCGGGGTCCTCTTCACCCTCGGGGCCTTCGGGGTCGGTTTCGCCGCGGTGAATACCGGGAACAACCTCCTGTATCTCCTGCTGGGAGCCATGCTCGGGGCCGTGGCCGTGAGCGGATGGGTCTCGGAGCACACCCTTCGCAATCTGCACGTCGTTCGAACCACCCCGGGAGGTGTGCCGGTGGAGCGGGACTTCCGACTCCGCTACCGGGTCACGAACCGGAAGCGCTGGCTTCCTTCCCTGGCGGTGGAGCTCAAGGAGCCTGGCCTTCCCGGTCTCGCCTTCATCCCGCGCGTGGCCGCCGGCGAAACGGTCGACACCCACGCCACCGACCGCTTCGTCCGCCGAGGCGTCTACCCACTCGAGGAGCTCACCCTCGCCACGGAATTCCCGTTCGGCCTTTTCCGTAAGGAACGGGAGGTGGCACTGCCCGGAGAGTTGGTGGTCTGGCCCCGGACCGACCGGGTGGTTCGCGAGGACCTCGTCGGTGCCGGCAACGACCGATCCACACCGTCCGCCTCGACGCATCCTGCCACCGGCCCACGCGGCGAGTTCCGGAGCCTTCGGGAGTACCGCCCCGGCGACGACGCTCGGGACATCCACTGGCGGACGTCTGCGCGGCTGAGGCAGCCCGTGATCCGCGAATACGAGCGGGAGGCCGCAGAGGCGACCTGGATCGTGCTGGAGGTCGGAGACCCGCCTGGCGAAGAGGCCGAGGCCGCGGTCGAAGTCGCGGCGTCACTGTGCGCACGGGCCGCCCGCTGTGGCCAGCCCTTCGCCCTTTTCGCCGGATCCAGCGCCGTGGGACCCGGCTCTGGTGAGGCCCACCTGGAGCGTGCCCTGGACGTCCTGGCCCGAGTGGACTTCGGCGGCGAAGCCACGTCCTACCCGCGCGGGTCCCGGGATCGCGCCGTCCTGGTGACCCCGGGGCGGATACATCCTGGGTTCCCACAGGTGATCCGGACCGCGGAAGCCGGCGCCCGGGAGGAGATGCCTGCGCGCCACTCGCCACGCGGGCCCGGGAGAAGCCCGGCATGAGGCTGGGGCGGCTGCACCGGCGGCTGGTGATCACCATGGCCGCCGTGGCACTCACGGCCTTCTCGTCGGGAGCTGGCGTGGAGCCGGTATCCGCGGCAGTGGCGTTCCTGGCATTGGGGTTGGCCTTCTTCTGGTCGCCGAGCCCCCCGGTGAGCGCGCGCATCTCTCGGATCTGGCCCCCTCTTGCAGTCCTCCTGGCCCTGAAGGTGGGCCTGGACCTCATGGGGAGCGGGGGCGACGTGGTGGTTCCCGTGGTTCACCTTCTCCTTCTCCTGCTCGTCTCGGAGGCTCTCCGGTCCGAGGAGACTCTGAACGAGTCCCGGCTCTACGCCCTGACGATGGCCCTCCTGCTGGCCGCGACGGCCTACCGTCCGGGGGCCCTTTTCGGTTTGGCCTTCGCCACCTACGTGGTCCTCGCTTCGGTCACCATCCCCCTGGGCCTTGTCCACAGGAAGGTCCTCCGCCTGGGGGGGGAGCCCCCTGCGCCGGACCGCCGGCTCCTCGTCGTGGCGGTGGCCCTCTCGGCGGTCACACTGCTGTTCGCCGGAGGGGTCTTTCTCACTTTCCCGCGGGTCGCGCGGGGGTGGTCGGGGCGGGGCGACGTCATGGCGACCTCCATCGCCGGCTTCTCGGATCAGATCTCCATCGGCGAAGTCGGGGCTCGCATCCAGACAAACCCCCGCGTGGTGCTCCGTGTCGAGTTCCCGGATGGCCTTCCGGGCAATTTCCTCGGACTCCACTGGCGCGGCCGCTCGTACGACCATTTCGACGGCACGCGCTGGACCCGGAGCGACAATGTCCGTCCCTCGCGTGTCCCGGACGACTGGTACGCCGAGCGGTGGCCAGCGCCACTGGTTCGTCAGGAGATCTACGCGGCCCCCCTCGACGTGCGCGTGCTGTTCGGGCTCAGCCCCATGGTGGCGGTGGCGGCGGAATCCGAGATCTATCCCATGTTCGACAACGTGGGGGACTGGTCGTACTGGGGATCATCCGCCCCCGTGTACACGGCCGTCTCCAAGGCCGCGGACCCGGACCCCGAGCTGCTGCGTGAGGCGGGCCGGGGCTACATGCCCGACCGGCAGCGGTACCTCCAACTCCCCAGGCTTCCCGACCGGATCGCCGCCCTGGCGGACTCCATCACCCGCGATATCGACACTCGTTACGACCAGGTGACGGCCATCGAGCGGTACCTGCGGACCGAGCTCGCATACACCCGGGAGCTCCCGCGAACGGCCGGCGAGGCCACGCTGGATCACTTCCTGTTCGAACGGCGCGCAGGCCACTGTGAGTACTTCTCCACCGCCATGGTGGTCATGCTTCGAAGCATTGGAATCCACGCCCGTAACGTGAACGGGTTCCTGGGTGGCCGGTGGAACGAGTTCGGACAGTACCTGGCCGTGACCCAGAACGAGGCCCACTCCTGGGTGGAGGTCTGGTTCCCCACGTACGGCTGGGTCACGTTCGACCCCACCCCGGGCGCTTCCGGTGAGGGGAGCCTGGAGATGGCCTGGAGCTGGCCTGGCCGATTCTGGTTCGACGGCCTCCAGCACCGCTGGAACAAGTGGGTCCTGGATTACTCCATGGAATCCCAGCTGGACCTGCTCGGGTCGCTCACCCGGTGGATGAGCCGCCCCGACGAGCGGCCGGAGGAAGGGAGTAGCCCGCTGTCCGGCTGGATCTGGCTCCTGGGGGTCCTTCCCCTCACACTCCTGGTGGTGGCCCGTCGTCGTCGCGGGCACCCGTCGCCCAGCGGCGTGTCCCGGATCTATCTTACTCTGGTTCGTGCGGGCCGCCGCGCGGGTATTCTGGAGGGGGGACCAGTGACGCCGCTGCACCTGGTCCGGACCATTCGGGAGCGCAGGCCGGAGGCCGGAGAGCCCGCGGAGCGGGCGGTTCAGCTGTACACCCGTGCCCGATTCGGAGGCTTCCCACTGGACCCCGATGAGGTCCGGGCCCTTCGATCGGCCACTCGCGAGGCCAAAAAGAGACTCTCTTGACCGACGACACAGCGTTCGACTGGGGCACCCACGACGTTCCCGAGGACCGCGAGGTTTCCCTGTCCCTGGGGCCGCTCCACCTGCGATTCACCCGGGCCGCCGGCGAGATCCGTCTCGCACACCGACGAGACGGCGAGAAGGAGGAGTCCCGATGGAGCCGGTGGGTTCCAGGCCACGGGTGGGATGGGCGCATCGCGCTCACTCCCAGGTATCCCGACCGGCCCGTGATCGTGAAGCCAGAGGATGACTTCTGGCTCCTGAAGGGGGCCGAGGCCCGCATCTATGTCCGCATTCCCCTGGTGGTCCGGATCGAGGCGCTCGGGGACCCGACACGGCCCGTGGTGAGCATCCCCACCAAGATCCTGTCGGACACGTGGTGGGGAAGCCCAGAGGAAGGGGAGCTCTGCTACTTCCTCGACACCAAGGCTCGCCGGTCCATGGCACAGCACGAGTTTCTCGAGCACCTGTGTGTCTGCCCGCTGCAGTTGAAGAACCGCAGTCCGGACGACCTCCTGGTGACCCGCATCGCTCTTCGGCCTCAGCACCTCTCGGTCTTTCGGGACGGAAATCGCCTCTGGAGCGAGCTGACGACGGTACGCTACCAGGGAGACGAGGTGGGAAGTGAGCTGGATGTGTCGTCCCGGGCCCCCGATGAGGCGAAGGAGCCGACGCGTCTGAGCGCACCGGAGGTCCCCATGGCCCGCGGATTCACCGCCCGCACATTCGCCCGGCTCCGGTCGTCCCTGGGGGAGTGGCTGTGATGTTCCAGGATTCCACCGCCGCGGCCTCGGAGCCCTCCTTCTCGTCCCCCGGCTGGATCCCCGACTGGGTAGCCTCGCTCCCGCTGGCGGATCCCGTGGTACTCGTTCGAGTTCTCGTCCTCATCTTCATCGGCCTTCCGATCATCCTCTGGGTCTCGCGGGCCGTGCGGGGGTGGGTGACCCGGACGTCCAATCCGCAGCGTGGCCTCATCGTCGGGAAGCTCCTCTGGTACACGGGCCTACTGGCCGTCGTGATCACCGTCCTGTCGGAGCTGGGATTCAGCCTGGCGCCTCTGCTCGGGGCCGCAGGGGTGTTGGGAATCGCCTTGGGGTTCGCGTCGCAGACCTCCGTGTCGAACATCATCTCGGGGTTCTTCCTCATGGCGGAGGAGCCGTTCGTAGTGGGCGACGTCATCGAGCTAGGGGCCACCCGAGGGCGCGTGCTCTCCATCGACATGATGTCGGTGAAGCTCCGGACCCTGGACAACCGCTTCGTCCGCATCCCGAACGAGTCCATCATCAAGAGCGAAGTGGTGAATCTCACCCGGTTCCCGATTCGCCGGGTGGACGCACAGGTGGGGGTGGCATACAAGGAGGACCTGGACCACGTGAAGGAGGTGCTCCTGCGGGTGGCCCGGGACAATCCCCTGTGCCTGATGGAGCCCGAGCCGGTCCTCGTCTTCGAGGGATACGGAGAGTCGTCCCTCAACTACCTTTTCGCGGTCTGGGCCACGAGGGAGAATTGGCTCAAGCTCAAGACGTCCATCCACGAGGAGGTCAAGGCCGCCTTCGACGAGGCGGGGATCGAGATCCCGTTCCCACACCGCACGCTGTACGCCGGTGCGGCCACCGACCCCTTCCCCGTGCGGTTGATTCCGCCGGAGGCCGATGCGGCTCCCGCCGAATCCCCCTCGAAACCGGCCCCGGGCCACGGCGGAGCGGGCCCACGGGCATAGAACGTGCGGCGATGTCCCTTTGAGCCTGCAGCCTCCCCCGATTAGACTAGGCGCCATGAGCGACGAGCCTGAACTCAACCTGCAGTTCCCCGACGACCCCGAACCCTCGGGCCGGCGGAAGAACGGCCCCGACGGGCACCACCTGGCCACCGTGAGCTACGAGGGGCGGTTCTGGGACGTGTACGTGGAGTTCGACGACGATCCCCGGCGAACCGATTCATTCGGCGGCCTTCTCTGCTTCTCGCCGGCCGACGCATCGGACGGCGAAGCGGAGCCTCTCCGCACCGCCACGATCCTCATTGAGCCCTCCTACGAGGAGGTGCTGCACCGGGCGCGGAAGTTCGAGAGCCACCATCTGGTCGCCCTTCTCCGCTCGTGCATCCCGGAGGAAGCCGAGGACTGAGGCCCCCCGGCGGTCACCCGGGTTGCATCGTCACGCCTCCCGCACCCAGCGGAGGATCTCCGGGAGGGTCGGTCGCTTGCCCGCCATGAGGATCCCGACCTTGTAGATCCGACCCGCGACCCACGCCACGGCCATCACCGTGGCCGCCATGAGCACCATGGACAGTGCGACCTCCAACGCCGATGCCCCGCCCACCGCGGCTCGAGCGAACATGAGGATCGGCGTGAAGAACGGGATGAAGGACAGGGCGACAGACAGCGTCGCCTGTGGATCCTGGATCACCTGCGTGACGAAGATGATGGGCACGACCAGCAGCATGACCACCGGCATCTGCGCCTGCTGGGCCTCCTCGTCCGTGTTGCACGTGGCGCCCACGGCCGCGTAGAGGCCGGAGTAAATGAAGTATCCGCCCACGAAGTAGGCGGCGAAGAGGAAGGCGTACCCCAATCCGGGCAGCGCGCCCGCCAGGGTCTCCGGCGAGATGAAGTCGGGACGCGCCGCCAGAAGAGCCGGCGCACCCACCGAGAAGATCACCGTCGCTGAGACGATCCAGATCGCGAACTGCGTCAGGCCGACGGCGCCCACACCCAGGATCTTCCCCAGCATGAGCTCGTACGGCCGCATGGACGAGAGAACCACCTCGACGATGCGGGAGGTCTTCTCCTCCAGCACCGACCTCATGACGGCCACCGCGTAGAAGAGGACGCTCATGTAGAGAAGGAAGGCTCCCAGGTACGCGGCCACGAAGGTCGCGTCCTCCAGCCCCCCTGGGCCCACGGACAGCACATCCACCTCGATGTTCCCTCCGGACAGGAGGGCACGGACATCCTCCGTGCTCCCTCCCAACCGGGCTTCCAGCGCCGTCTGAACCACCGCCTGCCGAATGGTCAGGGTCCTCACCGGTGACGGCGCTTCATGCGCGTGCATGACGAACTCGCCCCGGGTCAACGTCGCCTCGTCCAGCTCCAGGAATCCGCCCAGCGATCCCTCGCGAACCGACTCGGTGAGGCGGTCCAGCTCCGCCGCGTCCCCAGGCGACGGCTGCACCGTGTACCCCGCCTCCGCCAAGCGCGGAGCGACACGGTCGTAAAGCACGCCGGTGCGATCGACGATGGTCAGAGTCCTCTCGCGCTCCTCGCCTCGGTTGGCCAGGAGGATCGGTGCCGCGATGAGACCAATGAGGAGGAGCGGCCCCGCGATGGTTGCGATGAGGAACCATCGGCTCCGGACCCGCTGGAGGTACTCGCGCTTGATGACCGCCCAGACCGCGCCATTCATCGGACGCCTCCACCCAGGTCGGCGTCCCTGGGGAGTCCTCCGTCGCCGGAAGCCGCGGCTCCCGCGTGCTGTACGAAGATCTCATGGAGCCGGGGCTCCACGAGCTCGAACCGTCGGATGGTTGCGGCGGCCTCAACGCCTCGCCGGAGGATCTGCTGCGGATCCGCTCCCTCCGCCAGCACCAGGTGCAGGTCCTCTCCCACGGGCTCCCGGGCGATCACCTCGGGTCCGTCCAACCATGCGTCGCTCCCCTCGAACCCCACCGCCAGCACTCCGCGACTCTCGGCACGCTTCAGGTCACGAAGATCTCCGTCCAGCACCTTTCTGGCCCGGGAGATGAGGCACACCCTCTGGCACAACCGCTCCGCCTGATCCATCAGGTGGGTGGAGAACAGGATCGTGGTCCCCTTCTGGTGGAACTCGCGCACGATCTCCTCCAACACGTCCTGATTGATGGGATCCAGTCCGCTGAACGGTTCGTCCAGTATCAGGAGCTCGGGCCGGTGGAGCACGGTGGCCACGAACTGCACCTTCTGTTGCATCCCTTTGGACAGGTCCTCCACCTTGCGGTCGGCCCAATCACCGATTCCCAGACGGTCCAACCAGTCCCCGGCCCGCCGACGACCCTCCACGGGCGCGACGCCCCGGATCTCGCCCATGAAGCTCAGGAGATCCAGCACCTTCATCTTGCGGTAGAGCCCACGCTCTTCCGGCAGATACCCGACCCGCCTTCTCCGGGTCTCGCCCGGATCGCTGCCGAAGAGCTCGACGCTTCCGTCGTCGGGATGGAGGATCCCCATGACCATTCGGATGGTGGTGGTCTTCCCCGATCCGTTGGGGCCCAGCAGTCCGTAGATCGAGCCTCGTGGCACCTCCAGGTCCAGGTGGTCCACCGCGGTGTGGGTGCCGAAGCGTTTCGTGACGCCGCTGAGTCGCAGCGCGAAGTCGGGCATGGATGTCTCAACTTGTGATGCTCGGTGGAGTGCTCGACGCCGGAGCCCGGCCCCAGCGTCCGTTCCTGGTACGAATTCGGTCTCGGCTTTTCTTCAGGACCCCGTCGCTCGTTGCCACATGTGGAAAACTCGATATTTTTACTGGCTCTCAGCGGATTTGCATCACCAGGAGGCTCGATGGCCATCTATCGCACCCTGTACTACGGGGACGTCACCGTCGGGAAGGGCGGGCGGATCACCATTCCCCAGGAGATTCGCGACGATGTGGGCATCGAGGAGGGGGACACCCTCACGGTCCGCGTCGAGGAGAACCCCCGCGGCGTCCGGCAGATGGTGTTCTGGCGCGCCGAAGCCGAGGAGGAGTAACCCCCGCCTCAACGGGTCCATTCGACCCATCGGACCAGCGCTCGTAGCGGTCCCTGCCCGTCGTGGTGCCACCAGGCGGGGGGAAAGGGCATGTCCCGGAGGCGCACCATCCGGGTCGCGCCAAGACGGGCCATGAGCTTCACCACGGGCTCCTCCGCGTCTCCCAACCCGGCCAGGCCTACGCTCTGGAGGTGTGGAGACTCTTGTTCCAGGACGGCGGCCAGGGAGGCGAGATCCGCCGCGGAGGTGACCACCAACGTCCGAGGCGTTCCGGCAGGCTCCACCCGCCCCGGCCCCTCCAGAACCACCGTCCACCGGGTGCCCTGGTCCCCCCAGACGCAGACGCCCTCTCCCGCCGCACTTCTGAGCTCCACACTGGCCCGGAGCTGGTGCACGCGCGCCTGTGCCCCCTCGGGCCGAGGCCCCGGCGGCGTCTCCTGGGATTCTCGAGCCATGGCCTCCGCCACGGCGTAAGCGACCTGCTCTGCGGCGGCGGGTGTCCCCAGCACCCATGCGCGGTGTGGAGAGACGCAGCCCCGCTGGTCGAAGGTGGAGGCGGCGAATGCGAGGTCCCGTGCCGCCACCGGGAGCGCCTCTGGCGTCACGGCGCCCTCGCCGAGAATCGCCACACTGGTGCGGTGGTGGTAGACCACCAGGGGAACGTGTACCGGCACCCGGTCTCGGACGAGACGGGCCGTCTCGTCCGATCCGTACACCACCACCCGTCCGGCTCCCTCGAGCACCGCCTCCTCCAGCTCCCACTCACCGCTGGGCCAATAGGCCACCACCACCGCGGCGGCGAGCTCGGGTGCGTGATGCTCCAGGCCGTCCAGGAAGAGCTCGGTGAGGGCCCGGTCCCCCGCCCCGGGCTTCACCAGCAGCGGAGTCTTCACCAGGAGCGATCGAATCATGGAAGTCGCGCAGACGCCGGGGACCGACCCGGACCCGATGTGCACCGCCACCGGGTCTCCCACCGCCATCAGGCGGGCGCCGGAAGCCTGCCACTCCAGGGGGTGAAACGTGTCGAGCACCGCCGGCTCTCCGAACTCCTCTTCCAGCAGGCGGGCGAGCCGTGGCTCGGTCCAATCCCTCGCCATCCCGTCCAGAACCCGCTCCGCCATGGCTAGCGAGAACCCGGCCTCATCGGGCATCCGCTCGAGCGCCTCTCGACGAAGAGGATCACCCGGGTTCAGGAACCGTGCCCCCACCGTACCCAGAAGGCTCGCGATCTCAGTGGCCTTCATCTCGAGAAGGGCCGCCCGGGTATCACGCAGGTCGCCCAGGAGTGCCCGGGCGTCCCCCGGTCGCAACGTCCTCATGGTGAGCCTCCCAGGAGCTCTTCCATGGCGAGGGAGCACCCTCGCGGCTCGGCTCCCGCCGCTCTCCCCTCCACATGGAGTCCCGCATCGTCCACCCACCCCACGTCCTCCGTCAGAACGGCGGAGACCGACCCCAGGTTGGCCGCGTCGAAGAACGCCAGGAGTCCCCGCTGGCCCGCTGTGCAGGGGGTGAGCGTCTCGGGATCCAGCACGCGGACCCGGAGCCACGGCGGCGGAACGTGTGGCCGGTCCCCCGGCGCCACCGCCCCCGCGCCCGGGTTCCGAAGAACGGGCTCGTAGAGCTGGGAAAGGAGCTCGGTCATGCCGTACTCATTCACCATCCGGCGGATCGGAATCCCGAGGCCTTCCTCCAGCTCCCGGTAGAGCTGCTCGCGAGGAACCGCCCGGGACCGCCCCTTGAAGCCCCCCGTCTCCATGAGGCGAGAGCCCTCCGGGAGGCGGAAGCGCCACCCTTCCCGGGCGCACGCCTCCAGCCAATGCACCCAGCCGAAAGCGGTGCCCATGACCAGGACGGGATGGTCCTCCGCCTCGGCCCTGGACAGCGCGTCCCTGAAGGCGGGTGCGTCCACACCGGAGTCCGGACTGCTGAAGAACCCGCTCGTGTCCGTTCCCAGCGCTTCCGTGGCGAACGCCATCATCGTCGTCAGGGAAGAGTCCGGCGCCTGTTCCGGCCCGGGAACCAGGGAGAGGACCGGGAGTCGTCCACCCTCGGGCACCAGGTTGAGCGCGAACCATGGCACGCAGGCATCACGGTAGAGAGCCCTGGAAGCCACCGGATGGCATCCGCGGAGTCCGCCTCCGCGGCTCGTTCCGCTGGTCCTGAAGACGACCTCGGGCTCGCCGGTGGCGCTATAGAGGTCCAGGTGCTTGAACGCCGTCGCGGGAACCAGGGGAATGTCCTCCCACCGCTCCACGTCGTCCGGGGTGCGGCCTCGCCCGCGACAGAACGAGCGATACGCGCCGTTCCCATGGTACTGGAGGGCGAAGATCCCGAGGGCCAATCGCTGAAACGCCTCATCGGGGATCGGGGTCTCGGGTTGCCGGAACCACCCGGCAAGCTCCGCCTCCAGCTCGCCACGCAGGTCGGTGCCCTCGGCTACGGGCGGTGAGATCCCCGACCTCGCACCCCCACCGCCCCCGCTCCGCCTCTTCACCGCTACCGCCTAGAGGAAGCGGCGTGGATTGAAGAGCCGTCCTCCCGGCACGGGATCCTTTCCGGCAATGGCGTGGGCCAGCACTCGCCCGCACTCGAAGGCGAATGGAAGCCCACCGCCGGAGAATCCCGAGATCACCAACTCCGCGGGAGCCCCGGGGAGCGGGCCCACCATGGGGAGGTAGTCGCTCGTCCACCCGAAGATCCCACTCCAACGCCGCGTCACCTCCAGCCGCACGTCGGGGAAGGCGGCCCGGAACCACTCCTCCAGGTCTCCCTGGAGACGCTCGTCGAGCTCGGGACGAGTCTTCCAATAGGAGCGATCCCAGGCGTCGTGCCGCCATCCCCCCAGGAACAGCTCGCCATCCGGGGCCTGGCGCCAGACGTTGAGCTTCCAGTGCGTGGCGTAGCACCCTTCCTGCGCTGGCAGCCCCCGCACCTGGGCCGACAGCCCCTGGCCGCGAATGGGGACGATCTCGTCTCCGAGGAGCGCCGAGAAGCGCCGCGAGTCCACGTGGGTCGCGTACACGACCATGCTGGCCTCCACGGGCCCGCGGTCGGTGTGGCACACCAGGCTGGACTCCTTCCGTGACGCCTCCTTGACCGTGACCCCCTCCACCACCCGGCCCCCCGACTGGCGGGCCGCTCGGGCCAGGCACCGCGCCGTGGGCCCCGGACTGATGGCGCCTCCCCCCTCCAACAGGTATCCCCCGCTGAACCCCCGACCACCGCTCGCCGTCCGGACTTCTTCCGGAGCCAACCACCGGACGGGGAATCCCGCGTCTTCCAACGCCTCGAACGACAGTTGGACCTCGTGCTGGCTGTGGGACTCGGCCAGCACATGACCTCCCCGGAGGTCTAGACCGGCCTCCTCCTCGGCCCCCATCTCGCGCAGTGCCTCGCCGAGGCCGGCGATGGAACGCAGCGCGAACGACCAGATCTCCCGCGCGCGATCGACACCGCGGTCGTGCACCGTCTGGTGGAAGGGCTGGCGGAGCGGGGGCGCGAGAACTCCCACGGCCGCTTCCGTGGCGCCACCCCCGACCCGTCCGCGCTCGACCAGGGTGGCCTCCACGCCGCATCGGGCCAGGTGATAGAGGGTGGATGCGCCGGCGATGCCGCCGCCTACCACCAACACGTCCGTCCGGTCCGGGAGGGTGTCGGACTGGAGAAGTCGCTCCTTCAACCCGCTCATCGGTCTCTCCTTCGGTCAACCGTCCTGGCGCTGGCCACGCACCGAGCGACCGGAGAGGACTCCGGTCTGCTCGCCGTCCCGGATGGTGATCCCGCCGTTCACCAGCACGTGCACAATACCCTCAGGATACTGGTGTGGCGACTCGAACGTGGCGCGGTCGGCCACCGTGTCCGGGTCGAAGGCCACCAGGTCCGCCGCGAAGCCCTCCCGCACCATGCCTCGGTCTTCCAAACGCAACTTGGCGGCCGGCGATCCGGTCACCTTGTGGACCGCCGCCTGCAGGGTGAGGATCCCCCGGTCTCGTACGTAGTGCCCCAGCAGCCGCGGGAACGTGCCGTACCCCCGGGGATGGGGAGAGCCCTCACCGAGGGGTCCGTACGGCGCGTACGCGCCTCCGTCGGAACAGACCATTCCCAGGGGATGGGCGAGGATCGTCTCGGTATTCTCTTCGGACATCCCGAACCCGATCATCCCCACGCTCCCGCGGTTGTCCCTCAGTAGCCCCACCGCCAGCTCGTAGGGGTCCGCACCGCGCTCAGCCGCCAGCTCCCCCAGCCGGCGTCCCCGGGCCCACTCGGTGGCGTCGTTGGTGGAGGTGATCTGCACCGAGTCCCAGTCCCCCAGGAGCGCTACCTTGTCGCGCGCGAAGGCCTCTAGGCGCTGCGACGCATCGGGGTCACCCAGCCGGCGCAGGAAGGCGGCCGTCCCGCCGTCCCTGGACCAGCCCGGGAAGAGGTTCGAGAGGCCCGTGGCGTACGCCACGTAGGGATACCGGTCGAAGTGGACGTCCACCCCGTCCCCCCGGGCGGCCTGGATCATGGCCAGGGCCACCTCCGCCTTCCAGTAGTTGCGACGGCCCTGTGCCTTCAGGTGGGACACCTGGACGGGCACCTCCGCCATGCGACCCACGTGGAGTGCCTCTTCGATGGCGGATAGGAGGGAGTCGTCCTCGTTCCTCATGTGGGAGGCGTAGGGGTACCCGGTCCCTCGCAGCTCCCTCGCCAGCGCCACCAACTCCTCCCGCGGCGCGAACCCCCCGGGCGTGTACTCGAGCCCGGTCGAGAGTCCTACGGCTCCCTGGACCAGCGCCTCTCGCACCAACTCCCGCATCCGGGCGAGCTCCGCGGCCGTGGCGGGTCGGTCGTCGCTCCCAACGACGAATCCTCGCAGTGTGCCGTGCCCCACCATGGAGGCCACGTTTACCGCCACCGGGTTCCGGTCGAGATGGTCCAGGAACCCCCCCAGGTCCGAGAAGTCCATCTCCACGCCATACGCGTTGCGGTAGCGCTCCGCGCGTTCCCGGGCCGCATCCTGGCCCCAGAGGATGGAGCTGCCGTCCTGTCCCACCACCTCCAGGGTGATCCCCTGGCGGATGCGGCTCTCTGCCCGGGGCTCGATCAGGAGGTTCAGGTCGGCGTGGGAGTGGATGTCGATGAATCCGGGCGCCAGCACCAGCCCCCTGAGATCCAGCTCCTCCGCTCCCGCCTCCCGGATCCGCCCCACCGCGGTGATCCGCCCGCCCGTGACGGCCACGTCCGCTTCGCGCACCGGTCCTCCGGTCCCATCCACCAGGATGGCGCCGCGAAGCACCAGGTCGGGAGCACCGAACCGCCGCACCAGGACGGTAGGGACCGCCAACCCCGCCGCCCCGAGCACGGCGCTGCGCTCCAGGAAGCTCCGACGATCCATCCCTCCTTCCCCCGGGGCTTTCATGCGCCCCTCCGGATGCGGCCCGGCTCGAGGCCGCCGGAGTGCAGGATCTTCTCCTGGAGCCGTCGAGCCTCCTCGTCGGCGAAGTCCATGACCGCCTCCAGATGACCGCGGATGGATTCGTACCGAGCCTCCGGAAAGTCGCTCCCCTCCGCGTGCCGGAGACTTCCCTCCAGCGCCTCCATCTCCCGGAGCGCCTTTTCAGCGGCCCGTCGGAGGCGGTTCAACGCCTTGCGGGCTCCCGAGACTGCTGCGTCGCTCATGACGTTCCCGTCGTCTTGACCGCCGCGCCGGCCACGCAGGCGGTATGCCGTGTCAGAGGAGACCCAGGACCGAGAGGATGGCCCGGAGCCCCAGGAGCGTCGCCACCAGGACCACCGTGCCGCCCACCAGGTTCGAGGCGAGCCGGTTCTGGCGACCCTTCATGAGGCGACGGTCGTTCACCGCTCCAAGAAGGAATACCGCCACCGCGGGCAGCAGGATACCGTTGGCGGCCTGTGCGAAGAGAATGGCGGGAACCGGACGGACGCCCAGCACACCCAGCAGCACGCCGATTCCCAGCACTGCTCCCCAGACCGCTCGGACCTTGCCGTCCTGGAGGTCCCGCTTCCAGCCCAGCGCGCCGGCGGTAGCGTAGGCCGCCGCCAAGGGGGCCGTCACCGCCGAGGTCATTCCCGCGGCGAAGAGTCCCACGGCGAAGAAGACCCCGGCCCAGCGGCCCAGAACCGGCTCCAGGGACCGGGCCATGTCCGCCGCGCTGCTCACCTCCCCTCCAGACTGCCCGAGGGTGGCGGCGGCGGTGAGGAGGACGGCCATGCTCACGACGCCGCCCACGCCGATGGAGAGCACCAGCTCGGTCCGCGCCGCTGGGAGGTCCTTCTCCCCGTCATGGTACCGTTCTCCCACGGCAGAGGCGTGGAGGAACAAGTTGTAGGGGACCACCGTGGTGCCGACGAGCCCCACCGCCACGAGCAGCGACCCCTCCGGCAACGATGGGACGAACATGTCCGCCAGGAAGGGTCCCGCGGACGGAAGGAGGGTCACCGCCGTGGCCAGGAAGACCAGCGACATCACCGCCACCATCACCGCCATCACCCGCTCCACGAGCCGGTAGCTCCCGGTCCAGAGAAGGGCGAAGGCGAGGGCGCCCAGGATCGCCACCCAGAGCCGGACATCTCCTCCCACGATTCCCTGCAGCCCCAGGGAGCCCCCCAGGAGGTTTCCGGTCTGGTACGCGGCATTACCGCCGGCGATGGCCATCACCACCATCATTGCCGCCAGGATGCGCCCCGAGCCGTGAAACCGGCCCCGGATCGCTTCACCCAGCCCGTCGCCCGTCACGAGCCCCAACCGCGCCGCCATCTCCTGGAGGCCCATGGTGGCGAGGGTCGAGAAGACCAGGGCCCAGAGCAGGGCCGTTCCGAACCCCGCTCCTGCCAGGGTCGCGGTGGTGATGGTCCCCGGTCCAAGGAAGGCTGCGGCGACGATCCAGCCAGGTCCCACGGCGGAGCGGAGGCGGGGGCGACGGGTCTCGGAGGAGGACGGGGCCATGGGATCGATTCTCGAGGGGACGGGTCTGGTCGGGGAAGGTACAGCCAGCCGGTGCGCCCGCTACCGTGCGCCCGGACATTGTCTACCTTCCCGTGGAGCTTTACCCGGAATTGACGTGGTGATGGAACCGCCGGAGGACGCTGCGATGCAAGAGATGGATCTGGCGGTGGTGGGAGCCGGCCCGTGTGGAATCGCCGTGGGTGCCGCGGCGGCACGGAGCGGGGTATCCGCCACCCTCTTCGATAAGGGGTGCATCACGAACTCAATCGTGAACTACCCCTACTACATGACGTTCTTCAGCACGGCCCGGATGCTGGAGGTCGGAGGGGTGCCCTTCACCATTCCGGAGAGCAAGCCCACGCGCCGGGAGGCCCTCGCCTACTATCGCTTCGTCGTGGACCATTACGACATGGAGGTGCGCCAGCACGAGGCAGTGGAGGAGATCCACGGCACCGCCGGTGACTTCCGGATCGTCACGCGGTCCATGAGCGGCGAAGAGGGGGAGTACCGGGCCAAGGCGGTAGCCATGGCCACCGGTGGCTTTCACCAGCCGAACTACCTCGGCGTGCCCGGGGAGGATCTCCCCAAGGTGAAGCACTATTACCAGGAGCCCTATCCCTTCTTCGGTCAGAAGGTGCTGGTGGTCGGCGCGGGGAATTCCGCTGTGGAGTCGGCGCTGGAGATGTTCAGGAACGGTGTGGACGTCTCCATGGTCCACTTCCTCGACGCCATCGACCGAGGCGTCAAGCCGTGGGTGGTGCCGGATATCTCGAACCGGCTCGAGCGGGGCGAGATCCCCATGTACTGGAGCCACCGGGTCGCGGAGATCCGGCCCGGGACCGTCGTGCTTCGAAGCGAGAAGGACGGCTCGACGACGGAGATCGACAACGACTGGGTGGTGGCCATGACGGGTTGGCGGCCGGACCCGGTGCTTCTCCGGTCCCTGGGGGTCGGGATCGATCCCGAGTCGGGAATCCCGAATCACGACCGCGGGACCATGGAGTCCGACGTGCCCGGGATCTACATCGCGGGCGTGCTGGCCGCCGGGAACAACGCGAACAAGATCTTCATCGAGAACGGGCGGGAGCACGGGGACCGGATCGTCGCCCACCTTCAGGGAAGGGTCGGGGGCTGAAGCCTCCGCGAGCGAGGATTCACCCCCAGCGGACACCTCTCGTCGGAGGCCGGAAGGCCCCTTCGATGGCTAGGGTTCCAACGCCTCCACGAGCGCGCCGGTGCCACCCACCCCACCCACGGTCACCATGTCCCCCGGCGACACCTCCCGGCGAAGGTACGCCAGGGCGAGCTTTCCACGCCTGGGAGAGTCCGCCGCGCTTGTGATCTCTCCAACCGGACGCTCAGCTCCTCCGTAGACCAGCATTCCGGGACGGGGAACCTCGGCCGAGGGGTCCAGGACGAGACGCCGCAGATGGCGGGTCACACGCCCGCGATCCCGGATCCGTACGATCACCTCCTGGCCGGTATAGCAGCCCTTACCATAGTCGATGGCCCGGTGATGGATGCCCGCCTCGACCGGGATCACGTCGGGCCCCAGTTCCGATCCGAACGCCGGTCGCCCGGCCTCGATTCGAAGCGTATCCCAGGCCTCCGGCGCCATGGGCTCGGCACCGGCATCGACGAGGAGGCGCCATAGGGACCGGAGCACCGGGCGCTCCGCGAGGATGTCGAAGACGGGAACGGGGAGGTCGCCGGACCGCAGCACCAGCAGGTGGTCTCCGTGCCCCTCTCCCACGAGGAGCAGGTCCCCCTCGTCCATCTCCTCCAGATCGCCCTGGTCCAGGCGGAGGCCCAGGACCAGGGCCGATGCCATCCGGGCGGCTTCCGGGCCCACCAGCGAGATCATGCCCAGCTCCGGGGTCCGGTCGCTCAGTCGCGCCAACCGGGGGGGCAGGAGCTTCGCCAGATGCTCCCGGAGTGGCTCCATGGCGGCCGAGGAGAGGTGAGCGCGGACCACCTCGGTCCCCTGACGCACCTCCCTCCACAGCCACAGGTCGGACACGATCTTGCCCTTGGGAGTCAGGACGGTGTGGTACGTCGCACACCCTTTGACGACCCCCCGGTCGTCCGGCGCCGGCGCAGCCGGCATGGTCCCGCTCACGATCCCCTTGAGCATCTCCAGTGGAGCCGCTCCAGTGAACTCCCACTGCCCCCTGTGGCCTCGATCCATCAGGGCGATGGTCTCGGTGGCGGCGTGGTATCCCGCCGTTGGATCCAGCTGTTGCGGGCCGAGGTCAGCGAAGCTTTCCTGCACGGACCGGGTTCCGGTTCCCTCGTGCTCGCGTCGTCGGCTCATGGCATGAGGTCCTCGTCCAGGTCGTCCTCCTCCAGCGGGTCTTTTCGGTCGTCGATCCGCTGAACCAGCTCCTGCACCCGACTCGCATCGCGGGGATCGGGCCCACTGGCCAGATACGTCTGCAGGGCCTGGCGAGCCTCTTCGTACCGTCCCACACGCGCCAGCAGGAGGCCCAGGGCCCTCTGCTCGGAGCCGGCGTCCGGTCTCACGAGCAGAATTCGCTCCACCACCGACAGGGCCCGGTGGTGGTCCTGCGCGTTCATGTAGATCCCCTTCAGGTTGGTGAGCAACCGAACGAGCATGTCCCGTCGGGTGGCCCGACGGAGAAACCCGGGCTGGACCCGGACCATGCCGCCGTAGACCCGGTCCAGGAGCTCTTGTGCCTGGTCCTCGAAACGGACCTGACCGCCGTCGAAGGGATCCAGCAGCAGGTCCACCTCCTCCCCCTTGAACCGGACCATGAAGTGGTGCGGGAAGGCGACGCCCTCCAATGGGAGCCCAAGGCGCCACCCGACCTCCAGCAAGACCATGCCCAGCGTGAGAGGAATCCCGGTCCGTCGGTCCAGCACATCGTTGAGGAACGAGTTGCGTGGGTCGTAGTAGGCGTCCCGGTTTCCGCTGAACCGGTGACGCTCGTAAAGCACCGCCAGGAGTTCCTGAAGCACCAACAGCGGAGCGGTCTCCTGCCCCAGACCACCCCTGACCTCTTCCGCCAGCTGGTCGAGGCGGCCGAGGTAGATCTCCAGCGGCAGCTGAGGGTACTCCTCCTGTGCCACGAGAAGCGCCGCCCGGGCCAGATCCAGGTCGTCATCAGACCTGCGGATCTCCATGGAGAAGCGTTGCCGGGGCGATTGTGCCGGTGCCGTCACGGTTCGAGGTGTCTCGCATGGGTGGGGGGATGACCCTAGCTTGCGTTCTTCTCCGGTACCCGGGCGAGCCCCGCGGTTCCACGCCCCCCTCCACTGCGACGAATGTCCGACCAAACCCGCGACCAGCGGCCCCGGATCCGGCTCTCGCAGCTCTCCCACGGAGCTGGCTGAGCCTGCAAGCTCGGCATGTCCGAGTTGGCGCAGGTCCTGCGCCCCCTTCTTCCCACCGATGATCCCCGCGTCCTGGTCGACGCCAGCACGGGGGACGACGCCGCCGTGTATCGTCTGACCCCGGCGCGAGCGGTGGTGGTTACAGTGGATTTCTTCTCGCCGGTGGTGGACGACCCCCGCGATTTTGGCCGGATCGCCGCCGCCAATGCGCTCTCCGATCTCTACGCCATGGGCGCGCATCCCCTGTTCGCGCTGAATCTGTTCGCGTTCCCCCGGGCCTACCTCGGGGAGGGGCTCGCTCCCGAGATTCTCGCCGGAGGCGCGGAGGTGGCCATGAAGGCGGGAATCCCCATTCTGGGAGGCCACTCCATCGATGACCCTGAGCCCAAGTACGGCATGGTGGCCGTGGGCGAGGCGCACCCGGACCGCCTGCTGAGAAACACCGACGCCGCGGCTGGGGACGTATTGATCCTCACCAAGCCGTTGGGCACCGGAGTCATCACCACTGCGCTGAAGGCCGACGCGGCGCCTCCATCCGTGCTGGCCCGGGCGGTGGAGTCCATGACGACGCTGAACGCCGGTCCCAGTCAAGTAATGGTCCGACTGGGAGTTAAGGCCGCCACTGATGTGACCGGATTCGGACTGCTGGGCCACCTGAGAGCGCTGTGCAGAGCGTCCGGGCTCGAGGCGCGGATCGAGCTCGAGCGAGTGCCGTTCCTGGAGGGGGCTCGTGACTTGGCCGCGGCCGGCCATGTGCCGGGGGGGACGAAGCGCAACTCCCGGGACCTGGACCCCGACCTGGAGCTGGGTCCGAAGGTCGATCCCGTGAGCCGACTGCTCCTCTGCGACGCTCAGACATCCGGAGGACTCCTCATGACCGTTCCTGCGTCGAGCGTGGCGAAGGTCGAGAGAGCGCTCACTGGGGTGGCGCCCGTGGTGGCCCGGATCGGACACCTCGTGGCTGGGACGCCCGGAAGAATCAAGGTGTCGTAGCCGATCCGCCATGTATGAATTATAGAATCAGACGTTTGATTCTAAAAAACACGGAAACGAGGGTGACGCCAATGGATTCCCCGGTCGCTCCGCAGGACTCCCCTGATCCTCTGGACCTGACGACGAGCTGTCGCCGGACGTCCCGGCGGCGGTGGGACGGACCTCGCCTGCTTGTCCTGGCGGGCCTCTCTAGTGCGATCCTGATGGCCCCGGAACCTGCAGCCGCGCAGCTGCAGCCGGATCGGATCCGCTCCATGGTGGAGCGGCGGGCCCCCCAGGCAGTGGAGCTGTTTCGGGAGTACCTTGCCCTCCCCAACGACGCCCATTACCCCCAGCGGATGGAGCCGTTGATGGAGTGGGTGGACGGCGCTTTCAATGGTCGACGCTTCGAGACGGAGTGGCTCGCCACACCCGGCCTGCCACTTCTGCTCGCCCACCGAGGAGTTTCCGACCCGGTGGCGACGGTCCTCGTCTACCTTCAGGCCGACGGGCAGCCCGTGGATCCAGGCGCGTGGGCCCAGGACGATCCGTACCGGGCCGTGTTGAGGGCTCCCGACGGCTCAGGGGGGTTCGGCGACATCTCATGGTCTCGGATCCAGAGCGAGATCGGTGAGGATTGGCGGATCTTCGCGCGTTCGGCGTCGGACTCCAAGGGCCCCAACATCCAGTTCCTGACGGCTCTGGACCTCCTGGAGGAGGCGGGGATCGAGCCGGATTACGATTTGAAGGTCATCGTCGACTTCGAAGAGGAGATGGGGTCTCCCAACCTGCCCGAGGCGGTGGAGCGATATCGGGACAAGCTCGCCGCGGACATGCTCGTGATCTTCGACGGCCCTCCCCACTACTCTGGCGCACCGAGCCTGAAGTTCGGGGCCCGCGGAATCGCGACCTTCACGCTGACCACCTACGGTCCGCGAGTACCGCAGCACAGCGGGCACTACGGGAACTACGCCCCGAACCCCGGGATGCGTCTCGCCCAACTCCTGGCCTCCATGAAGGACCAGGCCGGGCGAGTCGTCATCCCGGGGTTCTACGACGGGATCGAGCTGGACGCTGAGACACGTCGGATCCTCGGAGCCGTGCCTGACGACGAAGCGGAAGTGCAAGACAGACTTGGCATTGCGGAACCCGATCATGTGGGGGCGAGCCTTCAGGAGTCCGTTCAGTACCCCTCCCTCAACGTCCGCGGCCTCGCGTCCGCTTGGGTGGGGGACGAGGTCCGGACCATCGTCCCCGCAACGGCCGTCGCGGAGGTGGACGTTCGGCTCGTGCGTGAGACGGACGGCGAGCGCCTCCTGGCGTTGATCCGTGATCACGTCGAGGGTCAGGGGTTCCACGTCGTGACAGGACGAGATCCCACGGGTGAAGAGCGTCGGATGCACCCTCGCCTGGCACGGTTCGACGGGCGCGTGTCCTACGCGGCCTTTCGCACGGACTTCGACTCCCCGCCCGGCCGATGGCTCGACGCCGGTATGCGTCGACTGTTTCAGCGTGAGCCGGTCAAGATCCGCACTTCGGGAGGATCGATCCCCATCTCCCCCTTCGTCGCCACGCTGGGGGTCCCGGCCGTCTCGGTCCCCACCGTAAACCCCGACAACAACCAACATTCCCCCGACGAGAACATCCGCATCGGGAGCTTCCTCGAGGGAATCGCCATCGCCGTAGCGGTTCTTGGTGAGCCGCTCCGCCCCTGGCTGGTGTTTCCCTGAGATCCCGGCTGCCCGACTCCGCTACCGGCCGGCTGGCTCCTTCTTGGACGACTTCGGTGGACTCTTCTTCCGGGGGCTCTTCTTGGTCGTCGTCTTCCGGGCCTTGGAGGCCGGTTTCTTCTTCCCTCCGCCAGCTCCATCCTCACCATTCCGCAGCGCGAGAGCCATGACCTCATCCAGCTCTTCCACGAGGTGGACGGTGATCATGTCGCGGACGTCCTGGGTGAGGTCGTCCAGGTGGGCCTCGCTCTCCCGTGGCAGGATGAACTCCCGAATGCCGGCGCGAACCCCGCCCAGGAGCTTCTCCTTGACCCCACCGATGGGCAGAACCCGGCCCGTGAGCGTCAACTCACCCGTCATGGCGAGATCACGCCGCACTTTGCGGCCGCTCAGGGCCGACACCAGCGCGGTGGCCATGGTGATTCCAGCCGAGGGCCCGTCCTTCGGAATGGCTCCGGCGGGAACGTGGATGTGGACCTCCTTGTCCGTGAGCGCGCCCTCGGGAATGCCGAGCCGCGCATGGTTGGCCTTTGCAAAGGACAGTGCGGCCCGCCCGGACTCCTTCATGACGTCCCCCAACTGTCCGGTGAGGACGAGACCTCCGGAGCCCGGCATGACGCTGGCCTCCACGAACATGATGTCCCCCCCCATGGGCGTATAGAACATGCCCGTGGCCACTCCGATGATGTCTTCCGCGGCCATTCGCTCCGGATGCACTCTCGGCCGCCCCAGTAGCTCGTGGATGCCCGCTCGGTCCAGCTTCATCTTCCCGTGGTCACCCGCAGCGATCTTCCGAGCCACCTTCCGGGCCACCTTGCCCATCTCCCGCTCGAGTTGACGGACCCCGGCCTCCCGGGTGTACTCCTGCACCACGGAGAGGATGGCGTCCTCCTGAATCTCCAACTCGCCTTCGGTGAGACCGCTCTCTCTCTCCTGGCGCGGTAGGAGGTATCGCTTGGCGATCTCCAGCTTCTCCGCCTCGGTGTAGCCGGAGAACTCCACCATCTCCATCCGGTCCCTCAGCGGTGCGGGGATCCGATCCACGTAGTTCGCCGTGGCGATGAAGAGGACCTCCGAAAGGTCGAACGGAATCCCCAGGTAGTGGTCGACGAACGTGGAGTTCTGGGCCGGGTCCAGGACCTCCAGGAGCGCCGAGGAAGGGTCGCCCTGGAAGGAGACGCCGAGCTTGTCCACCTCGTCGAGCAGGAAGACCGGGTTCTTGCTCTTCGCCTGCTTCATCCCCTGGATGATGCGGCCGGGCATGGCACCCACATAGGTCCTGCGATGCCCCCGGATGTCCGCTTCATCCCGAGCGCCGCCCAGCGAAATGCGGACGTACTTCCTCCCCAGGGAACGAGCGATGGACTTGGCGATGGAGGTCTTCCCCACTCCCGGCGGCCCCGCGAACAGGAGAATGGGTCCCCGCCCCACCATCTCCTCGGCGGATTCTTCCACGTGGACGTCCGTGTTCCGGGCCTCGGGCGTTTCGGCCTCCGGCGGGTGCCCCTGACCGTTCCCTGAGCTGCCGTCTCCGTTGCCGGCCGTGGCTTCCGCCTCGGCGGGACCGGTCTCGGCATCCTCCGGACCACCCTCCTCCTCCGGCGCGGCCCGCTCCAACTGGAGCTTGCGTACGGCCAGGAATTCCAGGACCCGGTCCTTCACGTCCTCCAGGCCGTAGTGGTCCTCGTCCAGGATCTCCTCGGACCGCTTGAGGTCGATCTTGTCCTCCGTGCGCTCGCCCCAGGGCAGGTCGATAACCCAGTCCAGGAAGGTCCGGATCACCTGATATTCGGCGGACTGCGGTGAGGTACGCTCCAGTCGCCGGAGCTCCCGCTCCACTTCCGTCCGCTGCTCCTCTCCCAGGGGGAGCGCGTCGATGCGGTTCTGGATCTCCTCCAGATCGTCCCGCTCCTCCTCCTCTCCCAACTCCTTCTGGATCTGCTTGAGCTGCTCGCGAAGGAGCATCTCCCTCTGCCGCTCGCCCAGCTCCGATTGGACCCGGGCCTGGATCTCCTCCTGGGCGTCGATGCGGGCCAGCTCCTTTTCCACGGCGACCAGCGCCTTGCGCATGCGGGCCTCGTCGTCGAGCGTCTCCAGCAACCCCTGCTTTGAGTCGGTGGGAAGCTCCAGGTAGAAGGCTACCAGGTCCGCGAAGGCCCCGGGCTCGTCCACACCCTGGATGAGCTGGTTTAGCGCTTCGGCCGGTACGCCCCTTCGGGTCCCCAGCTCCGCCGCCCGATCACGCAGCTCCCTGTCCAGCGCGGCGAAGGCCGGGTCGGAGGTGTCCGCAGGCTCCTGCCGCTCCATGGGGAGGAGGACGGCCCGCAGCATCTGGTCACCGTCGTCGTGGTAGGCGATTGCCTGAGCGCGGCCCTCGCCCTGGACCAGTAGCTGGACCCCGCCACGCACGCGGTGGGTCTGGATCACGCGGACCACCGTGCCGACGCTGTAGAGGATGTCGGGCGTTGCCTCGTCGACATTTTCCTTTTGCGCCACCGCGAAGAGCCGCCGGTCTCCGTCCAGCGCCTCCTGCACAGCCTCGATGGTGCCGGGCCGGCCTGCGGAAATGGGCACGGCCACTCCGGGATACACGACGGTGTCCCGAAGGGGCAGTACCGGAAGGGTGAACCGATCAGGCATGTTGCCTCGCTCAGTGTATCCCTGGGCCGTCTCCGCCCCAGGGAATTCGTCTTCGTTACTCAAGAGTACTCCTAGATATGCACATACCTTGCCAGTGAAATCGGGACCATTCCGCTGACAGCAGCGTCAGAACTCCTGCCACTCTGACGCCCCCCAACAATACACCACGTGGTATCGCGCCACTTTTTCGGCCCGCCTCGGGGCCCTAGGTTCGTCCCGTTCCCCTGGATACTAGACACCCACACCCGTTCCGGCTCCATGGAAACCGAACTCCTGAAAGGTCTCACGTGGTTCCGGGGCTCGTCGATTCGAATCCGGCGCGCCGGGCTGGAAGTCCACGTGGACCCTCGCGGCGTGCCCGACGGGGGCACCGCCGACTACATACTCCTCACTCACCCCCACTACGACAACTTCAGCGAGGAGGATATCCACCGCCTCCGCAATCCGGGTACCGTCGTGGTGGCGCCGGTGGGAATGAAGAAGCAGATGGGCGACGTGGATCATTTCCTGCGCCCCGGCGACATGGTCCAACTCCGGGGGCTGGATGTCCTGGCGCTTCCGGCCTACAACGAAGACCGACACTTCCACCCCGCAGAGTCGGGATGGTTGGGCTACGTCTTCACCCTGGGCGGGGTCACCTACTACCACGCGGGTGACACGGACCCCATCGAGGCCATCTCCGCCGTCCGGTGCGATGTCGCGTTCCTTCCCGTCGACGAGCGCTATACCATGGGACCGAGTGGCGCCGCGGAGGCGGCCAGGGCGTGCAACGCCGAGGTGGTCGTCCCCATCCACTGGCCAGAGAACAGCACTCACCGCGGACCCGCCGAAGAGCTGACCCGCATCCTGCCGGACAAAGTCCGGATCATCGAGCCGGAAGGCTGAGCATGCGCATCTCGTCCGCCGGCAGTCTCCGTTCCGCCGTCACCGCCCTTCTCGCCACCTGTCTCGTCGCGGGATGCGCGCCGCCCGACACCCCACCCCAGCGGGAGTCGACCACCATGTCCGACCCGACGCCCCTGCCGGTGGCGGGCCGCTCCACCGTGTACGCGCCCCATGGGATGGTGGCCACGAGTCAGCCACTGGCCTCTGCCGCCGCCCTGGACGTTTTCCGGCAGGGCGGAAACGCCTTCGACGCGGCCGTGGCGGCATCCGCAGTCCTCTCCCTGGTGGAGCCGCACATGACGGGGCTGGGAGGAGACCTCTTCGCCCTCTTCTGGTCCGCGCGAGAGGGTCGCCTCGTGGGACTCGACGCCAGTGGACGGGCCGGCTCGGAGATGACGCCCGAGCGAATCCGGGCCGACGGCTTCGACGGGATCCCCTACCAGGGGCCTGGCTCGGTGACCGTGCCGGGCGCCGTGGCGGGGTGGGAGGCCCTCATCTCCGAGTACGGTTCTCTCCCTCTGGCGGACGTGTTGCGACCCGCAATCCGACTGGCCGAAGGTGGATTCCCCGTGTCCCCCATCATCGCCGCGCAGTGGGCGGCCGAGGAGGACCTGCTTCGCCAGGATCCGGGAGCCACGTCCACCTACCTGCTGGACGGAGAGCGGGCTCCGGGCCCGGGTGAATGGTTCACCAACCCCGACCTGGCGAGCTCCCTTCGCCAGATCGCCGCGGAGGGCGCCGACGCCATGTATGGTGGCGAACTCGGCCGTCGGATCGTGGACGGTCTCAGCGCCATGGGTGGCTATCTCACCCTGGGGGATCTGCGCGCCATGGAGGTGAGCTGGGTGCAGCCCATCTCAGCCGACTACAAGGGGTGGACGGTGTGGGAGCTCCCGCCCGCGGTCCAGGGAGTCGCGGCCCTCCAGATGCTGGAGATCCTGGAGCCCTACGATCTCGCCGCCATGGGGCACAACTCCCCGGAGTACCTGCACCATCTCATCGAGGCGAAGAAGATCGCGTTCGCGGACCTGGCCCACGTGTCGGATCGGGACTTCATGGAGGTATCCACGGACGACCTTCTCGACCCGGCGTACATCCAGGCACGGCGCGCACTCCTGGACCCGGATCGGGCTTCTGAGCGAGTGGAGCCCGGGGACTTTGCGACATCCACCGAGACCATCTACCTGGCCGTGGCGGACCGGGACGGGAACATGGTCTCCTTCATCCATTCCATCTACGAGTACTTCGGCTCGGGCGTCGTCATTCCCGGAACCGGGTTCGTCCTGCAGAATCGGGGGGCAGGCTTCACGCTCCAGGAGGGGAGTCCGAACCAGGTGGCACCGGGCAAGCGGCCATTCCACACCCTCATCCCCGGATTCGTGACCCGCGACGGTGAGCCGCTCATGGCGTTCGGCGTCATGGGAGGGTCCATGCAGCCCCAGGGTCACGTGCAGGTGGTGCTCAACATGGTAGAATTCGGAATGGACCCGCAGGCGGCCATCGACGCGGCCCGGTTTCGCCACCGTGGCGGTCGGCGAGTCGCCATCGAGAACGTGACGCCGGGCCTGGCGGCACGACTCGAGGCCATGGGGCACGAGGTCGTGGGGTGGGAAGACGTGGCCTTCGGCGGAGGCCAGATGGTCATGAGGTTGGACCGGGGATGGGCGGGGGCTTCCGATGCGCGCAAGGACGGCCTGGCCATCGGTCACTGAATCGCTAGATCATCGTAACTTGATGTCCGACTTCGACTTCACCATCCCGTTCAGCCAGCTTCCTCCCGGCTTTGCCGAGACCCTGGACCACGAGCCTTTAGAGCCCGCGCCCACTCGTCCGGCGGCTACGATTCTCCTCCTACGGGACGGATCGGAGGGGTTGGAGACCCTCATGTTGCGGCGGACCCGGAACGCCGGGTTCGTTCCCGGAGCCTATGTCTTCGCAGGCGGCCGCGTGGACCGAGCCGATGCGGATCCGGAGGTGCTGGCGCGTCTCGAGGGGCTCGATCCGGATCGGGCCTCCCTTCGCCTCGGGCTTCCCACGGACGCGGCTCCACCTGCCGCCGCCTACTACACCGCGGCGCTCCGCGAAGCGTTCGAGGAGACGGGCCTGCTGCTCGCCCTCGGTGCCGACCAGCGGCCCGCGCGTTCCGCCGGGGAAGAGGAGGAGGTCGCCGTGGTCCGGGACCTCCTGCTGGCGGATGAGATCACCTTTCCCGAGGCGCTGGACCGCCTGGGAGCCACCGTCGACGCCACGGCGGTGGAGTACGTGGCCCACTGGATCACCCCGGTCCAGGAGCCGCGGCGATACGATACCCGCTTCTTCGCAGCCCGGGTGGAGCGCGAGCGAGTCGCCCTGCTGAATCCGCTGGAGATGACGCATTCTCTCTGGCTCACTCCTCGCGCCGCACTGGCGATGCACCGGGCCGGGGAGCTACCCATGGTCTTTCCTACCATCCGAACCCTGGAGTCACTCTTGGACTACGCCACTGCTCAGGAGGCACTGTCGGACTTCGGTGCGAGGGAGATTCCCCCGATTCTCCCCCGCCTCGTGAAGACGCCCACCGGCGTGGGGCTGGAGTTGCCATGAAGGGCGGGAAGATCCGGACCCCCGAGGAGCTCGCGGCGGCGCTCGGCGACGACTTCGAGGTGATTCGCGTTCTGGGCTCCGGCTCGGTGGCCACCGTCTACCTGGCCAAGGAACGCAGTCTCTCGCGGCTCGTGGCCATCAAGGTCATGGATCCGGTGGTGGCTGCGGACGAGACGGCCCGCCGCCGGTTCGAGCGTGAGGCACGGGCCGCCGCTTCACTCTCGGACAACCCCAACATCGTGGCGGTGCACCGATTCGGACGACTTCCGGACGAGACGCCCTACATGGTGATGCGGTTCGTGAAAGGGCGGACCATGGAAGAGCGCCTCAAGGCCGAGGGCCGGCTCTCCGTTCAGCAGGCCATCGAAACCCTCCAGTCGGTGGCGGATGCTTTGGCTTTGGCGCACTCGAAGGGCTTTGTGCATCGGGACGTCCGACCCGGAAACGTCCTGTGGGACGAGGAAGGCAACAAGGCGCTGCTCACCGACTTCGGGATCGCGGCGATCCTGGCCACGGCCGGAGCGGAGGGGACCCGTCTCACCATGGCGGGTGAGCTCATCGGGAACCCTGAGTATCTCAGTCCCGAACAGCTGCTCGACAAGGACCTGACCGAGATGGCGGACATCTATGCCCTCGGGATCCTGGGGTACGAGTTGTTCACCGGAGAGGGTCCCTACGACGCGCGCTCCCGCACCGACATGGTGAAGGCTCACCTCACCATGGAGCCCCGGGATCTTCAGGCGCTCCGCCCCGAGGTTCCTTCTCGGGTCGCCGACATGCTTCGGCGCTGCCTGGCCCGGGAGCCGAACCACCGCCCGTCGGCGGTGGACGTGTTGCGCACGCTACAGGGCGATCCAACCACCGGCGGTACCGCTGTGGACGCGGCGGGCCATGGAGAGGTCGCGGATCTCCAGACGCTCCTCAGGAAGCGCGTCCCGCAGGTGGTGCTCATCACCGGCGGCGTGGGCTTCGGACTCGCACAGCTCGTGGAGGGCTTCGGCGACGCCCGGCTCTACAGCGCCACGCTGGCCCTCATGGCCACCGCCGTGGTCATCTCCGCGATCATCGCCTGGTTCCACGGCGAGAAGGGTCGTCAGCGGGCCCCCACCCTGGAGTACATCCTGCTCTCCATCCTCGGCGTAGCCGGAGTGGCGCTGAGTGTCTGGATCTATCTGAGCGGGTAGGCGAAGGCACTCTACGGTCGGGGACCCCTCCCCCCCCCGGGATCCGGTGGGCCACATTCCGCGCCCGATGCCACGCCGTTCCCGCCGGACGGAGTGTCAGTATCGGAACGGCCAGGCTGCGAAGTAGCGCTTCAGCCGGACCCAGAGGCCCCGAAGCCCCGTGGGCTCCACCAGCATGAAGCCGATGACCAGCATCGCCAGCACCAGGAGCGACTGCTGCGACGCGCTAAGCGCATCCAGAAGGTCCACCTCGTTCGCCAGAGACTCCGCCAGGGGTCGGGCCAGGCTGAAGAAGATGGCTCCCACCACGGCGCCGAACACCGTGGTCGCCCCGCCGATGACGATGATCGCGATGAACTCCACGCTCATGTTCAGATCGAAGGGCGGACTGATGGTGATGAACGCCGACTTGAAGCCGTACATGGCACCGGCCACTCCGGCGAAGAACGAGGAGATCCCGAAGGCGATGATCTTGTAGCGGGCAGGGCTGACACCCAGCACCGCCGCAGCGAGGTCGTGGTCGCGCACCGCCATCATGGCCCGTCCCGAGTTCGAGCGTCGGAGGTTGACCCCGCACCACGCGGTGAAGATCGCCAGGACCACAAAGAGGAAGTAGATCTTCACGTCGGTTCCCAGGGTGACGCCACCGACGCTAGTGGGTGCACGAAATCCGCCCAGGAAATCTGCGGCGCCGGCCTTGTCGAACCACCACAGCATCGGAACCGACGTGCCCTGGACGCCCCCCGTCAGCTCCGGGAACGACCGTAGGACGTGGTTCACGACGAACACCAGGCCAATGGTGATGATGGCCAGGTACAAGCCTCGAAGCCGGAGGGCGAAGGGCCCCGCCACCAGCCCCACCGCCGCCGCCGCCGCCCCCGCCACCGGCAGAACCAGCCAGAACGGCACTCCCAGGTGGTTTCCGAGCACTGCCGCGGTGTACGCTCCAATGGCCAGGAAACCCGCATGCCCCAGCGAGACCTGCCCGGTGAACCCGGTCAGGATGACGAGCGCCACGGCCCCCACCACATAAACGGCCGTCAGGTTGAGAACGTCGAGCCAGTACCGGTCCAGCCCGAACGGTAGGACCACGAGGAGGACCACGCCAAGGGCCAGGCCGATACGATGCCACCGCGTGGGGAAGAGGGAGAGGTCGTCCTCGTACCGTGTGACCAGGGGACGAATGGGCATTCTAGACCCGCTCCACCTCGGCTCTTCCCGCGATCCCGTAGGGCCGGACGGTCAGGAAGAGAACCATGATCAGGTAGGGCAGGACCTCATGGAAGTTCTGCCCGAACTGTCCCAGGGTGGGATTGACATATCCCTGCGTGAGCACCTCGAGCACCCCCAGGATCAGCCCGGCCACCACCACTCCTCCGGCGGAGTCCAGACCTCCCACGATGACCACGGGGAAGGCCTTGAGAGCGATGAAGCCCAGGTTGGTGTCCACGGTGCGGGGGAACATCCCCAGGAAGACTCCCGCCAGCGCGGCGAACGCCCCCGCCAGGAACCAGGTGTAGCCGAAGATTCGACCTACCGGGATCCCCAGACAGAGGGCCGCTTCCTGGTCCGAGCTGGTGGCGCGCATGGCCACGCCGATCCGGCTGAAGCGGATCATGTAGTAGAAAAGGGCCAAGGCTGCGGCTCCCGCCACGACCGCGCCGATGGAGCTGATAAAGATCCGGGCGCCGGCGAATCCCACGGAGGCGGTGGTCTCCCACGGGGTGGGCATGCCGCGGGGATCCGGGCCGAAGATCACCATGACCAGGACCCGGAGGATGGCCCCGATGAAGATGGTGAGGATCACCGTGATCACCACGTCTCGGCCCACGAGCGGCCGCAACACGAGCCGCTCCACCGAGGCGGCCAGCAGGCCGGTCACGGCCATGGTCGCCAGAAGGGCCGCCGGCCAGGGGAGGAAGCCGCCGAGCCAGACCATGACGAACGCGCCCACGGTCACCAATTCGCCCTGGGCGAAATTGAACACCTGCGACGCCCGGTAGATCACCACGAATCCCAGCGCGATGAGGGCGTAGATCGTTCCCAGCGCCAGCCCCGAGGCCATCAGTTGGAGGAGATTCGCCATGGGGCCTACCCGTAGATCTCGGCCACAAGGGATTGGTACGACGCCAGCACGTTCCGGCGCCGGACCTTCCGCGTGGCGGTGAGCTCCCCGTCGTCTTCACTGAGCTCCTTGGGAAGCGTTCGGAAAGCCCGCACCTGAGCCACCCGGGGCAGGAGCTCGTTGCACCGGAGGATCTCCCGATCCAGGAGCTTCACCACCTCCGGCTTCGCCGCCAGATCGGCGAACGAAGTGTACTGGATCTGCTGGCGGGTGGCCCAGTCGGCCACGACGTCGTACTCGATCTGCACCAGCGCGGAGATGAAATTCCTGGCATCCCCCACCGCCACGACCTCGTTGATGTAGGGACTGGTCTTGAGCGCGTTCTCCACCTTCTCCGGCGAGATGTTCTTGCCCCCGGCGGTGATGATGAGCTCCTTCTTCCGCCCGGTGATCCACAGGTATCCGTCATCGTCGATGGTGCCGATGTCGCCGGTGTGGAGCCAACCTTCGGAATCGATGGTGGCGGCCGTGGCCTCCGGGTTGTGCAGGTAGCCCACGAAGACCGCATCCCCACGGACCAGGACCTCTCCGTCCTCGGCGATCCGCTGCTCACACCCCGGCAGGGGTCGGCCCACCGATCCCAACCGGTTGGCGCCCGGGTAGTTGGTGTGGCTGACTCCCGCGCACTCCGTCTGGCCATACCCCTCGCGGACCGGGATCCCCACCGCATGGAACCACTGGAGGATTTCCGGCGCGATGGGAGCCGCACCACTCACCGGGACACGGCAGCGGCGCAAGCCGAGCTGCTCCTGAAGGGCACGGAATACCAACAGGTCGCAGACCCCCCAGACCAGGCGGTCCCAGGGGGTCATGGTTCGCTCCTCCCTCCGCGGCGCGATGCGCTTCCCCCGTTCGACGCACCACGTGAACAAGGTCCGCTTCAGCCACGAGGCGTCCTTGATCCTCAGGTTGGCCCCCGCGTGCATCTTCTCCCAGATCCGGGGAACCCCCAGAAAGATGGTGGGCGACACCTCCTTGAGGTCCTGCCGGACCGTCTCGATGGACTCGCCGAAATGGACGACGCCCCCCGACATCATGGGCGCGAACAGGCTGAAGATCTTCTCCGCCACGTGGCACAGGGGCAGGTAGGAGAGGATCAGGTCGTCCGGGTTGTAGCCGAATGCCTCGGCCACACCCTCACTGGCCAGCGCATTCCGGCTGGACAGCATGGCGCCCTTGGGAGTCCCGGTGGTGCCGGACGTGTACACCACCATGGACGGGCTCCCCGGGTCCAGCGCCAGCACCTGCTCGAGGAACCAGTCAGGATCCTCCTCCAGCAGGGAGGTGCCCCGCTCCAGTACGTCGGCCCAGGTGAGGTACCTGGGGTCGCCCACGCGGTGGGTCCCACGCGGATCGAAAGCGATGACGTGGCGCACGGTGGGGGTCTCGTCGGCGATCTCCAGCGCCTTGTCCACCTGCTCCTGGTCCTCGGCGAAGTGGAGCACGGACTGCGAGTGGTTCAGGATGTAGGCCACGTCCGAGGGGGGGTTCGTCTGGTAGATCCCGACGCTACGACAACCGATCCCCTGTGCCGCCAGGTCCACGTACATCCACTCGGGACGATTGTCGCTGTGGATGGCCACATGGTCCCCCGGGCGGACCCCCATGTCCCGTAGCGCCGCGGCTACGGCGCGCACTCGGTCCAGGTATCCCCGCCAGGTGATCTCCTCCCACCTGCCGAACTCTTTCACACGCAGCGCCACCGCATCAGGGCGGTCGTGGGCCCAAAGGACCAGACGTCCCGGGAGCGTCCGCAGGAGGGTCTCGCGGCGCGCATCCGCGTTCCAGTTCATGCCCCCGCCCCCGATGCCCCGGTCATGGCCTCCGACGTGCCGGTCCCGATGTACGCCTCCAGGACGGCGGGATGGGTGGCGACCGCATCCGGGTCACCCTCCACCACCTTTCGCCCGAAGTCCAGGACCGCGATGCGGTCGGCCAGGTCCAGGACCAGACCGAGCTGGTGCTCGATGAGGATCTGGGTGATCCCGAACGTCTCCTTGATCTCCAGGAGGTAGTGCGCCAACGCCTCGGTTTCTTCCTGGTTGAGCCCCGCAGCCGGCTCGTCCAGGAGGAGCAGGTGCGGATCCATGCAGAGGGCGCGCCCCACCTCTACCAACTTCTTCACGCCATAGGGAAGGGACGCGGCCGGCGTCTTGCGGTACTTCTCGAGTCGGAGGAAGTCGATCACCCGCTCCACCCGTTCGCGGTGTTCCACCTCCTGACGCCGGGTCCCGGGGAGCCAGAGGAGATCACTGAGCCACCCACGTTCCATGAGGTGATGGCGACCCAGCATCAGGTTGGAGAGGACGGTGAGCTCGTCGAAGACCGCCAGGTTCTGGAAGGTCCGGGCGACTCCCATGGCCGCCACGCGGTGGGGCGGCGTCCCGACGAGCGACTCGCCTCGGAGACGAATATCTCCGGAGTCGGGCCGGTGCACCCCCGAGATGCAGTTGAACAGGGAAGACTTCCCGGCACCGTTCGGGCCGATGACCGCGAGCAGAGTCCCATCCGGCACCGACAGCGAGACTCGATCCAGAGCCACGAGCCCGGCGAACGACAGCGTGACCGCATCCACCGTCAGGAGCGGGGCCGCCGCGTCCCCGGGTGAAGTGGGTGACCCTTCCGTGGCGGTGGTCGGCGGGGTGAGGTCCCTCACGAGAGCCACCGCTTCTTGCGTCGATACAGCTTGACGTCCGCGTAGCTTCTGCGCCCCTCGGCGCCGATTCCCAGGTAGAACTCCTGGAAGTCCGGGTCGTCGGCCAGCGCCTCGGGCTCCCCGTCTAGCACGACCTTCCCGTTCTCCAGGACGTAGCCGTAGTCGGCGAGTTCCAGCGCCAGAGCGGCGTTCTGCTCGATGAGAAGAACCGCCACGCCCCGCTCTCTCACCTCACGGATCACCTGGGCCACCTCCCCGACGATCCGGGGCGCCAAACCCAACGAGGGCTCGTCCAGGATGAGGAGTGCGGGCCTGACCAGGAGGGCCCGGCTGATGGCCAGCATCTGCTGCTCGCCCCCCGACAGGTAGCCGGCGATCTTGTCCCGTCGCTCACCCAGAACCGGGAATCGCTCCATCAGCGACTCGATCTCGCCATGAACCTCACGGTCACGCCGGGTGTGGGCGCCGGCTCGGAGGTTCTCCTCCACGGTCAGGTCCGCGAAGATCCGTCGACCCTCCATGACCTGCACCACGCCCTTCCCCACCACCTCCTGCGGCTTCAGGGTCAGCAGGTCCGCGCCATCGAAGGTCACCGCGCCCTTCGTGGCCTCCGCGTCGTGGATGTCGAGCAGGCCACAGACGGCCCGCACCGTGGTGGTCTTACCGGCGCCGTTGGGACCCAGCAGCGCCACGATTCGCCCGTCCGGGACGTGCAGGCTTACCCCCCGCAAAGCGGTAATGACGTCGTTGTAGACGACCTCGAGGTTGGACAGTTCGAGCACGAGAGGGTCTCGCGAGCCTAGTTCGCGGTTGCGTCGCTCTGCGGTGGCGCGTATTCAGAGGCCACTTCCCAGGTGCGTTGGTCCATGAGAGGCCTCGCGACCCGGACCATGCGGGAAGCGTCGTACGGAACGGTGGAAAGGTCGATGGGAATGTAGATCCCGTTGACGTCCCAGTCCGAAATTGTGTGGAGGGCGTCCAGGAGACCCTCGCGGGTGGGATCGCCGGCCTCGATGGCACGCCGAACGGCCTCGATCCCCACCGAGCCGAAGAGGTATCCGGTCATGATGTAGCTGTCCTGGGACGCGCCTTCCCCGTAGGCCTCGTAGGCCTCGATAAAGCGCGCCATACCCGGGACGTCCTCGCCCCAGTATCGCGGGCTGCCCACCATGTGATAGTTGGCGAAGACCTCGGCAGGAATGACCTCCGGGTCGAAGAAGGCGTCCACCCAGGAGGGGGAGGTCCCCATCCAGACCGGCTCATATCCCAGCTGCGCCGCGGTCCCCAGAAGGGGACCGGTGCCGGAGGGAAGGATCCCCACCATGACGTATTCGGCCCCGGCAGACTGGAGGGCCGTCACGATGGCGGTGTAGTCAGCCTGACCCGGCGCCACCGCCTGCGCGGAGACGATCTCGACGCCCTGGAACTCCGCCTCCACCTCGAACCCCTCCAGAGCGTCGGCCCCGTAGTCGTCCTGCTGATAGACGATGCCGAGCTTCACCTCGGGGCCACGTTGCTCCACCGCCCAGTCCACCGCCCGCATGCCCTCCGTGCGATAGGTGGGCGTGATGACCGGAGTGTGCTCATTCTGCGCGGTCCGGGACGAAAGCGACGCCGGAATCGCCATCATGTGATCCCGGGTGAGCATGGGGTGGAGTGGCAAGGTCATGGAGCTCCCCATGGAGAGAGCCAGATACAGGACGTCCTCCGAGATCTCGTTGTACATCTGCACGGACTGCTGGGGGTTGTATCCGTGGTCCCGCGTCACCCACTCCACCGTCCATCCCTCCGGCAGGAGTCCGCTTCCCCCGGCGTTGATCTCCCTGTACAGGATCTCGAGCCCGGTCTGCAACGGCCGTCCGATGCTCGCGGCGGGCCCGCTCAGGTCGTTGATGATCCCCACGTGCACCACCTGGTTCTCCAGGTCGATCCCGGGAGTCCCGCCAGCCTCACTCTCCCCACCGGCACAGCTGGAAAAGAGGAGCAGGGATACGAGGAACAACGCAGGCCGAGCCAGTTGGGTGAACTTCATCCGGATACTCCTTCAGGTGGACCGCCCCAGATGCGCACTCGCCTTGGCACCGGTACCGTGACGGGGGAAGAGAGGGGACGGTAGAATAGAGACGGCCTTCCTGGATTCGCCAGCACTTCGTTTCCGCCCGTTCGCAGAGGACCCCCCTCCCATGTCCGACGTCCCCTCCCAAGGCGAGCGACTCCCCTATCACGGCCCGTGCTTCATCTGTGGCCCCCACAACCCCGACGGCATGGGACTCGACTGGTATGCCCGGGAGGGGCGCATCCACTCCTCATTCCGGTTCAGCGAGTCCCAGCAGGGACCGCGCAACCACGCCCACGGCGGTGCCGCCGCAGCCGTCCTGGACGAGGCCATGGGAGCCGCCGTCTGGAGAGCCGGACACCAGGTTCTGGCCGCGAACCTGAACGTGAACTTCCGGGCCCCGATCCCCCTGGACGTCGAGGTTCGGGTGGAGGCGTGGGTCACTTCGGTGAATGGACGGAAGGCCCTCGCGACGGCCCGTCTTCTGCTGCCCGGATCCGAGAAGCCCCTCGCGGACGCCACCGGACTCTTCGTCGCGGTCCCCGACTTCTTCGCGGACGGCGCGGCAGGCGCGCCGCATCGCTCCGGGGAAGGCTGGTGACCCCGGCGCTGGCCACCGTCTCGAGCCCCACCCCACGCCCCTCCAACCCCCCGGCCCCGTGAATCCAACCCCCATCGGTCTGCTCGGCCTAGGCGCGTACCTCCCCGAGCGGGTCATGACCAATCAGGAGTGGACCGACCACGTCGACACCTCCCACGAATGGATCGTGGAGCGCACGGGAATCGAGCGACGACGGGTGGCCGCCGATCACGAGAGCACCGCGGATCTGGCGGTGAAGGCCGCGGCGGCGGCCCTGGAGGACGCCGGCCTGGACCCCGTGGACATCGACGAGATCATCGTGGCCACCGACACGCCGGAGGTCTATTCCCCCGACACGGCCTCCTTCGTGCAGGCACGGCTCGGATTCCGGGAGGTTCCCGCTTATGACCTGGGGAGCAGTGGATGCGCCGGGTTCGTTCTCGCGTTGGACGTGGCTCGGAGTCGCGCCCTCGTGCGGGACCGCACGGTGCTGGTGGTGGGCGTGGAACTGCTCACGCGCCTGATGAACTGGAACGATCGGAATACCTGCGTCTTATTCGGCGACGCGGCGGGTGCCGCCGTTGTGGGCGCCCGCGACGGCGCGCCGGAGATCCTGGCGGCGAGTGCAGGCACCGACGGGACCAGGCACGACATCCTGGGGCTGGAGATGGGTGGGACGCGCGTGCCGTTCAGTGAACAGGGCGCTCGGGAACGCCTGCACCAGAAGCTCGTGATGGACGGACGGCGGGTCTTCAAGGAAGCGGTGGCCCGTATGACCGCCGTCGGGATGGAGGTCCTGGACGAGGCGGGGATGACCCTCGACGACGTGGACCTGGTGATCCCCCACCAGGCGAACCTCCGAATCATCGAGGCCGTGCGGAGCCGCCTCGACCTGCCAGAGGAGCGGGTCTACGCCAACGTCCGGGAGTACGGAAACACGGGGTCGGCCTCAGTTCCCGTCGCGCTCTGGGAAGCCCGGGAAAAGGGTCTGATCCGCCCCGGGAGCGTGGTGCTCCTCACCGCGTTCGGCGCCGGCTTCCACTGGTCGGCGGTGCTGGTCCGGTTCTGAGGCACGCGAGCTGCTCAGCGGGGAGAAGCCCGGTCAGCGACTCAGGAAATGGCCTCCGCCACGAGCTCCACCACGTGCTTGACCTTCACGGGACGCGCGTCGTACCCCTCCTGCGCCTTGAGCCCGTCCTCCAGCATGGCCATGCAGAAGGGACAGGAGACTGCGAGCGTCTCGGCACCGGTCTCCATGACTTCGGCCGCACGGTTCCAGGAGACCCTGGGCTCCTTCTCCTCGCGCCAGAAGTTCCCACCCCCGGCACCGCAGCAGAACGAGTTCTCACGACTACGACCCAGTTCCACGAGCTCTGCCCCACTCCCCTTCACCAGGTTGCGCTGGGGATCGTAGAGGCCGTTGTACCGCCCGTAGAAGCAGGAGTCGTGGTAGGCCACCTTACCGATCGTACCTGCGCCAGGCATCCCCTTCGCCTGGACGAGGTCCCAGACCACCTCCTCCACGCTCAGGATCCGGAAGGGCATGCTCCCCTTCCACTCCTCCGGGAGGAAGTCCTTGTAGTCCTTCCCGAAGACCTGGTGGCAGTGAGGATTGGTCACCATGAGGGTGCCGAACTTCACACCATGGAACAGCTCCATGTTCATCTGGGCGTTCATCTGGAACTGGAGCTCGTTCCCCATGCGCCGGTAGTTCTCTCCGCAACAGACCTCGGTGTCACCGAGAACGCGGTAGTCCACGCCATAATGCTCCAGAACCTTCAGCGTGGCCTTCGTGCTCTCGACGCTCCGGTCGTCGTATAGACCCCAGCACCCGACCCAGAACAGCACGTCGAACTCCGCCCCGGGCTCCGCGATGCGCGCCGGATCGAGAACGGGGGAAGCGGCGCCATCGCCCGCGCCGGCTTCGGCTCCCCCGCCGGCGGCTCCGTTCGCGCCCGCCGTCAGGGCCTCGATGGTCTCGGTCTTCCGGTGTTCGCCATACCCCCAGGGATCTCCGGCCCGTTCGGCGTTTGTGAAGATCCGCTGGTACTCGGGCTCGATGTCCCCCACGTCCAGGACCTGATATCGCTTGAGGTTCAGCAGGATCGAGAGATGGTCGATGTCCACTGGACAGGCCTGGACGCAGGCCATGCAGGTGGTGCACTCCCAGAGGGTCTGGGACGCGATCACGTGGTCCAGAAGCGGCTGGTCCTCCAGGGACACTCCATCGAGACTCCCGCCCGACGCGGCGAATGCCTCCCGCGCCACCTCAGCCTGCTTCCCGTGCGGGGTCTTTCCCTGGGAGTGGTACTTGAGGTCCACGATGAAGTCCCGGGGATTCAGCAGCTTTCCAGTGGCGAACGCAGGGCAGGCTTCCTGACAGCGGCCACATTCGATGCAGGTGATGAGGTTCAGCCGGTCGTCCCACCCCAGGTCCCTGACCCGATTCCAGCCATACGAATCGCCTGCGTCGAAGTCGAGCTCCGCCTCCAGGTCCAGGGGGTCCATCCGCTGGTGATCCTCCAGCTGCTGGAGGACCGCATTCACGGGAGCGCCCAGAATGTGGAAGTGCTTGGAGGTCGGGACGTAGGCCAGGAAGGAGAACGCCACCACCAGGTGCGCGTATCCGAAGTAGATGGAGGCCGGGTCGGCGAGATACCGCTCCCCGAGATGGGTCAGGGCGATGACGCCTATGACCGCCAGTACGATTCCGGACTCGCGGGAGTGATAGGTCAGGTACGACGGCCGAATCACGAAGCGGCGCACGGCCAGCGTCACGATCCCCAACAGGATCAGGAAGGCGAACACGTCCACGACCGGCGGGAACCAGCCCATGGCCGCGAGGTGCAGGAATCCGTCCTCTCCGGTGGCCAGACCCTGCAGGAGATTCAACGTCGAGATCGTGAAGGCGATGAAGCCCCAGAAGACGAATGCGTGGGCCCAACCGGCGGTGAGCCGCCTCCGCACCTTGCTCTGTCCCAGGACCTCCGTGAAGAAGATCCCGATACGCCTCCCTAGGTGGTCGCTGCGGTCCTCCGGTCCGCCTCGGCGGACGAACGCGATCTTGTCGGAAACGAGACGGGCAAAGACGACCAGGGTGCCCGCGAGGTACACCGCGACGGCCAGGCGAATGATGTCCTGGAGGCTCATGGAGCTTCGGTAGTTGGGTGTCGGACTCGGACCCTGGACCCGTGCGGACCTCGTCGGGTATCCGGGATCCCGTGGCGCCTTCTGGGCGCCCGGCCACAACGGTAGCGCATCCCGCTCCCCGGCGCACGGCGGGGACATGAGCCTTAAACGCCCAGGAGTGCCCAGGCATGCCCCATGACCGTCCCACCACCGTCGGAGCCCTTCGGGACAGCGGATACCAGACCCGCTCGGTGCGGGACGAGATGCGCGAGAATCTCGTCCGGAAGATCCGGTCGGGTGACGAGCTTTTTCCTGGTGTTCTCGGCTATCAGGACACCGTGGTTCCTCAGATCGTCAACGCCATCCTGGCCCGTCACGACTTCATCCTCCTTGGGCTCCGGGGTCAAGCCAAGAGCCGCATCCTGCGGGCATTGGTAGGTCTCATGGACGAGCAGCTCCCGATCCTTTACGGGAGCGAGGTGAACGACGATCCGCTCCGCCCCATCTCCAGGTACGGAAAGGAGCTCGTTCGAGAGCACGGCGACGAGACGCCGGTGGAGTGGGTGGACCGGGACCACCGGTACGTCGAGAAGCTGGCGACACCGGACGTGACCATCGCGGACATGATCGGCGACGTGGACCCCATCAAGGCGGCCCGGGGCGGTCACATCCTCGCGGATGAGCTCACCATCCACTTCGGCCTGCTCCCCCGCGCCAACCGCGGCATCTTCGCCATCAACGAGCTTCCGGATCTCTCGGGCAAGATCCAGGTGGGGCTGTTCAACGTCCTCCAGGAAGGGGACGTACAGATCAAGGGCTACCCCATCCGCCTCCCCTTGGACGTCTTCATGGTCTTCACCGCCAACCCGGAGGACTACACGGCGCGCGGGAAGATCATCACGCCGCTCAAGGACCGGATCGGAGCGGAAATCCGGACCCACTACCCCCATGAGATCGAAACCGGAGTGAACGTCACCCTCCAGGAGGCCTGGGCTCAGCGCGGCACCGTGGAGGTGATGGTGCCCGACCTGGTGTCGGAGGTCATCGAGCGCATCGCCTTTCTTGCCCGGGAGGACAAGCGCATCGACCAACGTTCCGGGGTCAGCCAGCGCATGCCCATCACCGTCACCGAGTGCGTGGTCTCCAACGCCGAGCGACGCGCCCTCCTCCTGGACGAGAAGGTGGCTGTTCCCCGCATCACCGATATCTACTCTGCCCTCCCCGCCATCACGGGCAAGATGGAGCTGGAATACGAGGGGGAGCTGCAGGGTCCCGAGCGGATCGCCAACGAGCTCATCGCCGCGGCGTGTCTGGCCACCTTCGACGCACGTGCGGGCGGCGCGGACGTGGAGGACATCGTGGAGTACTTCGAGAGCGGCGGGGCTCTTCAGGTGGGAGACGAGGCCTCCTCCAAAGCATGCCTCATGGGATTCGAGAACGTCCCAGGACTCCTGGACCTGGTGTCCGGGGTGGGTCTCGCTCCTTCCGGGGCTCAGGACGGCGTCAAGGCAGCGGCCGCGGAGCTCGTGCTGGAGGCGCTGGTAGCGGAGAGGCGCGTCAGTCGCGCCATCGGAGGCGGCTACGCTCGGGCGAAACACCAGGGGCCGTCCGGAGGCGCCGGACTCGGCGGCTTCGATCCGTTCGGGGAGAAGGAATTCTAGGGCTCAGCTCCCGGGACGGCTCCATCCAACGGTTGGCGTACCGCCGGGTGTCCCCGGGCACCGGCCCCGGTACTCGGGGTCACTTTCCTCCATCCACCGGGAGCACCTGACCGGTGATCCACGCGGCCTGGTCGGAAGCGAGGAAGAGAACGGCGTCCGCGATGTCGCCCGGGGTGCCGAGCCTTCGTAGGGCGATGCCCTCCACCAGCGCCTTCTGCCCCTCCTCGCCGTACGCCTCCCACTGCCTCTCGGTGCTGGGATTCGATCGGACGAATCCGGGAGCGACGTTGTTCACGGTGATTCCGAAGGGGCCCAGCTCGTGTGCCAGCTGCCGGGTGAGTCCGATCTGACCGGCTTTCGCAGCGGCATAGGCCTGGATTCCCGTCTTGCTCACCCCCAGGCCGGCTCCGGATGAGACATTCACGATCCGTCCGTAGCCATTCGCCTTCATGGCGGGCACGGCGAAGTGGGTCGTGAGGAAGACGGAGGTCATGTTCACCGCCACGACGGCATTCCACTCGCCGGGAAGAACGTCCTCCACGGGTCGCCCCACCTGCCCGAGGACGCCCCCGGCGTTGTTCACCAGGATGTGGATCTGCCCGTCGGCGCTTCCGTGCTCCACCAGCGAGACGGCCTCTTCCACCTGCCCCGGGTGCGTGACGTCGACGTAGGCGGGGATCACGGCGCCCTCGCCTTCGTCCCCATCGTTTCCATGCGCGTGCTCCTCGGCCATTCGGGCGGTCTCCTCCAGCTCCTCCCGGAGCACGTCCCAGGCGTGGACCCGAGCGCCGAGCCGCGCGAACCGAAGCGCGATCTCACGCCCGAACCCGTGCGCCGCCCCAGTGACCACCACCACCCGGTCGTTGAACTCGAGCTTCATGAGCGGACCTCCCAGGCGGTAGCCTCCATGCGCTGGCGCGTCTCCTCCACCGCGACGGCCCAGATCGCCAACATCACCTCGTCGGGCATGGTGTAGGCCGCGCCGAAGCTCCCGTCTCCGAGGATCTGGCGCACCCGAGCGGGATCCGCTCGGTCCGCATCGGTGATGCGGGTCGGTGCCTTGGGATCGGCCGGGGCGGTGAGGTGGGCGAGCTGCGTCCACGGAAACGCCTCCATCCAGTTGGCATGGCTCCCCCCTTCGCCCGCCGACTGCACCGCCGCGGTGGTCCGCGGCGCCTTCCACCAGTGATGGATGCGCACCTCCGCGTCGCCCTTCCGGTCCGCCCACCGGGCTCCCACCTCGCCGGCGGGAGCGTTTCCGCCGTGACCGTTCACCAGAAGGATCCGTCGAAACCCCGCACCGTGGAGCGAATCCAGGATGTCGGTCACCAAGGCTGCGTAGGTGTCGGTGCGCAGCGCGATGGTCCCCGGATAGGCGGAGAAGTACGCCGCCAGGCCATAGGGGACTGCCGGGAATACCGGGATGCCCAACGGCTCCGCGGCATCCACGGCCACGCGCTCGGCCAGGATGGCGTCCGTTGCCAGGCTCAGGTACGCATGCTGCTCCACACTTCCCAGGGGCACGACGGCACGGTCGTCCCCGCCGAGGAACTCCTCCACGTCCATCCAGCTCATGTTCGCGATGCGCATCGCGACCCCCCGCTTCGGATCGTCAGTCGGTGGTCTCCACCACCCCCAGAACTTCCAGGGCACTCCTGACAATGGACTGCTGCGCTACCGGAAGGGGAAGGGCTCCAATCTCCACCGGGGTGAGCCAGCGGGCTTCGGGTGGGGGAGGGGCCTCCTCCGGGAGGCGCACCAGCACCGGCCGGTAGGTAACGTGAAGGTGGGAGAAGGCGTGGAGGACTTCCGGGAGAGCCACCACCGGGCCTTCCTCGGCCGTCCAGAGAGGCAGGCCCTCCACTGCGGCCTCCTCTTCCCCGGTCGGGAGGACGCGCGCCGGAAACTCGTACATGCCGGCCAGAAGGCCTTCCGGCGGACGGCGTCTGAGCGCCAGGAGGACCGACGCGCCCGAGCGGACGGCGACAGTCACGGCGTGCACTTCCTTCCGCACCGTCGCGCGCTTCCTCGGCGCGGGCCTCACGTCCACGGTTCCGGCGACCCGGGCCTCGCAGAGGTCCGACACCGGGCACACCTCGCAAAGGGGATTCCTGGGCAGGCAGATGGTGGCGCCCAGCTCCATGAGGGCCTGGTTGAAATCACCGGGCTCATCCCGTGGCACCCATCTCCCCACCACATCTTCCAGCCGCTTCGGCGGGGGATCCGGCAGGTCCAGGAGCCGCGACGCGACGCGACGGACGTTGCCGTCCACCGCCGGAGTGGAAAGGCCGAATGCGATGCTGGCCACCGCCCCGGCCGTATAGGCGCCCACCCCGGGAAGGTCACGCAGCTCCTTCAGGTCGGCAGGCAGACGGCCTCCGTGTCGCTCGCGGACCACTCGCGCCGCGCTGTGCAGATTGCGGGCGCGGGAGTAGTACCCCAACCCTTCCCACCGCTTCAGCACGTCCTCCTGCGGCGCGTCGGCGAGTGCCTCCACCGTAGGGAAGCGCTGCATCCATGCCCGGTAGTACGGGATCACCGTCTCCACCCGGGTCTGCTGCAGCATGACCTCGGACACCCAGATGGCGTAAGGATCCAGGGTCTCCCGCCACGGCATCGCACGGTCACCCCTCGTCCGGTGGAAGAAGTCCAGCAATCGCTGGCGAAGGCGGTGGATCCAGCTGGGGTCGCTCATGGACCTCCGTACCCGTGCGTCGGCGGCGGGTTCGAACCCTGGCGTAGACCGTGGGTATGCGCACTCACACCTGACCGGAGGGGCGATGCGCTTCACACGTTATACCAAATACAAGGGCGGCTGGCTGGATGCCCTGAACCTGGAATCCCTCCTCGAGTCCCTCTCGGACTTCCTGCTGAATGGAGGGTTCGCAGGGGGGCCGCATCACCACCCGTACTGGGGATGGTCCGGAACCGAGGACGTGAGCTCGGTGGACGCCCTCAAGAACGCCCTCCTGCGGGCACTCATCGAGAGCGGCGAGCTGACTCCCGAGATGATCGAGGAGCTCCGGGGCGAGGGCGAGGGCGACAAGAGCGTCCAGGCGCACATCGCCGAGCTGCTGGACGACTTGATCCAGCGCATGGTGGACGAGGGCTACATCACGCTCGAGAACGGCACGCCCCAGTTCCCGGGGCAGCCACAGGACGTCACGGGCCAGGGCAAGATCGACGAGGCCAAGCAGGCGGCGCAGCAGGTGGAGTTCAACCTCACTCAGAAGGGGATGGACTTCCTCGGCTATCGCTCCCTCAAGGGCCTGTTGGGCGCGCTGGGCAAGTCCACTGCGGGCAGTCACGACACGCCTCATCTCGCAACGGGCATCGAGGCGGAGGCCGCCTCCAAGCCCTACGAGTTCGGGGACACGCTGAACCTGGACATCCCCGCCACCCTGAAGAACGCCATCGAGCGGGAGGGGCTCGCCGTACCGCTGAACCTGGACTACTCGGACCTCATGGTCCACCAGTCCGAGTACCGCTCCAGCTGCGCTACCGTCCTCATGCTGGACATCTCCCACTCCATGGTCCTGTACGGCGAGGACCGCTTCACGCCCGCCAAGCGGGTGGCGTTGGCTCTGTCGCACCTCATCCGGACCCAGTTCCCCGGTGACGCCCTGCGCGTGATCACCTTCGGGGACCGGGCCGCGGAGATCCCGCTCTCCCAGCTGGCCAAGGCTCAGGTGGGCCCGTTCCACACCAACACCGCAGAGGGGTTCGAGCTGGCCCGGCGCATCCTCATGGCGCAGAAACAGGACATGCGCCAGATCATCATGATCACCGACGGAAAGCCCAGCGCCGTCACCCTTCCAGATGGACGGGTCTACACCAACTCCGGTGGCCTGGACGCGTTCATCCTCCGTCGGACCTTCCAGGAGACGGCGGCCTGCCGGAAGGCGGGAATCCTCATCAACACCTTCATGCTGGCCCGCGACCCATATCTGGTTCAGTTCGTGAAGAAGGTGTCGGAGATCGCGCGGGGTAAGGCCTACTTCACCAGTACCATGACGTTGGGGCAGTACATCATGATGGACTTCATGAAGCAAAAGCGGAAACGCGTGGGGTAGGAGGAGGCCGCTGCACACCCTCGACAACGACCGCGGGACGACCATCCGCCTCTGTCACCTGGGCGCCTCTCTGGCGTCCATCCGCGTCCCCGACCGGAACGGGAGCCCCGGCGAGGTCCTGCTGGGCTTCGACACGGCGGAGGCCTACCTCGACAATCCGAACTACTTCGGGACCACCGTGGGACGATACGCGGGCCGGATCAGGTCAGGGCGACTCCAACTCGACGGTCGGATGATCCAACTCCCCGTCAACCTGGGGGATCACCATCTGCACGGAGGCCCCGGCGGCTTCAGCCACCGTCCCTGGGACACGACGGGGGTCACCCGCGGCGAGGACGGCGCCCCGGAGATCACGTTCTCCCTCCACTCGCCGGATGGGGACCAGGGCTATCCAGGGGCTGTAGACGTCTCGGTGCGCTATCGACTCCATCGTGATGGCAGGCTGCACATCGGGTTCCACGGAACCACCGGTGCCCCGACACACCTGAGCCTCACCAACCACGCCTATTTCAATCTGGCGGGGCGGGGAGACGTCGGTGCACACCGGATGAAGATCGCCGCCCGCCGGTTCCTGGAGTTGGACGAGAACCTCCTTCCCACCGGGCGGCTGATGTCGGTGCGGGGGACACCGTGGGACTTCACCATCGAGAAGCCCCTCTTCCGGGACCGGCCCGCCTACGACCACTGCTTCGTGCTGGACGGGTGGGGCGCCGCGAACCGGGTCCCGAGAGAGTGCGCCCGTGTGCACGACCCCGGAACCGGGCGGACGCTGACCGTCTCGACCACGCTCCCAGGAGTCCAGCTGTACACGCCGGACTTCGCCACAGGGACGGCAGGCCGGGGCGAGGACGGGTACCGGGGGCGGGAGGCCTTCTGCCTCGAGACCCAGTTCTTCCCCGACGCGCCGAACCAAACGGAATTCCCCTCCACCCGGCTCGACCCGGGAGAAACCTGGAACCACGAGACGGTCCTGGCCTTCACCGTCGAGTAGGCGGGTCCCTGAGCGCTGCCTCGGAGTTCCGGGGACGGGACCGGCTCACGGCGTGGCCCTGGCCCGTCTTGTCGTTCCTGGACCGACCTTCTACCAGAAGATCACGTACAGGCTGAGGGTCGCCACCACCACCAGGCCGCCAGCCAACTTGGCTCCCGGCGCCGGGATCAGCTCTATACCGGGCCCCTTTTCCAGGGTGTCCTCGTCCGTCTTCGGACGCACCAGCGTCATGACGGTGAGGATGGCCAGCACGATGAAGAAGGCGATGGCCATCCGATCGAGGAACGCGATGCTGGGCACCGCCACCTTCAGGAGGCCGAAGACTACCGGGCAGACCAGGAGCCCCGCGGCCCCGGCCCACCGGTTCGCCCTCTTCACGAAGAAGCCGAACAGGAATACCGCCAGGATGCCGGGGGAGATGAAGCCCTGGAATTCCTGGATGAAGGTGAAGATCCCTCCGAATCGCGGGTTCCCTAGGAGAGGCGCCACGAGGCAGCCCATGGCCGCGAAGATGGCCACGGTGGTGCGGCCGGTGACCACCAGCTCCTTCTCCGAGGACCCGGGGTGGAAGTACCGCCGCCAGAGATCCATCGTGAAGATCGTGGAGGCCGCGTTCAGCATGGACGCCAGAGAGCTCACCACGGCCCCCAGGAGGGCGGCCAGGATGAAGCCCTGCAGGCCCACCCCGGCAGGGACCAGCCGTCCTATGAGCAGGGGCAGCGCGGTGTCGTACTTGTAGCCGACCATGCGGACGTGCTCGACGTTGAGGCCGACCTCGGCCTCTACCTGGGCGTTATGGGTCTCGAGAGCAGCGACCCGCTCCGGGTTCGCCTCCGCCCAGGCCCCGTCGAAGTCGAAGATGACGGGGGGCGCGGCCGGGCTGTCCTGGAGGTCCTGGAAGCGTACCCACGCGGACTCGTTTCCCGCCGCGATCTGGGGATCGCGGGCCGCCTCGGCGGCCATCTCGTCGCTGAAGAGGTTGAAGGCCGCGATCCCCGGGAAGACGATGACGAAGGGAATGATGAGCTTGAGCGCCGCGGCGAACACCGTGCCCCGCTGTCCCTCGGCCAGGGAGTGCGCTCCCAGAGTCCGCTGGATGATGTACTGGTTCAGACCCCAGTAGTAGAAGTTCGGGATCCACAGCCCGATCACCAGAGCCGTCCAGGGGAGCACGAGGTCCCACGACGGGAGGGCCATGTGGAGCTTGTCGGAATTGAGCTCCATGAGCTTGGTCCACCCGCTGGCATCGTCGGCAACGCCGGAGGCCGCGGCGCTGTAGGCGAGCTCCGAAACGGGGGTCGCCCCGAGGGCCTTCAGGGCCAGGATGAGGATGACTGCGCCCGCCAGGATGAGCGCGGATCCCTGGATCAAGTCGGCCCAGGCTACCGCCCTCAATCCTCCGCTGACCACGTAGACCGCGGCGATGATGCCGATGATCCACGCCGCCGTGACCAACCCCACGGCCGGGAACAGAGTGCTGAGCGTGAGCGCGCCGGAGTAGATCACCGCCGAAATGGTGACCCCCACGTACATGATCATGGTGAACACAGCCATGATGAGTCGGGCCGACTCGTTGAATCGGACTCGTAGGAACTCGGGTGCCGTGTACACACCGCTCTGCAGGAACTTCGGCAGGAAGAAGAAGGCTACGACGATCAGCGTGATGGCCGCCATCCATTCGTAGCTCGCGATAGCGAGCCCGATGTAGTCCGCCGCCTGGCCCGACATTCCCACGAACTGCTCCGTGGAGATGTTCGCCGCGATGAGGGAGAACCCGATGAGCCACCACTTGAGGCCCCGTCCGGCCAGGAAGTAGGACTCGCTGTCCTTCTCGTTCCGGCTTTTCGAAAGGCCGAGCCCGATTACGGTGGCCACGAACAGTCCGAAGACCGCGATGTCGACCGCAGAGAGTGAGATCATCGTCGTTGTGTTGGGGAGACCATCCCGTGAGCTACAGGACCCGGATGGGCGCGGGACCGCCGCCCGGTAGGCCCGCCGAAACTTGGACCAACCGGACGATCATACCGCGGGCACCCCCGACGAGGAAACCGGGCGGGTCCGTCGAGACGCCGGCCTGGACGGAGCTCGACGGCAGCGACCCTGCTGGCCGCCCGAGCTGGCATGAGCTCGGCCCTCGGTGCACCCACCACCCCGGGCTTCACGGGCGATGGAGCTCAGCGACCCGGGTCCCCCGAGTGGGTGGTCAGGATCAGATCCACCAGCTCCGCCGGCTTGGTTCTCTGCGGATTGTGGTCCGCGATCATCTCCATCACGGGCCATCCAAGCTCTCCGGCACGCTCCGCCGCCCAATCGAATCCGTCGGGCTGCCCGGGCTCGTCCCGGGTCAGGATGTAGCTCGCTGGCCGGCCATGACCGGGATCACCCTGCAGGTGAAGAGGATCGACGAGCGTCCGAGCGGGATGAGGGACGTCGTGAGGCGGGAGCGTGCCGGGCTCGAGCCAGCTGGGCGGCACGACCCCGTCGGACTGGCCCCGGACGGACTCCACGTCCCCACACCCTTCGCCCTGTCCCCCCATCATGCCCATGACACATTCTCCGTCGAAGGGGAGCATCGCGTCGAGGTAGACCAGGCGTCCGATGCGATCCGGGATGCGTTCCGTCACGCCCGTAATGACCATCCCGCCGTAGCTGTGCCCTACCAGCACCACACGATCCAGTTGCTCCCACACGATCAGATTGGCCACGTCGCTGATGTGCGTTTCCAGTCCCACCTCCGGAGAGATCAGGTGATGCCGCTCACCCTGTCCCGTAAGGGTCGCGCGGTAGACGTCGTAGCCTCGTGATCGGAGTTCCCGCTCCACGCCCTTCCAATCCCATCCACCGCCCCACGCGCCGTGGACGAGGACGACGGTTTCGGCCGTGGGCTGGGCCTGGGATGCGGCCTGCGCCGGTAGCAGCATGGAGAGAGCGATGACCAGCCTGAGGGTTCGCATTCCGAAGCCTCCTGACGGTTCAGGTTGTCCACGAGACCGCCGGGGCGGCCTCGCGCGCACCCGATCATAGGCCTCCGTACCGACGCCGCGAAACACGCGGTCGGCATTGGAGCGCCCCCGGATCCGCTTGGAAGGACCCCTTCACCCGGCGGACGTGACCTCCTGGACGCGAATGGTGACCTCGTCACCCTCGAGCTGGTCGGAGGTGGCCCGGACCCGCACGACGCCCGCCTCGTGCCCCACCCCCAGAATCAGCATGGCCTTCCCGTAGAACAGGTCGACCCATTCGGCCTGGAAGGGCTCGAACGACTGCGGATTCCCGTTTCCCACCCCTGCGATCCGTCCGGGTCCCTCGATCTCCAGGTGGACTCTCCCCTCCGCCAGAGGTGCTGGGCGTCCCTCCTGGTCGAATGCCTCGATGAGGATGTAGGAGAGGTCCAACCCATCGGCTTGGAGACGGGTGCGGTCGGGGCTCAGCCGGATGGCGGCCGGGTCGCCCGCCGTCCGCACGGACGACTCCCCGATGACCGCGCCCTCCCGAAACGCCACGGCACGGAGCTCCCCAGGCTCGTACACGACGGCGCGCCAGATGAGACGGGAGCGCTCGATGGACACGTCCGACGTGGGATCCTTGCAGTCCGCTCCCTGCGATACGCCGTTCAGGAACAGCTCTGCGCAGTCCCCGTTCGTGTACACGAAGACCGGAACGGGCTCCCCCACGCGGTCCGGCCAGTTCCAGTGCGGCACGATGTGCACCGTGGTCTCCTCGGGTAGCCAATGGGTCCGGTACAGCCAGTACCGGTCCTTCGGGATCCCCACCAGGTCCACGGCGCCGAAGTAGGAGCTTCGGGAGGCCGCCTCGGGCCCGTACCCGAAGTCCTCCATGGCCTCGTTGAAGTAGGGTGTGGGCTCACCCAGGTAGTCGAAGCCGGTCCAGACGAACTCCCCGGCGATGTAGGGCTCCTGCTGCTGCCACATGAAGTCGTCGTCCAACACCTCCGCCCACCACGGCGCGTTCAGGTCGTACGAGCTCACCTGGAGCGAATTGGTGAAGGCCGTGGGATCGTCCGGCAAAGGGAGCTCGTAGAACCCCCGGGTGCTCAGGGTGGAGGCCGACTCGCTGATGACCACCGCCTTGTTGGGCTCCATCTGGCGCGCCAGGGCCCATCGGCGGGAGTAGTTCCAGGACAGGACATCGTAGTAGTCGAAGGCTCTCCGGACCGGGGCCTCGGCATTGTCATTCACAAGCGTGACGGGGCGGGTCGGGTCGTATTTGCGTACGTAGTTCACCATGGTGTGGAGCTTGTGGAAGCCACCGTCCACGTTCCACTGCACGTCTCCGATCTCGTTCCCCACGCTCCACAGGAATACCGAGGGGTGATTCCGATCTCGCCGCACGAAATTGCGGACGTTGCGGTGGGCGAACTCCTCGAAGTCGGTTTCCGGCGTGATGTCCGCCTTGCCGTCGTACTTGTCGAAGATCTCGTTGAAGACCAGGAGTCCCATGCTGTCGGCCAGGGCCAACACCTCGGGCGCCTCCGCGTTGTGACTGGTGCGGATGGCGTTGATCCCCATGGACTTCATGATCTCGAGCTTTCGCTCCATGGCACGGGGGTAGAATGCGGCCCCCAAGGGCCCGTGGTCGTGGTGGAGGTTCACTCCCTTGAGCTGCACCCGTCGGTCGTTGAGCCAGAATCCGTGGTCCGGATCGAAGCGAATGGTCCGGACGCCGAAGGGCGTGTCGTACACGTCCCGCACCGAGCCACCCGCGCGCACGGTGGTTCGCGCGATGTACAAAACGGGATCCTGAATGTCCCAGCGCCGAGGGTTTGTCAGGGGGATGTTCACCTCCAACTCCCGGGTTGCGCCGGCGCCGAGGGTGTCCACCACTTCCCCTCGCGCCACTTCCCGCCCCTCGGCGTTCAAGATGACCTGTTCCAGGGTCACCGCCTCCGGACCGCCCGAGCCGTTCCTGACGGCGGTCCGGATTCGAACCGACGCGTAGTGGGGCTGCACGATGGGCGTGCTCACGAACGTCCCCCACACATCCACGTGTACCGGGTCGACGGCCACCATCTGCACCTTCCGGTAGATTCCAGCCCCCGGATACCACCGGCTGTCGTGCTTCCGCGTATCGGCGTGTACCGCCAGCACGTTCCGGCCCCCTGGAACGACCTGGTCGGTGACGTCCAGGTAGAAGGAGGTGTAGCCGTAGTCCCACGAGCCCATCTCCTGGCCGTTCACCCACACCCGGGGAAACGCCATCACGCCGTCGAACACCAGGTACACCCGTCGCCCCGCCCAGGACGCCGGCACCTCGAGGTCCCGGCGGTACCACCCTTCACCGCGCCACGGGAGCTTTCCCGTGCTTCCATCGCCGTCACGGATGAACGGGCCCCCGATGGCCCAGTCGTGGGGCACCCACACCTCCTCCCACTGCGAGTCGTCGAACCCGGGTCGGAATGCCTCACGATGATCGCCCCGCGCGAATCGCCATCCGGTCTGGAGGGTGGAGACCTCCCGTGGGGCGGATGCCTGGGCGGCGGCCGGCCGTGAGGACGCAGGTGTTCCGCCCGGAAGATGGGCGGCGACGATCAGAGCTAGGGCGAGCCTTGTGGGCGCGATCATCAGGTACGGCTTCCGTTGGGTTGGGCGCGTCGTCGTGGCACCGGTCGCATTCAGCGGGACACGAGGACGGAATCCCGAAGCGCGTCCGAAGGCAACCATGGAAGTGTCAGAAGTCCCCACGATCGTGGCAAGCCAGCGCAAGGGCCTGCGCTCTGATGCGGGACAGAGATCAGGGTCCTACCAGACGTGACTTCATGCGGTCCGGCCCGACCCGGTCCACAGACTCCCCTCCACCACCGTGGACCAAGACTGGTGCGCAAACGGTATTCGTGAACATATGTTTTTATGGAAAGACATCATCACCCGCCAGAATCGGCCTCTCTCGGCGCCTGGATGAATGCCCTGACGTCACGAACCCCGCGTGAGGCCAGGGTTGACTCCGTGTGTGCCCGGGTAGCTGCTTTGAATAGGCCCCGTGGGTTTCTCGGACGACCTCGGGCGTGAACCCTGTTTGCTCAGTGGAGGCGACAGCCTAGTGGACCGCAACTCGAATCGCCCCGGTGGGGTCCCAAGCGGGCCCATTGACGATCCCGGAGTCTGGCAGGATCGCCCGCCGGGCTATCCTGCCTACCCAGGGTACCCGCATGCATCGGCGTATCCCGGGTACCCGGGCGCCGCAGGTGGATCCGGCGCGGGCGTCGACCTGTTCCAGGTTCTCCAGATCTTCAAGCGGCATGTGAAGCTCATCGCGGCTACGACGGCGGTGGGGATCCTGGCCGCCCTGGCCTGGGTCATGGTCGAGGAGCCGGAGTACGAAGCCACCGCCGTCATCCGGGTCGGTGAGGCCCGGGAGGTGGTGACGCAGGGCATCGAGACACCCATGCGGGAAGACGACGCGTTCGTAAACCCCTTCCTTTCGGCCATCCAGCTCCTCACCAGCGGTTCGCTTCTGGGGGAGGTCGTGGACAACACCGGGCTGAGGCTCACCCCCGATTCCGAGGAGTTCTCCGACCGGTTGCTCCACTCCACCCGCGTCGATGCCGACAAACGTCCCGACACCCTTCAGCTGGTGTTCACCGACGCCGGGCTGTGGGTCCGTGACCGCGGGGTAGAGATGGAAGGTTTCTACGGCGAGCCTGTCTCCATCAACGGCGTCACCTTCGTGGTGGAGAGCCGGCCCTCGGTGAGCGAAGCCACGTGGACCATCAAGCCTCGGGAACAGGTCATCGATAAGCTCCGCGAGGATCTGCGGGTTCAGCCTCGGGAAGAGACCAACGTCGTGGACCTTTCCTTCTCGAACCCTAGCCCGGCCATTGCCCAGAGGGTGGTCAACACCCTCGCAGAGGCCTATCAGCGGTTCGAGGGGCAATTCGCTCAGGAACGCGCCACCCGTCGCCGGGCCTTCCTGGAGGAGCAGCTCCAGGAGACGGAAGGACGCCTCGGCGCCGCGCAACGGTCCCTGTCCGCCTTCCAGACCCGCTCCCAGTCCTACGACGCGGCTGGTGAGCTGGCCGCCGAGTCCCAGAACCGGATGATGCTCCGGGTCCAGATCGCGGAGCTCCAGAGCGAGCGGCGGATCGCTGCCATGATGCTCGACAGCCTCGACATGGCGGTCACGCCGGATGATCGCTGGGCCGTCCTCCGGACGCTGGTGTCATCGCCGGGAATCGCGGAGAACGCGGTCGTCTCACAGATGCATGGCCGGTTGTTGAACCAGCGGTCGACCCTGGACTCCCTCACGGCCGGGGGATTCGGGGCGGCCGGGAGCAGCCCCGAGGTGCAGCGCCAGGAAGAGCTGGTGGACGCTGCGGAGCAGGACCTCACCAACGCGATCCGGAGTCACGTCCGATCACTGGTCGCCCGGGCCGGGGCGCTCGAGGAGCTCTCCGCACGAACGGACTCGGCGCTTGCCACGATTCCGGCACAGCTCGCCCAGGCGGACCGGCTGGAGCAGGTCGTTTCCACCTACCAGACCCTTAGCGATCAGCTGCGGGAGGACCTCCAGCGCGCCCGCATGGCCGAGGAGGTGACGGTGGGACGGGCCGACATCATCGACCTGGCCACCCTGCCGTATGAGCCCGCACCGAGCCTGGCGGTGGTGAAGCTGGGGCTGGGGCTCATCCTCGGATTGTCGTTCGGTGGCGTGGGAGCCATTGTGGCGGAGTACCGCCGTAGCAGCCTCAGCAGCAAGGAAGAGGTGGAGGAGCTGTTCCAGCTCCCGGTCCTCGGCGTGATCCCGAAGTCCTCGGATCCGAAGACCGTTCTGTCCAAGACCCGTGTGCTGGTGGGTAGCCGGGAGGGTGGAGGCCCGGGAGGGAGCGACCCCGGCCCGGAGGGCACCGCCGGGACGACCGTGGGGCCCGTCGTTGGGAATGGAGGCACACAGTCGATCTATTCCCGGGAAGCGTTCCGTATGCTCTGCACGAACCTCCTGTTCGCCGGTGCCACCAAGGACGCCAAGACACTGAGCATCACCAGCACGCTGCCGCAGGAGGGCAAGACGCTGGTAACCACCAATCTCGCCGTGGCGCTGGCTCGGGAGGGCCTGAAGGTCCTCCTGGTGGATGCCGACGTCTGGCGGGGACGGGTCCACGAAGTGTTCGACGTCCCGGCGGCGCCGGGGCTCAGCGACGTCCTCCGGGGCGAAGCGGCGGTGTCCGATCTGCTCGGTGCGCGGGTCAACGGCTCGCGTGCGATACACAGTACCACCGTCCCAGGCCTGTTCCTCCTTCCCCGGGGCCACTCCGGTGCCAGCCCCTCTCTCCTCGGACGGGGCACGCCGCTGCGGGCCATCCTCGAGGAGCTGGAAGAGGAGTTCGATTTCGTGCTCGTGGACGGACCGCCAGTGCTTGCTGCCGGGACCGCCCCGGTGCTCTCCGCGGCCACCGACGGTGTGGTCATGCTCGTCCAGGCGGGACGCACTGAGCGGGCGGCCATCCAGGAGGCCCTCCGTGGACTTCATACGGTGGGAGCGAACGTCCGGGGTGCGATTCTCAACGATCCCACGGGACTGACCACGGCCGACCTCAACCGCTACCACTACTACGAGTACGCCAAGTCCTGACCCTCCGGGACCGTCGGGGTGCTGCCACGTGTCATGCACCCCCGACGCCGGAGAAGAACGCGACGCAGGGAGGGCGGTGACAGCCGCCCTCCCTGCGTCGCGTTCGTTCGTGGGGTAACCTCCGCCGCGGCGCCCCCGGCGGTCCATTCTCGAGTACTCGAATCCGCCGGCCGAGGCCGTGCCCAGGCAACGCTGACCACCCTCCCCGGCAGGCCCGGCTCGGCGCCTCCCTTCCGCGAACAAAACCCTTGCGAAAAAGCGCCTGACTACTCCAAGGCGGCAACCGCTGCTCCCGGGCGGCAAAACGGCTCCCTGTAGCGGCACAGTGTTGTAACAGCACAACATGTGTTTGGCAGCCCCGGAAGCAATCAAGTGACTGCTGGATATAGACTTAAGTGCAATCTCCCCCTTCTGGCACCTGAGTTGCTCTTCTCGTTGCATCCAAGCCGCCTCACGGCGGCCGTGAGCACTGTCCACCAACGAGCCTGGTACGAGCATTGACGGAGCACGCCGCGAAGATCAGTGAGCGGGTCGCTTACCCGCAGCGAGCCGGAGTCGCCCGTCCCGAGCGGCCCGTACCCCCTGCGGAAGCGAGCGCCGCCGCGGACGTGATGGCCGCCGAACGGGGGATCGCCCGCATCGAGCGCCGCCGCCACTGGAGGGAGTCCCCTCCGGCGGTCTTCAATGGGATGACGTACAGCCTGCGGAGCCTCGCGATCTCCGCGCCGCTGGTGGCTTCGGACCTGACCGCCCTGCTCGGGTCCGTCGTGGTCGCGTCCACCATCGTGGGAGTCGGTCTCTCCCTCGCCCCCGTTTCGTTCGGCCCGCTGTTCTTGGTAATGGGAGTCGGGATCGTCGCCGCCAAGCTGGCCCTGGGACTCTATCCCGCCATCGGCGTGTCAGCCTATGTCGAGATGAGGAAGACCGCCATCGCCACGGTCATGGTGGTTGGTGGCTTCATCCTGGCCGGATCGCTCTACGGGGCGGGGGCCGGTTCCCGTCTGCTCCTGGCGGTCACCGGCATGGGCTGTCTGGTCCTTCTGCCGGTCTTGCGCTCCATCACCAGGACGGTCTTCTCCCGCTTCTCCTGGTGGACCCAGCCCGTTCTCGTCTTCGACTCGGGCCCCAACGCGCAGCACGTATCCGACTACTTCCGGAAGAACCCCAAGCTGGGTCTGGATCCCATCCTGGTGAGCCCGGAGCTGAAGGAGAACGGGGCCGACTGGGGGCCGTCCCGGGTGGCGGAGCTCGCTCGGAAGTATCAGGCCGTATGCGCGGCCTTCCCCATGGACGGATCCCCGACCCCGGAGACGCACCGCCTCCTGCGCGAGTGCGTGAACACGTTCCCCCATCTCGTGATCGTTCCCGAGATGAAGGGCGTGCTCAGCCGTTGGACGGGGGCGACCAACCTCGGGGGCCTGATCGGGCTCCGGGGCAGCAAGAACCTCCTCCTGCCCGGCCCGCGCGCGGCCAAGCGAGCCATCGACTGGACTCTCGCGGCGCTCCTGACCCTGGCCGCACTCCCCGTGGGATTGGCCATCGCGGCGGCCATCAAGCTCACCTCGCCCGGTCCCATCTTCTATGGGCAGAAGCGGGTCGGCCGTGACCGGAATCCCTTCCTCGCCTGGAAGTTCCGGACCATGCACCCCAACGCCGCCGAGCTGCTCGAGGAGTACCTGAACTCGGATCCGGAGCTCCGGGCCGAGTGGGAGAGGGACCACAAGCTCCGGAACGATCCGCGCGTTACGTCGGTGGGCCGGTTCCTCCGCAAGACCAGCCTGGACGAGCTCCCTCAGCTCTGGAACATCCTGGTGGGCGAAATGAGCCTCGTGGGTCCGCGGCCCGTGGTGGAGGCCGAGGCATCCAAGTACGGCCCCGAGTTCGGTCGTTACCTCAGCGTGCCCCCGGGCCTCACCGGTCTCTGGCAGGTGTCGGGCCGGAACTGGACCACCTACGAAGAGCGCATCAATCTGGATGCCTTCTACGTGGAGAACTGGTCCCTCATGTTCGACCTCTACATCCTGGCCAGGACCGTGAAGGCGGTCGTTTCGGGACATGGGGCGTACTAGACGCGGCTGACCCCCCGGCCGGGCCAAGGGTCTCACCCGGTAGCGCACGCACCGGACCTGGATCGATGACTGCAATCGCCCTCGCCTGCCCGGCGGGGTATGCCCCTCAGGGCGTGCAGTTCTCCCGGATCAGCACCACCGCCCGGTACCCGTCCAGGGTGACGGTGGAGACGCTCGCACCGCCGCCGCCCACGACCAGGAAGCTCTCACCCAGATCCAGAGTCCGTGTAGGCTCCTCGGGCTGGTTCAGCACCACGGTCCCGCACTGGTAGTCGCGACGGAAGAGCCCGTCGGTCTGGTACCGGCCGCCCAGGGGGTCCCCCATCTCGATCTCGTAGCCCTCCCAGAAGTTCTCCGGATTGATGCGGGTGCGGATCTCGTCGGCACCGATCATATCGTCGCCGGACTTTACCAGCAGGTAGGTTGCGAGCTCGTACACCCACTCTGCATCGGTGTCGGAGTCGTCGTCGTCCAGCACGATGAAGTTCCCCATGGCGTGCACCTGGTCGATGTAGGCCAGGAAGGTCTCGTAGCCGTACCTCCCTCCCCCACCACGGATTCCCCTGTCGGTGGCACCGCGCTCCAGGTTGATGAAATCCGCGGCCCTCATCTGCCGCTGAACGTACGGGTCGTCGGAATCGGCATACCAGATGGCGTTGTGCACGATCTCCTTCTCGGGGAAGGCCTCGCGGATCTCCTCCATGAACTCCGCCATATAGCGGCGCCAGTCGTCGAGGGTCATGGGCGTGCCCGTGCGTGGGTCGATGGGCGTCACGGAGTCCCCATTCCCGTCCCCGACCCTCCACAGCATGTTCACGTCGTCCACCCAGACTCCCAGGTAGCCCTCGGCCATGGTGGATTCCAACCGATTGATCCACCACTGACGGTACTGGGGGTTTCCGAAGTCCGCCGCGAACTGCGGGCAACTCCCACCTGAACAGCCATAGGGTATGTAGAGCCGGTTGCCCGCTGCGTCCTTGAGAACCCAGTCGGGATGCTGCGTCAGGATCTCCGAGTCCCCGTAGACCGCATAGGCATCTTTGTAGACCCATGCAGTGGGGTACCAGGACAGCCGTGAGTCGAAGTAGCTGCTATACGTCAGCATTCGGAAGTAGTGTTCCCGCATCCACTCCTGCTGCTCGGGCGTCGGGGACCGCGTCCACTCGTCGAACCCGCTGGACGCGTCCACGAAGAACTTCACCGTGCGCTGAGCCGAGCTCCCGCCGTTGGTGCCACCGCTGTCGTTCCTTACCACAAGGATGGTGCTCTGGGCCCGTAGCTCCCCCGCCTCCACCGAGACCACCGCCGTGCCGGGGGCGTGGGCGATAACGGTGCCCCCATCGATGGTGGCGACTCCCGGGTTCGACGAGGACCAGAGGAGCCGCGACGCCTCCAGCGCCTCACCATCGGTTCTCATCCCGGTGACGGTCAGCTCCTTCGTCTCGCCCACCTCGAGCTCGGCAGACTCCGGAGAGACTGTCAGAGACGCCACGGCGATCACGTCGATATCCACCCTTGCCGTGATGTCCCGATGAGACGCCTGGATGGTGGTGGTGCCGCCCGCTACACCCACCAGCTCACCGTGTCGGTCGATGGTAGCAACGGCGGGGTCCGAGCTCGCCCACTTGATGCTCTGATCCTGGATCAGCCGGCCCCGTTGGTCCCGGAGCTCCGCCTCGAGCTCCACGGACTCCCCCAGGAAGAGCTCTCCGTCCTCGGGAAGGCTGGATGCCACGATGGAGAGCTGGGTGGGGATGGAGTCGTCGGAGGTCGCGAGGATATTGCTGGGGTCACAGGCTGCCAGGAGGAGCGCGGTCAAAGTCGCGATCATCGGGATGGTGCGGGAGGTCGCACGGTCTCGAATACGGAAGGATCTGGCCAATACGCTCGGGTCCCCCGGGGCTGGGTGGTCGGACCGTTGGTTCCGGGTCGCGACGTGGTACCCACTGGCCCGCCGGCCGGTCCGGGCAGGTTGCGAATGGACTGCGCCGCTCCAGGTCCGGCCTGGCCGACGGGGCACCGCGGAATGACCGTCCAGACAGGCTGACTCGGCTCTCGACACGTCACACCTCCCAGATCCCAGGGCGGCCCGCCGTGGTCCCGCCCCGGCGGGAGCCCGTGGACCGCGCATCTCCATGGATTCGCGCGGCGTCGCCGACCTCGGCGATGCAGGGATTCTAATCACAAGACGCGTGCCAGATTGGCAAACCCCGAAGATCGCGGGGCTGGGAGGAGGACGCCCGAGTGGGCGGTCAGCTGCCGGCCGGACTCTTCCCGCAGATGAAGAGGGTCTCGTCGGCACGGAGCCCGAACCGCCTCCGCGTATCCTCCGCGATCCGGTCCGGTTGATCGAGGAGCACCGAGAATCCCGCATTCTTCAGGCGTTCTTCGATATCGCGTCCGTAGAAGCGGACGTGACTTCGCTCTCCGAATTCCCGGGCCCGATCCTCCGGATCGGTGACGGACGGGTCTTCGTAGGTGGGTCCCTCCGGCCGGAGTGGGACACTTACGATGGCCCAGCCACCCGGCTTGAGGACCCGGTGAAGCTCGCGCATGGCATCGAGGTCCTTCTCGATATGCTCCAACGTATGGATGCACAGTGCCGAATCGATGCAGTCCTCTTCCAGCGGTAGGGCAGCCGCATCTCCCAGGAGGGTCACGTGTGGCCCACGGCGCCCAAGGTCGATTCCCACGAAGGAGAGGTGCGGGAGCTGCTGCAGGCGGCGGGAGATGGCCCACCACGGCGCGATCTCGAGGACTCGACCTTCTTCTCTCTCCAACAGATCGGTGTGCTCCTGCAGGTAGAGCCACAGCCGCCGATGCCGTGCCTTCGCGTTGCACCTGGGGCAGTACCCATCGCCGTTGGAGGAGAAGAGACTCCACTCACCGGTGAAGGCTCGCAGGGACCAACCGCAGCACGGACACTGATAGCGGCGCCCGAGGTAGAGTACGCCGCGGACGAGCAACACGACCCGCTTGAGCGCGAAGACTCCCCGGCCACCCATACGCCGACGTAGCGCTCCCGCCACTTCTCGCGGCTTCAAGCGCCGGATCCGCCGTATGGCCGGCACCCGATAGAGGATCTGATCCCTCGCCGCCCCGACCCATCCGCGTAGCGCGTGCCCGGCGCGGTATTCCCACCCGGACGTCCGCCGCCGAACGTCCTCCCCTCCCTTGCCGAGGCCTTTCCTTTGTGCCGGGGCCATGCCCGGGTCGAAGTCCACCAGAGGGTCCAGGGGCCGAACCGGGGCGGCGTGGTGTCGCCGCATCCACCGGCGCAGGAGTGGCGCGATGGACTCCCGTGGAGCGATGGGGTCCACCGGCCAGCCGTCGATCCGGAGCCGTGCCGCCAGGTCGGTGAGGCGCCGCCGCTCCGTCGGATCGACCTGCCTACGATGGACCACGAGATCGTATGCCAGGGCCTCGAAGTCATCCCGGGCCGAGAGCCGGCGGGCCCCCTCCACCCCCTGCCTGCCGGACTCCAACAGGTGCTGTGCCCAGCCGGGCGGATAGAATCCGTCTCCCACGAAGCGGATCCGAACCTCCACCCACTCCCCGCCGATCCGGACGCGGAACGGCCCCCCATGGGGCCAGGGGAGGCGGGGCCGTGCATTCAGCGCCGCGTGCAGGGTCAGATAGTCATTCGTCAGCAGGTTCACATGCGGGGAGCGAAGGACCTCCGCGCCCGCCGGCAGGCCCGGCGCGCCCGTGACCACGTAATCCACCGCACGGTTCAGCACCGCGAACAGCTCGGCCTCCGAGGCCCACCCCGCGGATCCCGTCAGGTCCCTGTGGACTCGCTCGACGGACCCGGGCCCGCTCGTCTCGGCTCCCCCCACCAGTCGCTCCATCCGGCCGGGGTCGACACCGAAGAGCATGGTCAGGTCCCGCTCGGTCTCGAATGGGGTCTCCGTGGAGTGAATGGTCAGCTCCCCCGCCCAGCGACGGTACTCCAGCTTCGCATCAAGGAAGCGGGCGTTGAGCGTGCGCGGTCCACGAGAGGTCATCCGTTCCATGACGTTCGGACTCCGGTCCAGCACCACCGCCGCCAGGAACGGAGCCCTTCCCTTCGCGTGGGAATGGTAGACGCCCCTCACCGGGAGGTCAGAGTAGAACCGCCGATAGTTCTCCATCACCCGCCCCGAGCTCCAGCTCACCTCGTAGAGCTTGAGGAGCGTGAAACGGTCCTGCAGATCGGCGAGGATGCGATCCGCAGCGTGTCTCCCGTTGCCCCAGACCACGAACAGGGCGGAATCCGCCTCCGATTCGGGCTGGTGGGGCTGGGCCGAAGCTGGCGCGCGGAGCTCGGTGGACGGGGACTGCGTCGTCATGGGCAGGCGTGAGATCAGGCTCTGCCCCGGGGGCGCAGGCGCCTCCCGGCCAGCGTCACGGCCCGCCACAGGTCCGCCAGAAAGGGCACGGGATCGCGGAGGGAGAACACCGCGTAGCCTTTGCGTCCCCTCACCGACGCCACCCAGTCTCCCAGCGTCAGCTGCCCCCGTCGCCAATACGTCCAGGCCGACTGGAAGTCGTGGCGCAGGTCGATCCACTTGGCCCCGGAGTACTGCTGCTCCCGGTTTTCAGGAAGCGGAAGCCCCATGGAGTCGCAGTACGCGGTATAGAGAAGGGGAACTCCACCCGCCTCGGCGATGGCCGATCGTCCTGTGGGACGACCCACGTTGGCCTCGATGATGTAGTGCTTCCCCGTGCGGACGTCCCGCTTCATCTCCAGGTAACCCAATCCGCGGTACCCGAGGCGCTGGAACAGATCCAGGGTCGTTTCCAGTACGACGTCGTTCCGCACCTCCTCACCCAGGCAGCTGGACCCCGCCTCCGGCGGCCACTGTCGGAGCTTTCGGGCCACGAAGGTCGCCAGGGGCCGACTGTCGCGGTCGAGGTAGCAGTTGCAGGAATACAGGGAGCCGTCGTCCCCTTCGATCCACTGCTGTGCAATGAGGGCATCGGCCCAGGGGCTGCACTGGTCGTACAGCTCGAGCAGACGCTGGGGCGTCTCGATCTTGAAGACCTTGAGGCGGGTGTTCTGGTCCCACTCCTTCGTACGGGTTCGCGGCTTGAGTAGGCAGGGGAAGTCCAACTCCCGTGCAGCCCGCTCCGCGTCGGCGCGGTCGGCCAGCTCGAGGGTTCCGGGGATCGGAAGGTCGTTCTCTGCCGCGAACGCGTAGAAGGCGTCCTTGTCCATGAGAAGCTCCACCACCTCCGGCGGGGGCAGGACAACGGTGAAGTGTTGACCCAGGGTGTCCCGGCTCCGGGAAATCTCCCGAACGCTCTTGTCCTGACAGGGGAGGAGGAGGGTCTTTCCCTGCAGTCCCGCGCCCAGCGCCATCAGCGTCTCGATGAGCTCGGGGCCACGCGTCTCCGCATGGATGATCCGTTCACAGCTGTTCGTGCGGCACGCGGGATGCTCTGGATCGGACGCGATGGCCATGACCGGAACGCCGCGGGAGTGCAGCTCCCGCGCGGCCTGGAGGCCCTGCATGCTATCGAGGCCCACGAGAACCACCGGTGGCGGTGCCTTCACCTCCGGGCGTCGGGCCATCACTGGCGCCTCCACGGAATCCCGAACCGTACCCGACATCGCTCGGCCCTACTTCTGCACTGCCGGCGCGACATCTCGCGCCCGGATCGCCGGGTAGACCATGGTTCGCGCGCGCTCGAGGTGTGCGGGGTCGTCGATCTCGGCCCACAGCAATCCGTCCGCCACCGGGCACGCGATGGGGTGCTGCTCCGCGACGCCAACGAGGCAGTCCGTCTCGTAGTCGAGCATCAGATCCCGCTCGAACACCTCGCCGGCGAACCGCTTCATATGCCGAAACAACTCCGCCGAGACCTTGGTGATTCCCACCAGCTCCCCAAGCGGAGGCTCCGGGAGGGACTCGGGATCCTTCGACATGTCCAGGAGCCGGCCGTCCCGGACGGCGACGTAGACCTCGTCCCCGGATCGAGTCCAGTCTGAGAGCAGCACACAGCTGTCGGACCGGCAGGCCAGAACCTCTCGGAGCGCACGCTCCTCGTAGATCAGGTCCGACTCCAGGAGGAGGAAGTCTCCATCCAGCAGGTGCCTCGCGCAGTAGAGCGAGTACATGCTTCCGGAGTCCCGGAAGTGCTCATTGTGCACCGTCACCACCAGCTCCCCGAACCGCTGGGCGAACTCCTCGTACGCATCGTGCATGTGCCCCGTTACGAGAACGATCCGCTCCACGCCCGCGCCAGCGAGTTTCTGGATGGACTCCTCGATGATGGGCCGATCACCCAGGGCCATGAGCCCCTTCGGCCGGTCGTCCAGCTCGGACGCCAGCCTGGAGCCCATCCCCGCCGCGAGAATGACGGCGGTATCCACCACGGCCGTCACGCGCCTCCTCCCAGGGCTTCCTCGAAGACCGTGGAGAGCCGTTGCAGGTCGGCGTCCCGGATGTCACCCATGTGCGCGACCCGGAACACATCGGAGCGCAGGCGTCCCTGACCGGCATAGATGACGAAACCGTGTGCCTTCAACCGGTCGTGCAGGTCCTCGTAGACGAACCCCTCCGGCAGCAGGTACGACCGCAGGACGGCGGAACAGTCCTCATCGGAAAGGAGGGTGCCCACACCCAGCCCGGCCAGCGCCTGCCGTACGCCCTCGGCCACGGACCGGTACCGCGCCAGCCGCGCCGGCTGACCCCCTCCCTCCCTGAACTCGTCCAGCGCCTGCCGCAGTCCGAACGCCACGTGCACCGCCTGGGTGAACGGGGAAAAGCCGTCGCGGCGCTGAACCTCGTAGTAGCGCCGCAGGTCCAGGTAGACGCTTCCCACGGCCCAGTCCACCGCCACCAGGGCATCCGGATGGACCAACACGAACGACAGCCCCGGGGACCCGTGCAGGCACTTGTTCGCCGTCGCGGCCACCGCGTCGATGGGCCAGGACTCGAAGTCGATCTCCTCGGCTCCAAAGCTGCTTACCCCGTCCAGCAGGATCCGACAACCGTGCCGTAGGCAGACGTCAGCCAGACCGGCCACGTCGTTCAGTCGGCCGGTGGTGGTCTCGTGGTGCACGGTGACCACCGTGCGAATCCCCTCATCCTCGGAGAGACACCGATCGATCTCATCCAGATCGATCCCCTGCTCCCATGGGCTGGACACCACGTGGACATCTCTTCCGTGCGCCCGGAGCATGGCCGCCATCCGCTCGCCGTAGACACCGTTGGCCGCCACCAAAGTCTTGGACTCTCGCGGCGCCAGGGTGGCGAGCATGGACTCCACGGCTGCGGTACCTGATCCTGTCAGCAGGACCGCATGCATATGCGACGCCGTGGGGTAGACCCCTTCCAACGATCTCAGGATCGACGAAGTGAGATCCGCGAATTCGGGCTCCCGGTGACACCAGTCCTCGCGCCCCAGCGCTTCCCGCACCCCATCGGTCATGGTGACCGGACCGGGGTTGAGCAGGATCTGCCGGCGGCTCACGAGGCGGTCCCCAGGAACGACCGGAGCCGCTCGGCCACCTCGCTCGGCGCGAGCGAAGGCCGTGGCAACGTGCCGGGGACCCCGGGCACCGTAGGAACATGCACGAAGTGCAGCCCCTCGGCTTCCTCGTCCAGAATTGCGGCCAGCTCACCCGGAGTCGACACCCGCGATGTGCGCGGGTACCCACACCCCGCGGCGATGGCACAGAAGTCGACGGAACGAGACACTGTCGCCTGCCCTCCCGTCGACTCGTGCATCCCATTGTCGAACAGGATGTGCAGGAGATTGGGCGGGCGCTCATAGCCCAACGTCGCCTGCGCGCCCATGCGCATCAGCGCGGCCCCGTCTCCGTCCAGCACCACGATCCGGCGCTCCGGTTGCGCGATGGCCAGCCCCAACCCGAAGCTCGTCGCGCACCCCATGGATCCCACCATGTAGAGCTGGTTCTCACGGTCTCCCAGCGCATATAGCTCGCGCCCCGTGTACCCGGTGGTGGCCACGAGAACGTCCCCCCCACCCGTGTTCGCGTGTACCGCCTCGAGCAACTCCCGCCGCGAGTGCTGTGGGGAGCGCGGCTCCGGGACGACGGCGGCGCCCTCACGGGCCTCCTGAGTGGACTGCAGCTCCCACGGCTGCACCGTGCCCTTCCTCATGACCAGGGCGTAGGGGAGCTTCTCTCGATCCATGTATCGGACCGCCCGTTCCAGGCAGGCGTCGATCTGGTCGAGCTGGTCGGGGAAGTACTCCCATGGGATCCCCATCAGCTCCAGCAGGGAGGTGGTGATGGCACCCATGAGGTGATGCTGGGGCTCGTCCTTCGGCCCTCCCGGCTCGGCGCGCAGCGTCGTGATCACCAGCAGGGGGATCTGGAAGGTGTAGGTGAGCGACGTCAGCGGGTTCAGCGCATTGCCGAGACCCGAGTTCTGATGCATGGCAACGCCCCGGACGCCCCCGATCTGCGCACCGGCGATGAGGGCCACCGCGTCACCTTCGTTGGCAGCTCCGATGTAGTTCAGATCCGGGCTGTCCAGGACGTAGTTGATGAATGGAGTCAGGTAGGAACAGGGCACCCCCGAATAGAGGCGAAAACCATACTTGCCCGCGCTCTGGATGAAACTCTCCGCACTGATCATGCGCCTCTATTCGAAGCTTCCAGCGGCCACGATGTCGTCCAGGCTGTCCACGTCCAGCCAGTGGCCGGTGCTGTACAGGACCCGGACCTTCTCACCGCGGCGCATGAGCTCCCGGAGGAGAGTCGGCACCGTGGCGCTCCTGCCTTCCGGCCCCGAGCAGATCTCGCCCACGATCTCCCGCAGACGGGGCAGGCCTTCCTTCGACACCTTGAGCAGACCCATCCACTCGCCGTGGATCTCGTCCGGCGCGATGTCGTCGCGGATCTCCTCCAACGTCACCTGGCTGTAGAAGGCGTGCCGTGAGTTGGGCATGGAGCACCGCACGTAGTCGGCGGATCGGTGCCGGTTCACGCTCTCGAGCCAGTTCGCGTCGGCGGCGATGGCGAAGTCGTCCTCCGTCTCCGTCAACGCCTCGAGGATGTACTTCCGGAACAGCACGTCACCGTAGGAAACCACCAGCGCCTCGTCCTGGTCGGCCGTCTCCTCCAGCGCCAGGTGCAGGGAGTACAGCTCACCGGTGGTGGCGTAGTCGTCGTTGTCGACATAGGTGAGCTCGGGGAGCTGGACCGCATCCTTCCGGTACCCCCGGACCACGGTCACTCCGTTCAGGCCCACTGCCTGGTAGGTGGACACGATGTGTGCCAGGAGCGGCTCGCCCCGGACCTTCACCATGGCCTTGGGTTTGTCCTCGGTGAGGTCGCCCAGGTCGGAGCCACGGGAGGCGGCCAGCACGATGGCGCGGGCCTTGGCGCCGCGCTCGGGAAGGTACAACCGTTCGGCGATCTCGAGCTCCGAGGCACCCTGCAGCCGGAACAGCTCCTTCACAGGCACGATGCGCTCCTCCACGCCCAGCAGGTTCTGGTCCCGCGCGATCATCGCGGCGGCCTCCTGCATGGCCGCCACCGCCGACCGCATGATGTGGTTTGCCCAGATGGCTACCGAGAACCCGTGGTCGCGGAAGACGTCGGTCGGGGTCCGATAGTACTTGGTGGGTACGATCACCACCGGGCTCCGGTCACCCCACTCGCGCTTGAACTCCAGGATCTCGTCGGCGTTGGTGGCGGAGCTGTGCATCAGGATGGCATCGGCACCGGCGGCGGAGTACGCCTCGGCGCGGCGCATCGCCTCTCCCAGGCCCCATCCCGCGATGAGCGCCTCGACCCGGGCGACGATCACGAAGTCGTCGTCCTGCTGGGCGTCCTTGCCCGCCTTGATCTTCCCGCAGAACTCGTCCATGTCGGCAAGCTGCTGCTTGTGACCACCGATGAAGCTGTTGGTCTTGGGGAAGAGCTTGTCCTCGATGCAGACCGCCGACACGTCCCGCTGCTCCAGCTTCCGGACGAGCCTCCGCATGTTGTTGAAGTTCCCGTACCCGGTGTCCCCGTCGAGCATGATGGGGATGCTCGTGGCGTCGGCCATGAACTCCAGCATCTCGAGAACCTGCGTCCAGCTGGCCTCGTTGTTGTCACGGACGCCGTATTGGGCGGACAGGCAGAGGCCGCTTCCCCAGAGTCCCTTGAAGCCGGCCTCCTCACCGATCCTGGCGCTTATTCCGTTGTGAGCTTCAAGTAGGAACTCCAGCTCCTTGGAGTGCAGGAGCGCGCGAAACTGCTGGTTCTTGGTGGGAGGGGACTTCTCTTCGGTGGACAGCTTGCCGGGAGTTTCCGGCGTGACGGTCAGGGTGTCACTCATTCAGGTTCTCGATTTTTTTCGTGGATAGGGGAGGCGCGCCTTAACTAATCTAGGAATAGGTTCCGCCCAGTTGCGAGTGTAAATTTTTTGGTAACCCGGCCGCTGAAGCGTCTGTCCCCGAGCGGGACAGGTCCCCGGCGGCCGATATGGGCGGGCCAGGCATCCGCCAGACCCAACATCCCTTGAGGACGCGAGCGTGAGGATCCTTGTAGCGAGCCAGATTTCGCCCCGAGCTCTGGAGGAGCTGGGCAAGCGACACGAGATCGTCGAAGCCGTGGGCCAGCCTCCGGAGGTGCTCGAGGAGAGGATCGCCGGCTGTCACGTCCTGCTGTTCCGGAGCGGTGTCCAGATCACGGCCTCCGTGATGGCCGCTTCACCGGAGCTGGGGCTCGTGGTGCGCGGCGGATCCGGGATCGACAACATCGACCTGGCGTACGTAGAGGAACGGGGGCTGAAGCTGGCCAGGGTGCCCGGCCCGGGCGCCCAGGCGGTAGCAGAGATGACCTTCGCGCTGATCCTCGGTCTCGCCAGGCAGATGCTTCCCGCGGATCAAGCTCTCCGAGAGGGCCGCTGGACCAAGCGAGAGGTGCGTGGCCGCCTGCTGAACGGAAAGACCCTGGGCGTCTACGGGGCCGGTAACATCGGTTCCAAGGTCGCCCGCATGGGCGCGGCGTGGGGGATGCGGGTCCTGGCCTGCGTCGAGAACCCAACGGACGAGCGGAGGGGGGAGTTCCGCCAGGACGGAATCTCTCTCGAGACTCCCGACACGCTTCTTTCGGAAGCCGATTTCCTGAGCCTTCACGTGCCGCTGAACGACGCCACCCGTGGACTCATCCGCCGGGGCGAGTTGGCCCGAATGAAGCCCACCGCGTTCCTGGTGACCTTGGCCCGCGGGGGTGTGGTGGACGAGGCGGCCCTCCTGGAAGCGTTGGAAGCGGGGCGGCTCGCCGGCGCCGGGTTGGACGTCCACGAACGGGAGGGAGATGGTCACATCTCGCCCCTGGCGGCCCTTCCCAACGTCATTCTCACGCCCCACATCGGCGCCACCACCGTGGACACGCAGGATGTGATCGGGGAGCGGATCGTCGAGATCGTCGAGGAGTTCGAGCGGTCCTGACTGGATGAGGGGCTGCTGCCGCTCCAACCGGGACACCTCCCATTCGGTAGCTCAGGAGCGCAGCCCCTGCCGGCTCAGTCGGGGGCGCTCTTGGGCCCCGTTGGCCGCAGGACGGAGATGATCGACGGATCCACACCCATGAGGTGACGGACCCGATGGCTCAGCGCCAGTGACGACAGGATCATCACGCCGGCCACGGCTGCGCCCACTCCTTCCGCGCCCCAGGTGGGCGCAAGAAGCATCACGAAGGGCGCCACCAGGACCAGCGCCGCCGCGAACACCTTGAGTGACTCCCGTTCGTGGCCCCCTACCGTCAGGAGCGGTAGGACGGGACCCACCGAAGCCCGGACCACCTGAGCCGCCGAGATCATGAGCAGCAGCCGATACCCGTCGACGAACTCCGGTCCGAAAAGGCCGAGCGCCCATCGGCCCATGAGCCAGAAGCCCACGAAGGCTCCCAGGGAGACAATGAAGGTGAGGCGCGTGGCTCGCTCGGAGAACGACTGAAGGCTCGCCCTGTCGTCCAGGGCTGCGGCCTGGGCAACCTGGGGAAGGGCAAACGAGTCCACGGCGAACAGCACGAAGGAGATGAGCGCCGCGACCTTGAACGCAATGCTGAAGATCGCGATCTCCTCGGGCGACAGGTACAGGTCCGCGACGATGATGCTCAGCTCGGGCAGGTAATCCCGGAAGAGTGAGATGACCAGGAGGGCCAGCGCCGTCTTGGTCCACGGCCCGGCCTCCACCCGCGGGACGACCCCGGTCAGGTCCCGCTTCAGGTCGGGACCCACGGCGGCCAGCAGAACGAGCAGCGCCACGGCCATGCTCGCGAGCTGGATCAGCATCACGCCGGACACTCCCATGGTGCCACCCAGGATCCATAGGAAGCTGACCACCCCCAGGAAAAGCGCAGGCCGAAGCACCGTGTTGGGAATGAAGGCGGCGCGGAACCAGGAGAAGGAGAGGGCGAAGCTCTGCAGCACGCCGTTGACCGCCATGAACGGGACGGCCACGAACGCGATCACCAGGGGCCATGGATCCTGGCCGGACCGCCCGATCAGGAGGAATGACGCCGCGGCTCCAATCACCGTGGCCGTTCCGCTGACGGCCAGGGCTACCTTGCTGTTGAATCCCACGAATCCCCGTATGGCGGGGGCGTCGTTCAGCGCGATCCCCTTTCCGATGAAGCGCGGCGCCGCGCTGTTCAGTCCAAGGCCCGACAGGCGCGCGACGATGATGAGCCAGGAATACGCCAGGAGGTAACTCCCCAGGTGCTCCGCTCCCAGCCATCGTGCCAGGACCCACTGCGTGAGGAGCGCCAGAACGGCCCCGCCGGCTCGACAGGCGAAGATGAATCCCGAGCCGCGGACCAGGTGGATCCAGTGCTGCCCCACGGCGTCAGCGAGACGCCGCCCCATCCCGCTGTCGCGCGGCTCGGGTCGAGGCGACGAGGGTCGGGGTTCCTCAGGCTCCAACGGTGGAGCCCTGGACTTCGCCCACGTACCGGTCGACCTCGGGGAACGCCCGCCGAATCTCCGCCAGGACTCGCTGGTTGGAATCCCCGTCGGTGTATCGGTTCATCCGGCGCCGGGTCCCGGCCCAACGCGGCAGCACGTCCGCGGGAGGGGCTCCGCCGTCCAGGACCTCCGCCAGCGAGTCCTTGAGCTTGTCCGCGTCCAGGCAGACGGGCCCCACCGCGATTTCCACGGGGTCGAACACCAGCGACCGGCTGCTCGACCGATACTCGTCCAGATCGGGCAGGAAGTGGAGGATGGGCCGCTCCACCATCATGAAGTCGAAGATGATGGAGGAATAGTCACTGATGAGCGCGTCGGTGGCAGCCAGGAGCTCGTAGATGTCGATCCCCTGGGGCAGCTCGTGCACGTGGCTCCCGCCCGCATCGAAGCTGCCACGATCGTCGGGGTGCAGCTTCAGGAAGAACGAAGCGTTCCGCTCTTCCATCAGTTGGTCCACGTCCGCCCAATCCACCTGCAGGAAGGGCTTGCCACTGTCGCGGTACGTCGGGAGGTAGAAGAAGACGAAGCGACCCGATTCCACCGCCTCTCGAAAGCTCGTGGGCCAGTCCCGCCGCGCATCGGTCTCCGTCGGATGATCGCCGAAAAGGACATCGTTTCGCGGATATCCCGTGATCACCACCACGTCCTCGGGCACATTGAAGGCTCGACAGGTGATCTCGGCCAACTCCTCGGATGTGGCGATGATCAGGTCCGGCCTCTGCACGTGCCACGGCATCATGATGGACAGGACGAATCGCTCGGGAGGAGACCCATGGAAGAGCCGATAGTACCGGCTCCGCGGGTTGTCGATGTCCCGCTCCACGGCCTTCAGGGGGACGCCACTCCACAGATTCACCTTTCGGGCGGACCGGGAGGTCCAGAAATTCACGTCCTTGCAGAAGTTGTCGAACAGGTAGACTCCACCCCGCAGGCACGCCGCCAGGCCGCGTGGAGACCAGACGTAGTGCGCTTCGTATCCCTGTTCGCGTAACTTGCGTACGATCCCTCGGTCACGGGAAATCCAAACCAACCGCACCGAAGCCGCCACCTGGCGCTGGCAATACAAGAAGAAGGATGCCGCATTGTCCGCGAACCGGTACCCACCCCAAGATCCGAAGACCCAGAGGTCGGGCCGGCGGGGAACGAGGCCGGACACGAAGTACAGAAGGAAGAGTGGGGGCCTCGCCAGGAGCGCAAACAAGGAGGAGAGGTAACGTGTTACAGCTTCCATGCGGGCTTCTCTTCCCTGCGATCGATGGAATGGGGCGGCGCTCCCCGACTCTACGAAGTTCGCCCTGCTTGAGTGGCGGTTGCAAGCTCTTCGAATCGACCCAGGAACCGATGGAACCCGCGCGTACCCTTCGCCCCGGCTCAAACGGAGCATGTCGCTGATGGCACCGCTCCGCATCATCCACCTGCTCAGAGGGGCCCAGGGTGGATCGTTCCGGCATCTGTGCGACCTGGCCCGCGAGCAGGCAAAGCGAGGTCATGAAGTCGGACTGGTGACCAGCAGCGGAGTGGGCGGTAAGGCTACCGATGCGGCGCTGGCCGCCATGGAGCCCCATTGCGCGCTGGGTGTCCACCGCTTTCCCATGGATCGTAGCTTGGGTCCGTCGGACATCGGCGCTGTCCGCTCCATCGGACGAGTCTTCAGGGAGACCCGCCCACACATCGTTCACGGGCATGGCGCCAAGGGCGCCGCGTACGCTCGGCTTCTGGCCAGGCGCTGCGGCGCAAAGGCGATCTATACGCCCCACGGTGGCTCCCTGCACTTTTCCTGGGGCTCGGTGGCGGGAATGGTGTATCTGGGGCTCGAGCGGGTGCTCAAAAAGCGAACCGACGGCCTCATCTTCGCCAGCGCATATGCCGGGCGGAGCTATCAGGACAAGATCGGGACGCCCCCATGTCCCTGGCGCGTCATCCACAACGGCCTTCACGACGAGGAGTTCGAGCCCGTGCCCCGGGGAGGGGAGGAGCACGACTTCGTCTTCGTCGGAGAGATCCGCCGGCTTAAGGGCATCGACGTGCTTCTGGAAGCCGTGGCCGCACTGAAGCGAGACCGCCCAGTGTCGGTGCTCATGGTGGGGGCCGGCCCCGACGAGGCACATCTCCAGGACCGGGTCCGGGAGCTCGACCTGTCGGATTCGGTGACCATCTCTCCACCCATCCACCCGGCCCGGGACGCGTTCGCCATGGCGAATTGCGTCGTCATTCCCTCCCTGGCCGAATCCCTTCCCTACATCGTCCTGGAGGTGCTGGCCTCCGGAGTCCCCCTCCTCGCCACCCGGGTGGGCGGCATCCCGGAGATCTTCGGTTCCCACGCGGACTCCCTTATCCCGCCCGGTGACGCCGATGCTCTCGCGGCTGCCATGGGCGCATTCCTCGACGACCCCGAGCGGGCTCGAGCGGAGGCCGGCTTGCTCCGCAGCCACCTTGAGAGGCATGTGCGAGTTCCACAGATGACCGACGCCACCATGGAACTGTACGAGTTGGCGCTCGGCGCCGTTGATCCAGCGACCTCCGTTACTCCACGTTGAGTCGCTGAAGTCCCGGCTGAAGCGCGAAGGGCACGCCGGTAAGGAACAGTCTCACGTAGTGGGTCTTTTGGTAGTCGCCGTTCAATGAGATCCGCGGGAGCGCCTGCAAGAAGTCCGCGTGTTCTGGGTGCAACACGCCTTTCCGAGTCGTCACCCCGGTGGCGAACCCGAGTTCGGCGGCGGCCTCGAACTCCCGCCCCGCAGCCGACCCTGCGTCTCCGTAGGGATAGGCGATATGCCGAGGCTCCACCCCGTACATCGCCTGGACCCAATCGCGACTCTGCCCCATCTCCTCCCTCATGGCGGCGGGGCTCAGCTTCGCCAACGCGGGGTGGGTCATGGTGTGCGCACCGGCCGTGAAGAGCCCGCTCTCCCGCATCTCGTCCACCATGCCCGGCGAGAGCATCGCGGGGCGGGTGACCTGTCCCGGCAGGTAGCGATCCACCAACGTCTCCAGCAGCCCCATCTGCCGCTCGTAGGGCATTCTCCGGAGGGACCAGTAGAGCGTCTCGAAGGTCGCGTTCCTCTGGCGGTCCGTGGCACAGGGATAGACCTGCCGGCCGTCCTCCAGCTCCACCTCGATCTCTTCGTTCGTGGCGACGAGGTCTTCCAGGTCCCGCCACCAGTGGCGGGTCCTCTCCTCGAGCAAGCCTGGGCAGAGATAGATGGTGAAGGGCACGCCGTGCTCCCGGAAGACGGGGAAGGCGTGGGTGTAGTTGTCGGCGTACCCATCATCCAGGGTGAAGCTCACGAAGGGCGCGCGGTCGTCCCCCTCCACGAGGCGCCGGCTGGCCTCGTCCAGCGACACGAATTCATAGCCTATCCGCTCGCAGAGCTTTATCGTTTTTATAAGGAAGCTCGGCGTGATCTCGAGGATCCTGTTGGGTGAGAAGCCCCCCTGCGGAGACGACGGACGAACGTGATGCAGGGTGAAGATCGCGCCCACGCCACGGGCTCGTGGCTCCAGCAGACGGTACGCACGGGTGTGGTACAGCCCGCTGAGGACCGCCCGCCGGATTCGAGTCTGCGGTGGAATCATGAAGGCTCGAGACCGGCTTCCGGCGGTTGGAGAGAACGGAGAACGAACGTAGAGTCGGACGGGGTGCCCTGGTCCGCGTGACGCCTGCACGGGTCGCGAGCACGGGCACCGGTGTCCCGAGGACGGTATCGGTATTGGAGTATAGAGCGACGAATCTGGAGTATCCACTGGCGTGGCGGACCCGCCGCCCGCCGGTCACGCCCGTGCCCGTGGCTCCCCCACAGGCCGAGGCGGAGCCGTCGCGCCTGGTGACGATGGCGATCCTGATCCAACTCGGCGCCAGCAGTGTGGTGATGGTGGAACCCGCCCTGTGCGACATCCTCTTCCCACCGGTCTTCGCGCTGACTCTCATAACCGGGCACATGCTGTCGCCGTTCCGCATGCCGAAGGTCCTGCTCGCCTCCCTCGGCCTGTTCACTCTGGCGAACTACGTGTCGCTGTTCGGGGCCCGGGGCTGGGGATACGGCGAGTCCATCACCTATATGGCGGTGACCATCTACCTGCTGCTCTACGTGGTCTTCCTCGCCGGATTCCTCGGGAAGTTCGGCGAGCCCGGGATGCGAGTGGTGCGGGACGGATATCAGATCGCCGCGGTGATCGCGGCGGGAATCGGGATCCTGGCCAGTCTCCACGTCCTCCCGAACAGCCAGATGTTCTTCCGGGACGCGTCGATGGTCCGGGTCCAGAGCACGTTCAAGGATCCGAACGTATTCGCCCCCTTCCTCATCGGAGCGATCTTCCTGAGCCTGCCGCCCCTCATCCATCTGCGCCGATTGCAGATCCGGCACCTGGTGGTGATAGGGCTCTCCCTCACCGGGGTCACGGTGGCGTTCTCGCGTGGCGCCTATGTCCACCTCGCGGTTTCCATCGCCGTCTTCCTGGCGCTGCAGTTCCTCGTCATCCGAGAGCAGCGGGCGAATCGCCGGATCGTCGCCGGCATCATCCTGGTCGTGCCGCTCCTCTTCCTGGCCATCGGATACCTCCTGATGTCCACTGACCTCGGCGCCTACGGGTCGGAGAGGCTCACGCTTCAGAGCTACGACCAGCGACGCTTCAGCAACCAGATCGCCTCTCTCTCGGTCGCCGCCGAGAACGTGTGGGGTATCGGGCCGGGCCAGTACGGGCGTCCCCGCTTCATCCAGGATGTGCACAACAACTACCTGAAGATTCTGGTGGAGAACGGGGTCATGGGGTTGTTCGCGTACCTGGCCATGATCGTCACCAGCCTCTTCTACGGCTTCGCCGGCGTGCTTCGACGGGGCCGCTTCGCCGCGACTCAGGCTGCCTGCGTTGCCGTGATCCTGGGGCTCCTGGTGGAGAACCTGGTCATCGACACCCTCCACTGGAGACACTTCTTCGTCTTCCTCGGCATCCCCATCGGCCTCACACTTTACGAGCGCGCACGAGAGACCGGACCCGACGCGGATTCACCCGTCTTGCACTCACCGGCGGGCGCGCCCAACTATTGAGATTGGGGTGGTGTCACACCGCCCCCGACCACGTTCCGGGGCATCATTCGCTCCCCATGCTCACCCTCGCTGCAGGGACCACCCGAATTGAACTCTCACGCTCAGGGCCCAAGCCTGACCCGATTCCCGCTGCGTAGGCCCCTCTCCCTCGTCATCCTGGCCATGTGGCTGGGCGCGTGCGCCACGCCCCCGGCAGCGCCACCGCCGGAGCCCATCGTGCCCGAGAATCAGGTACTCAGGCCTGGAGACGTGGTACAGGTCCAGGTATGGAGACAACCGGATTACAGCGGGGACATCACGGTGGGAGCGGACGGGAATCTCCTGCACCCGGTCTACCGCGACCTCCAGGTGGAGGGTCTCACGGTCCGGCAGGTCCGGACGGAGGTCGAAGGTGTGCTGGCCGGCTACATCCAGGGCGCGAGGGTCGTGGTGGAGCCTCTGTTCAGAGTGTCGGTGGGTGGCGAGGTGAGGCAGCCTGGAGTCTACCCCATGCTGCGCGGTACGACCGTGGCGGACGCCGTGTCCATGGCGGGTGGACCCACGCAGGTCGCCAAGCTGGACGAGGTGCTCCTCCTGCGGGCCGGAACCCAGTACAACCTCCGGCTGAGCCCGGAACAGCTCGTGACCTTCGGCGCCCTCCCGGTGGTGTCGGGGGACCAGATCCTCATCGACCGCGAGTCCGATTTCAGCATCTGGCGGGACGTCGTGGGTCCAGTGGCCACCGTGTCCGCGCTGCTCCTCACCGTCCTGCGGATCCGGAACGAAGGGAACTAGGAGAACGCCCGGTGGGAGCGCGGGGGCGCGGCGGAGGATGCGCGCACTGGTAGTCCCGTCCGCAGAGGCCCTTCGGCTTCCACCGCCACTACCCGGACCGGGTCCCTCCCCTGTGGAGGACGCGCCTCACCCATCCCTTCATTTTCCGCTCCACTGCGGTAACGGGAACCCGTTCGACCCGGTACTCGTGGTAGGTGTACTCCTCCGCCCCGAACTGTCGCTTGAACCGGGCCAGTGACTCGGAACTCCCGGTCTCACCCATGTTGTAGTAATGGCACCCGGCGGCGCACGCATCCTCGATGGCCAGCTTGTGCAAGAGGAAATTTGCCCGTGTCGGACCGGCGAGGTCCCTGTCCATGGCACCCATGTTGTAATGGGCGTTCGCCCCCTGCAGCACCACGATTGCAGCTGCGGGACGGCCGCCAACCCGAGCCATCCAGATCCGGCAGGCCTCTCCGAGGCCCACCATCCTGCGTCGGAGCTTCTCGAAGGGGGACCTCCGACGGGACCTCCACCGCGCCACGAACTGGGGTTCGCTGCGCTTTTGAGCCCAGCGGTCCACCGACTTCCGGAAAAGATCATAGAACTCGGGAAGCAGGGCGTCGCCGAACCCGCACTCCACCTCGAGATCCGCCTTCTCGGCCTTCCGGACGTTCCGTCTCGCCTGTCCGCTGAACCGCCCGGTCCACACCGCCTCGAAGTTCCCCCCCAGCTCAACGACGTGCGCCACCTTCCGCAGTCTCTGCACGTCCTGGGGCACGACCGACTCCCAGAGGCCGCCCTCGAAGGCGGTAGGCACGATCCGCACCCGGAACACGGTCCGGGCAGCCAGGTCCTCGAAGACCGCCTTGAGCTCATCGGGGCGGACGGGGCCGTGCGAGACGATGCTCCCCACCAGAGGGGACGTCTCGGTGCTCCAGAGCTTCGGCCGTCCGACGCCGCGACACAGGGGGAGGATTACGCGACGTCCGTCGGGGAACTCGTACATCCGGCTGACGTCCTCCATGCCGTGCTCGGCACAGAGCGCGTCGATGCCCTCGGGCGTCTGATACACGAACGCCCGGGAGTCGGACTGCAGGACCTCCCGCCAGACGTCCCGCGGCGCGGGCGTGACGACTCGCACGTACTGGTCTCCTGGGGTTTGGTCGGATCCGCGGCTGCCCTGAGCGGTCCTCGGTCAAGCTGCTTGAGCCTGGGGCGAGTGGCTCGACGGCAACCCAAGACACCATGCTATGTGTCCGTGAGCCATCGGTCCCGGGAACGAGCCCTGCCACCAGGCTCCGGTGGGGGGGCTATTCTCCACGGTACCGAACGCTTCCACGCCGGTGCAATACCGACGTGTGCCCCCCGGCGCCGCCTCGGGCTCAACGCATCTCCAGCACCACCCACTCGACCTCGAATCCGTGGGCACCCTCGAGGTCCGCTCCCGTGAAAAGCTCCGAACCCACCGCGAGTTGGATCCCGTCCAGGCTCGCCAACTCCGGCTGACCGGCGTCCACCTCCGCCTCCAGCCGATAGGGGAGGAACTGCGGATAGGGCCGCGGGAGCAGGACCAGAGGCGTCCGCTCTAGGGTGGAGAGGGCCACATTGTACTCGTGCCATTCGGAGGAAAGCTCCAGCGTGGTCCCCCACGCCGCGCCATCGCGAGTGACAAGCGCCAGTTCCATGCGATCCGCTTCTCGGCTGGGCGAACGGGCCCGGATCCGGAGGACCGCCCGCGCATGGGACGCCCCCAGGCGACTCCGCTCGGTCTCGGGCAGGAAGGTACGCAACGCGAAGTGGTGCGGGGTGGGCTCGAGGGTCTCCACCACAACGCGAAGGACCAATGCGCCCGCGGTTCCCCCGGGTACCAGGTCCGTTTGGAACGGGACGTACTCCCACGGACTGGGATAGAGGATCCGGGCCCGGTCCCGGCGAGCATCGAAGAGCACAATAGGCGCCTCCGAATGCACCGCCGCGATCTCCCATCCAGCGGGGCCCGTGAAGTCCCAATCCCACGGTACGCCCGGCTCCGCACCGGGGAAGGTGGTGGCGTCGCCCCCCTCCCAGACGAGGATCCGGTAGCTCAGGAGCCCCTCTCGGACGACGTCGGCCGGGAGCGTTCCCCGCCAGGCGAAGCCCGCCCTCCGGGCCATCCGCACCCGAACCGGCCGCCGGAAGCCGCCGCCCGGCGGTGAGGCCAGGAGGACCACCGAGTCCACCGGCTGGTCCGTGACGACCTGGGCCGCAACCTCCAACGGCGCCGCCGCAGGCGTTTCCAACACAGGCTCGTGCAGCAGCACCGAAGATCCACCCGTGGAGGGCGGCGCGATGAATTCGCTCAGGCCCACGCGGCCCACCCTGGTCTCAGGACCCCACGCCGATCCATCGATTCCCGCGCGTGTCAGCAGGTACGCTCCAGGTCTCACGGCGAGCTGCGTGCCCCGTACGACCGCCCGATGAAGATTGCCATCGTTCAAGGCTGTTGCAGAGAAATCGACCCCGAGGTCCGGCAACTCGATCCGCATCTCCCGGGTCCGCCAGACCACGCGGGAAGCGACCCGGTCCAGGCTCGGTCGACTGAAGGGGTCCACCACCCAGGCCACATCCGGATAGACCTCCAGCCGCCAGACCCCGTCATCGAGTCGGTCCAGGAACCACACCCCCGTCCCGTCGTAGCGCACCACCGGCGAGCTACCGACGCCGGCCAGACGTTCCAGCGCACTGGGGTCCGGGGGGCTGGTGTCGGTGTCCCCGGAGTGCAGGAAGACCCGGGCCGATACCATCTCGCTGACGTCGGCCTCATAGCTGACGCGGAAGGCGGGTGTATCGCCAGCGACGGGGGCTGCCCGCTGTCCTGTCGCATGAGGACGGGCCCAGTCATCCACCGGACCCAGAGGCCCGAACACCTCGCTTCCAGGATAGCTCCCGAAGTCCGTGCCTCTGGGGACCGCGCGGAAGACCTCCCCCGCGATCATGAAGCTGATGGCCTTCGCGGGAGTGTACACCAGGTTCAGGAAGTGGGTCTGGTAATCGGTGTTGGCGTACGCCATGGCCATGGGATCGTACGCGAACTGCGTGGCCCACTGGAACCCGGCGCCTCGGAAGGCACGGGCCATGGCAGGGTACATATAGGACCCGCCGACGTCCGCCGCGTCGAACTCGTAGACCATCCGTGCCTTGTCGGTGCATTCGGCGAAGTCGGCGTAGGGGATGGTATAGCGGTTCACGTTGGGCAGCATGTTTCCGCCCACGGCGGCATTCCGGACCAGCCCCGTCGGATACCACTGGTGTGTGACGCCCTGGATGTCGGCGGCGCATACCGCCCGCCCGTGCTCGTCGCTGTATCCCTGGCTGATGTTGTAGAAGATGGGCTTCTGGAACCCGGCGCTCCGCAGCGCCCCCACCATGGCGTCGATGTACCGGGTCGTCTCGGCCGGTCCCCGCGGGTGCGAGGGCTCGTTGAAGATCTCCACGGCCAGGATGTCGGGGTCGTCCCGGTAGCTCTCTCCGGTGTACGCGTTCACGTGGGAGATGAACTGCCGGAGGTAGTTCACCTGGTGACCGCGGGGCTCCGCTTCGGTGGTCATCTCCCCCTTGCTCCACCCGTCGGAGAGACCGTCGGTCTCCGGGTCCGGCTCGGGGTAACCCGCGCCCCACCACGCGATGGGGGTGAGAATGACCCGGATCCCTCGCTCGGAGAGGCGAGCGATCAGGTAGTCCAGCAGGTCCAGGTGGTCGTTCTCCAGGAGATTCCCCTCCCCGTCGCTGATCTCCCGGTCCCAGACGTGGACCCGGTACGCGTCCAGGCCCAGGCGCGTCATGTGGAGCACGTCGGCGTCCATGGCTGTCTTCCGATCGACCCCCAGGTAGCCGTGCGCCCGGAAGCCGTGGGCGAAGGGAACGGAGTAGTTCACCCCGAAGAGGGCCACCTCCGCCCCGGTCTCGGTCCAGCGGAGCACGCCACCAGAGTCCACGTGAACGCCTCCCGGCGCGGCAGCACCGCCGGGTTCCTGGGCCATGGCCCGCGGGGCCCATGCCGCCGGTGAGGCGAGGAGGACCAAGGCGACGAGGCGGGGGGAGCAGAGGCGGAGTGCGGGCCGGTTCGAGGGCATGGTCGGGCGACGGTAGGAGACAGGGCTCGGCTCGTGGAGGCGCGGGAGCCTTCATCAGGCTCGTGGGTTCGGGTGCGGTCCGCCACAGGCAAGCGGTGGAAGCTGGACCCGCACACCACTATCCTGCTGAGACTTCCTCCTGAACCAAGGGATTCCCGGTGATGAGATCCGCCCTTCTCCTGGCCCTCCTGGTAGCCACGGCTCCCACCCTTCCCGCGTGGGGGCAGGACGCCGTCGAGCCCCCACAGACCAGCGACCTCCAAGAGCTCGCTGAGGAGCTACGCCGGGCCACGGCGCGCATCGACGAGGTCGAGGCGAACCTCCAGGGAGCTACCGCCGCCCACCGTACGTTCTTCGAGTTCCAGCGACGCCAGCGCTGGCAGGAGCACCACGAGGCGCTCCGGGAGCTGGCGGAGAGCATCGAGACCGACCCCGCCGACGCGGACAGTGCTACCGTCGCGCTGGCCGCGAGCGCCCTGCAGCGTGAACTGGAGATCGGGCAGGCGTGGATCCGCCAGGTCGAAGCGGAGGTGCTGGACCAAATCAACCGGCTCGCCGAATCCTCCGCGGAGAATCTGGTGGAGGCGGAGATCGAGCTGACCCGCCTGAACGAGGGCCTGGACCTGGTATTCACCGCCGTCTCCCGAGACTTCGAACTCGCCCCCGCCCTCGGGCTGGACCTCTCGGTAGAGGCCGCTGCCCACGACTCGGCGGTGGCGGAGCGGGCGGAGCTCCTGGGGGCTTCCCTGGAGTTCGCCGCGGACCAGGCGGCCACCCACCGGGGGTGGCTCGACAAGCCCGGCGTGGACACGGCCGCCGTACGGCTGCGCATCGCCGCGGCCGAGGAGCGCATCGCCGGAAGCACCGCATCCCTCCACGCCATGACCGATCTGATGGAAGAACGGGGATTTCCCGTGGCCCACTACCGTCGGCTCATCGTCGCCAACTCGGGCGAGATCGATACCCAGCTGCTGGACCGCGAAGTTCTCGGCGGCCTTCTCTCCGACTGGGCCCGGGCCGCGACGGACTGGATCCGGGGGAACCTGGGCGGCTTCCTGGTGCGCCTCTTCCTGATCCTCGTGGTGCTGCTCCTGGCTATGCGACTGGCCGGGTGGACACGCCGAGGGGCAGACCGGTGGGTCCAGCGACTGCAGCTCTCCAGCCTGATCCAGAACCTGATCGTCAGCGGTGCGTCCAAGGCCGTCTGGCTCGTCGCCCTCTTCAGCATCCTGGCCATCCTCGGCGTCGACCTGGGTCCCATGCTCGCGGGGCTCGGAATCGCCGGCTTCGTCCTCGGCTTCGCCCTGCAGGAGACGCTGGCAAACTTCGCCTCCGGGGTGATGATCATGGTCTACCGCCCCTTCGACGTGGGAGATTTCGTGACCATCGGAGGGGTGACCGGGAACGTGAAGGACCTGACGCCCGTCTCCACCGTCATCCAGACCCTGGACAACCGCCGCATCATCGTCCCCAACGGAAAGGTCTGGGGAGACGTCATCAACAACGCCACCGCCGAGAAGATCCGCCGCGTGGACCTGGTCTTCGGAATCAGCTACGGAGACGACGTCGACCACGCCCGCCGGGTGCTGGAGGACGTCCTGGCGCACGAGGAGCGGGTCCTGGACGATCCGGCCCCCATGGTGCGGGTTGGCGAGCTGGGGGACTCCTCGGTGAACCTCCTTTGCCGGCCCTGGTGCCGGACCGAGGACTACTGGGACCTTATGTGGGACCTCACCGGCGCGGTGAAGAAGCGCTTCGACGCAGAGGGCATCACCATTCCGTTCCCACAGCGAGACGTCCACCTCCACGGGACCGCCGCCGCAGACTGACCCGACCTGGCGCGACTGCTGCGCCGGAGTGGGGAGGGGGGGGCCGGACACCCTTCCCTGGAACGAGAAAGGGGCCGGCGCCCCCAAGGCGCCGGCCCCAGACCATCCATTCTGGCCGAGGACTCTCCGGCAGATCGGGTTCCCTATGCGCCCCCCGCCGCCACCGCGGTGAATCCCGGCACCCAGTGGTACAGGAGCATCAGGGCCGACACCATGAAGACGGCCAGGATCAGTCCGGCCACGAAGACCCCGGTGAAGACCCGGGAGTCGAACTTCAGGTGCATGAAGAAGCCCACCACCAGAACGAACTTGGCCGCCGACAAGATCAACAGAAGGGGCACCTCGATGGCACCCAGCTCCATGTAATACGCGGCCACCTCCAGGGCGGTGAGGGCCGCCAGGATCCCGCCGATCATCCAGTAGAACTTCACCGAGGCATGTCCGCCGTGGTCCCCGTGTCCGTGCTCTGCTTGCGTCGACATTGGCATCAACTCCCTACGGAATCAGGTAGACCAGGACGAAGATCACGATCCAGACGATGTCCACGAAGTGCCAGTACAGCCCGGCGATCTCCACGTTCAGCGCCTTCTCCGGCGGGAGCTTCCCTCGCAGCGCCATCACGAAGAGGCTGATCATCCAGATCACCCCCACCGTCACGTGGGCACCGTGGAAGCCCGTGAGGACGAAGAAGGTGGAGCCGAAGACGCTCTGCTGGAGGGTGAGTCCCTCGTGCACGAAGTGGTTGAACTCGTAGTACTGGAAGCCCAGGAAGATGGCTCCGAAGACGATCACCACCCCCAGCCAGAAGAGGGTCAGCTTCTTGTTCGCCCGCTGCACCCCGTCCAACGCCAGCACCATGGCCAGCGAGCTCATGAGGAGGACGAAGGTGGAGACGGTGGTCAGGGGGATGTCGAAGACGTCCCCCGGGTAGGGCCCCTGGAGCGCCGCTCCCTTATAGACCATGTAGGTGGACAGGAGGGTGCCGAAAAAGAGGCACTCGGACCCGATGAAGGTCCAGAATCCCACCTTCCAGCTGTTCAAGCCCGTGGAGGTGTAGTGGTGGTCGTCGTGCGCGACCGCTGCCGCTTCAGCCATGTGTCTCGTGTGACTCGGGTGTTCGGTTCGTGGACGGCCCCCTCAGTGGGCCGCCTTCTTCTTGAACGGATCCTCGAAGGCCCAGCCGTAGATGCCCACGGCGGTGAAGGCCAGACCCAGCAGAGGCGCCCACCACTTCCCGGTCATCACCAGCGCCCAGGTGACGGTGGTGCCCAGGGCCACGATGATGGGCCAGAAGGAGGGGTTCGGCATCTCGGGCTCGGTGACCGGCTCCTTCAGCGTCACCGCCTCGATGGCGGCTTTCTCGTCGTCGTGCCACAGGGGCTCTCTGGAGCGAACCTCAGGCAACTCCGGGAAGTTGTAGTGGTGCGGCGGCGACGGGATGGACCACTCCAGTGTGGGGGCACCCCACGGGTTGTGGCCCGCCTTTTCGCCGGACTTGAGGCTCTTCCAGATGTTCCAGAGGAGGAGCAGGGTGCTGGCCCCCAGGAAGAACGCCCCGACCGTGGAGAGCTGGTTGTAGATCTCCACGTTCAGTTCCGCCTGGTAGGTCCACGTCCGGCGAGGCATCCCGTACATCCCCGAGAAGTGCATGGGGAAGAAGGTCAGGTTGAAGCCGATGATGGTGGTCCAGAAGTGGAGCTTGCCCAGCTTCTCACTGAGAAGGCGGCCCGTGACCTTGGGGAACCAGTAGTAGACCCCGCTGAACATCCCCAGCAGGATTCCACCCACGATGACGTAGTGGAAGTGAGCCACCACGAAGTAGGAGTCGTGCTGCTGCAGGTCCACCGGGGCGGAGGAGTGCATGATCCCCGAGAGGCCGCCCACGGTGAACAGGGCCACCAGCCCCACCGCGAACATCATGGCGGTGGTGAAGCGCAGGGCGCCGCCCCACATGGTGGCCATCCAGTTGAAGATCTTCACCCCCGTGGGGATGGCGATGATCATCGTGGATGCCACGAAGAAGGAGTCGGCGATGGGCCCGAGCCCGGAGGTGAACATGTGGTGGCTCCACACGCCCCATCCGATGAAGCCGATGAGCACACCGGCGTACACCACCACCGGGTATCCGAAGAGCGGCTTCCTGGAGAACGCAGGGATCACGTCACTGATCACCCCGAAGGCAGGAAGCACCAGGATGTAGACCTCCGGATGCCCGAAGATCCAGAAGAGGTGCTGCCACAGGACCGGGTCACCTCCGGCGGAAGCCACGAAGAAGTTCGTGGCGAAGAACCGATCGAAGGCCAGGAGGATCAGCGCCACCGCGATCACCGGGAGGGCCGTCACCAGGAGGAACGACGTGACGAACGTCATCCAGGTGAAGAGAGGCATGCGCATGAGCTTCATGCCCGGCGCCCTGAGGTTGATGATCGTGGTGATGAAGTTCACCCCTCCCATGATGGAGCTCACCCCCAGGATGGAGAGCCCCAGCACCCAGAAGTCCACGTTCAGGCCGGGAGAGAACTGGGTGGAGGTCAGGTTCGCGTACCCCACCCAGCTGGTGTTGGGCGCCGCCCCTACGAACCACGACACGTTCAGGTAGATCGCCCCGAACAGGTAGATCCAGTAGGAGAGGGCGTTCAGGCGGGGGAACGCGACGTCCCGGGCCCCGATCTGGAGCGGGACGATGTAGTTGAAGAACGCCACGGCCTGCGGCATGGCCACCAGGAAGATCATGGTGGTGCCGTGCATCGTGAACAGCTGGTTGTACAGCTGGGCCGAGATGAGCTGGTTCTCCGGCGAGAACAATTGGAGCCGGATGATGAGCGCCTCGATCCCCCCCACCCCCAGGAAGAAGAGGGAGGTCACGAAGTACATGATGCCGATCCGCTTGTGATCGACGGTGGTGATCCAGCTCCAGAGACCCGTCGCCTCGTGGTGCGTCTCCGGCGAGGTGGCGGGCGTGGGGGCAGTGGTTACCGACATGCTCGTCCTTTTCTTAGCGGAGGCTGTACAGGTAGTTCGCCACGGTCCGTACCTGATCGGGCGTCAGGTTGAAGGCGGGCCACACCACCGGCGGCCGGCCCCCCTGGTATTCCAGTCCCGGCATGAGAGCCCCGGGCTTCACGGACTGTGGGTCGCTGATCCAGCGCACCAGGTTGTCCACGTTGTTCTCCAGCATCCCGGCGGCGATGGAAGACCGGCGACCCAGAAGGGTGAGGTTCGGGGCGATCTGCCCAGCCTCCGAGACTCCGTTGATGGCGTGGCAGGCGGAGCAGTTGGCCAGGAAGAGGTTCCTCCCCTCCGCGATGGCCGGATCCTCCGCCGGAGCCTCCTCCTGCGAAGCGGCCTCCTGCAGCGCGGGACCGGGGAGCGACGCCCCGGTCCCTGCCTCGGTGGGCACGGCGTTGAGAGCCTGACTCTGGGTCACGGTCTGCGGGTGGCCAGCAGTCAAGTCCGCGAGCCAGGCGTCGAACTCTTCCTGGCTCTCCACGATGACCCGCATTCCCATGAGGGAGTGGGAGTCACCGCAGAACTCGGCGCACTGGCCCATGAAGGTCCCGTTCTCCTGCGCCGTGAAGTGGATCCAGTTGTACTTGAGGTCCTGGCCCTCGGGCACCTGGCGAAGCGGGTTCGCGTCCCGCTTTCCGCCCAGCTGAGGTACCCAGAAGGAGTGGATCACGTCGTCGGAATGCAGACGGAGCGAGACTGGCGTCCCCACGGGGACGTGGAGCTCGTTGGCCGTGATGACGCCACCGTTCTCCGGATAGCGGAACTCCCACCAGTACTGGTGACCGATGACCTCCACCACCAGTGAGTCTTCGGGCACCTGTTGTGTGGCGAAGACCGCCTGGATGGTCGGGATGGCGATGGCCACCACGATGAGCGCCGGACCGATGGTCCAGGCGATCTCCATCCCCAGGTGCCCATGGATCTGCTTGGGCTTGGGCGAGTCCGGCCGCTCCCGGTACTTCACCAGGATGTAGGCCAGGATCACCCAGACTACCGCCAGGATCACCATGGTCCACCAGAAGATGGTCACATAGAGCCCGTGGATGGTGTCCGCGAAGTCCGTGGTGGGGGCGATGGAGGACTGCGGGTATTCACCGGCGCAGGCCGTGAGGAGAGCGAGGCCGAGCAGGCCCAGGATCGATCGCGCTGACTTCATTTTGTCGCGGGGTTCGGAGCTCGATTCGGGGAGGGTCAGGACCCGGACCCCACCTCGATGGCTTCGTCGAGGAGCATGATGGGGATTCCGTCTCGAACCGGGTACAGGACGCGTCCGTCCTCCCGTACCAGACCCTCTTCGAGGGGCTGTGCCACGGGGTTCCCGGCCCGGTTCTGCAGGGTCCCGGCCTCCACTTCGGCGTTGAGTGCCGAGAGCACCGCCTGGTCGGCGGGGTGGAGGGTCTGCTTGGTTTCTGGGCAGACCAGAATTTCCAGAAGCTTGGCGTCCAGCATCAAGGTTTCGGGGGAGGGCGAGGGAACTTGGCGAACGTCTGCTGGGAATTAAGCTAGCCAACCTAGCAGGATTCTCGCGTCCGCGCGAGACTCAGAATCGCCTTGAAACAGGGTGTTCCAATGACCTCGCCACGGACAATCCGCTCATCCCTCCACTTCTGCGTCGGCCTCTTTCCGTTCCTGGCCGCGGGATGTTCTTCCGGAGACGACTCCGGCAACATGCGTGAGCTGAGCGCGGCGCCCGCGGCCGTGGCGGCGACCGAGGTGGGCGTGGCGGATACAGCCGCCCGGCTCCCCGACGCCGCCACGGCCTGGGTCATATTCGGACCGGACACCGTCATCGCCGAGGTCGCCCAGACCGAGGCGGAGCGGGCGGAGGGACTCATGTACCGGGAGTCTCTCGAAGAGAACGCAGGGATGCTCTTCATCTTCCCCCAGAGCTCGGTCCGGAGTTTCTGGATGGAGAACACCTACATCCCGTTGGACATCGCCTTCATGGATGTCTCCTTCCGCATCGTGGACATCCAGCAGATGGAGCCCATGACCACCGACTTGCACATGAGTCGGGCCGCGGCCATGTATGCCCTGGAGGTGAACCAGGGCTGGTTCGAAGCGCACGGCGTGCGAATCGGAGACGTCGCGGAGGTGGTGTTCGGACGGTAGGGTTGTGCCGGGATTCGGCTCTCAGGCCACCACCCGCTCCAGCACCTCGGTGAGCGCTGCCACGTCGTCCTCGGAGTTGTAGACGTTCGGACTGATCCGAAGCGAGCTCCCCCGGAGCGAGACCGACACCCTCCTGGCCTCGAGGGCGCCGCGGACCGCTCCGAGGTCGAGTCCCGCCGGCATCCGCAGGCCGAAGAGATGGGGGCTGCGGTGGCTCTCTCCCTCGACTCCGAACCCGAGATCCGCCGCCCGGTGGAGCAACGGCGCCGAGAGTCGCCGCGTATAGTCGGCGATGGCCTCGGGCGTCCACTGCAGGATCAGCTCCATGGCCGCCGACGCAACCGGGAGGAGCGCGAAGTTGGACCGCTCACCCACGTCGTAGCGAAGCGCCCCCGGCTGGTACTCGTCGGTGTACTGCACCAGTCCCTGGAAGTCCTCGCTCCCTCTTCGACCGATCCACGTCTCTTCCAGCGGCGTGCCGTGGTCGAACCGGTCGCTCAGATAGGTGAAGGCCAGGCTGTACGGACCCAGGAGCCATTTGTACGCCGCGGCGACAAAGGCATCGGGTCGGACCGCCTCGAAATCGAATGGAACGGCCCCGCACGATTGTGTCGCGTCCACCACGACGGCGGCGCCCACGTCGCGGGCGCGCTCCGCGATGGCCGCGAGGTCGAAGCGGGTTCCGTCGGTCCAGTGCACCGTCGGGAGCGCAACGATCTCGGTCACCGGGGTGATGGCCTCGAGGATTCGCGTATTCCACTCCCGCCCGACCTGCGGTCCCTGCGGGCGGGCCACCGTGTGCAGCGACCCACCGGCCTCGCTGGCCAGCCGCCGCCACGAATAGACGTTCCCGGGAAACTGCTCCTCCACCAGCACGATTCGGGCTCCGCTGGCCAGGGGGAGGTTCCGCGCCGCCGTCGCCACACCGTAGCTCACCGCCGGGTGTATGGCGATGCGAGTGGGATCCGGGGCGCCCATGATCCGGGCGAACTTCGCCCGCACGCGGTCCGACTCTTCGAAGAAGTCCCCCGGAGTGATGGACGTCGGGTCGCGCTTCATGCGCAGAGCGTCGATCCCCGCCTGCTCCGCCGCCCGTGGCAGGGGGCCCATGTAGGCGCAGTTCAGGTAGTGCAGATCGGCGGGAAGCTGGAACTGCTCCCGCTGGCAGGACAGGGATGTCGTGGACATCGGGTCGACTCCGGGGTACGTGTGACAACCGCATACTATCCCATCCGCTCCCGTCCGCCCAAGAGGATCCATCATGGCCCGACATACCGCGAGCATCGTGATCCATCGTCCGCCGGCCGTGGTCTACGCCTTCATGGACGACGTCTCACGGGAGCGGGAGTGGCAGCCGCACCTGCGGGCCGCATGGCAGGAGCCTCCGGGACCTTCGCGTGTGGGCACGCGAAAGTCCTACCGGAGCCAGCTCCTGGGAAAGACGCTGGAGAACACCTACGTGGTGGGGGAGCTGGAGCCCGGTCGTCGCATGGTCCAGCGGACCACCGCCGACTCGGCCATGGACGCGCGCGTGGAGATCCGTTGGGAGGAGGTACCGGACGGGACCCGGGTCACGCTGGAGAGCCAGGCGAAGCCCCGGGGGCTCCTCCGGTTCATGGCCTCCTCGCTCCTGGAGTCCACGGCCCGCAGTGAGCTACAGGCGTCGCTGCGCCGGCTCAAGCAGCGGCTGGAGGACGAGGGCGGCTGACCCTCCCGCTCTCCGGTCTAGCGCGTGGGTGGGTGCGAACTAGGTTGTCTTCCCTGTGACCCTTCCCGACCCGCTCACGTGAGCTTCCATGAAGATCCACCGCCGTATCGCCGCCCTCGCATGGCTCCCCCTCTTCGCTTTGGCCGCGTGCGCGCCCGCGGGGGACGCCGCTCCCGAATCCGAGGCCGACCTCGAGGCGAGGGCCCGTGCCATTCACGAGCGGGTCATCACCGCCGACACCCACGACGACATCAACCCGGCGAACTTCACCGCCGAGCGGAACTACACGCAGGACCTGCCTACACAGGTCACGCTCCCCAAGATGGAAGCGGGTGGGCTCGACGTGGCCTGGTTCGTGGTGTACACCGGACAGGGTGAGCTGACGGAAGAGGGCTTCGACGGCGCGTACGCGGAGGCCGTGGCGAAGTTCGACGCCATCCACCGTCTCACTGAGGAGATCGCGCCGGAGCGGATCGGGTTGGCGGTCACCTCGGAGGATGCGCGGCGCATCGTCTCCGAAGGAAAGCTGGTGGCCATGATCGGGGTCGAGAACGGCTACTCCATCGGGACCGACATCTCCCGTGTGAAAGAGTTCGCCGACCGGGGCGCCCGGTACATGTCCCTGGCTCACAACGGGCACTCCCAGCTCTCCGACTCCAACACCGGGGAGCGGGACGGCGTCTGGCTCCACGACGGGTTGAGCGACCTGGGACGGGAGGTCGTCGCCGAGATGAACCGGTGGGGAATCGTCATCGACGTCTCCCATCCGTCGAAGGAAGCCGTCATGGAGATGCTCGAGATCACCCGCGCACCGGTCATGGCCTCCCACTCTTCGGCCCGGGCGTTGAACGACCATTCCCGCAACCTGGACGACGAGCAGCTGGCGGCCATCGCCGAGAACGGCGGCGTCGTCCAGACCGTGGCCTTCCGCAGCTACGTCGACCAGGAGAAGAACGCCGTGTACCAGGAGGGGGTCCAGGCGCTCCAGGAGGAGGTAGCCGCGGAGATGGGCTTCGAGCTGGTGAGCCGGAGTGATCTCTACTCCATGAGCGAGCAGGATCGGGACGCCTACCTGGAAGCCTTCGCCCCGGTGGAGGCGGCGGTGGACGCCCGCATGGGCGAGATCACCGCCGAGCCGGTCGGCGTGGCCGACTTCGTGGACCATATCGATTACCTGGTGCAGGCCATGGGGATCGACCACGTGGGAATCAGCTCCGACTTCGACGGCGGCGGTGGGGTGACCGGGTGGGGCGACGCCTCCGAGACCTTCAACGTGACCCTGGAGCTGGTCCGCCGGGGGTACACCGAGGAGGAGATCGGCAAGCTCTGGAGCGGGAACCTGTTCCGGGTCCTGGACGAGGCGCAGGCGGTGGCCGCGGAGATCCAGGCCGGAGGGTAGGCTCCCGGATCGGTGCGGATCCGGAAGTGGTACTCGGACTGCACCGCGGGTGACGGCACCGTCTTCATCGGCTACGCCGGCACCCTGGGCCTCGGCCCGTGGACCGTTCCCGTCCAGTCCTGCACGGTCTACCCGGCCGAGGCCCAGCCCCGATCGCGCTGGCGACTGGGCCGAGCCTCGCACCGCATCGACGCGGACGGAGACGTCCATTGGACCGCCCCTTCACTGGGCGTCCTCGCCCACTGGTCCCGCCGGTCCCGTCCCATCCAACGACTCCTGCTGGACACACCCCGGCTGCGGATCGAATGGCGCTGCCACCTCCCGCGGGCCCGCGCCCGGGTCCAGGTCGGCCCGCAGGTGCTGGAAGGGTGGGGTTACGTAGAGGAGATGATCATCGATGGTGACGTGCGGCGCCTCCCTCTGAAGGAGCTCCACTGGGGGCGATTCCACACCGAGGAGGGATGGACCGCCTGGCTGGATTGGAAGGGTCCCCGTCCCCTCACGGTGCTCCTGGAGAACGGACGTGACGTCCGCGGCAGGGTGAGCCGGGAGGCGGTGACGCTGGACGACGGCCGGACGCTGTCCCTGGGTGGAGACTCCTCACCCGGGGTCCGCGTGCTGGCGGACCAGCGCGTCGGGGACACCTTCTTTCCTGCGCTCCCTCCTCTCCGCTGGATCCTGCCCCGCATCCTCACCGGGCTCCACGAGCGGAAGCTCGCCGGCCTCGGACGATGGGTGAATCCGGATGGATCGAGAGCCTTGGAGGGGCGGCTTCTCTACGAAACGGTGGAGTTCCCATGAGCGCCCGAACCGCCGCGGGGAAGATCCTCTACGGTCTCCTCTTCGTGGCGGCCGTCCCGGCCGGGCTGGCACTCTGGGCTCGGGAGACGAACCCGCTGGTCCCGCTTCCCGTCCCGCCCTTCCCCACGGTCGGGTGGGCGGTGGCTGCGGCCGGCCTTGTCGTCGTGGTTTGGGGGATGGTGGCTCTTCGCCTCTGGGGGAAGGGGCTCCCCATGAACGCCTACCCGCCGGAGACCTACGTGCGGCGTGGGCCCTACCGCTGGGTGCGCCACCCCATCTATCTGGGCTTCGGACTGCTGGTGGCCGGCGCCTCGGTGGCGCTGAGCTCCCCCAGCGGGCTCTGGTTGGTGACACCCGCGGCGGCCCTGGCGATGGTGTTCCTCGTCCTGGGATTCGAGGGACCGGCGCTGCGGAAGAGGTTCGGGGAGCGGGTGGACCGGCCACCCATCCTGGCCCTTCCGTCCAGTCAGGAGGGACGGCCGGCGCTCCGGGAACGAATCTCCGTGGTCGTCCTGGTGCTCGTCCCGTGGCTCATCGCGTACGAGGGCGTCGCCTTCCTGGGCCCCCCGCCGGACGCCGTGGAGGCCTTCCTCCCCTTCGAGCGGGGATGGCCCGTCCTGGTGTGGACCGAGTGGATCTACGCCTCGGTCTACCCCTTCGTCGTCCTGGTCCCCCTGGCCCTGACGAGCCGCCCGGTGCTTCGCTGGTTCGCCGTGCGGGGCCTGCTCGCCACGGGGGTCGTGACCTTCCTCTACCTGGTGATTCCCCTGGTCGCGCCTCCGCGGCCGTTCACGGCCGGCGGACTGGCGGGAGAGCTCCTGACCTGGGAGCGTAGCATGGCGCACACCGTAGCGGCCTTCCCGTCGTTCCACGTCCTGTGGACGCTCCTAGCGGCCGAAGCATGGAGCCAAGCGCTCCCCCGGATTCGGGTGGGTGTTTGGGGGTGGGCTTTCCTCATCGTGGTGAGCTGCGTGACCACCGGGATGCACGCCATCCTGGACCTGGCCGCGGCGGTGGTGGTCTGGCTCCCGCTGCGCCGGCCTGAAGGCGTATGGGAACGCCTCCGAACATGCGCGGAGCATGTGGCCAACTCGTGGTGGGAGTGGCGCGCGGGCCCGGTGCGGCTCCTGGGCTACGGCCTCTACGCGGGGGCGGCGGGGGGACTCGGGGCATGGATCATCGCGTCGCTGGTGGGACCTGGGGAATACTGGGGAGCCGTGCTCCTTCTGGTCTCAGCCCTCCTCGGCGCCGGTCTCTGGGCCCAGAAGCTGGAGGGATCCAGCGTGCTCTCCCGGCCGTTCGGGTACTTCGGTAGCCTCGTGGGCGCTGCGGCGGGAGCCGCCGCCGGGGGCCTCCTCGGCTTCGATACCTCCCTCTTGTTCGCCGCCGTGGCGCTCGGATCCCCCTTCATCCAGGCCATTGGTCGACTGCGGTGCCTCGTGCAGGGGTGCTGTCACGGATTCGCCGCCCCGGAGTGGCTCGGCATCCGCTATCACGATCCCCGCTCCCGGGTCTGCTCCATCGGTGGGCTTCGCGGGGTACCCCTCCATCCCACCCCCCTCTATTCGCTCCTGGCCAACCTCGTCATCGGGGTCTTCCTGGCCCGACTCTGGATGCTCGGGGCCACGGAGGGAATGATCATTGGGCTCTATCTGGTCTTGTCGGGACTGGTCCGCTTCGTGGAGGAGAGCTACCGAGGCGAGCCCCAGACGCCCTGGGTCGCGGGCCTTCGGCTCTACCAGTGGCTCGCCGTGGCCCTTCTGGTGGTCGGTTCGGTCGTGACCACGGTGGCGCGGACGCCGGTACCGGACCGAGGTCTGTCGTTCAGCGGACCCGTTCTGGGGCTGGCCCTGGGGTTCGGGCTCCTCTGCACCTTCGCCATGGGGGTGGATTTTCCCCGGTCCAAACGGCGCTTCGCGCGGCTGGCGCCCGTGGAGCGACAGGGCTCGGAGAGCTAGGGGACTCGCCCGCGCCCCACGCCGGAGAGGGCGACTCGCAGGATCCTCAGCGCCTCCGCACCGGTCCCAGGTGCTCGTCCAGGAAGGCGTTCATTACGGGGATCCGGAACTCCGCCGGAGGGATGTGCCCGCCCCCGTCCATCAGGGCCAGCTCCTTCGGATCCGAGAGCAGCCTCCACAGCGGCTCGGCCCTGGAAAGCCAGGGGTGCTCCTCGTCATTGGTCCCGTTGATCACCAGCGTCGGGGCATCGATGTACGGAGCGAAGTTCACGTTGTCCGCCTCGGGGAGGGTGGGCTTCACTCGCTCGTCGATGCCCGCACCGATGAGGACCACGGCCCGGTAGCGATCGTCCACCGCCGCGAAGGCGAGGCGGGATCCCGCGCCCCAGCTGGTCGCCACGTAGGCGAAGCGGTCCGGATCCACGTCATCGCGGGCCTCCGCGTAGTCCATTGCGAGCCGCAACTCCGTGGCGTGCCGGACCATGAGGTCTCGGAAGCCTACGCTGGGGGGGTCCGGGGGAACCGTGCCAGGTGGGAAGCTCCGCTCGATCATCCCCTGCATGACCACCGTCAGGACCGCTCGCCCCGCCTGGATCGCGGGCCCCATGGTCCACTCGGCGTCATCCGGAAGACTCTCCACGGAGAAGACGCTGGACCCGGGGACGAAGACGAGGGTCTGGTAGGGAGGATCCACCGACCTGGGAGCGTAGAAGTAGAGGAGGACGGAGTCTCCTGACGCCCCGTCGATCCAGATTCTCTCGCGGGTCCACGCAGCGGTCTCCTGCACATCCGTGACCCTGGGATTCGCGGGTAGAGGGTCGTACCGGTAGAACCTCAACAACTCCTCGAATGTGCCGCGATCCACCGGCCGGTATTCCGGTGGAACCACGTCCAGGTCGATGCGGCCGCCTCCCTGGTCACCACTCCCCGGTGCCACCACGCAGCGGAAGCCCAGCCCGGGGGACCGGAAGTCCGGTGACTCGGATGCGTACTCCGTGTACAGGTAGGAGGGACCCTGCCAGGATCCACCGGTGACGGCTCGACCCGCTCCATAGGAGTTGAGAGTCCACTCCCGCACGTTCCCGGCCATCCCGTACGTCCCGTAGGGACCGATCCCGAACGGGAACGCGTCCACCGCGGTGGGACCATCGGTGTTGAAGTTTGCGCGACGCTCGCCCCGACTCGCGGTGGTCTGCACACCCCACGGCATCAGCACCCCGTAGTACGACAACTCCCCGTCGCGGGCCGTCTTCTCCCACTCGAAGACGGTGGGCAACCGTCCGCCGGACCATCGGCAGAAGGCCTGAGCCTCCCACCAGCTGACGCCGCTGACGGGCAGTCGGTCCTCCTCATCCGGATATCGCTGCCGGGTCCAGGTCGCCGGCCCCGGCAACCCGGTGCGGTCCACCAGCGACGCCCGGGCTTCCATGGCCACGCCGTCCCAGAGCTGGTCCTGTTCGTACCCCCCATCCTGGACAAATCGCGCAAACCCCTCGTTGGTCACCTCGTACCGGCCGACGAAGAACGGCTCCAGGACCGCCGCCAGGGTCGAGGGCGCGTCGGGGCTCGCGAGGCGGTATTCGCCCCCCGGGACCCGGACCATCCCCTCCGGCGCCTCCTCCTGTGGTGTCATGGTCACCGTGAAGGTCACCTGGCGGCCCACATCCACCATGTTCCGCTCTCGCCCGAAGCCGCTGCTCGCGATCCGCTCCACCGGAACGAACCCATCCAGGCGCAGGACGACGCGGTGATCCGCCCGGGGAACCCGGACGTCCTCGAGGGGAGTCGTTCCGATCCGGCGCTCCGCCGGGACCTGGCTCGGGTCCGGATCGAATCGTTGGAGGAAGACATCGGCCCCTGGCGGATCGGTGGAGAACGAAAGCAGGTCCGACGTGGCCAGCATGAGGTCCGCCAGGGTCGAGTCCCCCGGGAGCCATCCCTCGGCGGCCACCGCCATGCCGTACGCTTCTACGTAGCGCTCCTCCTCCACGAGGCGCGCGATGTCCGGAAGGGTCGCGCGAGCCTCAGCCCGCTGAGCAACCCGCCAGGAGAACCAGGATACGCCGGTGACCACCACCAGGAGGGCAACGGCCACGAGGATCAGGGCCGGCCTCCGACCTCCGAGAGCGGTCGTCGATGGCAGGCGGCACGCTTCCCCCAGCTCCGAGGCCGATTGGAAGCGCTCCCCGGGATCCTTGGCCATGGCCCGCCTGACCGCACGAGCCGCGTCCTCCCGGACGGTCGGCCGCCTCTCCCGAACCGAGGGCACCGGATCGGTGAGAGCCTTGGCGAGCACGCCCTGGAGCGTCGGGGACTCGTAGGGACGCTCGCCGGTCAGCATCTCGAAGAGAAGGCATCCCAGAGCGTACACGTCGGTGCGGCCGTCCACCGGCTTACCGCCGTCGATCTGCTCCGGACTCATGTACCAGGGGGTACCCACCGACATTCCGACCTTCGTACGCCGCTCCGGCCCCACCTCCGACAGCGCCAGCGCGATCCCGAAGTCGGCCACCAGCGCTTCACCATCACTCAGCAGCACGTTGGCCGGCTTGATGTCCCGGTGGATGATGCCCCGCTCGTGGGCATGGGACAGAGCCGAAGCCACATCAGCGGCGATGGCCAGCGCCTGGTCCTCGGGCAGGGCGCCGTCGCGGTCCAGCCTTTCCCGCAACGATTCCCCTGCCACGTAGGGCATCACGTAGTAGAGAAACCCGTCCGCCTCTCCCGAGTCGAACAGGGGAAGGATGTGCGGGTGCTGCAGATTCGCGGTGGTTCGGATCTCCGCCAGGAACCGGTCCGGGCCCACCGCCACGGCCAACTCGGGCCGAAGAACCTTGAGCGCGACCTTGCGGCTGTGCTTCAGGTCGGTGGCCAGGTAGACGACGGCGGTGCCGCCCTCGCCCAGCTCACGCTCCAACCGGTAGCGGTCGGAGAGGGCCTGGGCGAGGCGATCCGGAATCGTGGACCCGGTCATGGTTCGACGCTCTGGAGGCGGAGAAGCACCATCGCACCAGTATGGAGTGGGGAGGCGTGCAGCGGCCAGCCCGTTCTCGGTAGCCCGCGGGTCCTCACAGACTGGCGTGGCCTACGAGCCACCGCCATTCCCCACCCGGAGGTGCTGCCGCAGGCGGATGTCCTCCGAGGCGCGACCCACCATGATTCGAGACTCCCCAGGCTCGATGACACGCCGCATGTCAGAGGCTTACGCCAGCCTCGGCCTGGTTGCGTCCAACCGGCCGACCGCGTCGATTTCCCGGTACACCCGATCCCGAGAAGAACCATGCGCGCGTTCCTCGCCCTGACGGTCGTCCTCTTCGCTCTTCCGACCTCCCTCCGGGCGCAGGAGCTGACGCCCGCCCACACCGCTTCGCTGGAGTGGCGCCTCCTGGGCCCGTCCATGCCCGCCGGCCGGGCCTGGACCGTGGTGGGGGTCGAGTCGGATCCCAAGACCCAATACCTCACCACTGCCGGTGGAGGGATCTGGAAGACCACCAACCACGGCACGACCTACGAGCCGATCTTCAACTTCGAGGGTTCGGCGTCCACGGGAGCCGTCGCGGTGGCGCCGTCGAATCCCGACATCGTCTGGGTGGGCACGGGTGAGCCGGCCAATACCCGGGCCAACTCCTGGGGGGACGGAGTCTATCGCTCCGACGACGGGGGCCTTTCGTGGACCAACAAGGGCCTCCGGGACTCCTACCTGATATCGAGGATCGTCATACACCCCACCGACCCCGACCGGGTCTGGGTGGCGGCCATGGGGCACCTGTGGGGCACGAACGCGGAGCGAGGGATCTTCCGGACCCAGAACGGTGGAGAGACCTGGGAGAAGGTCCTGTTCGTGAACGACACCACCGGTGCCATGGACCTGGAGATGGATCCCCACGACCCGGACGTGCTCTACGCCGGGATGTGGCAACGCTTCCGGTACGGTGGCGGGGACATGGACGAGTCCGGACCGGGTAGCGGGGTCTTCAAGAGCACCGACGGCGGAACCACGTGGACCCGGCTGGGGAACGGCCTTCCCACCGAGGACATGGGGAAGATCCACCTCACCGTGGCGCGCAACGACTCCCGTATCGTCTACGCGGGCATCCTTACCCGGGAGCCCCGCGAACGAGAGGGCTCGCAGACGGGGCTGTATCGATCCGCCGACGCCGGCGCCACCTGGGAGCGCGTCAGCGACCCGTCCACGGGCTACTACTACCAGAACGTATTCGTGGACCCCTCGGAGGACGACCGCGTCTACATGCCCGTCTTCGAGCTCAATGTCTCGGAGGATGGGGGCCGTACGTGGCGGGAGGTGAACATCCGGGGCGTCCACAACGACCTTCACGGAATGTGGATCGATCCCACCGACCCCGACCACCTGGTGATCGTCGGGGATGGTGGCGTGAACACCACCTTCGACCGGGGTGAGACCTGGATGGTCTCGGCGCTGCCCATCGGGCAGTTCTATGAGATCAGCGTCGACAACCAGGACCCCTGGCACGTCATCGGGGGCATGCAGGACACGGGACACTGGCTGGGACCCAACCGGGTGTACGACGAGGAGGGCATCACCGACGAGGACTGGATCAAGCTGCGCTACGTCGGGGACGGGATGGCCTCCGCCACCGATCCCCGGGACCCCAACGTCATCTACCTGGTGCAGCAGTTCGGGAACACCTCCCGGATGGACCTGCGTAACTGGGAGCGGGTGGAGCTGCAGCCCACGGCCGAGGTGCTGGACGCCCTGGGGATCACCGGGCCCGTCCGCTACAACTGGACCCCGGCCATGATCCTCTCGGAACACGATCCGGACTACATCTACCTGGGCTCCAACTACCTCTTCCGCATCGAGGGCCGCGCGGGCCATGTGCAGCGACTGTCCGGAGACCTCACGTGGCAACAGGACCGCACCCTTCGGGGAGTCGAGGACGGCTACCACTCCTACGGCACGATCTTCAGCGTGGCGGAGTCGAAGTTCGATGCCCGTACGCTGTGGGTGGGCGCCGACGACGGGCCCATCTGGGTGACCCGGGACGACGGTAACCACTGGACGCGGGTGGACGGCAACATCCCCAGCGCGCCCGAGAACTGCGTCGTGGCCGAGATCCACACCTCCCGCTTCGAGCGAGGCGCGGCCTACGCGGCCCTGGACTGCCACGCCCGGGACGACCACGCCCCCTACCTGTACCGCACCGACGACTACGGGGCGTCGTGGACGTCGGTGGTGGGCGACCTGGAGGACGGCCCCGCGTACGTCGTGTTGGAGGACCCGGACAATCCGGAGGTCCTCTATGCCGGCGTGGAGCACGGAGTGATGGTGACCCTGGACGGCGGCTCCCAATGGGCGCAGCTCGGTTCGGGCCTACCCACCGCCGGAGTTCGCACCATGGCGATCCAGCCCCGGGACCGCGACCTGGCGGTGGGGACCTTCGGCCGTGCCATCTGGACCGTCGATGTCGGACCCCTGGCCGAGATGGGACAGGCGCTGACCTCGCCGCTGCACCTCTTTCCCGTGGAGCGGGCCACGCGCTTCCGGTGGCGCGTCACCTACGGAAACACCATCGAGGAGCTGAACGGGAATGAGCTCTTCCGTGCTTCCACTCCCCCCGTCGGCACCGCCATCCACTACTCCGTGGATGCAGGCGCGTCGTCCCCGGGCTCCACCACCGGGCGCCCCACAGGCCCCGAACCCGGGGCGCGGATCGTCATCTCGGACGCCTCGGGGGCGGTGGTTCGGACCCTGGAAGGGCCCGGGTCACCCGGGGTGCACCGGGTCTGGTGGGACCTACGCTCCGACGCCACGGCCAACGCGACCTACGGTCGGGGCGAGGGCACGCCCAGCGAGTGGGCCTTCCGTCAGCTGGTGCCCGTGGGCACCTACCGGGTGACCATCGAGGTCGGCGACGACCTCGTCACCCGCACCGTCCAGGTCCGAGACGAACCGTCCGACGGGGTGCGACAGGCCCACCCACGGCGCTGAGGCCCCGGAAAGCTCCCGGGGTGTCGACTCCGAGCCAGCTCGGAACGCCACCGGGCCGTCCTCCCCTTCCGCTCGGGAGGACAGGTCGTCTCAGAAGGGGAGGTCGTCGTCCCCGGAGCTCGGGCTGGAGTCGAAGGGCACCTCGTCCGGCCAGGGCTCGTCGCCTGCCGCGGCGGGCTCGCCCTGCTGGCCTTCGGGCCGCTCGACCCGCCATGCCTTCACATCCGTGTACCAGCGCCCGTTGTACTCCCGGCTCTGAATGTCGATGTGGGCGGTGATGGTCTCGCCCTCCCGGACCCCGGACTGATCGATGTTGTCACCCCACTGGACGATACAGATCTGCTTGGGGTAGTTCCCCTGCGTCTCCAGGATGAACTCCTGCTTCCGCCAGGGGCCGTTCTTGCCTTCCCCGGACTGCTCGGGGAGGATCTGCGTGACCTTTCCGGTGATCTGAAGGTCCATCGTCACTGCGTCCAGCTGAGGTGAGACAGGGTCGCGGCCAAGCCGGGCGACCGGTTCGGAGGGACACGAAGGGTGTCAGTAGGGGTGTGACGGCGCAATGGCCTGCGCGAATGTGGTGCATGACCCGGCGAACAGAGCCGAGGGCCCGCTCAGCCTCCCATCAGGGTGGTGAACAGTTCGGAGTGGATCTTCCACTCGCCGTCCACCCGGACCCACATGGCGGAGTAGCGGCCGGCGGGCAACACCTCGCCGGGGGGAGCCTGCGGATCCACCGTGGTCCAACGGCCCAGCTCGAAGGCCCGGATTCCGTCGTCACTCACCGTGATCTCGTCGGGGGTACGCACGTAGGCCAGCTCAGGGGCCTCGTCGAACCGCCTCGTCAGAAGCGCCCGCAACTCGACCAGCGACCGGACCTGCGTCCCGTTCCCGGCGGTGGCGCGGTAGTCCGGGCTGAGGAAGGCGATCAGGCGTGGGACGTCATGGGTGGCGATGGCGTGGTTCGAGTTCTCTCGCAGGGTGCGGATGGTGTCGGCGGAAGAGAGGTCCTGGCCCCACACGGAGGGGGCCGGGAGGAGCAGCAGCGCGGCCACCCAGCCCAGGAAGCGAATCGTACGCGACGTCGTCATCGAACGGCCTCCGACGCGCCCAGCCCGGAGGCAGACTTCTCGGTCCAGACGATCTCGCTCACACGGATCTCCCCGAGATGGACCGTCGCCCCCCCGCCCTGACCAATCTCCCGCTGGATCCCGTATCGATGGGCAAGTGCGGCGACGGGTGGTTCCGTCATGTCGGCCTCAGCCCCCCCGCGCCTTGTTCAGCCCCGCCTGAAGTCGGTCCCCGGCGTGATCCGCGGCGTGCTGCGCGACTCCCCGGAGCGCCGTCGCCATCTGCTCCGTGCTCAGCGTAGCGAAAACCGCCGCCGTGACCACGTTCGACTCGCTGTCGCTGAGGCCTACGTCTCCGCGGTTGATCGCCTCCCGCTGATCCAATCCGGTCTTCCAGATCTGAGAGCCGTCGGCCGCGTCAAGCAGAAGGAGCTCACCCTCTACCACGAAGAAGGCCTGGGCGTTCGCGTCGGTGGAGGTGATGCCGTAGCGGGTGATTCGGACCTCGAGTTCGAAGTCGCCTGGCCCATCCTCGACAGCCCGGGCTCGGAGCGTCCGGGCGGCCCGCGCCAGCGTCCGTTCTCCGACCAGCGCCGCCACGTCGACTTCTTCCGCCGCAGCGACGAGGCGCTGCCTCGCGTCGCCGGTGATGACGTCTCGAAGCAGACCCGATCCAATGCGGGCCAATACCGACGTCCGTTCTTCCTGGTCGTCCATCCCGACGATGGGTGGCGGGCTCGAGTCGAAGATCTCCGGCAGGGGCGGAGAGTCGATGACGAGCGAGAGGGTGCGATCGGTGAAGTCGTACTCTGCCAGCCGACCAGCGGAGGCGCAGGCGGACAGAAGGCTCACTGCCAGCAGGACGACGACGGAGCGGTGGAGGCTACGACGGGTCATTGGGTGGGCAGTCATGAGATGGGGTCATCCTCCCCCGTTCACACGGACGCGAGATCGGGGCAGGGAGTCTACCAATCTTCCTAGAAGGGAGGAAGGTCCAACGCATCCAGCACCTCCGCGACCTCTCGGTGCACGTACATCTGCAGCCCCACGGGCACGAGGCCGGCACCCAGGAAGACCCGTCGGTACCACTCGGACGGACGGGGATGAAGTCCCTCTTGATCACCCAGGGCCGGATCCTCGCTGGTGAAGACCTCGATGAGGGCCACGCCGCCTACCAGGTCCGCCAGCGTGTCCATCCCCCGGAGGACGACCTCGCTATCCAGGTAGTGGAGGACGTCGGCGCACACGAGCAGGTCGAACGGGTTGTCGAAGGCGAAGGATTCCAAGGTCTCGAACGACCCGGAGAGGATGTTCCGCTCCTCCCCATACCGCTCCACTGCGTACTCGCTGGGTTCGATGCCGAGGTAGGGCACCTCGGGTCTCAAGTCGCGCAGGACCGGCTGCCAGCGCCCCTCTCCGCACCCCACGTCCAGCACCGACTCCAGCGGTCGGTCCAAGACGGACTCCGCTGCGGCTACCGCCAGCGCCACCTGGCGGCGAAGCTCACCGGCGCCCTTGGGTGGACCCTCCCCACGGTACCACCGGTCGAAGTAGCTCCGGTCGTATTGCTTCATGAGCTCCACTCCGGGATCGCGCGCCCTCCAGCCAACGGCGGGGGCCTTCCCCCACCATCACGCCCCGCACCAGGGATGCGCAACAACCACCGGAAGGGTGCCATTACGGTCCTGCGACCGGACCGCATGCCATCTCGCCCGTGCCGCACTTCTACCAAGGGTGTAACGGCGGACACCGGCCCTCGAGCCCGGGGCCAAGGGGCGCGTTCGGGGTCCGCTGTGGCCGGTACGGAACCTGCTCGTAACGTTACGGCACATGGGCTCTACCCACCGGGATCACGGCTGATGGTGCCGTTCCATGAGCCAAGAAGCACCGTCTGACGCGGTTTTCCGGGAGGATCGGGGAATCCGCAGACCGACGCATTGGCTCCACATGCCCATGGCACGCGTGCGACAGGAGGCCCACCGGCATCCTCCGCACCAAGCCGCGAGACAGACAGGGATGGACGGACGGACGAACCCCGCTTCCGTGCCGCCCTCACGATCGTCCGGTGCAGGCTACCGGGCTCACCCCATCAGTGATTCAGTCCGTGCAACACCCGAAACGCATCTTCGTCGCCGCAGCGCTGAGCGTCGTGCTCGCCGGAGGCATCCTTGCGACCCGAAGCCTCCTCGCTGCCGATTCCACCCAGGAGTTCGACGTCCTGGAAGCCACGATTAGGGAGGTGCACGAAGCATTCGAGTCCGACCGCCTCACGTGCCGTACCCTCGTCGAAGGCTACCTGGAGAGGATCTCCGCCTACGACCAGGTGGGGCCACGGCTGAACACGGTTCAGTACCTGAACCCTCGGGCGCTTCAGCAGGCGGACTCCCTGGACGCCCTGTACCGGCGGGACGGTCCGGTGGGATCACTCCACTGCGTTCCGATTCTCCTGAAGGATCAGGTGGAGACTCGGGACATGCCCACGTCGTTCGGGTCCGTCCTCTTCGAGGAATGGATCCCTCGCCAGGACGCCACCGTCGTTCGGCGCCTTCGCCACGAGGGGGCGCTGATCCTGGCGAAGTCCACCATGGGGGAGTTCGCTTCCCGTTATGTCGGCTCCGCACACGGCATCATCCGGAACGCCTATGATCCCACCCGCAATCCCAGTGGATCCTCGGGGGGCACCGCGGCCGGGATCGCCGCCAATTTCGGACTGGTTGGGATCGGCGAGGACACCGCCGGGTCGGTGCGCGGACCCGCGGCGGTCCACAGCCTGGTCGGACTCCGCCCCACGCTCCCGCTGGTGCCGCGGACCGGAATGATGCCGGCCAACCCCTCCCAGGACACCATGGGACCCATCACCCGCTCGGTGGCGGATGCCGCCCTGGTCCTGGACGTCCTGGCCGGATACGACCCGGAGGATCCCATTACGGCCCGCTCCGTGGGCCTGACCCCCGAGACGTACGCGGCAGGTCTATCCACGGATGGGCTCCGGGGGAGTCGAATCGGCGTCATCCGCGACCCACAGTGGCAGGAGGAGCCGGGAGCGGAGGACTATGCCCGGGTGCGGACCGTCTTCAACCGGGCGGTCCTGGACCTGGAGCGCCTGGGCGCCATGGTGGTGGATCCGGTGGACATCCCCGCGTTCACGGAAGTGGTGGCCGCCTCGATGGACAACCCCTACGAGACCGAGGCTGCCACGGACGCCTACCTCGCGGCGCGCCCAAGCGCGCCGTACGCAACGCTCTCGGACATCCTGCTGACGGGACGGGTGAATCCGTGGCGGGCCCAGGGAATGGTGGGCGTCCTGAATCGGAGCACGGACGACCCGGGCTATCTCGACGTGCTGGACGCCCGGAAGCGCTTGAGGACCGCCGTGTTGAAGGTCATGGCCGACCACGACCTGGACGCCCTGGTCTATCCGACCTTCTCCCATGAGCCCTCTCTCATCGCCCCGGACGTGGAAACGAATCCCGAGCCCGCGGACGAATACGGGAAGGGAGATCGCCGGTCCCTCAGTCCGGCAACGGGCTTCCCCGCCCTGACGGTTCCCGGGGGATTCACATCGTTGGGGCTGCCGGTGGGGGTGGAGTTCCTCGCAAGGCCGTTCGAGGAGCCTCTCCTCTTCCGGTTGGGCTATGCGTACGAGCAGGGGACACGGCATCGGAGGCCGCCCGAGACTACCCCCGCGCTACAATCCCGCTGATCTCAAGGCCTCGCGGACGCGTGACGGGCGCACCCGTGATCTCAGTTCCGGGACCCACCAGCCTCCGCAATCAGCCTCTCGACTTCCGCGGTCCAGCCCTGGACCACCCTGAGGGTCGTGGTGGTGACCACGGGATCGTCGATGACGAGGAACCGCGCTTCGTCCGGGCTCACGTCGAACGATCGTCCTGACACATTCACGAAGTCGCCCTCCACGACCACCCTGGGGGAACTCACCGACAGGAGTGGAGCGCGCTCAACGTCCACCACCATGATCCGGCGACCGCTCCGGTAGTAGAGCCTGCGGCCGTCGTCCGACCACCGCGGCTCCTCCGCGCCACCGGTAATCGACACCTGGATCCGATCCCCGGTGGGGGGATACGGCTCGATGTAGTTCTGGTACTCACCGGTGAGGGCGGAGGTGTAGGCCACGGCATCCCCCTGCGGCGCGACCACCAGCCCCCACGAAGTCTCGTCGGAATTGACGCGCTCCACGGTCCGCGAGCCCAGACTCGCCACACCGACCCCCGGGGGGGCCAACAGGCTCACGCCCAGCAGGTCACCTCCCCGGGACCAGGAATAGACGGGACCGATTGAGTCGACCTGCGGAAAGGCGCGCCTGGCTTCCGACCCGGACCCCACGGGCTTGATCAGGCCCACACGCAACGGCTCGTATCGGTTGTGCAGGATCTCCGCGCCGTCGGGGGACCACGCCAGTGGGTTGTTCGCCCCGGACTCGAGGGTAACCTGCTCCCGCCGGCCCGATGCCAGGTCGTACACCCAGACCTGGCTACCGCCGGGATCGTACTCGATCACCGCCAGCCGATCGCCGGTGGGGGAGAGCTCGAAGGTGCCCCGCTCACGAACCGGGAGATCCAGGTGAGTGCGTGACCCGTCGGAGTCCACCCAGGCGAATGGGCCCTGGTTCAGCGATCCGCCCTCGGCGTAGACCAGGGTTCCCGAAGGAGTCACGTCCCACTGCCCCTGCCCGTAGATCTCCCCGCGAATCCCACTCAAGACCGGCACCACGGCACTCGTGCCGCGGCCTTCCTCGGCCTCGAATCGTGACGCGGAGAGGCTGTTGCCGGACATCTCCACCAGGTAACCCGAGGGGAGATACAGCAGGTGACGCTCGCCGCTCACGACCGCCGTCGCTGTCCCCTCGGCGGGATCGAGAAGCAGCCCTCCGGCGATGATCCGGTGCGAGCCAGGAAGCCATTGGGGCCACCCGAAGCCGGTGGAATCCGAGAATACGGATCCCAGGTCCTGAACCGTGCCCCCCTGGTCCGAGACCAATCGGAGGCCCTGCCCCTCGTCGTCCGAGAACACGATCTGCCCGTCTTCCGACCAGTCGGCGCCGACGGAATTGGTCGCCGCCGCAATCACCACGGGCTCGCCCCCATCGATGCGGACCTTCTTGAGCTGATTCCCAACGAAGAACCCCACCCACCGGCCGTTTGGGGAGAAGAACGGCCCGTAGGCGTTCTCGGTTCCAGGGAGCTCCGCGATCTCGAAGGAATCCATCGACCGGAGATAGAGGCGGACCACTCCGTCCCTCAGGCCCGCGTAGACCAGGCTGGCGCCGTCATCGGACAGGGCGAAGGCACGTCGACCGTTCCCAAGCGTGGCCGCTCCGATGAAGGCCATTGGGATGGAGTCTGGCAACTGGATGCTGAGGCGGGCGACTCCGGGCTCGGCTGCTCCGGAACTCCCCGACCCGCTCCAGAGTGCGGTGCCGGTGACGGCCACCATCAGGGCCGCGGCCCAGACCATCCGCTCGACGCGGCCCGGACCCACGCGCCCGCCTGCGGCTCCCGGACCCATCGCCTGAGCTGCCACCGTCGGATCGGAGAGCGCCTGGGTCATCCTCGCCGCAGAGGGGAACCGATCCGCCGGAAGCTTCGCGATAGCCTTCAGCACCACCCAGTCCACGTGGGCGGGGACCGTGGCGCGATGGGACGACGGGGGCATGGGGTCCCCCGTGATGATCTTGCCGAGGATGGCTTGAGCGCTGGAGCCCGTGAACGGCGGCTCTCCGGCCAGCATCTCGTACAGCACACACCCCAGTGAGTAGACGTCGCTCTGGGGGCCAGGATCGCGGTCGGCCGTGGCCTGTTCCGGGCTCATGTAGTACGGCGTCCCGAGAGAGAGCCCCGTCTCGGTCAGGCGACCGGCTCCCGCGGCGGTGACCGCCAGGGCGATCCCGAAGTCCGAAACGAGGGGTCGGCCTTCCTGCAGGAGGATGTTCGCTGGCTTGATGTCCCGGTGGATGATCCCCTGCCGATGGGCGTAGTCCAGCGCCTCGCCGATCTCGGTTGTGACACGGATCGCCTCTTCCACGGGCAGCTGGCGCTCCCGGTCCAGGCGCTCCCGGAGCGACTCTCCCTCCACGTACGGCATGACATAGAAGAGGTACGAGTCCGCTTCCCCCGAATCGAAGAGGGGGAGGATGTTGGGATGTTGGAGGTTGGCGGTGGTCCGGATCTCCGCCAGAAAACGGTCCGCTCCCACCACCGCCGCCAGCTCCGGCTTCAGCACCTTGATGGCGACCAGGCGGTCGTGCTTCAGGTCCTGGGCAAGGTACACCGTGGCCATCCCACCCTCGCCGAGAGGGCGCACGATGCGATACCGGTCGGATAGCGCGGAGGTGAGGCGCTCGGTCATTCCCAAGCTCAGCTCCCCCCGCCCCGGGCCGCCCGCAGCTCCGTGAACCAGTTCACCACCGCCAGGTGGCGCGTCGGCTCGGGCTCCCCGCCTTCCTCCGCGTCGGCGCTGGTCGCCGGTACCGCGATGATGAACCGGTCCCCGTCCGGATGGAGGTCCCAGGTCCCGTTCAGGTCGAAGCTCCCGGTGACCACCAGCTCGTTGGAGAGGACCTCGAACTCTGGCTCGGTACGAACACGGGCCCGCATCAGGCTGTCCAGGGGACTCTGAGTCTTCCAGTAGTAGATCGCGCTACCGTCGGCGCTCCAACGCGGGCGGTCTCCCCATCCATTGGAGACCGGAATGGGGGGCCCCGCCTCCGGGAAGGAGCGCACCACGATCTCCACCCCCTCCCCCACCTCCCGGCTGGTGCGAAACGCGGCCCATCGCCCGTCGGGAGATACGGTGACGGCACCGAGGTCCCCGTCGACGTTCAGGTAGGTCTCGCGGAGCTCTCCATCGTCGGGCCGTGCGATGAGCAGGTCGCTGGATCCGTTGTCGGGCCCGCCGGTGTAGACGATCTCGCCGGTCCGCGCCCAGACGTACGGGACATCCTGGCCAGGCTCCGGATCGGCCTTGGTCACCTCGCCAGTGGCCAGGTCCAGGATCGCCAGATCTCCTCCCTCGATCCCACCGAATCCCTGGGGATTGGCCCCCAGTGCCCGCTCGGCGTCCAGGAACGCGACTCGCCGCCCGTCCGGGGACCAGACCGGGAAGGCCTGGAGGCCCTCCCGGGTGATCCGCTCGGTAGCCGTGCGAAGAGCCAGATCGTAGGTGTACAGGCTGGTCTCCCCCGCCCGAATACCAGGCTCCAGGGCGGCGAAGACGATGACGTCCCCATCGGGCGACCAGCGCACGTTCCGGTAGCGCCGCTGCGCGATGGGGACCTCCGTGCGCGTGCCGTCGAACGTCACCACCACCAGGCGATGGTCGACGGTGAGCCCCGTGGATCCACTGGGTCCCCGCGTGTAGACCAGGGTGCCGTTGTCCGACACCGAGAAGGCGGGGGCCGTGGCCCCGGAGATCACCACGCCGTTCAGGATTGGTACCGGGTCAGCGGAGAGACGAAGGGCATCGGTGTCGAAGGGGGCCGCCCACAGACCTCCGTCCCCGTCCACGTAGATCATCTCTCCCGTGGGGAGTAGCTCTGCGCCCATGGCGTTGGGGATGAGCGTCCACGACGAGTCCGTGGCCGGATCCACCAGGCGCACCTCCTGCAGGTCGGGCATGACGTACAGGATCACGTCGGTGTCCGGGAGGGATCGTGGATAGATGGCGAACTCCCCGGTGGTGCTCCCGAAGACCGACGCCTCGCCCCCGGCCTCCGGAATCTGCGCCAGTCGTCCTTCGCCGCCGCCGAAGGAGTAGAACCGGATGAACCCGTCCTGGCTCCACCGTAGAAAGACCCGACGCTCGTCCGCTGGCGGTGCGATCTCCCGGGACGACCCCCCGGTAGCGGCGATGACGTGGAGCGACCCGTCTTCCTGGGAGTAGACGATGGACTGGCCGTCGGGTGAGAAGTCCATGAACTCCGCCAGCTCCGTCCCCGGGAGGACCCGGAACTCCAGGTCACTGATCTCGCGGATGAAGATCCCGTCCACCGGGTCCCGGTCCCCCACGAAGCCGAGCCAACGGCCGTCCCGTGAGATGTGGATGATCTCCGGGAGCTCGAGGGTCAGTGCGTCGTCCAGCCCCACCTCGAACCGCGCGGCCGGAGCAGCTCCAGGCGCATCCTGGCCTCCGCCGCGGAAGATCAGCCCCCCCGCCACCGCACCCACCAGGAGGGTGGCCACGGGCAGTCCCGTCTGGAGCAGCGTCGACCGAGGTGGCTCCCGTCGTACGGCGGGAAGCGCCTGCACCGTGGCGTCCACCACCACGGGCTGGTACTGGAAGGAGGCGTCGCCCAGCGCGTCCACGAAGCCCTTTGCGGTGGCGAATCGATCCGCCGGGAGCTTCTCCAGGCCCTTGGACAAGGCATCCCGGACGTGCGTTGGCACCGACCTGCGCACATCGGTGATGCTCCTCGGGTTCTCCGTGAGGATCCGCATGAGCACCGCCTGGGCGCTGGGACCCGTGTGCGGGGGAGCCCCGGCCAGCATCTCGTACAGGACACACGCCAGAGCGTAGGTGTCGGAGCGTGCGTCAACGTCCCGGTCGGCGCTGGCCTGCTCCGGGGACATGTAGTGCGGGGTCCCCACGCTCATCCCCGTCTCGGTCAGCCGGCCACCCCCGGCAGCGCTGATGGCGATGGCGATTCCGAAATCGGCCACAACCGGCTCACCCGCGTGGAGGAGGATGTTGGCCGGCTTGATGTCCCGGTGAACGATCCCCCGCTCGTGGGCGTAATGGAGCGCGCTCCCCACGGCCTTGGCGATCCGCACCGCTTCGTCCACGGGGAGCTGCTTGTCCCGGTCCAGCCGGTCCCGGAGAGACTCCCCCTCGACGTACGGCATGACGTAGTAGAGGAAGGAGTCGGCCTCCCCCGAGTCGAAGAGAGGGAGGATGTGGGGGTGCTGCAGCGCAGCGGTGGTCTTGATCTCGGCCACGAATCGCTCGCCACCGATGACCGCGGCCAGCTCCGGCCGCAGGACCTTGATGGCCACCTTCCGATCGTGCTTCAGGTCGTCGGCCAGGTAGACGGTGGCCATTCCGCCGGCCCCCAGCTCTCGCACGATGTGGTAGCGGTCGGCCAGGGCGGCGACGAGGCGCTCCGGGATCTCGGACATGGACTCGTGGGATTCTCGGTGTGGATCAGGGTGATTCCGGGCGGCTCACCGCAATGTCATCTGGGCCTACAGCACGTGGACGAAGTCCTGGGGGTACACCCCCGGCGCCTCTTTGTTGAGAGCAGACTTCCAGATTGACCAGAATCTACGGCCGCGTGCAACTCTCTCACGCACCTGCGTCACGCGGGTACGTCCGCCCCACGACCACGGTGATGTTGTCCGTCCCGCCCCCGTCCAGCGCGTCTTGCAGGAGCTGCTCGGTCACCTGCGTGGCACTGGTCATCTCCGCGAGGCGCTTCTGGATGACCTCGTCGGGAACGTGCTTGGTGAGTCCGTCGCTGCAGAGAAGCACCACGTCGCCCCAGTCCCGCAGGACCCGAGTCACCACCGGCGCCGCCTGCTCCCCTCCCATGGCGCTGGACAGGACGTTCGCCCAGCGGCTGTTCTCCGCCATGGTTCGGGTCAGGACCCCCTGGTCCACCAGCTCCTCGGCCAGAGTCTGGTCCCGACTGATCTGGGTTAGGCGGTTCCCCCGGAGGATGTAGCAGCGGGAGTCACCCACCTGGAGAAGGTAGGCATGGGGCCAGAGCCCCAGGAAGAGCGTGAGAGTGGTGGCGAATCGCCTTCGGTCTCCCTCTTTCTCTCCCCGCTGCAGGAGGGACTCGTGACAGGAGAGCGCCGCATCGTGCAGCAGGCTCGCGAAGACCTCGGGGTCGCGTCCTTCGGAGACCTCGGCCTGCTCGAAGAAATCGGCGACCGCCGTCACCAGGTCCCGCACCGCTAGGCGAGCCGCCTCACCCCCTCCGCGGGCACTCCCCACCCCGTCCGCCACCACCGCCAGCGACGCCACCCGCTCCACCGTCGGCTCGTCGGTTACCGCTTCGTCCACGCCGACGGGGTTGACCCTCTCCCGCCGGGCCAGGGCGCCCACGAAGAAGTGGTCCTGGTTTTCCGTGCGCACCTTGCCCGGGTGCGTCAGGCCCCAGGCGTCGACTTCGGAGAAGCTCGGGCGGGAGGGAAGATCGGACATGGCCGCCAAGATGCGGGCGCGAGCCCGTTTGGGCCAGAACGTCCTACAGGCCGAGCCAGTAGTTCACCTTGACGATGAACACGTTGTTGGCCGGAATCCCCCACAGGGCCTCCGCATCCCGGCCGAAGTCGAAGTCGCCCATGGAGGCATACGCCGACTGCTGCCGCTGCCACACCAGGAAGAGGGTCGATCCTGGTCGATACTCCCACCGCAACACCGCATTCCCGATGAGCGACCGGAAGTTGAAGTCCCGGTCCCGGAAGCTGTAGTCCGTCGATGCGTCCCCGTCGAAGTCGACGTGCCAGTAGTTGTCCGGGGTCCGGCAGATGTCCCCGGAAAGGCACGCCACTCCGCCTTGACCGTCGGACCCCGTCATCCCCGGCTCGAACTCCCGGAAGTCGTAACTGCTGGAAGCGGCGAGCTGCCGGTAACGCACGTAGTCTCCGCTGCTCAGGAGCGGCTGGGCGTAGAGCTGGAAGCTGAGATCCGGGCTCACCGTGAAGTCGAGCCGGGTGACCATGGAAAGGGTCTTTCGCTCCAGCTCGGCGAACAGGTAGCGCCGCCCGTAGGTGGGCTCGAAGGCCACGGCGTCGGTGGACGTCACGTACTGCGCCCCGTCCCGCTGCACCTGCCAGGAAGGAGACAACGAGAGCTCGATTCGCGGCGAAGGCCGCAACTCGACGCCCGCCCGAAGCGACAGGTCCCGTCCGGACCCTCCGTGGTTCTGCCGGTAGCTGATGTTGGTGTTGAAGCTCAGCGCCTTTCGACGGTCCGTGTTGAAGCGGACGTTGGTTCGCCAGGACCCGGGGTCGATCATGATGGGCCCGCCCCGGGTGGCCGTGCGGCTGTAGTTGTTGGGGCTGTAGCTCAGGTCCAGGTTGGCGCCCCAGAAGTTCAGGAAGCCCACCCGTGTGTTCAGGTTGAAGCTCCCCCCGGTGTGGGCCGTCTTCCAGGAATCCCAGGACCACGCGTCGTTCAGGGCCTCGTGACTCCAGTTGTGGTAGGTGAAGAACGAGATGTTGTAGCTCCGGAAGAGCGATCCGGGCTGGATCTCCTGGTAGCTCACCCGCGTGCCGCCATCCAGGACCTCCCGGCGCTGGGAGAAGCCCAGGTCATTGATCTCGAAGCCCCGGGTTACCTGAGCCGCCCAGACCCCCCAGGTCCAGTGCTCGCCCCGGCGCTTGTCCAGCTGCAGGCGCCAGTCGATCCCGGAGATGGAGGTGGCGCTGGAATCCACCGACTCGTACAGCGCGTCCGGCCGCTGGAAGTAGTGATTGCTCGAGCGCTGGATGTGGATGAGCGCCGTGGAATCCCCGCGGACGTGGGACGCGGCCAGGAAGCCCGTGAGGGCCCAGGTCCGGTCGTCCCACTGGTGTTCGAAGTTGACCCCAGCGCTGAAGGAGGCCGAGGGGAGGAACTCGAACGATCCGTCGCCCGGAAGGCTTCTCGCGCTGGTGGTGACGATCCCTCCCACCTGGGAAGCACCGTCGTTGAAGTCCTGTTGGAGCCGCAGCACGCCATACTGGGTCCGGGGCTCAGCCACGTAGTCCACCAGCGAGCCGTCTTCCGCAATGAACGCCCGGCCCGTCTCACGCTGGGTCACGGCCGCGAGTCCGCCTACCGAGAGTCCACCCGAGGTGCGACCCGTGATCTTGGCCGCGCCCAGGATCGTGGCCGCGCTGGGAACGTCGGTGAACGAGGAGCCCGACGGAGCCGATCCCTGGGGGGAGCGCCCGATCCGCCGAGAGTAGAAGAGCCCGTTCCGGTGCCCCGAGAGGCCGAAATTCAGGAGATTGGCATCCTCCACGAAGAAGGGGCGCCGCTCTTCGAAGAAGGTCTCGAACTCCGTGAGGTTGATGACGGCCGGATCCGCCTCCACCTGGCCGAAGTCGGGGTTGATGGTGGCGTCCAGCGTGAACGCGCTCCCGAGTCCGAGTCGAAGATCCGTACCGAACCGGCCATCGAAGTCCCGCCCGTCGAAGAACGGATCCCCATCGGTGGCGGGCCCGTTGTGCATGCTCGTGAGCACGTAGGGTCGCGCCTCGATACGGCGCACGGCCTTGGGCACCCGCACGTCCTCGAGACGGGCGAACTGGCTCACCTTGCCCCGCTGGGTCCGGGAGATGAGGGCGTAGTAGCTGGTCTCGCTGTTGGCCACCCGCCGGCGGGCGAAGTTGATCCCCCAGGTCTGCGGATCCGACGACGACTGGTAGCGGATCTGGGAGAGGGGGATCCGGAACTCGGCCGTCCAACCCCGGTCGTCGATCTGGACCGCCGACTCCCAGATGGCGTCCCAGGCGGCGTCGGTCTCGTTGTCGTCGAAGAGGTACTCGTCCCGCTGGACCCCGGCGGCGCTGACCCGGAAGTAGTAGCCGGTGCGTCGGTCCAGGTTGGTGTCGATGGCGAAGCTGAACCAGTCGAAGGAGCCTTCGCCGTCCCGGCGGACCAGTTGCGTGGCGATGCCGGCGGGGTCGCTGTCCCACATCCGGGCCGCCACGTAGACGGCGTCCTCCGCGAAGGCGACGCGCACCTCCGTTTCGTGCTCCGCGGGGATCCCCTCCACCGGGTCCCCCTGGATGAATCCCGATAGCGGTGTGACCTGGCTCCAGATCTCGTCGTCCAGGCTTCCGTCCACTTCCACGGAGCCCTGCGGAATACGGTCCGCGGAGACGGCGGCAGGCAGCGGGGACCGGTTGGACGTGGACGGGGCGTCCGTTTCGCCCAGGCTCTCCTGCGCCGACGCACCCCCGGCCACCAACAGTAGCGCAGGAAGAACGGTCCGAAGACCAGCGCCGAGAAGTCTGTGTCCCATGGTCCCTCTTCAGCAGTGGTCCGGGCGGACCCGGTCGTTTATCGCCCCCACGCCTCGGATGTCGGATGAAGCGGCGCGGGTGCGCGCCCGAGGGCGCTCAGATCGATCTGGCGGGCCATCTCGTGAACCCGCTCCAGTGAGACACCCTCCCCTCCGAGAATGTTCAGGACGTTGGTCACGATATCCCCGGGAAGGTCGTCCCGGGCCACCAGCCAGTTCATCATGGCCACGGTGGCGACGGGCTCGTCCACGCCTGGATAGATCCCGGACGGAACGAAGGCCGCGTCGTAGTAGGGGTGGGCCTCGGTGATGGCGTCGACCTCATCGGCGGACAGGACCAACAGGCTGATTCCTCCCGTGGTGGTCCCCTCCAGGACCGCCGCGGCCGGGTATCCCACAGACAGGATGGCCGCGTCCAGCGCACCGTCCTTCAGCGCGGCCGCCGACTCGGAGAAGGACAGGTACTGCTCATCCACGTCGTCGTACGTGAGGCCCGCGGCCCCCAGCAGCTGCCGGGAGGTCTGTTCGGTGCCGGATCCCGCCGAACCCACCGAGACCCGCTTCCCCCTCAGCTCGGCCAGGGACGAGATGTCCGCCCCGTTCCGCACCATGATGTGCACCAGGTTCGGGTAGAGGGGTGCCACCACTCGGAGTCGTCGACCGGGATCCCCTTCCGCCGCTTGGGAGAATCGCTCGTACACGGTCACCGAGAGGGCGAACCCCAGGTCGATCTGCCCCGCCAGAACCCGGTTCACGTTCTCCACCGAGCCGCCGGTCACCTCCGCCGTGTACTGTCGCGTGGTGTCGTCCAGCGACATCTGGCTCGCCAGGGCGCCCCCGAGGGGATAGTAGACGCCACCCGTCCCTCCGGTACCCAGGCTCCGAAACTCCCGGGTTCCCTCGCCCCCACACGCGGCCCAGCTCATGAGCAGGCCCAGCAGCGCCACCGCGCGTCGGGCCTGGCGCCCTCCGGAGAAGTGGCTGGAGGCTCTAGTGGACGGGCGGCGGAGCGGCGCTGGAGTCATGGGACGGATCGGTTCCGGTGCGTGCGCGGTGGGTGGACTCGCCGAGGAAGATAGCCACCAGCCCGGTCAGGCCCACCAGGTCGCTCCACCACCCCGGCACCAGGAGGAGCAGCGCCGCCCCCAGCAGGGTGATCCTCTTCCACCACGAGACCCTCGAGCGGAGGAACCCCATCACGGCGGCGGCCAGGGCTGCGACCCCCAGACCCGCCGTGAGCGTCGTCGTCCCCACCAGCCACCACGGACCCTGCATCAGGAGGGCCGGCTCGTGGACGAAGAGGAACGGAATCAGGAATCCGGGAAGCGCGAGGCCCATGGCCATGATTCCCGTGCGCAGCGGCTCCGATCCCGCGAGCCCCGCCGCGGCGTACGCGGCCAGAGACACCGGGGGCGTCACGTTGGAGATGCAGCCGAAGTAGAAGATGAAGAGGTGGGCGGCCAGCAGCGGCGCGCCAAGCTCCACCAACGCCGGTGCGCCCAGAGCCGCCAGGACGACGTAGGCCGCCGTGGTAGGGAGGCCCATCCCCAACACCACGCTGCCCATGGCGGTCAGCACCAGCGCCGGAAAGAGGTGGCCCCCGGAGAGGGTGATGATGAGCTCGGACATGCGGAGGCCGATCCCGGTGAGGGACGCCACGCCCACCACCACACCGGCCGCCGCGCACGCCGCCGCCACCTGGACGGCCCCCCGCCCCGTGGTATCCAGCAGCTTGCGGAGCCCTGCTCCGTCCAGCCGGGTCTCGCGCCGGAGCATGGCCAGAGCCGCCCCGGAGATCACGGCCCAGAACGCGGCCCGCATAGGAGACCGCCCCATGGCCAGGAGAATCACCAGCAGGACCAGGGGGAGCAGGAGGTGGACCCGGTGAAGGACCGGCTCCTCCGCGCCTCCCTCACCGGGCTCCAGCCCCATCCGCCCCGCACGGAAGTGGATGGCCAGAAGCAGCGCCACGTAGTAGAGGACCGCCGGGATCAGCGCCCCCAGCGCCACCCGGGCGTAGGGGATCGACGTCCAGGTCGCCAGGATGAACGCCCCGGCCCCCATGACCGGGGGCATGAGCTGGCCCCCGGTGCTGGCCGCCGCCTCCACGGCCCCGGCGAAGAGAGGCCGGAACCCAGCCCTACGCATGATGGGAATGGTGAAGGAGCCCGTGGTGACCACGTTGGCCACCGCGCTACCGGACAGGGAGCCCATTAAGGCGCTGGCTACCGCGGCCGTCTTCGCCGGACCTCCCCTGGTCCGTCCCGCCACGCGGTTCGCGAGTCCGATGAGTAGTCCGCCGCCGCCCGCAACCTCCAACACCGCACCGAAGAGGATGAAGAGGAACACGAAGTCGGCGCTCACGCCCAGGGGAATGCCCCAGATGCCCTCCGTGGAAAGGAAGAGGTGCTCCACCAGCCGGCCGGGCCCATATCCTCGGTGTGCCAGGAGTCCTGGAAGGCTGGGCCCCAGGAGGGCATAGGCCAGGGCGGCCAACGCCACCATCACCAGCCCCCATCCCGTGGTGCGCCGAGTCAGGTCCAGGACGGCGACGAGAGTCGCGATGCCCAGCACCAGATCCAGTGAGGTCGGCGCGCCACTCCGGGCCACGAGCGACTCGTGCTCCACCACCAGGTAGGCGGCCGCCACCACCAGGACGGCGGAAAGCACCACCCTCCACCCTGCCCCGGCGAGTCGGGGAAGCCGGCCGCCCCACCTGTCCCCGGGCTCGTCATCCGGACCACTCGGCATTGCGGCCCAGAACCCCAGGAGGCCCATGAGCGCCAGGTGGACCGGACGCTGGACCAGCGCGGTGAAGGGTGCGATACCCGCCGAGAAGAGGTGGAAGGCCGCCGCCGACAGGGCGACGGCGGCCAGGAACCGGGGCCTCAAGCCAGCCGCGATGCCTGGAACCACGCCACGGCAGCCAGGAGCGCTACCATGATGCCGATGACCACCGCGGCCGCCGACCCCACGCCCCGGCTACGGTCGATTCGACTGATTAGGATGGCCAGCACGATCCACGACCAGAGGGCGAAGAGGTCCATGGCCCGCAGGAAGAAGAGCAGGAACCCTTCATCGAGCAGGCTTTCCGCGAAGGTCCCCAGGCTCAGCGTCAGTTGGGGGTCGCGCTGGGCCACCTTGAGAGGGGTGACCAACAAGGCTCCCACGGCCGCGATGACGTAGGAGTGCGCCAGGGCCGCGAGGTAGTTCCGGTATCTCCCCTCGTCTCCGAGGATGAACGCGAAGATGAAGGTCAGGATCCCGGAGAAGACGAAGAGCACCAGGAACCACATGACGGCGCCTGCGCCCGCGAAGAGCATTCGGGAGAGGTCGCCGCTGAGCGTAGGGGTACCCGCCGCCTGGCCCTGCGCCATGACCTGGGCCCGGATGGACTCTTCCCAGACTTCCACCGGAATGAGTAGGGTGCTGGTGAGGACGAGGGCCATCCCCAGCAGGGCCATCATGAACCAGGCAGGACGAACCCGGAGGGCGTCGCCCAGGGCGCCGGGGGAGGTGAACAGGAGCGCCAGGCGCTTGAAGAACGACGTGGGCCTTGGCTGTTCGGGCTGCTCGTTCATGACCGGACCTGTGTTTGCCGTGATGATGACGGGAGAGAATATTCGCCCTCGCCCGGCCGCGCGCACCCTGAGAGGTGGAGATCCCATGAAGACCCGTACGCTTTCCCTCGCGCTGACCCTCGTTCTGGGAGTCTCTCCCGTCCACGGACAGGACGCACCCGGGGACACCACCGATACGAGTCGCGCGGGCCAGGACCTTCCCCTCGAGGCCGGACGGACCATCCGGATGGACTTCACCGAGGGTACGTGGATGTCGGTGGATGTCAGCCCCGACGGACAGACCCTGGTCTTCGACTACATGGGAGACCTGTTCACCCTCCCCATGACGGGCGGCGACGCCGTGCAGCTCACCTCGGGAATGGCGTTCGACGCCCAGCCACGGTTCTCCCCCGACGGGAGTCGGGTGGCGTTCACATCGGACCGGGACGGCGCCCAGAACATCTGGGTCATGTCGTTGGACGGCTCCGACACCACGCAGGTCTCGAGTGGATCGGCGAACCGGGCCGAATCCCCGGAGTGGGCGCCGGAGGGAGACTATCTCGTGGCGTCCATCGGCGGCTTCCGGGGGGGAGGCAATCCGACCCTGAAGCTCTTCCACCTGGACGGCGGGAGCGGGGTGGAGCTCCTGGACAATGACGACGGGGCGCCGAAGCGCATCGGGGCTGCCTTTGGCCCCGACGGCCGCTGGGTGTGGTACGCTCAGCGGACGGGAAGCCGTGATTGGGATTACAACGCACAGCTCCCCCTCTACACCATCCGCGCCTACGACCGAGACAGTGGTGAGAGCTATTCCCGGGTGTCCCGGTATGGAGGAGCGGTTCGGCCGACCCTCTCCCCCGACGGCCGCTGGCTGGTGTACGGTACGCGCCACGACGAGCACACCGGGCTGGTCCTCCGGGACCTGACCGCCGGGGACGAGCGTTGGCTGGCGTACCCGGCGCAGAAGGACGACCAGGAGTCTCGCGCCGCGCTGGACGCCCTGCCGGGGATGAGCTTCACTCCGGATTCGGAGGCGTTGGTGGCCTCGTGGGGGGGAAAGCTCTGGCGGATCCCCGTGCAGGGCGGGGACGCCGTGGAGATCCCCTTCCACGTCTCGTTCGACCTCGAGGTGGGGCCCCTGGTGGAGTTCGACTACCCCATCGAGGACACTCCCACCTTCCTGGCGAGGCAGATCCGGGATGCCGTTCCCTCCCCGGACGGGACCCGGCTCGCGTTCACCGCTCTGGGCCGCCTGTACGTGAGCGACATCGACGGCACCGACGTCCAGGGGCTCACCGAGATTAACGCCACTCAGCAACAACCGGCGTGGTCCCCGGACGGTCGCTGGATCGCTTTCAGCGTCTGGTCTGAGGTGGACGGCGCGGGGCATCTCTTCAAGGTCCGGGCCGACGGCGACGACCTGACGCAGCTGACTCGGCGCGCGGGAGTCTACCGGGATCCCGTCTGGTCGCCCGACGCCCGGCGCATCGTGGCCTTCCGCGGCTACGCCCGTGACTACCTGGAAACCAGTGGACCGGGCGCCGCCGGATCGGCGAACGAGGTGGTCTGGATCCCCGGGGAAGGGGGGCAGGCCACCCTGATCACACCCGCCGAAGGACTGGCCTTTCCCCACTTCAACGGCGACCCCGACCGGATCTTCTTCAGCGCGTCACCGGATCGACTCGTCTCGGTTCGCTGGGACGGGACCGACGAGAAGACCCACATCCGGGTGCGCGGAGAGAGGTCTCCCGGCTCCACACAGGCGGCCACTCCTTCCGCCCTCTTCATGGCTCCGGTGGGAGACCAGGCGTTGGCGCTCATCCAGGGGCAGCTCTACACGGTGACGGTCCCCCGCGTCGGCGAGGCTCCGACAGTGAACGTCGGAGATCCCTCCGCCGCGGCATTCCCGGCGAAGAAGCTCACCCGATTCGGAGCGGAGTTCCCAGCCTGGTCCGCCGATGGCCAGAGGGTGCACTGGTCGCTGGGTAACGCCCACTTCGTCTACGACCTGCCAGCCGCCCGAGCCTTCGACGACTCGGTGAGCGCCGCCGCCGGGGCCGCCAGCGGGGACGAGGCGGAAGCGGCGGAATACGAGCCCCTCGAGGTGCGGGTTCGGATCGAGGTGGCTCGTGACCTTCCCTCGGGTGTGCTGGCCCTCACCAATGCTCGCATCGTCACCATGCGTGGCGAGGAGGTCATCGAGCGGGGCGACGTGGTGGTCCGCGACAACCGGATCCAGGCGGTGGGCGCCTCGGGCTCGGTTGCGATCCCCAGCGGCGCCGAGGTCATCGACGTGGCCGGTCACACCATCGTTCCCGGCTTCGTGGACACGCACGCCCACATGTGGCCGGCGTGGGAGATTCACCGCCGGGATCAGTGGATGTACTGGGCCAACCTCGCCTACGGGGTCACCACCACCCGGGATCCCCAGACCAGCCGGACCGACGTCCTGACCTACGCCGACCTGGTGCGCGCTGGTGAGATCGTAGGTCCCCGCATCTACTCCACCGGGCCAGGGGTCTTCTGGCAGGACAACATCTCGTCGCTGGACGAGGCTCGCGACCTCCTGCACCGGTACTCAGACTACTACGACACCAAGACCATCAAGATGTACGTGGCGGGGAACCGCCAGCAGCGGCAGTGGATCATCCAGGCGGCACGGGAGCTGGAGATCATGCCCACCACCGAAGGGTCTCTGAACCTCAAACAGAACATCACCGAGACGCTGGACGGGTATCCCGGTCTGGAGCATTCCATCCCCGTGTACCCGCTCTCTGCCGACATGGTGAAGCTGTTCGCGGAGACCAAGCGGGCGTACACCCCCACTCTGCTGGTCTCGTACGGGGGACCCTGGGCCGAGAACTTCTATTACACCCGGATGAACCCCCACGACGATGCGAAGCTGCGCCGCTTCATGCCCCACGACCAGGTGGACGTGGCCACCCGTCGGCGAGGAGGCGGACCCAGCCCGGGCCCGGCCGGGTGGTTCCGGGACGAGGAGCACGTCTTCCAGGACCACGCCGTCTTCGCCAAGGACCTCGTAGAAGCCGGGGGACGGGTGGGAATCGGTAGCCATGGCCAGCTGCAGGGGCTCGGGTACCACTGGGAGCTCTGGTCCGTGGCCTCGGGAGGTATGCGACCCCTGGACGCACTGCGAGCGGCCACCATCCTGGGCGCCGAGGCACTCGGGCTGGATGGGGACGTTGGCAGCGTCGAACCGGGAAAGCTGGCGGACCTGGTGATCCTGCGGAACAACCCGCTGGAGGACATCCAGAATACCAACTCGGCGACCCACGTCCTCATGAATGGGCGGCTTTACGAGGCGGATTCCCTCACGGAGATCTACCCACGCCGCCGACCCCTGCCCCAGGCGTGGTGGATGGAGCGTGAGCCCGTCGGATTGCCCGGCGTGCGGCGCTGAACGCCCCGTACACGCCTGATTCCCACCCCGGGCCTCCCTGAAGCGTTACGGGGCGGCGGAGAGTTCTCCGCCGCCCCGCGCGCATCTTCCGGATCACGCCCCGGATCCCGGGTCGGGAACGCCGCCGTCCCCGGAGCTTCGTCCGATCCTCGCCCCCCCTACTGGCGGGACACCCGGCTGACCCCGCGAACCGCGATGTCCAGCGGGAAGGGAGCAGCGTCCACGTCCATGGTCCCGACGAGCTCGGACTCGCTCATCTGGGAGTGCATGATTCCGCCCGCCAGGTCCCAGAGGAAGTACCCGGTGAAGGACCCGGCTGCGTCCTGCACGAAGCTCATGCCCGAGGTGACTCCCTCCGCGGTCTGCGACATCTCGCCCTCCATGTCCACCTTCAGGAGAGTCTGTCCCGCTACGGCGGTATCTCCCGCCACGGTGTAGGTCACGATGCTTCGGCTGATGGTGGACCCCACTCCCTCGTCAGCCTCGAACGCGATGGTGTCGGTCCAGGTCATCCCCGGCGTCGGCGCTCCACCGGGCAGGCGGGGGAAGAAGCCATTCGCCAGGGCCGCCGGGCTCACCATCTGGGCGACATTCGCCTTGAGGGAGGGTGCGGACACCACCTGGGCGACCCCGCGGGAATCCAGGTCGAAGACCAGCGGTCCATCCACGTCGTCGACGGAGAACCGCTCCGGCGCACCCATGGGGTTCGACACGGTGGCGTCCAGCTCGGCCCATGTGGCCGTGACGCGAACCCCGTTCTCGGCCGGCGCGAAGTTCATGTCCATCACCGCGTTGCTGACCATGCTCACATCGAACATCTGGCCGCCGGCGTCGATCGAAATCACCGCGGTGTCCGCCTGGCTGTAGCGAACCTGCGGCTGGTCCGGCACCTGGAAGGTGAGGGTCGGAGGGCTCATCCCGCCGCCGCCTGGGCCACCCGCGCACGCGGCGGCGAAGGGAAGCAGGAACAGCGAAGTTCGGACGGCGCCACGGCGCATGACAGACCTCCTGTTGGGTCGTTCGGAATGGCAATCGGGGCAGGTTCGCCCATGGTACGCTAGCGATACGTCGGCATCGGCGGGAGCCTTCAAACTTGGCTCCCCCTCCGGCCATGGTTATCGTTTTGCCCCTGTTCGAAACGCCTTGTGACGAGGTCCGCATGTCCTTCCGCACCAATCCTGACCGCATTCTCGACAACATCGACCGTCGCCGGAGTCGAGAGGAAACCGGGGGACGCGAGTCGGATCGCCAGGCCATGGGGCGCGAGCTGGACACCGACGTTCCCGACACCGACGCCACCACGCCGGAGCGCGTCAAGCGGGTCTTCGGGGCGGTGGAACGGGCCTACGTGAAGGCGGCCCAGGGCGCGGCGCTGGGTCCCCTGGCGCAGCGTTTCCAGGCGGTGGGCGACATCAGCGAACACCGCGCCCGCGGCGATGTCAGCATCGCCGTCCGGTACCTGGATCACGATCGACCGGAGGACTTCGGGATGGCTCCGTTCGAGATCCATCCCGACGACCTCCTGGAGGCCCGGAAGGAGACGAAGACCAGCCGTCCGGACGTGAATGCAATGCGCATCCTCCGGAAGCAGCTGCGGGATGGCGTGCTGGCGGCGTACAAGAAGATGGAGCCCCGAGTCCGGGACGCCATCCGGGACCGCGCGGACATGGGTCACGTTGAGGTCCAGGTCACCATGGACGTCCGTCCCACCGACTGACCCGGACCTGCGTCCCCACCTCATCCAGCAGCCGGGCGCAATCTCCCGAGGCACGCCACACGAGAAGGGATCCGTGACCGGCGTCCTGCTGGTCTTCCTGGACGGCGTGGGAATCGGTGTATCCGATCCCGACGTCAATCCCTTCTTCCGCGCCCGACTCCCGACCCTCACCCAACTCCTGGGCGGCGTCCTCCCCTCGGACGGAAACCCGCGGATCCTGCATCGGTTGTCCGCACGGACGGGTCCCCAGGCCGGGTCAGAACCCTGCGGCGGAGGGGCTTCGGCTACCGGGGGACCGGAGGCCACCGCCTTCCCGCTGGATGCCCTCCTGGGGGTGGAAGGCATTCCCCAGAGCGGCACGGGGCAGGCAACCCTGCTGACCGGTCGAAACGGAGCGCGCATGTTCGGAAGGCACTTCGGCCCGTGGGTGCCCGTGGCGCTCCGCCCCGTGGTGGAGGAGGAGAGTGTGCTGGTCCGTGCGCTGCGATCCGGTCACTCCGCCGCCTTCGCCAACGCCTATCCCGCAGGGTGGCCCGGAGAGGGGGGCGGTCGACGGGTGGCGGGCCCGCCTCTCGCCGCCCGTGGGGCCGGCCTCCTCACCCGCGACGAGCGACACCTTCGAACGGGAACCGCCGTGTCCAGCGAGATGGTCAACGACGGATGGCGCCGTCACCTGGGGGTGCGGGACCTTCCAGAGGTGACGGTGGAGTCGGCGGGGGAGACGCTCGGTCGGCTGGCCTCCGGACATCGCCTCACGCTCTATGCTCATTATGCCACCGACACGGCAGGTCATCGGGGAGGAATGAGGGGGGCGGTGGAGGCCCTGGAGCGGGTGGATGGCTTCCTCGCCGGCGTACTCCGGACGCTGCCGGAAGATCACCTCCTTCTGGCGGTGTCTGATCATGGAAACATCGAGGACGTGGGGGCCGGGCACACGCGGAATCCCGCGATGGGGATCCTGGTGGGCCCGGAGGCCGAGGCGCGGTCGCGCCCACTCCAGAGCCTCCTCGACGTCACGCCCTGCGTCCTGGAGTGGCTCGCGGAGGGTTGAACCGAGGCCGGGCCACCCGTGAGCCGACGCGGCCGGCGCGACGACGCATTCCCGCGCCCGCCCAAGCAGGGGAGTCTGGGGTCATGCCCGCCTCCATCACCGCAGCGACCCGATTCCCAGAGCCCACGCCTTCCCGGAGCGACCGCCTGCTCGGGGCCCTGCTGCTGAAGGCAACCCGCCTCACGCCAGAACGTCTCGAGGATGCCCTGATCGCCCAGGAAGGCTCCCCGCGCCGCATCGGCGAGATCCTCGTGGAGCGGGGCTGGGTGGCCCCGGCGGAACTCGCCGCAGCGCTGGCCGAGCAGCTGAACCTGCCGGTGAGCGCTGAGCCCCTGGAGCCCCAGCCCGCCGCCCTTCAGCTGCTCCCGCAGGAGCTGGCACGTCGGCTGAGGGTCGTTCCTCTCCGGGTCACCCGCCGCACCCTCACCTTGGCCATGGCCGACCCGCTCGACCTCGCCACCGCCGAGGACGTTCGCTTCCGCTCGGGGCGCCGCGTCGAGGTGGAGGTGGCCTCCGAGTCCGCCGTCCTGCGGTGTCTCGAGGGGGCGTACGGAAGTGACCTCGAGCGGCTCGTGGCGGATCTCGAGGCGGGCGGCGGCGATCCAGAGGCCGGTAGTGATCAGGATACGCTGGAACGAGTCGCCGCCGCCGCGCCCGTGGTCCAGCTCGTGGACGGGCTCCTGACGGAGGCCGGAGATGCGGGAGCCAGCGACCTGCACCTCGAACCCTCAGCATCGGGGCTGGGGGTGCGGCTTCGCGTCGACGGGGTCTTGCGTTCAATCCGCACGCTACCTCCCCGTGTGCATCCCGTGGTGGTGTCCCGGCTCAAGATCCTGTCCGGCATGGACATCGCCGTGCGCCGCCGACCCCAGGACGGGGGCTTCCGATTCCCGCTCGGGAACCGGTCCGCCGCGCTCCGCGTCTCGACCCTTCCCTCGGATCGTGGAGAAAAGGTCGTGGTCCGTATTCTCGAGCCCGACAGCGCCCCCGAATCCCTGGACCAGGTGGGAATGTCCGGCCCGGACCTGGCGCGGGTCCGCAGGGTCATCTCGTCGGGTCAGGGTGTGCTGCTCGCCACCGGGCCCACCGGTAGCGGAAAGAGCTCCACTCTCCAGGCGGCCCTCCGAGAGGTGGACCGGGTCCGCCTTAACGTGACCACCCTGGAGGATCCGGTTGAATACCCGGTGCCGGGTGCGACGCAGGTGCAGATGGACCCCCGCTCCGGCCTCACCTTTCCCGCTGCGCTGCGCGCTGTCCTCCGTCAGGATCCGGACGTGGTCATGGTGGGAGAGATCCGGGACGTGGAGACCGCGGAGATCGCCATGGCCGCCGCCGTTACGGGCCACCTCGTCCTCTCGACCCTCCACACCACGGACGCGCCCTCGGCCCTCACCCGTCTTCTTCACATGGGGGTGCCCCCCTACCTGGTGGCAGCCGGTGTCTCGGGGGTCGTCGCGCAGCGGCTGGTCCGTACTCTCTGCCCCCGGTGTGGGGGCGACCCGCGGATCCAGTGTTCCGGTTGTCGCGACGGCTACCGGGGACGCACTGGGATCTTCCAGGTTCTGGTAATGACGGACGCGCTTCGCGAGGCCGTGGTGCGAGGGGCCTCCACACCCACAATCCGCCGCCTGGCTCGCGAGGCGGGGATGGGATTCCTCGCCGACGACGCACGCCGCCAGGTAGCCGAGGGCCGCACCAGCCCTCACGAAGTGTCCCGAGTGGTCCATGGCGACCCTGGAGCCGCCATCCCATGCACCAGCTGCGGGAATGAAGTGCCGCCGGAGGCCAGCGGGTGTCCCTGGTGCGGTGAGAGGCACCGGTGGGACTGTCGCTGCGGACAGAGGCTCGAATCCGGTTGGCGCTACTGCCCCGGCTGTCTCCGAAAGAACCAGGCGCGGCCAAGCCCGGCATAGCGCCGCGTTCGGCTCCTCGGGCAAGCCCATTGGGGGTCCCGACCTGACACCGGCCGTGCCCTCAGCGCCTGGGCAGGATCGCTCTCCCCCGGGTACTGGGGATACGAGACCGGCACGGAGCGGACTCCGGGCCGCGACTCCCTCATGGTGGAGCTTTCGTGAGCCGCACCCAGACCGGCGCAGGGATCCGCCGCCAGTCCCGTCAGGACGGCCCGGCCGGTCCCTGGACCGTCGCCAACTCGATAGCGCCACGGGGCGTGGCAAGGCGCGCCCGGAGCCCCGGGCGCGGCGAAGGGGTGATCCGAACGTCTACGGCCGTCTGCAGAGCGGCTAGCGCAGCCTCGACTTTCCCCACATCCGGATGGGCCAACTCCAGGGAGAGGAGCGACACTTCCGCGGGGCGGATACCCGAAGGATGCGGCGTCTCACCCCACCCGATGAGGAATGGGATCACGCCGCCCAGGCGTGGCCGGGACGGATCGCTCAGGGTCCACTCCAGGAGCCGCCCCTCGGGCGTCCGGCGACTGCCCGCCAGGAGCGCCCCCATCTCCACACCTGTCTCACCGGCGCGCTGGGCCAGCTTCTCGAGCGCGGGGACGCCGCCCCCTCCGGGGCCTTGGCTCGCCTTCGCGGAGGGCCCGCCTCCCGGCCGAACCGCCCAGGTCACCAGCGTCGGCCACCGAACCGAGTCCAATCCGAAGATCCGATGCGTCGACTCGGGGGGCTCCGGGTGTGGCGCGATGATCTCCACGTACGCCTCCCCTGCGATGGGTACCACGGCGTTCCAGGAGCCCCACCGCGGGTGCCGTCCCCCTGGAAGGACCTCACACCCCCATTCGGCTCGGACCCGGTCCATGGCGGACTCCAGGTCCGGAACCGCCCACACGAGGTGGTCCAGTATCGTCACGTGCGCGCCTCGCCAGCTTGGAAACGTCAGGCCGACCCGCCTGCTCGTGCCCGGCCTTTCTTGCCCCCGGATCCCCGCTTCTCCTAGCTTCGCCGGGCCTTCAGCACCCTCCCGGGGAGCCCGACGTCATGGGCTGTCCGGGCGTCCGCACGGGAGGGATTGAACAACATGGTCCGCGCCCGAAGCTTCCGCCGCAACGTCTTCAAGACCGTCCTGCTGGTCGCCCTCGCACCGGCCGCCGTGGCATTGGTGACCGCCACCCTCCTCCTGCGGGAGATGGGCACCGGGACCGGGACGCTGGGGCCGTGGGACGCGGTGGCCGAGTCAGGCCGGGCCCTGGTGCAAGCCTCCCAGGCGGCAGCGCCCGACGATCCAGAGCTGGCCCGTCTGGCGCAGCAGCACCAAGAGGCCCTCTCCGAATCGGTGCGTCAGTCGCGCCTGTACGCATTCGTTGCCCAGCGGGCGGTGCAGGTCCTTCCCTGGGTCGCCTTCCTGGCGGCGCTGTTCCTGGTCGCGCTGAGCTCTCTCGCGGCCCGGCGGGTCTCGAAACGACTCGGAGGCCCCATGGGAGAGTTGGTGGAGTGGACCCAGCTCATCGCCGCCGGAGAGCCTCTCCCCCCCCGGGAGGAGGTCCGCAGGCCCATCAAGGAATTCCGCGTCCTTCGGGAGGCACTCCGCACCATGGCCACCGAACTGGCCGAGGCCCGCAGCCGGGACGTGGAAGCCGCCCAGGTCAGAGCCTGGTCCGATGTGGCGCGCCGCGTGGCGCACGAGTTGAAGAACCCCCTCACACCCATTCGGATGGGCGGCGCCGCGCTGGTGCGCCACGACGAGCAAGGAGTGCGCGAGACGGGGGAGATGATCCTCCAGGAGGTGGGCCGCCTGGATCAGATGGCCCGCGATTTCTCCCGCTTCGGGCGCCCCCCAGAGGGCCCGGTGGCCCCGGTGGACGTGGACGAGATGCTCCGTGCCCTCGCTCAACGCCACGCCCCCAAGGGCGACGGGCATGCCCGGGTGACCGTCCGGATCGACGAAAATCTGCCCCTGGTGCCTGGCTACCACGACTCCCTCAGCCGAGCCGTCCTCAACCTCCTGGTGAACGCTCAGGAGGCGCTGGTGGATCAGCCTGGCGGACGGGTAATCCTGGGAGCGCAGTCCGTGCCCGGAGGGGTGGAGATCTACGTCCGGGACAACGGACCGGGGGTTCCCCCCGAATTGCAGGACGCCATCTGGTCTCCCGAGGTGACCACGCGGCGACGGGGGTCCGGACTGGGACTGGCCATGGTGAGACAGACGGCGCAGGCCCACGGTGGTGAGGCCACGCTCGTCTCGCCAGACGAAGGGGGAGCCGAGTTCCGCCTCTTCATTCCGGCGAAGGGGGAGGGTAGCTCCGATGCGCTTCCAACCCCCGGGGAGGGTTGATCCGTGCGAATCCTCATCGTCGACGACGAAGGCAACATCCGCCGCGCCCTCGGGGCACTCCTGGAGGCCGAAGGTCACCGGGTGGATTCGGTGGGATCAGCCGAGGAGGCGTTGCCTCAGGTGGCATCCTCCCACCCGGATGTGATCCTCCTGGACCTGAGGCTCCCGGGCCGCACCGGGTTGGAGATTCTACCGGAGATCCGTGAGACCCACCCCTCCACGGTGGTGGTCATGATGAGCGGCCAGGCCACCCTGGGGGACGCGGTGGAGGCCACCCGCCTTGGGGCCTTCCACTTCATCGAGAAGCCGCTCTCCCCGGAGGCCGTTCTCCTCACGGTGAAAGGCGCAGAAGAGCTAGTTCGGGCCCGCGACCTGAGCCGCGCCCTGCAGGAGGAGCTCGGGCCCGAGGCGGAGCTGGTCGGCCGCTCCCCGTCGATGGAGCGGGTGCGGGAGCTGGTGCGCCGCGCCGCTCCCTCCGACGCCCGCATCCTCATCACCGGTGAGAGCGGGACGGGAAAGGAGCTGGTGGCCACCGCGATCCACGCCCTCTCCCCGCGGTCCGCAGGTCCCTTCATCCGGGTGAACTCCGCGGCCATCCCCCGAGATCTGGTCGAGAGCGAGATGTTCGGGCACGAACGGGGGGCCTTCACCGGGGCCACGGAGCGCCGGCGGGGGCGCTTCGAGCTGGCGGACGGAGGAACGCTCTTCCTGGACGAGGTGGCAGACCTGGGAGCCGAGGCTCAGGCCAAGCTGCTCCGGGCGTTGGAGTCGGGGGTCATCGAGCGGGTGGGCGGGTCGGAGGCCATTCCCGTGGACGTCCGGGTCGTCGCCGCCACCAACCGGGACCTGCGGGATGGGGCCCGGCAGGGGACCTTCCGGCAGGACCTCCTGTTCCGCCTGGAGGTCCTGCCGATCCACCTCCCGCCGCTCCGGGAGCGCTCCGGAGACATCCCCCTCCTAGCCGAGTTCGCACTGCAGCGGCTCCAGCGACGGCACGGTGTGCGAGCGCCCACGTTCTCGCCAGAAGCGATGGAGCTCCTGGCCGAGGGGTACCACTGGCCGGGCAACGTCCGAGAGCTCCTGAACGTGGTGGAACGGCTCTCGATCCTGCACCCGGATGCGCGGGTTGGCGCCGAGGAGGTGGCGGCCGTGCTGCCGGGCTTGAACCCCGAGGCGGCCATGCCTTCGTACCAGGAGCACGACCGGAGACCCCTCCGGGATCGGCTGGACGACTACGAGCGGTCCCTCCTTTCCGGCGCCCTCGATGCGGCCGACGGAAGCGTGGCGGACGCCGCCCGTCGCCTCCGGACGGACCGTGCGAACCTCTACCGCAGAATGAAACGGCTCGGAATGTGGAAGGACGACGAGCCCCAGGAGAGTGGGAACCGATGAGACCGATTCGACGATCGTGGATTGTGGCGCTGGCGGGGCTCGCTCTCTGGGCCGTGCCCCTCGAGTCTCAGGAGGTGGTGCACGAGACCGAACTGCCGGAAGGTCTGGGGACCGAGGTCCTCGCCTTCGTGAACGACGCGGGCACGCTCCGATTCGAGGGAGACGCACTCATCCCTCGGAGCCGCACCGTGGACGGCCCTCTGGCCCTGGTGGGCGGAATCCTGACCCTGGAGGGCGAGGTCCGGGGAGACGTGCTGGTCCTGAATGGAGACCTCGTGGTGGGACCCGAGGGGGCTGTGACCGGCGACGTGCTGGTGGTCGGCGGCACCCTCACCCGTGAGGACTCGTCACGGCTGGAAGGGTTCGTGACCGTCTACTCCCGAGGCCTCCCCCTGGCTGAGGAGGACGGGCGCCTGGTCCTCCGCGAAGAGAGGAGTCGGGACCGGCCGGGTCTGCACATCGGAAACTCCCGGCTGAGCATCCGGGCCGGCACCAGCTACAATCGCGTCGAGGGTCTACCGATCCTCCTCGGACCCGTCATCAACACGGGCGGGCGGTACCCCCTCCGGTTCGACGCGCTGGCGACGTTCCGTACCCAATCCGGCCTTTCCCTGGACGACATGGGATACTGGGTCCGACTGGAGCAGGCCATGGGCGGAGGTCCCCGCTTCCGTCTGGGAGCCGCGGCGTATTCCGAGGTTCAGCCCATCGAGGATCGGGGTCTCAGCGACCTGGAGACCTCCCTTACCGCGGCCATTTTCCATCGTGATCTCCGGGACTACTTCCAGAACGAAGGATGGCAGGCCTACGTGGACGTGGAGGCCCTGAGCGCCCCCGTGGCCGGGCGCCTCACCTACAGCCTGGAAGACCACTACGAAGTGGCGCCCGGAGACCCATGGACCCTGCTTCGCCGCGACGCGGAGTGGCGACCCAACGCCCTGGTGGGACGGGGGACGCTGGCCTCCCTCGAGGCCGAGCTGGAGGTGGACAACAGGAACAACCCGGAGAACCCCTCGGACGGCTGGTACCTCCGCGCCGCGGTTCGCCAGGGGCTCCACGGCGACCTGATGGTCCCCGGCTATCGGGAGACCCCCACGGGACCGGAACTGGCCCCGACTCCGGCATCCAACACCCCCACTCTGGCCACGGTGGACCTCCACCGGTACGCGCGGGTGGATCCGGACTCGGATCTGCGGTTGCGGCTCTTCTTCTCCGGGTCCTTGGACCGGGAGCCTCTCCCGCCGCAGTGGCAGCGGGCCCTCGGTGGAGTCGGATCCCTCCCCGGTTTTCGTCGCTTCGCTCTGGACTGCGGCGCGCGGCAGGCTCCCGTCCTGGTGAACTCGGGAGACGAGGAGCGGACCACCTACCCGTTCTACGGATGCGACCGAACTGTGCTCTTCCAGGCCGAATACCGAGAGGAGTTCTCGTTCGACCTGGATCTCACCCCGGACAACGAGGCCTGGGACAGCTGGAGGTGGTGGCCCAACGTGGACCTGACCGTCGCCTGGCTCCTCTTCCTTGATGCAGGGCGCGGGTGGTCCTTCACTCCCGGCGGTACGGATACCGACGCGCTTGCAGACATCGGCACCGGGATCCTCCTGGGCAAGCTCGGTCTCTATTGGGCCTATCCGCTCAACGGCGACGACCGGAGAGTCAACTTCTTCATGCGGCTTCAGTACCGCTTCTGATCGTGATTCGGCGGTCGTCCTCCTTCCCGATGCTCGTCCTCCTGGGCCTCCTCTGGGTGGCCCTGCCGGGGGGACTACGGGCTCAGGACGTGGAACCGTCGGCGTCCGTGGATCCGGAGACGGGGGCCCTGGTGTTGGACCTGGGCGCCGTGCTTCAGGACCGCGGCCTTCGTGGAGCGCTCCACTCGGGCCTACCGGTCCGGATCGAGGTCCGGGTCGAGTTGTGGAAGGACGGCTTCTTCGACCAGCAGGAGCAGGGCGGAACCTGGCGGGCCAGCGTGATCCACGACGCCGTCACCCAGAGCTACGAGTTCACCGTCGGGGACGACGGGCCCGTATCCATCCCGTCGCTGGACGCCGTCGGGGAGCTGCTCCAGTCCGCGTTCGATCTGGAGGTCGGACCGTCCAGCTCGGGACGCTACTACTACCTCGCGGAGGTCCAGATGGAGACGCTCTCCCTCTCCGACCTGGAAGAGCTCCGGCGCTGGCTCCAAGGCGACCTGGGCGCGGTGGTGCGAGGGGATCGTTCACCGGAGACCGCCGTAACGAGAGGGCTTCGGCGCATCATGGTACGAGCCCTCGGCCTTCCGGCCCGCCGGGAACGCCTGCGGACCGACACCTTCACTTGGACTGCGAACCAGGGGGGCTGACGCGCCCGTCCCCTTCCGCGGACACCTCAGTGGATCGCGCCGGGACCCTTCAGGAATCGGCCCGGACGCGCACCGGTCTCACGGCCGCTCAGGATTACCGCCTGGCCATTCACGAAGAGGTGGGTCACTCCCTCAGAGAGCTGGTGCGGATCGGTGAAGGTGGCTCGCTCGCTAATCCTCTCTGCGTCGAACACCACCAAGTCCGCCATGAAGCCTTCCTGCACCAGTCCGCGGTCCCGGAGACCCACCCGCTCGGCCACGGCCCAGGTCATCTTCCGGACCGCGTCCTCCAGGGTGAGGAGCCCTTCCTCCCGGACATAACGTCCCAGGATCCTGGGATAGGTCCCGTATCCCCTGGGATGGGTCATCCCGGTGGCCCGGTCCGGGTCCCAGATCCCCGAGTCCGATCCGAACTTCATCCACGGCTGGGTCAGGAGGAACCGGACATTCTCCTCGCTCATGGCGAAGTAGACCATTCCCACGTTTCCTTCGACGATCAGGAGGTCCAGCACCGCCTCCGCCCACGGCTTGCCCTCCATCTCTGCGAGCTCCGCCAGGGTCTTGCCCACCAGACCTCGGTTCTGCGGCTCCGAAAGCCCCACCATCATGGCACCCTCGGGGGTGCTCAGGGCGCACCAGTTCTCCCAACCCCGAGGGGGCGCCATCATCTCGGCGATGAGGCGCGGCCGCACGTCGGGGTCTCGAAGGTTATCCCGCAACAATCCGTCCGCTGATGCCCATGGGGGCAGGCAGGCCTGCAGCGAGGTGGAGGCGGCGGTATAGGGGTACATGGCCGCCTGCACGTCGACGCCCTCCCTGCGAGCGCGATCGATGACGGCAACGGCCTCGCCCTGGAGACTCCAGTTGGCCACGCCAGCCGCCTTCAGGTGATAGATCTCCACCGGCGCACCCGACCGTCGTCCGATCTCCACGGCTTCTTCGATGGCGTTGAGTAATCCCGCGGATTCGCTCCGGATATGGGAGATGTAGACCCCGCCGTGCCGCGCCACCTCCCCGGCGATGATGGCGAGCTCGTCGGTCCCCGCGTATGCGCCCGGGGGGTAGATGAGTGCCGTCGCCACCCCCAGAGCGCCGTCCTCCATGGCGCGACGAGTCACCGCCAGCATCGTGTCGAGCTGCGCCGCGTCGGGTCGGCCCTCCCGCATCCCCATCGCGTAGCGCCGAACCGTGGTGCCGCCCAGGAACGATCCCACGTTCACCGCCACGCCCCCTGCTTCCATCTCTTCGAGCCAGGCTCCGAAACGGGTCCACTCGCGCGCCCGACGGACCTCCGTGGAGTCCTCCGGATCGACTCGGCCGGTGACGTTCCTGTTGCGCGGCGCCGGGGTGTTCGACTCCCCCATGAGTTCGGTGGTGACGCCCATGTGGATCTTGTTCCGTGCACGCCCGTCACTCAGAAGGCCGTAGTCTCCCTGCCCATTGATGTCGATGAAGCCGGGAGCCACGACCTGCCCCGCTACGTTCAGGACCTCCTGTGCCCGACCGCGGTCGGCGGTCCCGGAGGGCAGCACCGCGGCGATCCGGTCGCCGCGAATCGCCACGTCGGCGTAGCGCCACGCGCTGCCCGAACCATCGACGACCTGGCCGCCTTCCAGCAGGACGTCCCAGACCTCGTCCTCCTCGGGCGGCAGGACTACCGGCTCGGAGGTCCGGACGCGTGGAGCTTCGGGGGGCGGAGCGGGTTCGGGAGCCGCCGGCACCGAGGGTGGCGCACATCCAGCCAGGAGCATGGCCAGCCTCACCGCGAGTCTCCCGGTGATCCCGGCGCCGTTCCCAATCCGCTCCGTCATGGCCACGACTCTCATGCGCCGATCACCTCGTGGCGCACGGTGAGTTCCCGGATCCGGTCCAGGCGCGGCCGCGCACCCATTCCCGGCCCCTCCGGAAGCGTCAGGGTGCCGTCGGTCATGACGAACTCCGGCTCCACGATGTCCTCCTCCCAGTATCGGCGGCTCTCGGAGATGTCACCTGGCAGGGTGAACCCCGGCAGTGAAGCCAGGGCCACGTTGTGCGCCCGGCCCACACCCGACTCCAACATGCCTCCGCACCAGACGGGGACTCCGTTCTCCAGGCAGACATCATGGATCGCCTTGGCGGAACCGAACCCACCCACGCGCCCCGGCTTGATGTTGATGATCCGGCACGCCTCCATCTCCAGGGCCAGCCGAGCATCCGCCACGGAGTGGATGGATTCGTCCAGGCACACCGGCGTGCGGATGCGTCGCTGCAGCTCGGCATGGTCCCGGATGTCCTCGTAGGAGAGCGGCTGCTCGATCATCATGAGATCCAGATCGTCCAGCTCCGCCAGGTGTGCGGCATCGTCCAGGGAATACGCGGAATTGGCGTCGGCCATGAGCGCTGCCTCGGGAAAGCGTTCCCGTACCGCACGCAGCATCGCCACGTCCCTGCCGGGCTTGATCTTGATCTTGATGCGGCGGTACCCCTCCTCCAGGTACCCTTCGACCTTCTGTAGCAGGAGATCGTCGGTCGGCTGGATGCCGATGCTCACGCCTACGGCAACCGGCTTCCTCGCACCGCCGATGACCTCGGCCAGCGAGACTCCCCGGAGGCGAGCCGACAGGTCCCACGCCGCCATCTCCAGTCCGCCCTTCGCCATTCGATGGCCTCGCACCCACCCGGCCGCATTCATCATGTCTGCGGGAGTCTCGTAGTCCCCTCCCACGATGGCCGGCGCCAGGAAGTCCCGGATCACGTGCCAGGCGGTCTCCGTGGTCTCCGGCGAATAGCTCGGGTCCTCCGCCGCCACCACCTCCCCCCACCCGGTCCCACCATCTCCGTGGAGGGCCACGAGCAGGATCATGCGGTTCTGCCGCGCGCCGGAGCTGATTTCGAAGCGCTCCCTGAGACGGAGGGGAACGATGCGCATCTCGATGCGGTCGATCTTCAACGGAACTCTCCTGCGGAGCCTGGATGGGCTGGGTGTGCGTCCTGACGGAACCCGGGAGCGAGGCGACTGCCAAGACAACGGTGGCTCGCCGCTCCCTCAGTCCGGCACCACCACGTAGTACGACAGATTGGACGCTCGGACCAGTTCCCGGACCTCCCACCCGCGCTGCGTGGCGGAATGGAGGACGGCGCGGGTGGCTCCACGCCACTCGGCCGCCAACTCGGGATTCCGATCGCGAAGCTCCTGGATCTCTAGCGGAATGGGCACTCGGAGCCCCCCGGCCTCCTGCCCCCGATCGAGCACGTCCGCGGCCGGCGCAACGGGTCGCGGGAGCTCCCCGGATTCGCTCCCCCCTGCCACCGGGAAGGCCACCGGCAGGTGGGCTATCTGCTCCAGGCTGGGCCCGGGCTCCCCGGCCAGCCGCGCCTCTACGCGGGGGCTGTCCAGCTCCCACGTCGCCACGAAACGGTCGGTGCCGAGACCACGGTGCAGGGGAGAGTCGGATACGCCGTACATGTCCGGAGCGTACTCCCGGGCCACGGCCCCCAGGCGCCCGAGGTTCAGATGGGCATTCCGTGATTCCAGAGGGTCGAAGGTCCAGTACATCCGGGTGACGCCCAGCCGGAGCACGGCCTCTCGCTGGAACGCCTTCAGCCGTCGCCCCACCCCGTCGTTCCGGACCTCGGGCGAGACGGCGAGGATGTCCGACCAGTGCACCAGCCGCCCCGATTCCACGCCGGTCATCCCGTAGACGAAGCCGACCATCCGCCCCTGTGGATCAAAGGCTCCGGCAACCACTCCCCCCAGCCGCTGCGTGACCTTCATGAGCGACCGCGGCACGCGCTCGGAAAACCCTTTTCCCCAGGTCTCTTCCTGGAACGAAACCGCCGTCTCGAACTCCGGCATTCCGCGCAGATGACGGATCACGACCCCCGTCACGCGGACACGGCCTCGTGCAGAAGCTCGCCGAACCGGGTGTGGGTCTCGCGTCGCATGAGGTTCATGGCCTCCAGGCCTGTGAGCGCCTTCACGAGCTCCACCGCGGCCGAGGTGTTGGCGGTGGGACCGGCCACCACGTCCGGCTTCACGGGCCAGGCCTCCCGGATCCCAACCACCGCATAGGGGTCGCTGGCGCACAGGATCACGAACCGGATCCAGGGCATGAGAAGCTCCACCGCCGTGCTCCCGTTGTACGGCTCCAGCGGAGAGGCACCAGCCTCGATCACGGCAACGTCGGCCCCACACCCGCCCATGCGACGAAGGAGTCCGTCCATGCTGCGCCGGAACCGTGTCGCAGGGATCACCGTCGTGGGCAATCCGGCGTCTATGAAGTCGAAGACCGCCATGGCCCCGGCATCCGCCAGGCTCATCACGTCGTTGAATCGCCCTGCGCCCGTGACCTTGGCCCCCACGACCCTGTAGCCGCGCTTCACCAGCTGACGCACCGCCACCCGCGCCGAGAGGGTCTTCCCCGCCGACATGGACGTCCCGACCACCAGCACCGTCGGCAACGCAAAGGGGGTCTCCGGCGGCTCCGGCACCCAGTCCTGCATGTTGGTCTTGAATCCGTCCAGCATGACGTGTCCCACGTACTTCAGGGGAATCAGGGGCTTGGAGAGGATCGATCGGGAGGTGACGCGCCCGAAACACCCCCCTTCCGTCATGGAGTGCATGAGCCCGTCGTCCTCGATGTCGTCGAAACGCCCCACCGCCTCCAGGGTGGCGGCACGGCGGGCGAACGTTCCCACCACCAGGTCGCCCGGCAAGGGCTTCACCTCCCGCCCGTTATGCAGCTCCACCTGCTCGGTGGTGCCTCCGAAGGGCAGGACCCGCCCCACGACGTAGTCTCCCGCCTCCCAGACGTCCCTGGGTAGCACCCGGTGGGTCAGGGGCCAGGGCGGAAGGTCCGCGATGCGCGTGCACGATGCGAAGAATACCGTGTCCATGGTTCTCGTCCTTTGCCAGGATTCAGGGCCGAGCAGAGCCCTGGAGCGGAGCCGCCAGAAGGCCGGCCAGCAGTGCTGTCCGCTCCACCAGACTCTCCACGACTACGTGCTCCCGATCCGCGTGCGCTCCATCACCGCGGGGGCCCAGACCGTCCAGAGTGGCCGTGTACTGGCTCGTCGTGTTCCCATCGGACCCGCCGCCCGCGGTCACCTCCCCCAGCTCCAGCCCCATCCGCTGGCCGATCTCCCTGGCCTGGTTCCAGAGGTGCTGATTGCGTGGGGTCCGCTCGAGAGGGGGAACGCTGAACCCCCCCTCCACCTCCATTGTCACCCCGTCGACCTGAGGCCGCAGGGCCCGGATCCGTTCCGACACCCACTCGGCATCTTCCACGGTGAGGGCGCGAACGTCCACCTGCGCGCGGCTCTCGGCCGCCACCACGTTGGCGCGGGTCCCTCCCTCGATGACACCCACGTTCACCGAGAGGCCGCGATGGAGGTCGGTGAGTGAGTGGAGCTTCTGGATCACGTGGGAGAGCTCCAGGACGGCACTGATACCACCCTCCGGATCCAGACCCGCGTGGGACGCTCGACCGCGTACCGTCACGTGAAACCGGCCCACGCCCTTCCGGGCGGTCTTGATGAGCCCCTCCGGCCCGTAGGAAGGCTCCAGAATGAACGCCCGGGAGGCGGCCCGGGACAGTCGCCGCACCGCGCTGCGGGATTCCGGACTCCCAATCTCCTCGTCTGAGTTCACGAACGCGACAGGTATGGCCGGAGTTGGGATGCCCAGCTCCTGGAGCGCCTCCACCGCGAAGATCATCTGGACCAGGCCACCCTTCATGTCGAAGACGCCCGGCCCCTTCAGGATTCCCTCCTCCTCCACCGCGGGCATTCGGATGACCGTCCCCAGGGGCCAGACCGTGTCCAGGTGACCGACCATGACCTGGAACGGCTTTCCCCGGTCTCGCTGGCGCGGCGCGAAGAGGAGCTGCCCCCCGGTGTCTCTGCCGGGGAGGTATCGGTGTCGGAAACCCAGGCCGGACCACGCCGACACCAGGAGCTCCCGCGCCCGGAGTTGGCTCGCAGGGACGTCGGTGGGGGACTCCGCCTCCACCAGCTCCTTCAGGAAGGCCACCATCTCCCGGAGACGGGGACGAAGCCACGCCACCACCTCCTGGGGATCCAGCGTACCCTTAGAGGCACGCGACCCCTCCTCGGGCGCAAACTCCCGGATGCTCGGTGCCGAGGCGCCGTCGCTCACAGCTTCATCCCCTTGTGGAATGGGAATGCCTGGGTGTCCGATACCCGGACGTATCGGCCGGGGGGGAGGTAGACCAGCAGTGGCTCGCCGGCCACGACGTCCCCGTCGTCTCGGTCCGGGCGTCGAACACCCTCCTCGGACACGTGGGCAGCCACGACCTCCCCGGCCACGAGGCTGTTGGGTCCGAACACGTCCCAGGTCCCGTGGAGGACGCACTCCAGATACAGGTAGCAGTCCGCCACCAGCGGCCCCCGGGTCCGCACGGCGGAGAACGTCTCCAGGAGGTCCAGCGACGGCTTCTGGTCTTCGGCGCAGCGCGGCGCCGCCGCCATGGAGGCGGCAACGACGCCTTCGGGCCGGGGAAAGCTGAGGGTGAACTCGCCTTCGCGCACCACGTTGCGATAGGTGCCGTGATTGGGACAGCAGACGAAGCCGACGTAGTTCTCCCAGCCGAGGGGGGTCAGCATGTGCTTGGGCGCCAGGTCCGGAGAGCCGTCCTCCTCCAGGGTCCCGACCACGGCCAGGGGAGCGACCATGTAGAACCGCTCCCAGATAGGTGACGTCAGCTCAAGGGAGACCAGTCCCCGCCTCTGAAGCTCCGCGTCCATAGACCCCTGACCTCCGGTAGCTCTCGTCCAGGATTTCCACGGGATGGACCACCCCCATGTCGACTCCGGCGAGCAGGAGGCCGGCCCCTATTTGCATCATACACCCCGGATTCCCGGAGAGCACCACGTCCGCCCCGGTGCTGGCGACGGCCCGGATCTTCTCGCCGGCGATGGCATCCCCGAGCTCCCGCTGCGTGAGTCCGTAGATCCCCGCTCCACCACAGCAACGGCTGCCGTCGGGAACCGGGAGCACGTTGAGCCCCGGGACGGCCCGAAGGACGTCCTGTACGGGTTCGGAGACACCCTGACCGTGCAGGAGGTGGCAGGGTGGATCGTACGCCGCCGTGAGCTCCATCCGTCCACCTGGCCGCGGGCCGGCCCGGGAGAGCAGCTCGGAGACGTCCCGCACGGAGGCGCTGAAGGCCGCGGCCCGTTCCGCCCAATGGTCATCGTGCTCCAGCAGCGTCGCATACCCCTTCATGGCGGCTCCGCATCCCGCCGCGTCCACCGCCACCCACTCCGCACCCGCCTCCTGGAACGCCTCGATCTGACGGCGAGCTCGAGCCCGAGCGGCGTCCAGAGCACCGGCGTGCGCGTGCAGCGCCCCGCAGCACCCCGCGTCCTCCACCTCAACCACCTCATACCCGTTGGCCGCAAGGGTCCGGCGAGTCGCGTCTCCCACGCGCGCGAACAGTCCCTGCTGCACGCACCCCTTCAGAACGCCCACCCGTCCCATGCCCGAAGTGGGCGCCTGGGGCACATCTACCGACGCCTCGACCCCCACCAGTCCTTCACCCCTGCTACGCAGGCCTTCCCACGGCGCCGAGGCCGCCAGCATCGCCATGGCCACCCGGACTCGGTTGGTCGATCCGAGGGCGGCAGGGGTCCCATCCGCGGATCTCCTGCCGGCCAGCAGCACCGGGAGTCCCGTGGCTCGAAGGAGCCGGCCCTTCACCGCGAAGAGGCGGTTCGACCACCGATTCCCGAACACAGCCAGGAGCAGCCGGGTGACCAGCCCGGGACGCCGGACCGCAGCCACTTCCTGGCGGGCGTATTCCAGGAGCTCACCATAGGGAACGCCGGAAGGGCAGATCGGCTCACACGCGCGGCACCCCAGGCAGCGATCCAGGTGGCGCTGGAGCGATGGGTCCTCGGGCGGCAGCCGCCCCTCGGCAACGGCACGCATGAGGTGGAGTCGACCCCGCGGGGAGTCCGCCTCGTCCCCCAGCACCCGGTAGGTAGGGCAGACGGGCAGGCAGAAGCCGCAGTGGACGCACGCCAGGAGCTTCTCCTCCTGGTTGGCGAGTCCCGGGCGATGAGGGGCCGGCGCCATCAGCCCTCGCGGCCCCGAAGGACCCGCAGCGCTTCAGGCAGACCCCGAATCCACCCGTGACCGCGCAGCACGACCAGGGCCTCCACCCATCGCGTGGCGCGACTCGAATAGGGGAACCAGTAGAACTCCCGGCGCGCACCCCACCGGTGCACCATGACGGTGCGGGCCCGGGTCATCTCCCGGAGGCCGTCGTCCCCACGGCGCACTCCAAACCCCGAGTCACCCACGCCTCCCATGGGCAGGCCCGGGACGGCGTAGTGGACCAGCGTGTCGTTCACCGACACGCCCCCGGCCCGGATCCGGCCGGCGACACGCTCCCCTCGCACCAGGTCCCGCGTCCACACGCTGGCGAACAGGCCGTACCTCGTGGCGTTGGCCTGCCGGATCGCCTCGTCCTCGTCCTTCACGCGGATCACCGGGAGCACGGGCCCGAACGTCTCGTGACGGATGAGCGCCGTGTCCGGAGCGGTGTCGGTGACGACCACCGGCGGCACGACCCGGGGCTCCTCTTCTGCCGGAACGGTGCCGACGCGAAGGATGGCCCCCGACTCCACCGCCTCTCGAAGCTGCTCCCGCACGATGCGACGCTGGGCCGGCGTCACGAGGCGACTCACGTCCACGGCGTCGTCCTCCCCGGCCTGCAATCCTGCCGCCACCGCCGTGACGCGCTCCACGAACGCATCGTAGACCGCATCCACCACGAATACTCGTTCCGTGGACAGGCACGTCTGACCGGCGTTGAAATAGGTGCCGAAGGCGATCCCGTGTGCTGCCCGCTCCAGGTCCGCGTCCTCCAGCACGATGGCCGGGTCGTTTCCGCCCAGTTCCAGGAGCACTGGAGTGAGGGTACGGCTGGCCATCTCCATGACCTTCCGCCCGGTGGCCGTGCTCCCTGTGAAGACGACCTTGTCCACTCCCGACTCCACCAGCGCCGCTCCAACGCTCCCGTCCCCCTCCACCACCTGCACGAGCCCCTCGGGCATGCCCGCCTCGGTGGTCATGGGAGGGATGATTCGTGCGGCCTGAGGGGTGAACTCCGATGGCTTCACCACCACGGCGTTTCCTGCCGCGACGGCGGCGGTGATGGCGTCTTGTGGAGTCAGGAACGGATAGTTCCAGGGCGTGATGGCTCCCACCACGCCCCATGGCTCCCGGACGACTTGCGCGGCTTTGCCCAGGAGGAACCCGGTGTCCACTTGCTGGGGCCGGAGCACTCGCGGCGCGACCCGAGCGTAGTGGTGCAGGAGCTCCACGGCCGCGAGAACCTCCGACAGGGCCTCCACGCGGGGTTTCCCCGTCTCCGCCCGAACAGCCTCCACGACTTCTTCGCGGCGGCGGGTGAAGATCCTCCCGAGTCGAGTGAGCGCATCCAACCGCGCCTTCAACGGCCGGCCGGCCCACTCCGCTTGGGCGATCCGAGCTCGTGCCACCGCCTCGTGTACCCTCAGCATCATTCCCTCCCAGGCCCGGCGCCCGATCGAACCTCGCGCGACCGGGCCAAGACGCGGGCGGGATCGAACACGTCGCAGATCCGCCGCTCCAGCGTGGCCACTTCTTCCGGTACGCCGTCCCCGATGTGGGCGTCGCCGCGCAGCACGCCCAGGTCACCCCCCGATCCCCGCAGCTCGTCCCGCAGTGACGTCAGTGATAAAGAAGCGGACGACGGAATCTCACCCAGCGCCACACGCCAGACGCCGGCGAGGGGAAGGTGGACCCACGACCGGGCCTCTGGAATGGAGGCCCGCAGGAGCGCGTCCACCGCCGGGGTTGCGAGGTCACCGGACCGCAGCTCCAGGAGGGTTCCGGCGCTTCCTTCCTCGCCGCGTCCGAACTCGCCGCCCCCCGCCCCCTCCATCGCCCGGCTTACGGGATCGGCCTGGAGGAATCCGGCGTCTCGTGGCCGGGACGTCCACACATCGGCACCTGGGAAGTCCCCCTCGAGCTCTGCGGTCTCCGCTGCCACGGTAGGCTCGGACCCCAGGATCCGCACCAGCACGCGCTGCCTGGAGGTGCGGCGTCCGGACGCAGCGCCGCCTCCGGGCTCCTCCACGGATCGGGGCGACGTCTCCGAATCCACCACCCGGACCAGGGACGCTGGCAGAATGGGGTGCCCGGCCAGCCGTTGCGCCAGCGCCGTCATTGCTTCCGCCGATCCCTCCCAGGTGAGGACGGAGTGCGCTCGCGGGAGGGGCATGAGTCGGAAGGTGGCCGACGTGATGGCTCCCCATCGTCCGCGGCTTCCGGCAACTCCGCGGACCAGGTCGAAGCCCGCCACGTTCTTCATCACCTGCCCGCCCAGGCGCAGCGGTCTTCCGTCTCCCGAGACCAGCTCGGCGCCCAGGAGAAGGTCGCGCACCCGTCCGTACGCCGGCGCCAGAGCGCCCCATTCACCACGGGCCACCATTTCCCCCACCGTCCACTCCCAGGAGGCCGGCGCGTCCAACGGGAGCCACTGCCCCGTCTCCGCCAGGTGCTCCTGGAGTATCCCCACCCTGCAGCCGGCCGAGACCGTCACCGTGAGGTCCGGCGGCGCGTGCCGAACCTCCTGGGGGAGCCCACTGGTCACCATCGTCACCCACTCCGGCTGTTCACCCGGTGGATGGGCCCCGCGGATCCGGACTGTGATCCCCTCCCGAGAGGCCTCCGCGAGCACGGAGCGGACTTCCTCCGCCGAGCGGGGCTCTACCACCACGCCGGGGCGTACCGCGCCAGGCCCCACCGATGACCCCGACCCGGACGGCTCCGGACCCCGGAGGTCGTCCCCGGAGTCCCGACCGCTGCCTGCCTCCTTCTCTCCCCTCGCCGGGATGCGCCCACCACCCTCCGACGCAGGGGGGAGGACCTTGCCGGGGTTCCACACGTCCGTCGGGTCGAAGACTCGCTGAATCGCCCGCATTACGTCGAGCTCGTCGGGCCCGTGCACCAGGTGCATGTAGTCGCGCTTGTCGAGCCCCACACCGTGCTCTCCGGTGATGGTGCCACCTACCTCCACGCAGGCCTGCATCATCTCCTTCGACGCCCGCTCCACCCGCTTCACCACTTCCGGGTCACGCCGGTCGAAGAGGATCTTGGGATGGAGGTTGCCATCGCCTGCGTGGAAGACGTTCGCCACGCGCAGGTCGTGTCGGCGCCCGATCTCCGCAATCCGACCCAGCACCGCGGGCAGGGTGGACCGGGGCACGGTGGCGTCCTGCACCATGAGATCCGGCGTGATCCGCCCGAATGCGCCGTATGCCTTCTTGCGCCCCTGCCACAGCGCCTGTCTCTCGGACTCGTTCCGGGCTCTTCGCAATTGCGTGGCCCCGGCCTGGCGGCAATGGGATTCCGCGGCCGCCACCTCCGCATCGAGCCCCGCTTCGGTGCCGTCGAACTCCACCACCAACACCGCCGCCGCATCCGTGGGATAACCGGCAGCGTAGATGCTCGACTCAACCGCCTGGATGGTGCCCTGGTCCATGATCTCCATCGCCGCGGGCAGGAGGCCCGCCGCGATGATGTCCGACACGGCGCCGCCCGCCGCCTCCGTGGTATCGAAGACCGCCAGCAGAGTCCGAACGCCCCGGGCCCGCGGGATCAAGCGAAGCTCGATCTCCGTGGCGAGCCCCAACCGACCCTCGGACCCCACGAAGATCCCGTGCACGTCCAGCGATTCGCACCGTCCGTCGCCGCCCAGCTCCAGGACTTCGCCCGTCCCCGTCACCACCGTGAGGCCGGTTACGTATCGCGTCGTCACCCCGTACTTGAGGCAATGGGGACCGCCGGCGTTCTCACCCACGTTGCCGCCCAGGGTGCACGCTGCCTGGGACGAGGGGTCTGGGGCGTAGTGCAGCCCGTGGGGAGCCGCTGCGGTGGAGAGATCCGAGTTGATGACCCCCGCCTGCACCCGCGCCAGCCTCCGGGCCGGGTCGAGTGCCAGAATCCGATTCATCCTCGACGTGCCCACCAGGACACCCCCGGGCGCCACAACCCCGCCACCGGACAGCCCCGTACCCGAGCCTCGCGGGGTGAGCGGTAGCCCGGCTTCCACCAGGAGAGTCACGACCCTCGAGGCCTCCGCGGTGTCGCGGGGCAAGACCACCGCCCGCGGGAGCTCCCGGAATCGGGTGAGGGCATCCGACTCGTAGGGGAGGAGGCGTCCGGTCTCGGTGATTACCCCCGAGGTGCCCACGATCTCCGCCAGACTCCGAACGAGCGTCGTGTCGAGGACCGTATGCCCGACCCCCTCTTTCCGGCCCGTCATGGGGACTCTCCCGGATGTGCCTGCACGTACTCCGCCAGGGCCGCCACGGATGCCACCGCCGCACCGACGAGTCCGGCCGGCACGGTGTCTCCGTACACCCGCTCCAGGATCGCTGGCGCACTCGCACCCGGCTCACGGGACAGTACCCGTCGGACCGCGGCGATGCGGCCCTCCCGATGAGCGCGGTAGCGCCGCCATAGGGCCGCCGGGTCATCCTGATCCGGACCGTGTCCGGGATGGACCCGCTCCAGGGGGAGAGCTTCCAGCCGGTGAAGGGACTCGAGATAGTCGGCCACGCACCCGGGGTATTCCGCGACCCATGTGGTGTCGCCCACACCCAGGACCATGTCTCCGGCGAAGAGGGCTCGGCCCTCCAGCCAATGGAAGGCCAGGTGGTCTCGGGTGTGCCCCGGTGTGTGGATCGCCTCCAGGTCGCCAACGTCGGTGGAGACGCGATCCCCGTGGGAAAGGGGTCGCGCAGCCGGATGCCCCGCGCCTGCGACGGACGCCTGGGGAAGCGCTGCCATCAGGGCGTCGACGGCGCCGGCATGGTCGCCGTGTCCGTGGGTGAGAACCACGGTCACCTGTTCGGCCGTGTCTACCGAACGCACGACGGCCCGGACGTGATCACTCAGGTCCGGGCCGGGATCGACGATGGCCACGTCTCGGTGACCCAGGATGTACGTCCGGGTCCCCTCGTGCGTGAAGGGACCCGGGTTGTCCGCCAGGAGCGAACGGAGGGGGTTCACCCCACCTCTGACTCAGCGGCGCTCAGCCGCCAGCTGCTCGGCGAGCTTGTCCGCGACCATGGCCAGGGCCGACTCGTCCTCCTCGGTGAAGGCGGCCTCCTCGGAGCTGTCCAGGTCGAGCTGCCCGAAGATCTCCTCCCCGGCGCGGATCAGGACCACCATCTCTGACCGGACGTCCGGGTCGCATGCCAGGTAGTTCTCCACCGCCGTCACGTCGTCCACGCGGATGTTTGAGCCCTGTTCCACGGCGGTGCCGCAGACGCCGGTCCCCACGGGGATCTGGGCGTGCTCCGTCGGGGAGCCCACGTAGTTGTGGAGCCAGAGCTCGTGCTTGTCCGCGTTCAGAAGGTAGACGCCGACCCAGTCGAAGCGCGGGTCGGACTTCTCGATGCTCCGCACGGCATAGCGCAGGAGAGCATCGGAGAGGTGCCCACTGTCCCGCAGGCCCTGGAGTTCGGTAACGAGCTGCTTGGCGTCCATTATGTGATGGCTCCCTGAGTCCGAAAGTGGTCTCCGAGTCACCGAGGCCCGACCTCGGATTCCCGGTATCATGCGGCTGTAGCGCAGTCCTGAACGGTAGAGCAGGCGCGGGTGATCGTCAACGAGGAGTGAAGTCCACGTCGGCCGTCAGCCGGCGCACGAAGGCCGCGAACAGGTGCGCGGTCCGGTCCAGGTCCGATAGGCTCACCAGCTCGTTGGGAGAATGCATGTAGCGGTTGGGCACCGAGACCACGCCGGTAGGCACGCCCGCGCGAACCAGGTAGATGGCGTCCGCATCCGTCCGGGTGTACTTCGGGGCCGCCTGGATGGTGAAGGGGATCTCCTCCTCTTCCGCCGCCTCCACCAGGCGGTCGAACACCACCGGATGGGCCGCGGACCCGCGGGTCAGTACCGGGCCGCCTCCGATCTTGTGCTCCCCCAGTTCCTTCTTGGGCACGTCCGGGACATCGGTGCTGAAGGTCACGTCCACCACCAGCGCCACATCGGGCTGCAGTGCATATGCCACCGGTCGGGCCCCCCCACCCTGATAGCCGATCTCCTCCTGAGCCGTGGCCACCGCGAAGGCGGCGGCCTCACCCGGCTCCTCGGCCAGGAGGCGCAGCGCCTCGAGGACGATGTAGGCTCCGATCCGGTTGTCCATGGCGCGGCTCACCACGCGGTCGCCCGCCAAGCGGATCAGACCCGCGTCCACCACCATTGGGTCACCCACCCGGATTCCCAGCTCCAGGACCTCGTCGCGGGAAGCCGCGCCGACGTCCACCCAGAGATCCTTGATCTTCGACGCCTTGGACCGCTCATCGGCCTGGATGAGGTGAATGGCCTTCTTCCCCACCACTCCCGGCACGGTGCCCTGCCGACCCAGGATGCGGAGCCGCTGCCCCACCAGGACCTGCGGATCCCAACCGCCCACCTCATCCACATAGAGGTACCCCTCGTCGTCGATGTGTGTGATCTGGAGACCGATCTCGTCCAGGTGTCCGGCGAGCATCACTCGTGGTCCGCCCCCGGGATTGACCGACGCGATCACGTTCCCGTTTACGTCGGTCCGCACCTCGGCCGCGAATCGCTCCGCTTCCTGGCGCCACACCGCGGCAGGCCGGGTCTCGAAGCCCGAGGGTCCCTCCGCGTTCAGGAGCTTCTCGAGAAAATTCAGGTTCATCCGTTCGTCCTCTGATCGACTGGGTTGGGCCCGGCAAGCTACCGCCCCTCACCACTCCCGTCGATCTCGTGTCGGGGATCCAGGTCGTGGGTCCGATCCTCTCCCTGGCGGGGACCCATGCCCGGACCGCCGCTGCTCCAAACACCCATCCCGGGCCCGCCCACGGACCAGTGGACGCGCCCTTCCGCGAGCTGACGATCGAACCAGGCTCGCATGCGCCGGGCGAACCATCTCCGGGTGGCCGGCAGGAGGAGGCCGAGCCCCACGAGATCCGTTAGGACTCCCGGAGTCAGGAGGAGGGCGCCCCCGAAGAGAATGGCCGCACCATCCATCAAGGCAGTTTCGGGGAGCCGGCCTTGGGCGAGGTCCCTCTGGATCGCGGACACCGTGCGGAGCCCTTCTCGCCGCGCGAGCGCGGCCCCTCCGACGCCGGTGGCCAGCACCAGCGCCACGGTGGGAAGCAGTCCCACCACCTGACCGATCTGGATCAACAGGGCCAGTTCCAGGATGGGAACGACGACGAAGAGGAGCGCGAGTCTGGCAAACATGGATTCGGAACCCCAGCCGGTGACCGGTGTTTCGATTCTCCCTAAGTTCCGGACCGGCTTCTCGGTCAATTTCCCCGCCCCACGGACCATCCATGGAGCAGACGTATTTCAGGAAGGGCTTCGGTCTGAAGGCCGAGGTCCGACCCATCATCGACGCCGAATATCACTCCGCCATCGTGGAGCGCATCCGCTCCAGGGGCTACGAGGATACCATCGGCGAGATTCATGTCCGCCTCGCCCAGGAGTTCGGCTTCTGCTACGGCGTCGACCGGGCCGTGGACTACGCGTACGAGACGGTACGGAAGTTCCCGGAGAAGACGATCTACCTGGTGGGCGAGATCATCCACAATCCGCATGTGAACAACCGCATGACGGAAATGGGGATTCAGTTCATCTACCCGGCGAAGGATGGCCGGTTCGACTTCGCCCACGTTACCCCGGAAGACGTGGTGCTCCTGCCCGCCTTCGGTGTGACCATCCAGGACTTCCATGCGCTTCGCGAGATCGGATGCGTCCTGGTGGACACCACCTGCGGGTCGGTGCTTCACGTGTGGAAGCGCGTGGAATCCTACGGCCGCGACGGTTTCACCTCCATCATCCACGGGAAGTACACCCACGAGGAGTCGCGTGCCACAGCGTCCCAGGCGCTGAAGCACGAGGGCGGAAAATACCTCATCGTCCGCGACATGGCCGAGGCGGAGCTGGTCTGCGACTACCTCGCGGGTGCCCAGGGTCGAATGTCCCGCGACGACTTCATCGAGCACTTCGCGGAGAAGTGCACCCCCGGCTTCGACCCGGACACCGACCTCACCCACATCGGGGTCGCCAATCAGACCACCATGCTGGCCAACGAGTCGCTGGCCATCGGCGCCCGTATCAAGCGGGCCATGGTGGAGGCGTTCGGAGAGGACCACGCGGAGGAGCACTTCCGCTCTTTCGGCACCATCTGCTCCGCCACACAGGAGCGGCAGGACGCCGTGAAGGAGATGATGAAGGAGCCCCCGGACATCATGCTGGTCATCGGCGGCTACAACTCCTCCAACACCAACCACCTGGCCCACATGTGCCAGGAGTATACCACCACTTTCCACATCGAGGATGCAGCGTGCATCGACGTGGAGACGGGCAAGATCCGACACAAGCCGGAGCTCGCGGCCACCGCGCCTGAAAAGGTGGAGGAGGAGTGGCTTCCCGAGGGTGCGTTCTCCCTGGGCATCACCGCCGGCGCCTCCACCCCGAACAACAAGATCGGCGAGGCGCTGGTCCGCATCTTGAAGATCCGGGGGATCGAGCTGGAATCCGAGGAGCCTCAGCCCGTGTGAGCTCGTGGGGGATCGTAGGGCGGTCCCCCGACGGTTACCTCCCCGTGATCGGGAGTCCCTTTCCCCACTTTTTGAGCAGCCCGCGCAGGGTCTCCCTCTCCGCTTGGGAGAGGTGCCCGGTCAGTTCCCCGATGAAGGCCGCGTGGGAGGGGAACACCTTCTCCACCAGCTCCCGTCCCGCGTCGGTGAGGCGCGCCATGACCACGCGACGATCCGGGCCCGAGCGATCCCGGAAGACGAGGTCCGCGTCCTCCAACCGGTCCATGACGTAGGTGATGTTCCCACCGGTGACCAGGAGCTTCTCCGCGAGTTCTCCCAGCGAGAGGGGTCCCAGGTGGTAGAGCGCTTCCAGGACACCGAACTGTGGCGTGGTCAGCCCGTATTCCGAGATTCTCCCCGACACCTCACGAGCCACGGTGGAGTAGCATCGGGCCAGGGCGATCCAGAGCCGCAGGGAGACCTGCTCCTCCTCGGACCGTGTTTGCACGGGTCTCGGGGATTCCTGTGAGGGCAACGGAAGTCCGGGATCAGATGTGGATGGGTCGGCCCAGGGCCGCCAAGGCTCCCTCCGACACCCCTTCCGACAGGGTGGGATGGGGATGCATGGCCAACTCCATTTCCTCCACCGTGGACTCCAGGTGTCTTCCCACCACGAACTCTGCGATGAGCTCGGTGGCGTGCGGCCCCACGATGTGGGCGCCCAGGATCTCCGAGTACTTCTTGCCCCGGATGATTTTCACGAATCCCTCGGCATGGCCGGCCGCCACAGCGCGACCGATGGCCATCCACGGAAGCTTGCCCACTTCGATGTCGAGGCCCTGCTCCTTCGCCTGTTCCTCCGTGAGGCCCACGGATGCGACCTCGGGGTGGCAGTAGGTGCAGTTGGGAACGTTGTCGTAATCGACGGTGTGGTGCCCTTCGCCGGCCATGTGCTCCACGCAGACGATGCCCTCGTGGCTCGCCTTGTGGGCCAGGAGCTGACGGCCCGCAACGTCTCCGATGGCATAGACCCCCGGGACGTTCGTGGCCAGGTGGCCGTTCACCTTTATGAATCCGCGCTCGTCGGTCTCCACGCCCGCCGCTTCCAGGCCAACGTCCTCGGAGTTCGGCACTCGGCCTACCGCGGACAGGACGTAGTCGACCTTCACCTCGTGGTCCTCGCCCTTCTTGTCCGTGAACGTCACCAGAACACCGTCTTCCTGGATCTCGGCCTTCTGGAAGCGTGCCCCTGTGTGGATGTCGATGCCCCGCTTCTTGTAGGTCCGTTCCATGAACTTCGAGACCTCGGCATCCTCCAGCGGCAGGATCCGCTCCAGCGCCTCCACCAGCGTCACCTTGGTTCCGTACGCGGAGTAGACATCGGCGAACTCCATGCCGATGGCGCCGGCACCGACGATGAACAGGGACCCGGGCGCCTCCTTCTGCATCAGCGCGCCCGTGGACGACCAGATGCGGTCCTCGTCGATCTGAAGCACGGGCAGATCCCGTGGGCGGGATCCCGTGGCGATGATCACGTTCTTGGCGTCGTAGACCGTCTTTGCCCCGTCCGCGGTCTCGACCTCCACCTTTCCTACCCCCTGCAGGCGGCCGTAGCCCTGGATGTGGGAGACCTTGTTCTTCTTGAACAGAAAGGCGATCCCCTTCGCCATCTGGTCGGCGACGCCTCGGCTACGCTCCTGCGCCGGGCCCAGGTCGAAGGTCACGTCGCTCGCCTGGATGCCGTGCTTGGCGGCGTCCTTCATCTCGTTCACCAGGAAGGCGCTGCTGAGCATCGCCTTGGTGGGGATGCATCCGATGTTCAGGCAGACACCCCCGAGCGCGTCGGTCTCGACGCAGGCCACGTCCATGCCCAGCTGGGCGGCGCGAATGGCGGCCACATATCCGCCGGGACCACTCCCAATGACAATCAGATCGAAGCTCGTCTTCTCAGCCAAGGTTCACCTCGGGAAAGCATTGCGCCGTGCCGGCGGCGCTCATGAAGGGGCGTCCGTGCACGGTACACCCCGGTCAGATCCTTCAAGGGAAGAATTTCAAAGAGCCCTCAAACTATTGGTGGGGCGGGGGAGGGGTAAAGGTCCGACGACGCCCGTGTGAGCGTCGCGCACCACCGGTCCGCACCCCTGGAACACCCCGAGGGGCGGGCCACGCCGGCCGGTCTCCCGGCGCTCCCCGCTTGATTGATGGTTCCCCCGGGTGACTGCCGTACCTATTCTGGCTGCGGATTGGACTCCCCTTTTCACGGAGGTCGGACCATGTCCTGGGTCCTGCTGGTGCTCTTGGTGGTGGTGGTGGGTGGCGTGCTGATCTACAACGGCCTGGTCCGACTGCGGGAGCAGGGAGACAGCGCCTGGGCAGACATCGATGTCCAGCTGAAGCGTCGCTACGACCTGATCCCCAACCTCGTGGAGACCGTGAAGGGGTATGCTTCCCACGAGAGCGGCACCCTGCAGGCGGTGGTTGAAGCCCGGGCCCAGGCCATGTCGGCCACCACGCCGTCCGAGGTCACGCAGGCCGAGAGGGGTCTGACGGGAGCGCTCAAGTCGCTCTTTGCGCTGGCGGAGAGCTATCCCGACCTCAAGGCTTCCGGCGGTTTCCGGGATCTACAGCAGAGCCTGGGCGAGATCGAGGCGGCGCTCGGTAACGCCCGGCGGTACTACAACGCCGTGATCCGCGACTACAACACCCGTATCCACCAGATACCGTCCAACATCATCGCGAACGCATTCGGGTTCAGGGAGCGGGACTTCTTCGAGGTGGACGAGGAGGAGCGGGCGGTCCCGAAGGTGGACTTCGGCACCGAGGGTTGACCGGTGAGGGCCGTCCGCGATTGGCCCGAGCCGCTGGTCCGGTGTTTGGGCGCGCCGCGCCGGGCAGTGACCCAGGTGCTCGCCCTATTCCTGCTCGTCGGCGCTACGTGGCTGGTCTCCCCGCGAGTCGCCGAGGCTCAAGGCAGGTCGCTGGAGGTCACCAGTTTCCGTTCCACGCTCACCGTCGGGTCCTCCGGTACCCTTCAGGTGCGAGAGTCCATCACCTTTCAGTTCCGCGGGAGCTGGAACGGGATCTATCGGAGCATTCCAGTCTCCTACGAGACGCCCCTCGGCTTCGACTACCGCCTGCGCCTGGACGTGGAGTCGGTGACTCTCCAGGACGGGACTCCCCTGCGTAAGGAGGTGTCCACCGAGTCGGGCCATCGGAAGATCAAGGCGTGGGTGCCCGGGGCAACGGACGTGACGAAGACCGTGGTCATCAGCTACCGCGTGCCCAATGCCCTGCGGTTCTTCGAGACGCACGACGAGCTGTACTGGAACGTCACCGGCCTGGACTGGGATGTCCCCCTCGGCACGGCTTCGGCGCAGGTGATTCTCCCCCAGGGGGCCACGGGGGTTCGCGCCTCCGCGTTCACCGGGTCGTACGGGTCCACCCGGGGCGATGCCGACTTCACCATCACTCCCGTGGGCGTCGACTTCGCCACGAGGGGGCCCCTCGGCTTTCGGAACGGCCTCACCGTCGTGGTGGGGTGGGACCCGGGAGCAGTGGCGCGTCCCACCGCCATGGACAGAGTCCTGGACTTTTTGCGGGCCAACGGGGTGCTGATCCTGCCCCTGATCTCGCTCTTTCTGATGTGGAAGCACTGGGAGCGGTACGGAAGGGACCCGAAGATCCGGTCCATTTCTCCCCGATACCAGCCACCCGACGGTCTTTCGCCGGGGGAGGCGGGGACCCTTGTGGACAACTCCCCGGACATCCGGGACGTCACCTCCACCTTGGTGGACCTGGCGATCCGGGGATACCTCAGAATCGAGGAAGAGGAGCAGAGTCAGGTCGAACGGCTCTTCGGGACCAGGGACTTCTCGTTCGTTCAGCTTCGGGATCTTTCGAGCTGGGATGAGCTCCTGCCACATGAGCGGCGTGTGCTCGAAGGCGTCTTCGGGGGGGATAGCCACGTCAGCAGCGACGACTTGAAGAACGAGTTCTATCGTGAGCTTCCCGGGATCAGGGACGGGCTCTTCCGGTCCCTGGTGGAGCACGGATTCTACGATCGGCGGCCCGACAAGGTGGTGGGGAAGTGGGTGGGCCTCGGAATCGTGGTAGCGGCAGGCTCGGCCGCCCTCCTCACCCTCGTGGGCAGTGCCCTCTTCATCAGTCCGGTGGCTACGATTTCGGCGGGCGTCCTCCTGGGCGTCCCGGTCATCGTGTTCGGCGCCCTCATGGGTGCCAGGACGCAGGCCGGGGTCCGCAAGCTCGAGGAGATCCTGGGATTCGAGGACTTCCTTGCACGCGTGGAGAAGGACCGGTTCCGTCGGATGATCCAGTCCGTGGAACAGTTCGAGGCCCTCCTGCCCCACGCCATGGCCCTGGGTGTGGACCAGAAGTGGGGCGACGCTTTCGACGACCTCTACACGGAGCCACCCTCCTGGTACGTGGGACGCTACGACGGAGGATTCCGTCCCTCGGTGCTCACGGCCCACCTGTCCGACTTCTCGAAGAGCGCCGGCGCTGCCATGACGGCAGCCCCGCGGTCGACGTCCGGAAGCTCCGGGTTTTCCGGCGGAGGAGGATTCAGCGGGGGTGGCTTCGGGGGCGGCGGGGGCGGGGGCTTCTAGAGGGGTAGCCGTCCCAACTGGTGGTCGGACTGTCGGTTAGACTCGCGATAGCTCCAACGGCGGTCCGCCCACTGCGGCCTACAGCAGGATCGCTGCCGGCTCTTCCAGCATCCCCTTCAAGGAGGCCAGGAAGCGGCTCCCCTGTGCGCCGTCGATCACCCGGTGGTCGCAGCTCATGGTGATTCGCATCCGGGGGCGAATTACCACTTCGCCTCCCACGGCCACCGGAATCTCCTCCACGCCCCCGATGGCCAGGATGCCGGCCTCCGGCGGGTTGATGATGGCCGTGAACTCCCGGATTCCAAACATCCCGAGGTTCGACACGGAGAAGGTGGACCCGGTGTACTCTTCTGGCTTCAGTCGCTTTTCCCGAGCCCGGCCGGCCATCTCGCGCACTTCCCGGGAGATCTGCACCAACCCCTTGCGGTCGGCGTGCTTCACCACTGGAGTGATCAATCCGTCCTCCACCGCCACCGCCACGCCGATGTGGACGTGGTGGTAGCGTCGGATCGCGGTGTCGTGCCACGCGGCGTTGCACTCGGGGTGTCGGGCCAATGCCGAACCCGTGGCACGGAGCACGAAATCGTTCACGGAGATCTTGTCGCCGTCCCGTTCCACCAAATTGTTCAGCTGTTTCCTCGCGTCCAGGACACGTGCCATGTCCACTTCGATGGTGAGGAAGAAGTGGGGGACCGGGCTCAAGCTTTCCGTCAGCCGGCGCGCAATGGTCTTGCGCATCTGGCTGACCTTCATCTCGTCGTATCCCTCGGCGGCTCCGGCGTCCGACCAGGGCTGGGGCGCGGGGCGGGGCTGCGGAGCCGCGTCCGAGGCAACCGGGCCCGCGGACGGCGTGGGAGCGGTCTTGGCGGCCTCCACGTCCTTCTTCACCACCCGGCCCAAGGGGCCGGAACCGCTCACCGTGGTGAGGTCGATTCCCGCTTCTTCCGCCAAGCGGCGGGCCAGAGGCGATGCCTTCACCCGCTCCTGGTGGTCCGTGGGGGGCGCGGCCGCCTCCGCGGCGGTTTCCGGGGCGGGTCCCGCCGCAGCTGGCGGTCCGCTTGGTGCCGAGGGGGCCTCCGAAGCCGGCTGCGCGGGTCCGGGAGCCTGCGTTGGCGCCTCGGACAGGTCGGATCCGGCGCCGCCCGCGAGGTCTCCGATATCCTCGTCCTCGGCTGCGATCACGGCGATCACGTCGCCCACCGGTGCCGTTCCACCCTCCTGCAGGAGAACGGCTCGCAGGATCCCGTCGCCACGGGCCACGAGCTCCATGGTGGCCTTGTCGGTCTCGATCTCAGCGAGGATGTCTCCGTTCACCACGGAATCGCCCTCGGACTTGAGCCACCGGACGATCTGCCCTTCCTCCATCGTGGGGGAAAGGGCCTCCATGTGCACCTTCGTGGCCATTGCGCAGCTTCCCTAGGTAAGCAGAACCAGAATACTAATTACGATACAAAACCCGATTGCACGCGGCGATGACCCGGTCCGCCGACGGTTTGGCCAGCCGCTCCAGGTTCTTCGCGTACGGCATGGGTACATCGGCTTGCGTCACCCGGAGGAGAGGCGCGTCCAGGTGGTCGAACGCCTCCTCCTGGATGAGGCTGACGATCTGCGCGCCCACGCCCACGTAGGACCATCCCTCTTCCACGTAGACCGCACGGTTCGTCTTCTTGACGGATGCCAGGATGGTGTCGACGTCCAGAGGTCGAAGCGATCGTAGGTCGACGACCTCGGCGTGCACCCCGTCCTTCTCGAGCTTCGTGGCAGCCTGGAGCGCGACGTGCACCATCTTCCCGTGGGTGAGGATGGTGACGTCCTCCCCCTCTCGCTTCACGTCGGCCACGCCCAGGGGAATGACGAAGTCGTCGTCCTCCGGCACCTCGCCCTTGAAGTTGTAGAGGAGCTCGCCCTCCATGAACGCCACCGGGTCGTTGTCGCGAATGGCGGCCTTCAGAAGGCCCTTCGCGTCTGCCGGTGTGGCCGGAGTCACCAGCTTCAGACCCGGCGAATGGACGTACCACGTCTCGCAGGCCTGTGAGTGCTGCGCCGCCAGCTGCAGGGCCGCGCCCGTGGGCCCTCTAAAGACGATGGGGCACGAGATCTGCCCATCGGACATGTAGTACATCTTCGCGGCCGAGTTGATGACCTGGTCCAGGGCGAGGATGGAGAAGTTGAAGGTCATGAACTCGATGACGGGCCGCAGGCCGGTCATGGCGGCGCCTACTCCCAATCCGGCGAATCCGAGCTCGCTGATGGGAGAGTCCACCACACGCTTCTCTCCGAACTCGTCCAAGAGACCCTTGGACACTTTGTAGGCACCGTCGTACTCCGCCACTTCCTCTCCCATGAGGAAGACGGAGTCGTCGCGTGCCATCTCTTCTCGAAGCGCCTGGTTCAGCGCTTCACGATAGGTGATTTCAGCCATGTGTCGGTCGATTCGGCCAGGTCAGCGAGCGAAGCCCGGTCGTTCCAGGCCGTCGAAGAAGAGCCGGCCGTTCGGGTTGATTTCCGCATACACGTGCGTGTACAGGGCCTCAGGGTCAGGGGGAGGAGACGCATCGGCGAACTCTAACGCGTCCTGGGACATCTCCCTGGCCTCCGCGTCCATCTCCTCAAGCCTCTTCTGGGTGAGATGACCCGCGTCCTTCAGGCGGTCGGCCAGGACCCGGATGGGATCCGCCGACTCGATCTTGCCCTCCACCTCCTCCTTGCTCCGGTAGGTTCCTGACACGGGGTCGGACATGGAGTGGCCCTTGAAGCGGTAGGTGTGCAGGTCCACGAAGAACGGCCCACCACCGTCCCTGACCTTCGCGATCATGTCCGCGAAGGCCCTATAGGTCTCCAGCACGTCCTGGCCGTTGACGACCTCGGTGGGAATCCCGTAGGCCGAGGCCTTCTCGTGGATTTCCGTGCGGGACACCCGGTGGAACGCGGTACCCATCCCGTAGGCGTTGTTCTCCACCACGAAGATCACCGGCAGGTCCCACACGGCGGCCATGTTCATCGCTTCGTGGAACGCGCCCTGGTTCACCGCCGCGTCGCCCATGAAGCACACCACCACCTGGTCACCCTCTCGATACCGGATGGTCCACCCGAACCCTGCCGCCAGGGGGACCTGAGCACCCACGATCCCGTGACCCCCCATGAATCGATGCTCGACATCGAAGATGTGCATCGATCCACCCTTGCCGCCGGACGAGCCATCCCTCCGGCCGAACAACTCGGCCATGACGGCCCGGGGCCTAACTCCCTTCGCCAAGGCCTGCGTGTGCTCTCGGTAAGCGGAGATCACGTAGTCATCCCCCCGGAGCGGCAGGATGCTGCCCGCCGCCGCACCCTCCTGGCCGATGTGGAGGTGACAGAACCCGCCGATCTTCCCGATGGCATAGGCCTCTTCGGCCTTCTCCTCGAACCTCCGGTAGAGGAGCATCTCCCGCAGGATCTCCAGCGCCCGCTCGGGGGCGATCCCGTTGAGGTCCGCAGCCCCTCCGTCCTGAGGAGGCGTCTCGTCGGTCATGGCCTCCTCCTCACGGGTCTCGGTGTCGGTGGACATTCGCTCAGGGCTCCTGCGTGGTCCCGGAACGGCCCATCTCGAGCTGCACCAGGTTCGGGGTGGGCATGATCTCCGCCGGTGCGGCCACGTCGGCCTCCATCACGTCCTGGATGGCCCCGGGCCCTCCGGCCACCACCTCGCGGGCCTGTTCCTTCGCGTGGTAGGAGGACCGGACGAGGGGCCCGGACTCCACGTGCCGGAACCCATACTCCTGTTCCCCGATTCGTTTCCATTCGGCGAACTCCTCGGGCGTGACCCATCGGGCCACGGGGATGTGCTGGGGGGACGGGCGCAGATACTGCCCAAGGGTGAGGATGTCGACGGAAGCTTCCCGCAGGTCTGACATGGCCTGCCGGATCTCGTGCGGCTCTTCTCCCATGCCGAGGATGATCCCCGTTTTGGTGATGATATCCGGCGCGATCTTCTTCGAGGCGCCCAGGAAGGAGATGGAGCGCCAATAGCGGCCGCCCGGGCGTACGTCCGGGTGAAGCCGGTCCACCGTCTCGAGGTTGTGGCCCAGGATCGACGGCCGCGCGTCAAGAACGGTAGCCAGCGCCTCCTCGTCGCCCTTGAAGTCCGGGATCAACACCTCGACGGAACACTCCGGGAGACGGGCGCGGATCTGGCGAATCGTCTCCGCATAGATCCCGGCCCCTCCGTCGGGGAGCTCGTCCCGATTCACGCTGGTGATGACCACGTGCTCCAGCTGCATGGCGTAACAGCTGTCGGCCACTCGCCGCGGCTCGTCGAGATCCAACTCGGTGGGCATTCCGTGCGCGACACCGCAGTACTTGCAGGCGCGCGTGCACACGTCCCCCAGAATCATGAAGGTCGCAGTCCCGGCCTCCCAGCATTCGCCGATGTTCGGGCAGCCCGCCTCCTCACAAACCGTGTGAAGGCCCTTGCTCCGCATCATCTTCTTGAGGCGGAGATAGTTCTCCCCACCCGGGGACCGGACCTTCAACCACTGGGGCTTCCGCGCCCTTATCTCGATGGTCTCGAGTCCTTCGTGGGCTCGAATCTTCGACGTCCCCTTGGGCTTCACCACGCCGGTGTTCTTTCCCGTGGGCGCGTACCCGCGGGGAGTCTCGGTCATCGTGTCGCTCACCGTGGACTTCCTCCTCTGGTTGCCGGATGCCCACCCGGGTCGAGGCGGTTCGTTCGTGGTGAAAAAAGGCCGCCCCTACCGGGCAGCCTCAATCCAGAACGACCGTTCAGCCTAAGGGGCCAGGACCCCAATCATAGCCCAATTCCAAGGCTTCTTACAAGGACCGCGACCCCGACTCCCAGGTAGTTGCCCACGGCGTAGCCCAGCAACCCGACGATGATTCCGGGCAGAACCAGCCCCCGCCATTCCCTCGATACCGCCACCGCCAGGGCGCTGGAGGGTCCTCCCACCGCGGCCTGGGAGGCAACACTCAAGGTGCCGACGTCCAGCCGAGCCAACCGGCCCCCGCCGTAGACGACGATGCCGTGGATGGCCACCACCATGAGAACGAGCCAGAAGACCTCGAGGCCCACGGCCAGGATTTCCGAGACGCGAGAGAAGATCCCGATGACCACGAAGAAGAAGTGGAGGGCCAGCGTGCCGAGTGGAAAGGCGCCCTGGGGACGGGCCATTCCCTTGAGCTGACCAACCAGCAGGGAAAGGGTGGTGAGCCACAGGATGGCGGGGATCTGGGGAATCATCGTCCCCAGGAAGCTCGATCCGAGCAGCAGCGCGACGCCCACCGCACCGAGGATCGCCAGGTCCAACGTCGAGATGGCTTCTTTCAAGAAGAACGGGTGGGGAACACCCTCCGGATCGAAGTGGGCCGCAGGCCCCACGCCAGGCGTGTGGGGATGATCCTCTTCTTCTCCGGAATGCTGAACCTCATTCACGCCCGCCGGTCCTCCCGCCCCGCTGTAGGCCTCCGGGGGAGTCGGGGGAAAGAACCGGGCCAGCCAGACCGGCAGGATCAGCGTGGCGCCCATCCACACACCGGTGATGAGGGCGTCTGCCGCCGTGGCACCCGCGAACAACCGATCGGGAAGGTCCACCGCTCGGCCCACGGACACGAAGTTCAGCGATCCGCCCGTGAAGGTGCCGGTGAGCACCCCGGAGAGCCTCCACGTGTCACCGCCGAATACACCTCCGAATACCACCGCCCCCGCCAGGGCACCCAGCGCCGTTCCCAGCGCCGCGAGCCCATACGCGCCGAGCATGCGCGGACCCGCCTTCTTCACGTCGGACAGGTTCACCGAGAGCAGGAGCCACGCGATGGCCAGCGAGGTGATGGGACCGGTGACCATGTCGTACACCGGTGACGACACGGGTACGAGTCCCAGGTTCGACAGGATCGCACCCAGGATGATGGCCAGGAGAGAGGCTCCCAGCTTGGAAAGTGCGGGAAAGGTATGGTCCAGCCAGAACGCCAACGCCGTGACACCGGCGATGAGTGCAGCCAGGGCCAGGGGGTCCTGGATCACGACTGCGTTACCCCGCCGTTCATCGCCTGGTAGCGCTCCACGACGTGGCGGACCACCTCCTCCGGCTCATCGGTGATGCAGAAGATGCGCAGGTCGTCCTCGGAGATCTTGCCCCGTTCCAGCATGGTCCGGCGGATCCAGTCCATAAGGCCGCTCCAGTAGTCGGATCCGAACAGCACGACGGGGAAGTCCCGGATCTTCCCGGTCTGGATGAGCGTCAGGGATTCGAACAGCTCGTCCATCGTTCCGAATCCACCCGGGAAGATGACGAAGGCCTCGGCGTACTTCACGAACATGGTCTTCCGGACGAAGAAGTACCGGAAGTCCACGGAGATATCCACGAAGTGGTTCGTTCCCTGCTCGAACGGCAACTCGATGTTGCAGCCGATGGAGGGAACGCCCGCTTCACGGGCTCCCTGGTTGGCGGCCTCCATGATTCCGGGACCTCCACCCGTGATGATCCCGAACCCCGCCTCTCCGAGCCGCCGCGCCGTCTCCACGCACGCCATGTAGTCCTGGTCGGTGGCCCACGCCCTGGCCGACCCGAAGATGGAAACGCATGGCCCCTGCTGGCTCAGCGCCTCGAACCCCTCCACGAACTCCCCCATGATCCGGAACACCCGCCACGCGTCCCGAGCCAGGCCACGCTCTCCGCGGACCCGGACACCCTCCTCGATGGGACTGGAAAGGAAACGCTCGTCCTCGGTCTCGTGGGTGGCCGGCGGGGGGGTGGGTCGCTCGGCGGTAGCCTCGGCCTCCTCGGACCGGACTTTGATCTCCTCGCTCTCGGCGACAAGGGGCGTCGACCCCTCACGAGATCTCTCCGATCCGGAGCCCTGGCCGGACTGCCCGTTCCCGCTCATCCGCCGCCCAGCGCCTCCTGGGCGTACTCACGGATTCCATCCATCTGACGCGCGTGCAGCTGGTAGTCCTGGTTTCCGGACGCCATCTGGGCATCCCAGACGTCCAGGAGCCGCTGGAAGTACGTCTCCGCCGTGCCGGTGTCTCCCAGGGCCAGCGCAGCGTCCCCGGCCGCATAGAGGGCCAGCAGGTAGTCCGGGTTCATGTCCAGCGCCTCCTGCGCGCTGGACAGCGCGTCCGCATCGAATAGTCCGACGCGCTGCAGCCGGGACAGATGAAACAGGCCATCGGGATCCAGGGGTCGCGCAATGTCGTACGCCTGAATGGCCATGGGGAGGAAGGTGGTGACCTGGGTGGAGTCGTTCGCCTCCGCCGCAGCCATCACTCGGTTGTAGAGGCGATCCGCCGCTTCCCGTGGACTCATGTTCGCGATGTCCGTCGGCCCAGCTCCACCCGCCCCCGTGGCTACCGGCGCGCCCGGGCTCGGGGTGTCGGACGGGTTGAGGATCGGCCAGGCCATGAAGAGGATCACGACGATCATCATGGCGCCGGCAATCCACCACCCCATGTTCGCCCCTCCGTCACCGCCCCCGGAAGCTCCCCGGCCCGGGGTGCCGGCCGATGCCGCGGGGGCCCTCACCTTCCCCGACGTGCCACCCGCCATGGAGGCTCCACACTGGGTGCAGAACTTCGCGCCCCTGGCGGTTTTCGTCCCGCACTGGGTGCAGAAGCGCATCCCGAGGGGCGTGCCGCAGGAGGCGCAGAAGTTACCTGATGCGGACGCGCCACACTCGGGGCAGGTGCTGACTTTGCTCATGAATTCCGTCGTTTCGATCCAGAAGGGTGTCCGACTCTACTCGCCCGGTACCAGTGCCCGGAAAAGGAGCGGCCACGTGCTCACGGTCTGTGCACGATAGTTTGGCTGGAACCCGAAGAGAACCACCGACCCCCGTCCAACCTGCGCCTGCACCACCGCGGCCTGCTCCCTGACCTGTTCCGCGCCGAGCACCCACCCCGAGAGGATCGGGAAGCGCGAGAACCTCGCCAGGACGTCGATGCTGGGGTCCGTGACCTCGAAAACCCGGCTGCTCCGCCAATACCACGCGGGCATCTCACGAGGCAGGCCGCGGTTGACGGCATGGTCCTCCAGCAGCAGCGAGAGGATGCTCCCGGGAATGTAGAAATCCTCGGGAGGGAGCCGCTCCACCCGGTTCGAGATCCCGAGGTCGAACAAGTCGATGACGAAGTCCGTGGCCTCCTCCACCGCCACCAGTCGGCCTCCGTTCTGGACGAAGTCACGGAGGGCCCGGGCCCCGGCCTCGCCGATCCCGCCGGTGTAGTCGGGTGGGAGCGCTCCGCTCTCGTATCCCTCCCGGATGGACTCCGCGTCCTGTGACTGAAGCAGTATCACGTCATACGAGGCCCGAAGGCCGCCTGCCCGGATGTCGGCGTCGGACAACGTGTCGTACGCCATCCCGTGCTGGTCGAAGACCCATCGGGTCCAGCCGGCCTCCATGGGCTCTTGCCATCCTTTGTAGACCGCCACCCGAGGCGCATCCTGCCCAGCGAGCGCCGGGGGCAACGAGAAGGCCCAGTCCGGGACGTCCACCGGACCGGACAGACCCACCTCGGGAAGGTCTTCCACCGGAACAGCTGACACTCCGAACAGGAGTGGGAGGGTATGGGCCGTCACGTCGTAGGGCCGCAGGGGTGGACCGCCCGGGAACTCGCGAAGGTCCGGGTATTCCTGGCGCTCGAGCATGGTCTGGGCGAAGGCGGCGTAGGGCTGGCTCATCTCGACGACCCAGCTGCCTGCGGGGAAGGGCTCACCCCCCGCCTCGAACGGCGCGCCGGCCTGTCGCACCTCCACATCTCCCATGGTGAGGACCCGAAGCAGGTAGTTGAGCCCCGCCCGATTTCCCAGATTCGCCGCCGACGCCGGGATGACCCACGCCTCCGGCCAGCGGTCCCACCCCGCTACGGCCCGGGTCCCGATCTCGTAGAAGTTCTCGAGCCAGAAGCGTCGGTTCTTGGCAGCGTTGTCCAGCAAGGCCATGGCCCCGGCCTCCATGTAGTCCACGATCTGCGGTAGCCCCCACTCGCCGCCGGGCCACGGCGACGGGAAGTTCCACGAACGGACCGAGGCGTCGTACCCGCGCCGTGTCCCCACGAGCTCCTCCGGCGGGATCTGGATGGGAGAAGCGAGCCGGGCGGAGGCCGTCTCACTGAGGATCCGCGCACCCGCGTGATAGTGCTGGTAGGCCCGCGCCGGCGTGAAGGCGTCGTACTGCGCGTTGATGACCACACCGTCCCGACCCTGTGCCGTGAGCTCGGCCGCCATCCAGCTCCCCAGCTGATTCACCGCCGCCGTGAGGGATGGATCGATATTCGGCTCCCAGGGCTCGATGTAGGGAGGAAAGAAGATCCGCGCCCCGGTGGAACCCATCTGGTGAACGTCGTGGACGATCTGGGGGTGCCACGCGTTGTGCGCTTTCTGGATGGTGAGCTGGGTCTCGACCTGGGTGAAGGCGTACCAGTCGCGGTTGTTGTCGTGCCCCACGTAGAAGTGGTAGAGCCACGGCATGGGCGCGCCCTCGTACTCCGTTCCCTTGAACCGGTCGTACCAGTCCACCACCCACTGGAGTCCGTCCGGGTTCAATGAGGGAATGTCCAACAGGATCACGTTGTCCAGAATCCGCCGTACCTGCTCATCGTCGGAGGTCGCGAGTCGGTGAAGTAGTCGGGCGGCCATCTGACCCCCACCCACTTCGGTGCTGTGGATCTGGTGGGTGATGAGCACCACCGCGCGCCCCTGGCTCAGGTACCACTCCAGCTCCGCCTCCCCGCTGATAGTCCGGGGATCGGCCAGCTTCATCTGGATGTCGTGGAGCTCGTCGAGGACCGCGTGGTTCTGGGCACTGGTCACCGTGAGCATGACGAATGGCCGCCCCTTGGTGGTGGTGCCCAGGGTATCCACGGTCACCCGGTCGCTGCCCCGGGCGAGCTCCTCGTAGTACGAGGTGAGGTCCTCCCAATCGGCCAGGTTCCGGCTCGAGCCCAACTCGAACCCGAAGTGCTGGAGCGGCGAGGGAACTTCCTGGGCGCCCAGGGGCGGAGCGGCCAGGAGCAGGAGAAGGGCTATGACGGTGCGACGGAACATGGAATTCCTCGGGTCCAGGTTGGACCGGATCGTATCGGTGGGGCCCGGGCGCGGCAACGGAGGCATCTGGTCTCCGCTCCCCCGGTTCCGTACCCTTTCGCGGACGGGCTGATTCACGAGTCACTGGAGGTTGGACGTGAAGCGTTGGATGCTGATTCTGATGGCCGCCGGCTGGGGATGCGCGGATACCGCGGGGGATGGCGCCATCGCCACCGCCGCCGCGGACGCCCTTTCGGGCGATGTGATCGAAGACCATATGCGGACGCTTTCCTCCGATGAGTTCATGGGTCGGGGCCCGGGCCATTCCGGTGGAGACATGGCCGCGCGGTACATCGCCGACCAGTTCCAGGCCGCAGGCCTGGAGCCGGTGGATGGCTCGTACTTCCAGACGGTGCCCATGATCGGAACCTCTTCGATCCCTTCCTCGGTGGACCTTCGGTTCCAGGGAGGAGACGGGACCTTGTCTCCGACCTATCTGGACGACTTCGTCTTCAACGCCGGCGATCCCATGGGGGATCCGGTTTCGGTCGAGGCCGAGCTCGTCTTCGTCGGGTACGGGATCGACGCACCGGAGAACGAGTGGGATGATTTCGGTGGGATGGACGTGTCCGGAAAGGTCCTCCTCATTCTCGTGAATGACCCGCCGGCACCCGCCGAAGAGGCCGACCTCTTCGGCGGACCGGCCATGACCTACTACGGACGCTGGACGTACAAGTACGAGGAGGCTGCCCGTCAGGGCGCCGCGGGCGCCCTCATCGTCCACGAGACCGAGCCTGCGGGATACCCGTGGAGCGTGGTTCGGGGCGGTTGGTCGGGGGAACAGTTCGCCCTTCCCCCCGATCCCGACGCCCCCGGGCCAGTTCCCTTCCTGGGGTGGGTCACCCGCGACGTCGCTGAAGCCGCCCTGGCGGCGGGTGGGCTGGACTTCCAAACGCTCAAGGAGGCGGCTGCCTTCCGAACCTTCGGGCCCGTTGCCACCGGCGTGACCGTCTCTGCGCGGGTCGAGAGCACCATGCGTGACGTGGAGACGATGAACGTGGTGGGACTGATCCCGGGCACGGAGCGCCCGCAGGAGGTCGTGACCGTCACCTCCCACTACGATCACTTCGGTGTCGGGGAGGCCATCGACGGGGACTCCATCTACAACGGAGCGTATGACAACGCGTCCGGGACCGCGCTCTTGCTCGCCATGGCCGACGCCGTCGTCTCCAGTGGAGCCCAGCTCCGGCGCTCCCTCCTCTTCATCGCCACCGCGGCCGAGGAGCAGGGCCTGCTGGGAGCCGCGTGGTACGTTCAATCCCCGCTCTTCCCGCTCTCCGCCACCGTGGCGGAGGTGAACGTGGACGGCGCGAATCTCTGGGGGGAGACGGACGACGTCATCGCACAGGGTGCGGAGCGGAGCGAGTTGGGCACCTTCGTCCAGCGCCGGGCGGACGAGATGTCCCTGACGATCATGCCCGACGCCGAGCCGGAGAAGGGCTTCTTCTTCCGGAGCGACCACTTCCCCTTCGCGAAGGCGGGAGTGCCGTCGCTGTACATCGAGCACGGCCGCCAGTTCCGGGGGCAGCCGGCCGGTTGGGGCGACAGTATCCTGACGGACTACACGGCCCTCCATTACCACGCTCCCACGGATGACTACTCTGAGGACTTCGTCTTCCAGGGCGCGGTCCAGCAGGGTCGGCTGGCGCTGCTCACGACTCTCGACATCGCCAATTCGGGCGCCTGGCCCAATTGGCACGAGGGCAGCGAATTCAAGGCCGCCCGGGACGCCATGATGGGAGACCAGCGCTAGGCGGGAGAATCGGGAGGGCGGTGGGACGACGACTCCGGCAGTCCTCGTTCCGCCGCTGCCCCCCCACCGGCGGAGGCCGCTTTAGAGCCCGGAGGGGTGGTCCAGGAAGACCCACTCCAGCGAGAACATCTCCGCGAGGTGTTCGGTCAGTGCCTTCACGCCGAACACTTCAGTCCGATAGTGGCCTCCAAACACGACATTGACGCCGAGCTCGTGGGCGTCCACGAAGGTGTGGTGGGACCCCTCTCCCGTGACAAGAGTGTCCATGCCGGCTCGAGCCGCCTCCTCGATGAACGACCCACCGCCCCCGGTGACCACGGCCACGCGCTTCAGAGCATCCGGGCCGCCGTCCAGGAGTTGAACGGGTCCGCCGAGCACCTTCTCACACCGCTGCACCAGAGCGGCCCGCTCCCATTCGGGAGGAGCCCCGTACCATCCGATGGCGCTGCCTTCGTACTCCCCGAATCGCCCCTGAATTTCGAGCTCCAGCGCCCGCGCCAGGAGGGCGCAGTTTCCCACCTCGGGGTGGGAATCCAACGGGAGGTGCGCCGAGTAGAGGGCCATTCCCGAGTTCAGGAGCGCCTCGACCTTACCGAAGCGACGACCCGTCAGGGGGCGCAGACCGTCCCAGAACAACCCGTGATGTACGATGAGGAGGTCCGCCCCTTCGTCCACCGCATGACGGATGACCGCTTCGGAGGTGTCCACGGCGGCGGCCACTCGCCGAATCTCCGAGCCGCCCTGGACCTGCAGTCCGTTCAATGCCGTGCGATAGTCCGGATGAGTCGGTATCGAGAGATACCCGTCCAGATAATCCACCAGGGCCTGTAGCTTCACCATTCCCAATCCCCTGATGTGGATAAGTCCCGAAAGAAATCTTCTACAAAGGCCTCATACGATGTGGAAAACGTCGTATCATCCCCGTCGTTACTGGGCTTCCGGCCTTTATCCACGAATGTGGAAAAGTCCGTCACGTTTCCCAATCCGTTGGCAACAAAAAGGTTACGCTGCCGGCTCGGATTCGGCTCGGTTCGGTTCGTTCTCGTTCTTCACCCCAGCAGGGGGCATCTGAATCTTCGCGGCGGCATTCTCGCCCATGGTGACCTTGCCGTTCAGGACGGCGCCTTCCTCCAGTTGCATCCGCCGGGCCCGGACCTCGCCGTCGACCTGGGCAGTAGCCTGAAGTTCCAACCGCGACGCCGCCGAGAGCGACCCCGTGATCCGTCCCCCGATGACCGCGTCCTGGGTCTGCACGTGACCGTCCACGACGCCGTCCTTCCCCACGACCACGGCCTTTCCTGCCTGGACCGTTCCCTCCACCAGCCCCTCGATCCGAATCGTCCCCTCCGTGGTGCAGTCCCCCACCACCTTCATCCCCGCCGCAATGATGGAGATGACGGCATCCGAAGGGGTGCTCCCGGTGTCCTGGCGATCACGTGGCATTCTGTTCCTCTGGTCTCTCAGGTAGTCAACGCGGTGGCTCCACCATGGTCATGGGATCCACGGTGTCGCCGTTCAATCGTATCTCGAAGTGAAGGTGGGGTGCAGTCGAGCGCCCCGTGTTTCCGGTGAGGGCGATGACCTCATTCCTCCGCACCCTCTGACCGGCTTCCACCAGGATCTCGGACGCGTGGGCATAGAGTGTAAGGTAGCCATCGCCATGGTCCACCGTCACGAACCGCCCGTAGACTGGATCGTCGCCGGTGTCAGCCACGGATCCAGCGCCGGCCGCACGGATGTAGGAATGCGACGGAACTGCGATGTCCAGACCGGGATGTTCCCCGTCCGCACCCTCCAGGAGATCCTGTGTCACGAACCCGGCCTGGGTGAGCGGCCAACTCGTGGGGAGCGACTCCTCCGGATCCTCCCGGGACGCCCTTGTTCCGGCCGACGGTGGGCGCCAGATCTCAGGGAGAACCTGCGCGGTGTCGATACCGAACAAAGACCGAATCTGGCGATACCGGGATTCCAGCTCCGCCAGCTGCGCTGCGAGCCCCACCACCTGCTCCTGGCTTTCCTGAAGCTGAGCCACCTCGGCCTCCAGCGCGGGCACCTGGTAGGCACGGGCGGCCATGTACCACCACGTTCCGCCGAGGACGGCGACGGCCGCGACGATTCCCACTCCGAGCCCCACCAGGACTCTGAGTCGCCGCCGGCTCAGGTGGATGGAGAGTGTCTCCCGCCCGTCCTCGGGAATGATGAGTAGGCGGACGCCGGTCTTGTCGGACAATGGTCAGCCCAGGACGTCGGAGGCCTCGACGCCAGCCACGAGGGCGAAGATCCGCTCGAAATCCTCGGTGCCCAGGAACGGAATCTCGATGACGCCTCTCCCTTTCTTTCCGCCGCCCCGGATCACCACGCGGGTGGCGAGTCGTTCCTGCAGCGCCGCCTCCAACTCCCGGACCACCGGATCCGTGGCTGTGCGTGTGCTGGACTTCGGCTTATCCCGGCCGCCCCGCCCAGCCTTGACCCTCCGTTCCACCTCGCGGACGGACCAGCCCTCGCGGGCGGCCTGACGCCCAACGTCCGCCATGCGAACCGGGTCCTCCAACCCCAGCAGGGCCCGAGCGTGGCCAGAACTCAGTTCGCCGGTGGCCACCATCCGGCGAAGGGAGTGCGGCAGCTTCAGGAGTCGGAGGGTGTTGGCCACCGTGGATCGATCCTTCCCAACCGCCCGGGCGATCTCCTCCTGCGTAAGATCGAACTGCTGACCCAGGGCCTGGTACCCCTCAGCTTCCTCGATGGGATTGAGCGCCTCGCGCTGCAGGTTCTCCACCAGGGCCAGGACCAGGAGGGTCTCGTCGTCCACCTCGCGGACCATGACCGGAGCGTCCTCCCACCCCAGGGCCTGGAGCGACCGAAGTCGGCGCTCCCCCGCCACCAGCTCGAATCGATCCGGGGCCGTGGGCGAAGGCCGCACCACGAGGGGCTGCAGGAGACCGTTCTCGCGAATGGACTCCATGAGCTCGCGGAGCTCGTCCTCCTGGAACTCCTGGCGGGGCTGGAGCGGGTTGGGGACGATGGATTTGAGGGTGACCCGCGTAACCTCGGCCGCAGAGGCGGCGGACTCATCCGCGGCAGCGTATTCGCCCAGCAGTGCACCCAGGCCTCGGCCCAGTCGGTCTTTTTTCATGGGTTACCCCTGGCTCAGGGAGGCCGGCGCATTCGCGGCGATGAGCTCTTTGGCCAGCGAGAGGTAGCTCTGCGCACCCTGGGAAAGCACGTCGTAGACGACGATGGGCTTTCCGAAGGAGGGCGCCTCCGCCAGCCGCACATTCCTGGGGATCCGAGTCTGGTAGACTTTCGACCCGAAGTACTCGTGCGCTTCGGACGCCACCTGGCGGGAGAGGTTCAGACGGCGATCATACATCGTGAGGAGCACGCCTTCGATCTCCAGCCCGGTGTTCAGCCCCTTCTGGACGAGGCGCACCGTGTTCAGCAGTTGGCTGAGGCCCTCGAGCGCGTAGAACTCGCACTGGATGGGGATGAGAACGGAATCCGCCGCGGCCAACGTGTTCAGCGTCAGCAGGCCCAGCGAAGGAGGGCAATCCACCAGGATGAAATCGTAGTCCTCCCGGACCGGCCCCAGCGCCCGACGCAGGATGGTCTCGCGCTCCCCCGCCCCTACCAGCTCGATCTCGGCACCCACCAGGTCCCTGGTGGACGGGAGCAGATCCAGGTGATCGAAGTGGAGATCCCGGACGATGCACTCCCGTGCCGGGCGACCCTCCACCAGGACGTCGTAGACCGAATTGACCCGATCCGGTCCCTCCACGCCCAGACCCGAAGTGGCGTTGCCCTGCGGGTCCATGTCCACGATAAGCGTGCGCTGCTCCGAGACGGCCAGGGACGCACCCAGGTTGATGGCGGTGGTGGTCTTGCCCACTCCACCCTTCTGGTTCGCAATGGCAACGACTTTTGACATGGGGACGAGCTTCCTCCAATACCGTGAATTCGAGGACGCGCAATATACGCTTCTCCCCCGTCCGGGGTAAGGCACGGGACCCTTGACCGGCCCGCCGGGCGGTGGGCACCTTCCGTGGCACGTGACTGCCCCTTCCGCCGGCCCGGCCCATCATGACGCGGATTCTCAGACGTACCCTTCCCTTCCTGGCATCGCTGGCCTTCCTCCTCGTCTCCGCCTACGCCTGCGGAGATGACCCGGCGGGACCCGACCTTCAGGATGACATCTCCTTCCTCGTAGGTGACTGGGTAGCGGACGTGCTGGTGGCGACAGGGATCGAGGATCCCCAGCTCTCCCGGGATCTCCTTGCAGAAGGGGCCGACTTCGGAATCAATGTCCAACCGTCCGGTGCCTATACGGCCACCCTCACGATCTCCGGAGTCCCTTTTACTGAGATTGGGTTTCTCTCGCTCCGCGGTGACGAGTTGACCTTCTACGTCCAGTTCCCGGCGCCGGATACCACGCAGGGGACGTTGGAGCGCATCAGCGACGATCGCGTCCGCCTACTGGGGGAGACCGCCGTCGACCTGGACTTCGATCTCGTCGCGGATCCCGCGAGCCTCCGGACCGAGCTGTCTCGCCAGAGCTCGTAGGACACCGGCAGCCGCCCGGCTTCTTTGGGGGTCCTCGGTCGCCCCCCACCCTTCCTACCCCCCCACCGAGATACGCCGGGGCGGCCAGGACCTCCGACGCGGGGTCATTCTGCGGCCGAGGCCGGGCGCCCCAGCCGCCGCGGGACCCGCGCAACCGTATTCCCGAAATCCAAACCCGAACAGGGTCTGTTTCACGTGAAACACCTGGCCCTCAATCCGCCCCCTCGGATCGGTGTTTCACGTGAAACACGTCTCTCGCCCCCCTTCTTGGCGCGGAGACTCCCGGCACCGTCCGAACGATGGCTCCCGCCTACGGTGAGGGCCCGGCCCCGGGGCAGGCCTAGCACGTGTGCCGCAATTGAGACCACCGCCAGCTCCCCTGCCGATCATCCGCCCCGTGAACCAGCCGGGGCTGATCCGGGAGGGGGCAGCTCTCCACCAGCTCGCCTGGGGAGGTTCCCTCTCTTCCACCGCCTGGGGAGTCTTGTTGGATGACCCAATTGGCGACCACCCCCCAACGGCGAGCGCAGGAGATCCCTCCGCCAGGCGGCGAGCACCGCACGACGATGTGGAGAAACGGGACGACCGCAGCGTCTGCAGCGATCTCCAGTTCTGGCCGAACTGGGGTGAAATGGCGTCAATCCTGGAGAATCGATAGAGAATCGAGGTCTCCCGACCACCTGTGGAAAAGTGGTGGAAAACCTCGCCTGCGCACAGAGCGGGCTTCCAGCGCCTTCCACGCCTCGTGGCACCCGATCCAGATCAAGTCCCCATCCCCCATCGCCGGACGCTCCGACTCCTCCGGTCCGAGGCCCTGAACATCGATTTCCCTGGCTATCGCCGGTCGACGAGGATGGGCGACAGTGCACAGCGCGGACGGACGGCCCTGGCGGGAAACGCGGAGACGGTCAGGAGTCGCCCGCACGGCCGGTCGTGGACGAGCGAACAGTGTAAATGATTACTTCACAATCACTTACGCAGATCTGGCCTGCGAACTACGACCCGTGCGCGCGGTGCCTCCGGACCTCCAACACCAGGTTCTGAAGGTCTGCCGGCGAAATTCCGGGAATTCGCCCGGCCTGCGCCAGGCTCGAGGGTCGAACGCGGGTCAGCTTCTCGCGGGCCTCGTAACTGAGCGTGTGGAATTCGTGGTACGGGAGATCCTCCTGTAGCACGATCTCCGCCTGGGCCCTCAGCGCTGCGGCGCGCTTCCGCTCCCGCTCGACGTACCCGGCGTACTTCACCTCCACCTCCACCGCAGCCAGCATCTCCGCATCCACGGGCGGTGGCGCCTGCATGCTGGCCCGAACCAGCTCCATCACCGAGACGCCAGGCCGCCGGAGCAGCTCGTCCGCCCGCACGGCCTGAGTGAGCGGCTCCGAGCCCACCTCGGCCAGCACTGGATTGACCCGCTCCGGATGCAGCGAGGTCCCCTCCAGCCAGGACCGGAATCGATCCTCTCGTCCCACGCGGTCGGTGAGCGCCTCCTCCTGCCAGTCGGTCAGAAGCCCCAGGTCTCGCGCCAGTGGCCCCAGGCGACGCATGGCGTTGTCCTGTCGGAGGAGGAGCCGGAACTCAGCCCGGGAGGTGAAGAGACGATAGGGTTCATCCACACCCTTGGTCACCAGGTCGTCCACGAGCACGCCGATGTAGGCCTGGTCCCGCTCCAGGATCAGCGGATCGCGTCTCTGGACCCTCAGGGCTGCATTGATGCCCGCCAGCACTCCCTGCCCGGCGGCTTCCTCGTATCCGGTGGTGCCGCAGATCTGGCCCGCGAAGTACAGCCCCGCGACCTCCCGCACCTCCAGCGTGTGGCGGAGCTGGTGAGGGGGGAAGTAGTCGTACTCGATGGCGTACCCCACCTTCGTGATTCGCACCTCCTCCAGCCCCGGAAGGGTCCGCAGGAAGGCGAGCTGCACGTCCGCTGGAAGCGAGGTGGAGAGGCCGTTCACGTACAGCTCCGTGGTGTCCAGGCCCTCCGGCTCCAGGAAGACCTGGTGCCGGGGCGCATCCGGGAAACGAACCACCTTGTCCTCGATGGAAGGGCAGTAGCGGGGTCCTTGGCCCGAGATGGCCCCTCCGTAGAGCGCGCTCCTGGAGAGGTTCTCCCGAATGAGTCGGCTCAGTGGCTCCCCCGTCCACGTGATCCAGCAAGGCCTCTGCTCCGGGATGGTCTCACGGGCGTAGAACGAGAACCGGAAGTCGCCCCCCTCACCCTCCTGGACCTCCAGTCGCGACAGGTCCACGGTCCGCCCGTCGATCCGGGGTGGAGTTCCGGTCTTGAAGCGCCCGACCTCGAGGCCACGCGCCTCGAGGGCCTGGGCGAGTTCCACCGACGGGGCCTCCCCCGCCCGACCTGCATCCACACCGGCCTCTCCGCCGACATGAATCCGGCCCCTCAGGAAGGTCCCGGCGGTCACCACCACAGCAGGCGCGAGGAAGCGAAGCCCCCCGCGGGTGACCACGCCCGCCACGCGGTCGCCCTCCATGAGCAGCTCCGTGACCATCTCCTGGAATAGATCCAGCTCCGGAATCCCGTCCAGTATGCGGCGCACCGCCAGGGGATACAGGGCCCGGTCGCACTGCGCCCGCGGACCCCAGACCGCAGGCCCCTTGGACCGGTTGAGCATCCGAAACTGGATTCGGCTCGCGTCCGTGGCCCGTCCCATTACCCCCCCAAGCGCGTCCACCTCCCGGGCGACGACGCCCTTCGCCACACCCCCAATCGCCGGGTTGCAGCTCATCTGGCCCACGCGCGCCAGGTCGGGTGTGATCAGGACCGTGCGGCACCCCAGCCGAGCCGCCGCCGCTGCGGCCTCCGTACCGGCGTGCCCGCCGCCCACCACCACGACCTCGTACCGGAGCTCCACTGCCTAGACCAGGACCTCGAAGGAGCTGCGCGCCGTGCCGGGGTCGACTTCAGACTCCACCACGGCATCCACCCGCGCCGCGGGCGGGCCCCTTTCCAACCATGCGCGCATCTCCTCCACCGAGTCCGCGGGGCCCACCAACTGGACCTCGACGCTGCCGTCGCTCCGATTCCGGACCGAGCCTCCCAGGCCAAGGCGCTGAGCTTCACGGCGGGCGAACCAGCGGAAGCCGACACCCTGGACCCGCCCGGTGATCATGAACCCCCTGGAGACGAATTCCCCCATCTCACTTCCCGATGCAGAAGGATCGGAAGAGGTGATCCAACACGTCCTCCCCGCTTACCACCCCCACGATGGACTCCAGAGCGGAGACTGCATCCTTCAGGTGCGCGCTCGCCACCTCCGGCGGAATGCCTTCCCGGAGAGCGGCTCCGAAGGCCAGAACCTCGGATTCCGCCTCTCTCACCGCGGCCGCCTGCCGCTCCCGGGTCAATACCGGAACCGAAGCCTCCGCCTGCACCAGACCATGGAACACCAGGCTCGGCAGCAGGCTGCGGGCCTCGGCAAGACCCTCTCCGGTCACCGTGGAGACGCACACCGTGCCGCGGACCCCCGCCGGCGTCGGCGTCGTCCCCACACCATGCCGATCCGCCTTCGTCCGCACCAGGACCACCGGGGCCTGATCAGTGCCTGAGATGAAGGCCTCCTCATGGGCCGTCAGGGAGCGCCCGGCCTCGGCACAGAAGAGAACCAGATCGGCGGAACGCAGGTACCGCTCGGCGACCTCGATCCCCATACGCTCCACGATCTCGTCGGTCTCCCGGAGCCCGGCGGTATCCACCAGCCGGAACGGATACCCCCCCAGAGAAACTTCGACCTCCAGAGCGTCCCGCGTGGTCCCGGGAATCTCGGTGACCAGTGCTCGCTCCTCTCCGGCCAGCGCGTTGAACAAGCTGGACTTCCCGGCGTTCGGAGCCCCCGCCAGCACCGCCAACGCACCTCGCCGAAGGAGCACTCCCTCCGGCGCCGTGGACGCGAGGGCCGCCAGCGAAGCTGCGACCTCTTCCGCCTTCCCAGCAATCGCCTCCAGCGGAGTGGCGGGCTCGTCCTCCTCGGGAAAATCCAGGTGATGCGCCAGGAGCGCCTCCAGCGCCACCACCTCATGGCGAAGCGCGCCGATCCGCTGCGAGAGGCCCCGCTCCAACTGGTGGACCGCCGCCCGGTGCAGCGCCCGGCTCCGCCCCTCCACCAGGTCCAGGACCGCTTCCGCCTGGACCAGGTCCATCTTCCCATTCAGGTACGCCCGGCGCGTGAACTCGCCGGCCTCCGCCTCCCGAGCTCCGGCCTTGAGGGACGCCTCCAGCACCAGCGCCGGCGCCAGCACGCCCCCGTGACCGGTCACCTCAATCACGTGCTCGCCGGTGTAGCTCGCCGGGGCCGGATAGTGGATCACCAGTGCCTGATCCACCACCTCACCGGACCCTGGATCGAAGATTTCCGCCAGGCAGGCCGTACGGGGGGGCAGTGGGAGCCGCAGCCCGGGCGCAATCCGGCGAAGGATCTCCGGTGCGTCCTTTCCCGAGATCCGCACGGTAGCCAAGGCCCCGTAGCCCGGCGTGGTGGCCACCGCCGCGATGGTGTCGGCCTCAGGTGCCATGAACCTCCACCTTCCTTGAAGGCCGCGCCGCGGCCCGGACGACTACTTCTTCTTGCGGCGCTTGCGCCCCGACGAACCCTTACCGGAGGAGGGCGCGCCCGAAGCCGCCTCCGGCTGGTCGCTCCCTTCCTCCCCCTTGGGCTTCAAGATCTTCACCTTCTTCCGCTCCCGGGCGATGAGGATCTGCTGCGGGATCGTCGCGATGTTGGCCGTCGCGTAGTAGAGGTTCAGACCCGAGGGAAACTGCAGGAAGATGAAGCCCATGAAGAGCGGCATGAACCACATCATGATCCGCATCTGGGGGTTCGACTCCGGCATGGACCGGAGGGAAATCCACTGGAGCAGGAACATGGACACGGCCAGCGCCAGCGGGAGGATGTAGAGCGGGTCCTTGGCCGCCAGGTCGGGGAGCCATAGGAAGGGCACGCCACGCAACTCGATGGTGTTGCGGAACACGAAGAAGAGGGCGATCAGGACCGGGAAGGGAATGAGCATGGGGAGACACCCGCCCAGCGGGTTGAAGCCGTGCTCCTTGTGGAGCTTCAGCATCTCCTTCTGCATCCGCTCCGGATTGTCCTTGTACCGGGTCTGGATCTCCTTCATGAGCGGCTGCACCGCCATGTTCTTCATCTGCGACCGCATGGCCTTCTGGTTCAGCGGCCAGAGCACCACGCGCATGAGCACCCCGAACAGGATGAGGACCCAGCCGTACCCGATGCTCAGCGTGTCGTGCAGGAAGTTCAGGAGCCAGAGAATAACCCCCACGATGGGCCGCAAGATCGGCCGGAAGATCGCCCAGCCGTACGGGTTGACCTCCTCCAGCTCCTCGCCCAGGGATTGCAGGGTGGCATAGACCTGGGGCCCCATGAAGACCCGGTAGTCCGTCACCCCGTCCACCGCCACCGGATGCGCGACCGCTACGCCAGCCTGATACTCCATGGGCGAGGGCGTGGCGATGAGCCCTCCCAGGAAGGTCTCCTGGTCCTCGCCCATTCCCGGAAGGATCACGGACACGAAGTAACGGCTTCGGAAGGCGACCCACCGGAAGGGTCCCTCTTGGAGGCTTCGCTCCTCCACGCGGTCCAGGCGGGTGTCGTCGATCCCCTCGTTCACGTGGTACCCCACGAAGGCCAGCTCCGCGGCCTCCTGCCCTGAGTCGGCCTCGTTCAGGGCGAGTCCCTCTCCCAGGGAGGTGAAGAGGAGCGGACGATCCACACCCGTTACCCGCGTGGAGACGTCCACCACGTAGTCGTCCGGGCGGAAGGTGTAGGCGACTTCCACCCCGAATGCCCCACCGTTGGAATAGCGGAACGTCAGCGTCCGCGGACCATCGCCCTCCTGGATGCGGAGGCCGCCGGCGGGCTCCGCCGTGAAGCCCAGACGGGTGAGCTCCAGGGTGTCTCTCCCCACCACGATCCAGCCCTGGAGAGCCCTGGTCCCTTCCGGAACCAGCTCCACCGGCTGTCCACCTTCCGTGGCCAACGACTCGAACTGGAGAAGCTGTACCGACGTGGCGGCGGCCCCGTAGTTGTCGAACGTGTACCTGAAGAGGGGGCTCTCGACCACCACCTCCTGACGGGGCACGACTTCGACGGCGGGCTCTTCCGGCGCGGCTTGCTCCACCTCGGCTTCCGGACCCATTCCCTGGATCTCGGGGAGGCCACCCGCCGAGGGCTCAACCTCCGTCGCTGCCGAGTCCGGACCGATCGCACCGGGCTCCGGCTCCAGCGGAGGAAAGAGGATGTTCGTCCCCACCATCACCAGGATCATGAGGCCCACGGCCAGGAGAAGCCGGAATTCGCTCTTCATCGCGTCACGTTCTTCGAAGTGGTCTGCGCCGCCGGCGCCTCAACCTTCAACTCGGGTGTCCCGTTCCCCGGAACCGGGTCGTACCCTGACCCTCCCCACGGATGGCAGCGCAGAATCCTTCTAAAGGCCAGCCAGGAGCCCCGCGCGGTACCATGCCGCTCCAGTGCCTCCATGGCATAGGCCGAGCAGGTTGGACTGTACCGGCAGGATGGAGGGGTCAGGGGCGAGATGAAGGCCCGGTAGAACCGGACTCCCGCCATCAGGACGCGGCGCACGACTCGTCCTCCACCCAGCGCACCAGCTGATCCCGGAGTACGTGGAACGGTGCGTCGTAGGCCTCCGACCGGGCCCGGATCAGGACATCCAGATTCCGTCCGGCGGACCGGAGGCGGGGCAGGATCTCCACCCGGCCGATCTCTCGGAGGCGACGTTTCACGAGATTTCGCTCCACGTTGGTGTGTCGATGCTTCGGTACGACAAGGCCGAGTCTCGGATACGACTCGGGGGAAGCCGCGTAGAAGACGTCCGTGTGCCTAGTCCTCTTGCGGTTCCCCCGATTCATGATGTTCCGGATCTCTCGACCGGACCGTATCCGGGATGCTCGTGGCAGTCCGAGACCGCCCGGCTCACCCGACCGCGGCGGCTCCGCCGGCGGGCGCGCCGCATTCACGGATTACTTTCCGCCGATCTTGACCGTCAGCTTGGAGCGACCACGGCGGCGCCGAGCGTTCAGCACCTTGCGACCACTCTTCGTGGCCATGCGCGCACGGAATCCGTGCTTGTTCACGCGCTTCCGGTTCCGGGGACGATAAGTGGGCTTCATGGCAGGGTATCAGTCGGTCTGAGCGGCATGTGTTACGGGCAGAGCAGAGAAAGGTAGCAAACCTCGGTTCAGAGGGTCAACCCGGAAGGGCTTAGTGGAAAACCCTCCAGGCGCCGCCCGAATAAAAGCCCAAATTGACTTTTCCACACCCCTCGTCTAGCCTTTCGTCCCCCCTGAATCGGGGCCTCTCCTACATCCCACATTCATCTTCCTCCCACCCCGTCGGCAGGCTCAACGAGAGGCCTGCCTCGCCAAGTGGTCCTGCCCGCCCATGGAGCTCACCGCAGCTGAACTCTGGAGCCAGATTCTAGAGGCCGCTCGTCCGGTACTTCCGGAGCAGAGCTTCCAGACCTGGCTTTCGAGCTCCAAGGCTCTGGGGTTCTCGGGCGACTCGCTGGAGGTCGAGGCTGCCAGCCCCTTCCACCAGGAGATGATCGAGGATCGCTTCCGGCCGGTGCTGGAGGAGCTGGGAGAGCAAATCGCGGGCAGGCCGGTCCGCCTCTCCCTCAAGGCGGCGGAGCCCGACCGCACCGCATTCCCTCCGGTGGACCTCACGTCTCCCATCCCGGAGGAGATCCCCGCCGCGCCGTCGAAGGAAGCACCCAGCGCCACTCCGGGTTCCGGAGCGCATCGCGAGACCGCAACGCTCAACGACCGGTACACCTTCGACCGTTTCGTGGTGGGGAACAACAACCAGCTCGCCGCCGCAGCCTGCCGGGCGGTGGCCGAGAAGCCTGCCCGGATGTACAACCCACTCTTCCTGTATGGGGGTGTGGGACTCGGAAAGACGCATCTGATGCACGCCATCGGGAATCACATTCTCGCCAACAACCCGTCGAGCCGGATCGTCTACGTCTCCTCCGAACAGTTCATGAACGACCTCGTGAACTCCATTCAGATGGGGAAGACGGGGGAGTTCCGGCGGAAATACCGGGCCATGGACCTGCTCCTCGTGGACGATGTCCATTTCCTCGAGGGCAAGGAGCGTACTCAGGAGGAGTTCTTCCACACGTTCAACGCCCTCTACGACGCGCAAAAGCAGATCATCCTCACCAGCGACCGCCCCCCGAAGGAGATCCCCGGGTTGGAGGACCGCCTGGTGAGCCGGTTCGAGTGGGGCCTGGTGGCGGACATCAAGCCGCCGGACTACGAGACCCGAGTGGCCATCCTCCGGAAGAAGGCGGCGGACGACCACCTGAGCCTGGACGATGAGGTCATCGACTTCATCGCCCACGCGTGCACGGCATCGGTCCGCGAGTTGGAGGGAGCCGTCATCAAGCTCCTCGCCCTATCCTCCCTGCAGCACCAGGAAATCAACCTCGCCTTCGCCCGGGGAGCGCTTTCGAGCATCGTCCGCGATCCAGGTCCGGGGGACCGCGGCGCAGGGATCCAGCCGCAGCGAGTCAAACAGGTGGTGGCGGAGGAATGGGCCGTGAAGCCCGAGGCCCTGGCCTCGAAGCGCCGCACCAAGGACCTGACGGTCCCTCGGCAGGTGGCCATGTATCTCCTCAAGGATCTCCTGGACCTTCCCCTGGTCCAGATCGGCGACCTCTTCGGAGGGCGAGATCACTCCACCGTCATCCACTCCATCCGGAAGGTGCAGACCGCATTGGAAGGGGACGACGCCTTCCGGAGAAAGGTGGACGAAGCACGGCGGAGACTGACCGGTGCTTGATCTCCACAGGGAGTGTGGAAGACCGGTGGAAACCCCCGGTGTTCTCCACAGCCTTCCACACCTCACCCCACCCGGTGAGTTCTCCACTCCACATCTCCACATTCGCCTCCACAGGGTGCCACGCCGCGAAATGCCCTTGTGTACAGTGGGGTCCCGGGTGATGTCTCAGCAGCCTTCCACATCTCCACAGCCCCTACTACTTCTTTCTTTCTATTCTCTTTACAAAGAGATTAACCCCCGGTAGCTCACCCGCCGTTCGATCACACGGAGAGAGAGTCGTTCCATGCAATTCACGGTGACCCGGCAGAACCTGCACCAGGGTCTGGCAGCCGTCTCCGCCAGCATCCCCACGAAGACCACCCTCCCGGTGCTGTCCAACATCCTGCTCGAGACCGACGAAGACGGGATCTGGATGAGCGGAACGGACCTGGACGTCTCCATTCGGGTGAAGGTGCCAGCCGACGTAAAGGAGGCTGGATCGCTGACCGCACCCGGGAAGAAGCTGCAGGAGATTACCCGCGAGCTACCCGACCCGAGCTACCCGACCAGCCGGTGGAGATCAGCACCCGGTCGGATCAGATCGAGCTTTCCTGCGGGCACGCTCGCTTCAAGCTCAACGGTCTGCCGGCCGATGAATTCCCGTCACTCCCGGCGGTGGACTTCGGCACCGGGATGGGGGTCACCGGCAAGGATCTGCAGAGCCTCATCCACCACACGTCGTTTGCGGTCTCCACGGAGGAGAGCCGTCCGATTCTCAACGGTGTTCTGTGGGAGCTGCGGGACGGCTTGATGCGCATGGTGGCCACCAACGGCCATAGGCTGGCCCGGATGGCGCTCCCCACGGAACCGGCCGAGGCCACGGCGACGAGCTTCATCGTTCCGCCCGCGGCTCTGCAGCAGGTTCAGCGCCTGTTCAAGG
>JBDHLC010000093.1:0-4322 GCA_039586075.1 Gemmatimonadota bacterium | reverse complement strand
CATCCCCCACCAGAGGGTGAAGCCCCAGATCCTGGGCGGGGTGGTGGTGCGGGCCGGAGACACGATTTACGACGGCTCGCTTCGCCGTCGGCTGGACCGGATGCGCCGGCGCCTGTTGGCGGCCGGAGCCCCCTCCGCCGCATCGGCGGGCGAGTAACCAAACTTCAGGATAGACGGAAATGGCCAACGATTCCCAGCTTCGCGCCAGCGAGATCAAGGGCATCCTCCTCTCGGAAATCGAGAACTACACAGAGGAACTCCACGCCGAGGAGGTGGGGGAGGTTCTCGAGGTCAAGGACGGCGTCGCCCGCATCTACGGGCTCACCAAGGCCATGGCCAGTGAGATGCTCGAGATCACCTCCGCGGGCTCCGGTGAGACCGTCACGGCACTGGCGTTGAACCTCGAAGAGGACAACATCGGTGCGGTGATCATGGGGGACTGGACCACCCTTCACGAGGGTGACCAGGTCCGCCGCACGGGCCGGGTGCTCGAGGTTCCCGTGGGCGCCGGATACGTCGGCCGCGTGGTGGATCCCCTGGGCCAGCCCATCGACGGAAAGGGCGACATCGACGGGGTCGAGGGATCCCGCCAGATCGATATCGTGGCTCCGGGAATCGTCCTTCGGCAGCCGGTGAACGAGCCGCTCCAGACCGGGATCAAGGCCATCGACTCCATGATCCCCATCGGCCGGGGCCAGCGCGAGCTGATCATCGGTGACCGGGGAACCGGGAAGACGGCCATCGCCATCGACACGATCATCAACCAGAAGGACACCGACGTCATCTGCATCTACTGCGCCATCGGGCAGCGGGCAGGTAAGGTGGCGAACGTGGTCGAGACGCTCCGCGAGCACGGGGCGATGGACTATACGATTGTGGTAACGGCCAACGCGTCCGACCCGGCGCCCCTGCAGTACATCGCGCCGTACGCCGCCACGGCGCTCGCGGAGCACTTCATGTGGCAGGGCAAGCCGACCCTGTGCGTCTACGACGACCTCTCCAAGCAGGCCCAGGCGTACCGTCAGCTCTCCTTGGTGCTACGGCGTCCTCCAGGACGCGAGGCCTATCCGGGTGACGTGTTCTACCTCCATTCCCGGCTCCTCGAGCGGGCGGCCAAGCTGTCCGACGAGCAGGGAGGGGGCTCTCTCACGGCGCTGCCCATCATCGAGACCCAGGGCGGGGACGTGTCGGCCTACATCCCCACCAACGTGATCTCCATCACCGACGGGCAGATCTTCCTGGAGCCCGACCTCTTCTTCTCGGGTGTCCGGCCCGCGGTGAACGTCGGAATCTCGGTGTCCCGGGTGGGTGGATCCGCCCAGGTGAAGGCCATGAAGAAGGTGGCCGGGTCCCTCCGGCTCGACCTGGCTCAGTTCCGTGAGCTCGAAGCCTTCGCGCAGTTCGGATCCGACCTGGATGCTGCCACCCAGCGGCAGCTGGCCCGAGGGCAGCGGACTGTGGAGATCCTCAAGCAGCCCCAGTACCAGCCCATGGCCGTGGAAAACCAGGTTGCCGCCATCTACGCGGTGACCAACGGATTCCTGGATGACGTGGAGGTGGGCGACGTGCGGAAGTGGGAGCTGGGCTTCCACGATTACCTGTCGACCCACGCGGCCGACGTGCTGGAGGGTCTCCGCACCGAGAAGCAGCTCACGGACGAGATCAAGGGCAAGCTCGAGGCGGCCATCGAAGGTTGGAACGAGGGATTCGCGGCGGAGCACGCCGGGGCGTCGGCCTGAGCAGGCGGAGGAGCTGAACCGTGGCGAACGCCAGAGAGGTCAAGCGACGCATCAAGTCCGTCGAGAACACGCGGCAGATCACCCGCACCATGGAGCTGGTGGCCACCAGCAAGCTGAAGAAGGCCACCGACCGTGTGCACGCCGCGAAACCCTACGGCGATGCCCTCACCGAGATCGTCCGGAGCCTGTACGCGCCGGGGTTCGCGGAGCAGTTCCCGCTGCTGCGCCGGCCCGAGACCACGAAGCGGGCCGCGGTCCTTCTCATGACGGCCAATCGGGGACTGGCAGGTGGGTTCAACGCCAACCTGATCAAGGAAGCGCGTCGGGCCCTGGACGAGCTCCGGGCCCAGGGGATCGAGACGGAACTCCACATCGCCGGGAAGAAGGGAATCGCGTACTTCCGGTTCCGCGGCGAGAAGATCTCCGGTGAGTGGACCGACATCGGGGACGTTCCCACGAGTGACGACGCCGAGCGGATCGTGGGCCACCTGAGGGACCGCTTCTCGGAGGGTGAGCTGGACGGCGTGTATCTCGTGTCGTCGGAGTTCCGTTCCGCCATGTCCACGCCGCCGGGCACGACGCAGATCCTCCCCATCGAGCCGGAGGAGGCAGACCAGTCCGCGGAGGACTTCATCCTTTCGCCGGATCCGGGATTCATCCTCGAGCGGATGCTCCCGGCCTATGTGCGAAACGTGGTGTTCACCGCCCTGGTGGAGAACGCCGCGGCCGAGCAGGGCCAGCGTCGCACCGCCATGAAAAACGCGACGGACAATGCCGGCGAGGTGCTGGAGCACCTGACCCGGACCTACAACCGGGCCCGACAGGCCCAGATCACGCAGGAGATCGCCGAGATCGTGGGTGGCGCGGCAGCGCTGGAATAGCCCCGACCGAGCCCCTACGCTTCGATTCGGAGAACAGAGAGAATGGCTGACAACATCGGAAAGGTCGTACAGGTCATCGGACCCGTTCTGGACGTTGAGTTCGATCCGGAGAGTCTCCCGGATATCTACAACGCCCTGGTGGTGAAGGGCACGTCGGAGGGCGGCGAGGAGATCAACCTCACCGCCGAAGTCCAGCAGCACATCGGACGGGGCCAGGTCCGGGCGGTGTCCATGTCGTCCACCGACGGCCTGACCCGCGGGATGGACGTGCTGGATACCGGCTCCGCCATCTCGGTTCCGGTTGGTGAGAAGGCGCTGGGCCGGATCCTCAACGTCCTCGGCAACCCCGTCGACCATGGCGAGCCGATTCCCCCGGAGACGGAGCGGTGGCCGATCCACCGGCATCCGCCCCGGTTCTCCGACCTGGAGCCCAAGACCGAGATCTTCGAGACGGGGATCAAGGTCGTGGACCTCCTGGCGCCCTATGTGAAGGGAGGGAAGACCGGTCTCTTCGGGGGCGCCGGGGTGGGGAAGACCGTCATCATCATGGAGCTCATCAACAACATCGCCATGGAGCACGGCGGACGGTCCGTGTTCTGCGGGGTGGGTGAGCGGACGCGCGAGGGGAACGACCTCTGGCTGGAGATGAAGGAGTCCGGGGTCTTGGAGTCCACCTCCCTGGTGTACGGCCAGATGAACGAGCCTCCGGGCGCCCGCCTCCGGGTGGGCCTCTCGGGGCTGACCATCGCCGAGTACTTCCGTGACGTCGAGAAGCAGGACGTGCTTCTCTTCGTGGACAACATCTTCCGGTTCACCCAGGCCGGCTCCGAGGTTTCCGCCCTCCTGGGCCGCATGCCCTCCGCGGTGGGATACCAGCCGACCCTCGGGACCGAGATGGGTGAGCTGCAGGAGCGGATCACCTCCACCCGCGAGGGATCCATCACGTCCGTGCAGGCCATCTACGTTCCGGCCGACGACCTCACCGACCCGGCGCCCGCCACGGCGTTCACCCACCTCGACGCCACGACCGTGCTTTCCCGGTCTATCGCCGAGAAGGGGATTTACCCCGCCGTGGACCCGCTCGACTCGACCTCGCGGATCCTGGATCCCCAGTTCATCGGGGAGCGCCACTACAACGTGGCGGTGGAGGTGCAGCGGATCCTGCAGCGCTACAAGGACCTGCAGGACATCATCGCCATCCTCGGAATGGACGAGCTCACGGAAGAGGACAAGATCATCGTGGGCCGGGCGCGCCGGCTGGAGCGGTTCCTGTCGCAGCCGTTCCACGTGGCGGAGGTCTTCACCGGATTCCCCGGTAAGTACGTCAAGCTCGAGGATACGATCGAATCCTTCGAGCGGGTGGCCGCCGGTGAGTTCGATCACCTTCCGGAGCAGGCCTTCTACATGAAGGGATCCATCGAGGAAGTCATCGCCGAGGCCGAGAAGATGGAGAAGGAGGGCTGATCATGGCCGTCCTCAATGTCCGGGTCGTGGCCCCCGACCGGGTGGTCTACGAGGGGGAGTCCGCTTCCGTGGTGGTGCCCGGCTGGGATGGCAAGCTCGGGATTCTTCCCGGCCACGCCCCCCTCATCACCCTGCTGGGAGTGGGGGAGCTGGACGTGGATATCCCCGGGGACGGAAGCCATCGCTTCCACATCGCCGGTGGGGTGATCAAGGTCCTGGACGACCAGGTGACGGTGCT
>JBDHLC010000053.1:0-17923 GCA_039586075.1 Gemmatimonadota bacterium | reverse complement strand
GTGAGACGTAGGTCTGCTGCGCCCCGGCCACGTCCCCCATGGCAGCCTGGGCGATGCCCAGGTTGACGCGCGCCAGGGACGCACGGGGATCCAGCTCCACCGACCGGCGGAGCAGGCGCACCGCCTCGGCGAACCGCTGCGCTCGGTAGAGCGACAGCCCCTGCGCGGACAACACCCTGGGGTCGTCCGGAGAGATCTCCAGGGCCTTCCGGTACCCCGCCTGGGCTTCGCCGAAGGCCCCCTCGGCGGTTCGTGCGTCGGCCAGGAAGCCCAGGGCTACGGCCCATCGCTGGCGGAGCGCCCATCCGTTCTCGTCCTCCATGGCCTTCACGAGGGCGCCCCGGACCGTCGGATCGCCGCCCCGCGACCAGTGGAGAGCCGCCAGCGCCAGTGCCCGGACGTCCAGGTCCGGACTCCGGGCGAGGGCGAACAACCGCTCCTCCACCCCCTCCTCCAACTCAGGCATGTCCGGCCCGAGAAACGCCGTCAGGAATCGGGCGAGCGCCTGAAACTGCAGCAGGGGATCGTGCTGGTCCGGCCGGAGGAGGAGCTCGGCGGCACGGGCGCGGGGCATGGGCCCAGCCACCGGCGCCTGGCTGCCCCCCGCCAACGCGGCCTCCACCTCCAGCTGCCCCGCCACCAGGGAGCGGTGCGGCTTGAGCTCTCCCCACCAGGCCCCAGTCTGCGCCTGCAGCTGCTCCGTCGTCCGATCGGCGTGGCACTGCACGCACGCGCTCTCGATCCCCAGACCCGCATCGAAAGCGGGCCGCGGGACGGGAATGGTGTGGTCCGATCGCGCGAAGGTCACTCCGGGACCGACCTCCGGGTGCTGGAGGTAGGGCATGTGGCAGCTGACGCAACGACTCCCCTCGGAATCCGGGGGATGGAAGGTGTGCGCCTCCAACGGTTCCGACTTGGCGGCGTGGCACGAGGTGCACTGGCCGTCGTCGAAGGGGCTCTCCAACGGATTCCGGAATTGGTCCCAGTATCCCTGTCCATGCGGATCGTGGCAGGATACGCAGTCCATCGCCCCATCCAGGTAGCAGGCGCTGGCCAGGTGGGTCCCCTGGTAGGCGAAGCTCCGGATGCGGGCATCGGCGTAGTACGGCGCATCCCCCAGCACCGGGTACTTCAAGGCGTAGAACAGCCCCAGGGAATCACCCGGAAGGTACCCCTCGGTAAGCACGTCCTTCAGGGCGTGGCACTGGAAGCAGACGTCCAGGGAGGCGTCCTTCCCCATCACCGTCAGGGAAGCGAGGCCGGTCTGGAGCCCATCCGTGCCGAAGTCGTCGGCCTCCGCGCGCTCCACGTGCGCGCCGGCCGGTCCGTGGCAAGACTCGCAGTTGACCGACAGCGAGGTGTACGTGGTACGCCACGCCCTCGTCTCCGGAGCGAAGTCCAGACGAATCTGGCTCCCGTGGCACCCCTGGCAGTTGGTGAAACGCGCTTCGGTCCCCAGTACCCTCGTGGGCGGCCAGTCTCCGCAGTCCGCCAGCCGCATCTCGCGTGTGATGGGCACCCAGCCCTGGTCGAGACGGGTCCCCGTGTTGCAGAACCACCGACGGTCGGTTCGGGACCAGTCGAACGCCAGGAAGCGCTCCGTGCCGTCCCGGTCCGAGGTGAAGAAGCCCTGGGTGCCGCCCCCGAGCATGTGGCCCCCGCCCACCACCCCGGTCACGGGGAACACCGCCTCGTCGAATCCCTCCTGGCGGACGACGAACTCGTACTCGCCGGCTCGCACTCGGGGGATCACGACTCCGTCCGCGAACTGGATCGGCGCTCCGTCGAAGGGCGCGATGACGATGTCGGGCCCCGGCGTACCGCCCGCGCGGCCGTGCGTCGACCCCGCCCAGGCGGCGTGCTGCTCAGCGTGACAATCGGCGCACACCTGCGATCCGGCGAAGTCGTCGGGCTGGACCTGACTTGCGGGTCGGGCGGCGGGCGGAGCGGGGAAGGCCCGCGATCCGGCTTCGAGTGCGGGTGCGGATTCATCCGTGCCACAGGCCACCAACGTGGCGCCCAGGGCCGCGAGGGCCCCGCAGAGCAGTCCGATCCGTCGAGCCCGCTTCATCGTCCACCTTCCGTGACGGACCAACCCGGTGGCGAGCAGCCGCACAGCTCACGGATGTACTCCACGGTGGCCCGGATCTGGGCGCGGCTCAGCGAGCGCCCGAAAGCAGGCATCCGGTGGCTGCGATCCAGGACCCATCCTCCCGCGGCGATCCCGTCGTACACCGTGTCGTCGGGGCGCCGGGCCATGGTCGCCGAATCCGCGTGGGGCGTCGGGGGCACCGGCAGGAAGGGGGCGTTGAAGCCCGCGCCGTTCCCCTGGACTCCGTGGCACTGGGCACAGCGCTGGAGGTAGGTGGCCCGGCCGGTATTGGGCCGGTCCGCCGTGGCGGTGGCCAGGGGTCCACCGGGCGGGGATCCACTCTCCTCGATCCGTCCGCGGAGGAGCGACATGCGCTCCCCCCAATCGAGGGGCGGAGCATCCACCGGCGTCCATGGGGCCGAGTCCTCCACCAGGAGCGCCGCCACCTGGTCCAGGAGCCGGGGTGCGAAGGGAGAGGCGGGCATGATCGTCCCGGGACGGGTCTCGGCAGGGTCGTGGACCATCCGAACCACCTCTTCGACCTGGAGCCGGTCCGCCAGTCCGTCCAGCGGGGGGGCGACTCGACCGCCGTCGCCTCGCCAGCTGTGACACCCCAGGCAGGAGAGCCGGTCGGTCAGATAGGCCTCCGCCCGGGCTCGCCCCCACCGGCTGAGAGCGGGAAGCCCTGTGGCCGGCGCCGTCCTCCCCGATCTCCCCGGCTCGCCGATCAGCCCCTGGAGATACCCGACGACCCGCTCGACCTCGTTTGGCGCCAGTCGAAAGTCGGGCATGCGGGAACCCGATCCCGTGGCGTATCCCGCCGGGCGAACGGTCGAAGGATCCTGCAGGAACTCCATCAGCCAATCCGTGCGGAATCGGGATCCGGCATTCCCCAGGGCCGGCGCGACCTCCGCCGCCGGGGTGTCGGTGATCGAACGTCCATCCCCACTTCCCAACGTTCCATGGCATCCGGAACACCCCAGCGCCGAGAAGAGCAGGCCCCCATGGTCCACGGACACCTCCGGGAACCGTTCCCGCAGCTCGTCGAGACCCTCCGTGTCCGCCCCGATGGCCAGCGCCAAGGCCCACCGCTCCCGATCGGACAGGCGGAAGTCCGGCATGCGAGTCGCTCCCAGGTTCTCGCGGCGCGGCCGCGGATCGCCCAGGTATTCGTAGACGAAGCGGCCGGGTAGAGGCATCTCCGGGCCCCCGAGCCGCGGCGCCCTGGATCGAGCCGGCTCCGGGTCGGGAAGCCCCGCGTGGCAGGCCCCGCACCCGAGCTCCGAGACCAACTGCTCCCCACCCGCCGGCGCGTTCAGGCCCCGCGCCTCCTGACCGATGATGGCCATGGGAGGCGTGCACGCAACGAGGGCGGCGGAGGTCAGCCCGGCGCGGAGGAGTGACATTCGGAAGGTCATCCCGCCACCATCGGGACCGCGCCCACCCCGGTCAAGCAGCGCGGGCAGAGGCCCACCGCCCCCGCCGCCCGCAACACCTGGACGGCCGAAGGGCCGACCGGGAGTCCTTCCCCGGCCGGCCCTGGCCCATCACGGACACCTGGACGGCGGGCGAACCGCCGCCCGGGGTCTAGGAGATGATTCGCTGGGACTGGACGATCTTCTCCATGTACTTCTCGAAGAACCACCGATGGATGTCCATCATGTCCAGCTCCCGTCCCTGGATGTAGGCCTGCTCGATCTCGGACATGGTGTCCAGGGGGTTCCCCGTGGTGATGAGGAGCGTGGCGTCCTTGCCGGGCTCCAGCGATCCCACCTTGTCCCCGATCCCCATGATCTCCGCCGCGTTCATCGTCACGGCGCGGATGGCCACGTCCTCGGGAAGGCCGAAGGCCACGGCCACGCCGGCGTCCCACTGGAGCCGGTTCGTGTTGGCCGCGCCCGCGCCGCCTGCGATGGCGAACGTCACTCCCGCCTCATGCAGCCGCGCCGGCATGGTGTACTGGCGGTCGTAGCCCTCGTAGTCCCGATCCGGGGCCGCCATGGTGGACGTGAGGATCACGGGAATGTCGTTGGCCACCAGACGATCCGCCGCATAGATGGCGTCCTGTCCGCCCCGGATGACCATTCGGACGCCCTCTTCCTCGGCCCACGTGATGGCGTCGTTGATCTGCGCGACGCCGTCCGCGGCCACCACTACCGGAATCTCGCCATTCAGGGCCGGGATCATGGCTTCGTACCGGGAGTCGCTGCGGACCTGCTCACCGGCCGCCACGGCGTCCCGATAGGCTCGGGCATCGGCGAAGAAGCCCTTGATCATCTGGACCTGCTCTTCATAGGAGGGCCGCTCGGCGTTGTTTCCACCGAAGCCGCCGAAGCCCCCGAACCTCCCCCGCCGGGGGCGGGGGTCCGGCCAGTTGACGTTCAATGCCGCGGCGCCCTTCAGGGACATCTCCTCCCAGGTCCACCCTTCCATGTTCATGGCCGAGGAGAGTCCCGAGATGAGCCCGCCTCCTGGGGTGGTGAGCGTCACCAACACGCCTGCGGTTCGCGCAGTCCCGATGTGCCGGCTCTCGCCATTCACCGCGAGCTCGGCCCGCACGTTCGGATTGAAGTCCCCCAGCTCGTTGGTGTCGTTGGACACGTCCACGGCGCCGATCTCGCTGATCCCCACCTGGCTGTAAGCGTCCACGAGTCCCGGATAAATGTGCTTGCCCGACACGTCCACCACCCGGGCGCCCGCGGGGATGGGCACGTCGGAGCCCACCGCCGTGATGACCCCGTTCTCGAATACGATGGTGCCGTTCTCGATGACACCACCGGCCACGGTGTGGATGGTCGCTCCCTGCAACGCGATAGGCTCGGACTGCGGAGGCACGGTCATCCGTACCTGGCCCTCGGACGGGGTCGGGCTCCCGAAGAGAAGCAGCCCGGCCACCAGCGGCAGGAACGCCGAGGCCGCCACCTTCGTGAAGGGTCCCTTCATGGATCCTCGCTTGCTGTGCGTCATGGTCAGCTCCCGGCGTTGGACTGGAGGATGGCCTGGATGAGCTGGTTCCGCTCCCGCTGGATCTGGTCCCGGAGCTGGGCATCCTCCTCCAGGGAGAAGTAGCGCCGTCCATCGATCCAGGTCTGCTCGGCCTTGGTGAACTGTGACAGGGGATGTGCGTTCCAGATGACGAAGTCGCCGTCCTTGCCCGGCTCGAGGGAGCCCACCTGGTCGTCGATGGCCACCACCTTCGCGGCCTGGTCGGTCACCAGGGAGAGCGCCTGCTCCTCGGTCAGCCCCGTGCGAAGGAGCTTCCCAGCCTCCCAGTTCATGCGGCTGGCGATCTCGCTGTTGTCCGAGTGGAGCGACACCGTGACGCCGGCCTCCATCAGGATCCGGGCGTTGTAGATGGTGGCGTCGTAGGCCTCGAGCTTGAACGAGGACCAGTCACTCCACACCACCGCGCCGACCCCGGCGGCCGCCAGCTCCGGCGCGATCTTGTACGCCTCCACACCGTGCTGGAGGGTCTGGACCCTGAACCCGAACTCCTCCGCCAAACGGATGAGGGCCAGGAACTCGTCCTGCCGGTATCCGTGGGAGGAGATCAGGAGCTCCTGGTTCAGGATGTCCACGATGGCTTCCATCCGCAGGTCGCGCCGGGGCGGGATCCCTTCGCCACTGGCCTCCCACTCCTGCCAGTCCCGCTCGTAGTCCCGAGCGGCCCGGAAGTGGTCCCGGATGATCTCCATGGTCCCCATGCGGGTGTCCGGGTAGCGTCCCTGGCGCCGCTTGGGGTTCTCGCCCAGGGCGAACTTCACGGTCCGCGGCGCGTTCTCGAGCTTCAGCTCGTCCGGCAGACCGCCCCACCGCATCTTCACGAAGACGTTCTCACCCCCGATGGGGTTTGCCGACCCGTGCTTGATGTGCGCGGTGGTGAGCCCGCCGGCCACCTGGCGATACATCCAGATGTTGTTGTGGGTCACCACGTCACCCATCTGGACCTCGGGGACGATGGCGAAGCCGGACTCGTTGGTTCCCGTGGTCCCCGAGTGGATGTGGGGGTCGATGAGGCCGGGGGTCACGTGCTTTCCAGTGGCGTCGATCTCCACGGCACCCCGCGGGGCGTCCAGGTCCTGGCCCACCGCCTCGACCCTACCGGCGCGGATCAGGAGGTCGGCGTTCTCCAGCTTCCCCTGGGGGCCCTGGGTCCACACCGTGGCGTTCCGGACCACCACCGCGTCCGGCTGCTCGGGAAGGGAGGGCCGGCCGTACTCCATCATGGGTCGAATGAAGGGGAGGTCCAGCTCGGGGACGTTCATGGCCACAGTGCCGCGCGTCGGCGCCTCGAAGGCCTCGGTGCGCGTGCCCCGGAAGGCGGGATCCGCCCCGTTGGGGATGGACGCCCAACCATAGAACTCGTCTCCCTCGATGGCCCCGGCCAAGAGAATGATGCCCTCGTACCCCAGGCCCTCCCCGTCGAACCGAGCTTCCAGGCGTCCCGTCTCGGCCACGACCTCGGCCGCGTCCAGGGAGTACCGCTGGCCCTGGATCTCCACGGAGCCCCTCAGTCGGTTCAGTGTGCCTTCCAGGCGAAGAAGGCCATCGAAGCCCCACTCGTCCTCCGAGGCGATGCGCCAGGTGCCCCGGGGGTCGACCTGCGGCGGCCGGGTCACACCGTACCGGACACCCTCCACCCACACGTCGCGGACGGCGGCGTCCTCGGTGAAGAGATCGCCTTCGGATACTACGAGGTTCGCCACCCGGCCTCGCTCGATGGTCCCGTGGGTCCGATCGAGCCCCAGCCAGGAAGCCGGGGTGGTGGTGAGAGCGGCCAGGGCGTCATCGGGAGAAAGCCCGCGTGCGACGGCGATGCGCAGGTTCGGAAGGAACTGGTTCAGTGACGCGACGCCGTCCGTGGTAATGGCGAACGGCACGCCGGCCTCCGCCAGCTTCGCGGCGTTGGTGGGCGCGAGATACCAGTGACGCAGGTCCTGGAGGCCGACGTTCAGCGCCGCCTCCGGGTCGCCCACGTCGGGGGCATCCGGAAAGTCCAGGGGGATGATCAGCGGATCGGTCCGGCCCCGGAAGACATCGATCATCCGGTACTCCGTCCCATTCCCCCGGAACCAGGGCTCCACCCCGAACTCCTGGGCTATGCGGTACGCCCGCAGGTACTCCTCCTCGGACCGCGTCTCGAAGAGGACCGGCTGGGTCCCCTGGACCACCGGCTCCAGCGCCTTCAGCGCCGCGCTGGTCTCGGGAGGAAGAAAGGCCCGGCCGCTGGACTCGTAGGCGTCCCACGCCCGGATGTACCAGTCGGCGTCCATAAACGTCTGCTCCATGAGGGCCACCGTCCCCATGGGCGAGTTCGGATAGGAGCCACCCAGCGGGAAGGAGCGCTGGAAGCCCACGGACTGCACCAGGTCCGGCCGCAGGATGCGATCCCGTACGCCTCCTTCGCCGAGATCCACCACCGCGGCAGTCCCCCGGAAGATCCCCTGCTTGGGAACGGCGAGCGCCGTGCCGAACCCCTGGGACCGGAGGGCGGAGCGTCGATCCGCGTCGTCCGTCAGGTTGAGCCCTGTGCTGAACCAGGCCCGGACCTGCGGATTCCAGTGGGTCGGCCCCACGTCACCGCCTTCCGGAACCTCGTCCATTCCCAGGTCCGCGTGGGCGTCGATGAATCCCGGGTATACGGTTTGCCCAGAAAGTTCCCAGACCCTGGCGCCGGCCGGCGCCTCCAGATCCCGTCCCACGGCCTGGATGATCCCGTCCCGGATCACGATGGTAGCGTTCTCCAGGACCCGGCCCGGGGCGGTGACCACCCTGGCGCCGGTGAGGGCGTGATAGGCGGTGGTGTTGTCCCGCATCCCCTCCACGGGCTGCGTCCGGGTGGCCTGTTGGGCGACGGCTCCTGCGGGCAGGAGAAGGGCCAGGCCGAGCAGTGCGAGTAGCGACCTCACGATGTCCCTCTTCACGAATGGGTGGGTGTTGGCGGCGTTCGGGTCCAAGGGACCCGCGAGCACCGGAGTTCGTTGAGTTCGAGAGGCCCCGTGGGGCCTGGGAAGACTCCGCCGGGTCTGCCCCGCCGGCCGGAAGAAGCTCGCCCCTCCGCGGAGCGCCTCCCGGTCCGGTCGAGGTGCCCAGGATACGGACCCGCGAGTGCGGGGATCAAGCCCCCCCGTGTGCGTGCAGTGGGCCCCGCGGCGCGACTCGGAAGGCACCCACGCGTGCGGGGCCCTATCCTGTTCAGTCTGGAGTGGGACCCTCACCCGAGCCGGAGGCGGTCATGACGGAAAGAAAGAAGGCGAGTGATTTTCCCAAGGAGGTGCTGGCCCTGTTCGACGGGTACGTACACGGCTTCATCCAGCGCAGGGACTTCCTGCAGGGCGCAGCGAAGGTCCTGGGGGGTGGCGCCGCAGCGGCCTCCGTCCTCGAGGCGCTCCAGCCTCGCTATGCCTGGGCCCGCCAGGTCCCCGAGGACGACCCCAGGGTCAACCCCGAGTACGTGGAGTACCCGTCACCTCAGGGCTCCGGCACCATGCGTGGGTACATGGCCGTCCCGGCAGGCGCCACGACGCCGAAGCCCGCGGTCCTGGTCATCCACGAGAACCGCGGCCTCAACCCCTACATCGAGGACGTGGTGCGCCGGTTCGCCGCAGCGGATTTCGTTGCCCTTGGTCCGGACGCCCTCACTCCGCTGGGAGGCTACCCCGGGAACGACGACGAAGGCCGCCAGATGCAGCGTCAGCTGGACGGGGAAGTGATGATGCAGGACTGGATCGCCGCCTTCCGCTTCCTGCAGGGCCACGAGGCCGGCACCGGTCGCGTGGGTGCGGTGGGATTCTGCTACGGGGGCGGGGTCGTGAACGAGCTCGCCGTCCGGCTCCCCGAACTCGGTGCGGGGGCACCCTTCTACGGGCGCGCACCCGACCCGGAGGACGTTCCCCGCATCCAGGCCCCCCTCCTCATCCACTACGCCGGACTGGACGAACGGGTCAACGCGGGGTGGCCCGACTACCAGGCGGCCCTGGACGCCGCCGGCACGACCTACACCATGCACCTCTACGAGGGGGCCAACCACGGCTTCCACAACGACACCACTCCCCGGTACGACGAAGACGCGGCGCGACTGGCGCAGGAACGAACCATCGCGTTCTTCAACGAGCATCTCCGCTGACCAGCGGCTGAGGCGCTTCCCGTGGGCCGGCCCGTCAGGCGGGATCCGCGGGGGGCGTCGCTTCATTTCCACCCCCGAGGGTCACCCACGCCGCGGCGGCAATGATGATTACACCGCCACCTACCGTTCGGGCCCCGGGAATCTCTCCCAGGAGAATGGCGGCCAGGGCGATGCCGTAGACCGGCTCCAACGCCGCGATTACGCTCGCCACTCGCGCTCGCACCGCGTGGAGCCCGGATATGAAGAGCCCATGTGCCAGCGCGGTGAACACCACGCCCAGCAGCGCCAGGAGGCCCACCTCCACCGGCGACGGCCGCACGGCGGACCCGGCCACGAAGGGCACCAGCGCCACCGTGGCCCAGAGCGACTGGTGGAAGGTGAGCACCAGGGCCGGATACCGGCGACGATAGCCCCGGTTGGCGATGCTCAGGACGGCGAAGGTCAAGCCCGCCAGGGTTCCCCAGAACGCGCCCCTGGTGAAGCTGTTCTCCCAGCTCAGCTCCGGGACCACCAGCGCGATTCCTGCCAGCGCCACGAGGGCCGCGCCCAACTCACGCCACGACCACCTCTCGTCCCTCAGCAGGAGAGGCTCCAGGAAAGCGGTGAAGACCGGGAAGGTGGAGTAGGTGAGGAGCCCCACGGCGACGCTGGAAATCTGAATCGAGTGGAAGAAGATCACCCAGTGGGCCGCCAGCAGAGCGCCCAGCGCCATGAGGCCCGGGAGGTCCCGCAACCGGTTGGGTCGAAGGCGCTGGCTGCGGACCGCGAGCACCGGCGCGAGGACCAGCGACGCGAACGCGACCCTTCCCGTCACGATGACATCCGGCGGAAGCGCCACCAGCTTGCCGAAGAGCCCCGCCCCGCCGAAGAGCAGGACCGACAGGTGAAGGGCCACGAGAGGGTGGAGATGCATGCGCCGGGGTTCGTGTCCGGGTCGGCTCCGATAGATTATTCCGGTCCAGAATACCCTCTTGGTACACGGATGGAGAGTACCCCACCATGACTCGGTCCACCGGCTTCACCCCCGTCCCGGACGCAACGCCGCGACTCGGGGCACTGCGCTCCGCTCTCTTCCTCATGGCGGCACTCGTCGTCGTCGCCCCGGGAACGTCCCTGGCGGCCCAGGCCGCTCCCGAGACGGCCGCGGGAGTGCATATGGGGGAGTTCGACTTCGGAAAGATGTGGACCTTCGAGTACCCACCGGTGGAACACTTCACCTCCACCTACGGGATCGACGCCTCGCCCCAGTGGTTCGAGCGGGCCCGAATGGCGGCCCTACGGATCCCGGGTTGCTCGGCGTCCTTCGTCTCCCCGAACGGGCTGATGGTGACGAACCACCACTGTGCCCGTGGGGCCATCGCCTCCGTCACCCGGGAGGGAGAGAACCTCCTGGACGACGGCTTCTACGCCGCCACGCTGGAGGAGGAGCGGTCCATCCCCCGCTACTACGCCGACCAGCTCTTGGCGGCACTCGACGTGACCGACGAGTTGGAATCGGCGATGTCGGTGGCGGGAGAGGCGGGTCGTGAGGAGGCGCTGAACCTGATCCGGCAGCGGCTCCGGGCCGAGTACGGGTCGTCCGTGCTGGTCCAATTCGTCCCGCTCTACAACGGGGCCCGCACCTCGGCCTACGTGATCCGCCGCTATACCGACGTGAGGCTGGTCGCCGCAGTGGAGCTGACCATGGGATTCTTCGGGGGCGACCCGGACAACTTCACGTATCCCCGCTACGCTCTGGACTACGCCTTCTATCGGGTCTACGGCGAGGACGGGGAGCCCCTGGAGACGGAGCACTGGTTCCGGTGGGGGAACGGCGTGGCTCCGGGAGAGCCGATCTTCATGGTGGGGAATCCGGGCCCCACGAACCGCCTGCTCACGGTGGACCAGCTGAACTACCAGCGCGATCACCTGGTCCCGGGCCGCAAGGCGTATTTCGAGTCGCGCCTGGAAGCGCTTCGTGAAGCCTACGCGGCCGACCCCGTGGAAGGCGAGCGCCTGGGGCTGCGAAACCGGGCCTTCTCGCTGTCCAACTCCCTCAAGGCCTACACGGGCCGCCTGGCGGCGCTGCGGGACCCCCAGATCATGGCCCGCAAGGGAGCGGCCGAGACGGCTCTCTCCGACGCCATTCAGGGTGATCCCGGCCAGCTCGCCGAGCTGGCTCGCATCTTGGAAGGTCTGGCGGAGCTGCAGGATGAGAAGCGCGAGGTGGCCGCAGACATGAACGCGCTCTACCGGATCGGCGACTCGAACTACGGCTCCCGGGCCCTTCTCCGGGCCCTGAACGCCGCCCAGCTGGAAGCCATGGCGGAGGCCGGCACGAGTCCCGACTCGTTGGAGAGGGTGCGTGAGGAAATCCGCTCCATCGAGGACCACCCGGGCGACCTCGAAGAGGATCTGCTCCGTCTTCGCCTGGACGACCTGGCGCGGTACCTGGGAGAGGATCACCCGCTGGTGACGTCGGTCCTCCAGGGTCGCTCGCCCGAGGGGGCGGCCACGGCTCTCCTGCGCGGCTCACCGTTGGGGGACCGGGCGCGCGCCAATGAGGCCCTGGCGGTGGACTCCGGGACCATCGAGAGCTCGGATCCGCTCCTGTCGCTGGCCCGGGGAATCCTTCCGCTCTACTTCACCCACCAGAGCCGGGCCGGGACCATCGGGCGCTCGGAGCAGGAGTTGAATGCGGATCTGGGCCGACTCCGGTTCCAGGTCTACGGCACGCGCATCGCGCCGGACGCCACCTCCTCCCCGCGGATCACGGACGGCGTGGTCCAGGGCTACGAGTACAACGGGACGGAAGCACCAACCCACACCACCCTCTTCGGCGTGTACGACCGTTACTACTCGCACTTGGGGTCCAGCGACGAATGGCAGCTGCCGGCACGGTGGCTTCCGGTGCCCGCAGGGCTCGACCTCACCACCGAGCTCAACTTCGTCTCCACCGCCGATTCGTACGGAGGGAACTCGGGCTCCCCGGCCCTGACCCGGGACCTGGAGATCGTGGGGCTCAACTTCGACCGTAACATCGAGGGGCTCAGCCGGGACTTCATCTACCTGCCGGAACGGGGACGCAACATCATGGTGGACGTGCGCGCCATCCGGCACACGCTGGACGTCGTGTACGACGCCGACCGGATCGTCCTCGAGATCGACACGGGCCGCTTGGTCGCCTCCGAAGAGGAGGCGGACCGGATCCGGGCCGGGGGATGACGCAGTGGGAAATCGTGAGGGCGCGAAGGAGGGTGCCGACGGCCCACTGCCCACGGAGTGTTGAACCTCACGTAGCGTGAGGTCTCAGTGTGGGATGCGACGACGATCCACACCGACAGAGAGGTCACCATGAACACGGAGTTCGATCCGAAGGCCCACGAGGCGGAAGCGCGGGAACGCTGGGGTGGTACCGACGCGTACCAGGAGTCCCGACGCCGGACGCGGGACTATTCGCCCGAGCAGTGGCAGGCCATCAAGGCGGAGCTGGACGGAATCGAGGCGCGGCTGGCAGCGCTCCTCAGCTCCGGGGCGGCGCCCGACAGCCCGGCGGCCATGGCCGCCGCGGAAGCCGCGCGGCTGCACATCGACCGGTGGTTCTATCCCTGCAACCACGCCATGCACGCAGGGCTGGCAGAGATGTACACCGCAGACGACCGCTTCAAGGCCCACTACGATGACCGGGCCGAGGGTCTGGCGCACTTCGTGGCCGACGCCATCCGGGCCAACGCGGTTCGTGCCGTCGAAGGCTGACTCCGTCCGGGAGGCGAGACCGCGACGGGGGCCGGCCACCTTCGGGTGACCGGCCCCCGCTGTCTTCACGACCTCTACGGCTGGCCCTGGGACACCTCCCAGACGTTATCCTCCCGGCTCACATCCGGGAACCACATCTCCGGGTCCAGCACGACCCGCCGCACCGGGCCAGGCAGGCTCAACTCGACCTCCATGCGCCCGTCCTTCCACGCCGCCGCGTCGGTGATCACCCGGACCGGGGCACCACCGACCACCTCCACTTCCAGGTGCACAGGCATGAGGATCTCGCCCCGGTCCGCCAGGAAGACCGTGATCCGCCGGCCTCCCTCCTCCACCGAGAGGCCGTCGATGGCCTGATCCATGACCCGGGTGGTGTAGAGCCACGGATAGAAGAACCAGTCCAGGTCCTGGCCGGTCACGTCCTCGAAGCTCCAGAAGAGATCCAGCGGGTTCGGGTGCTTGAAGGCCCAGCGCTGGATATAGGTCCGCATGGCCTCGTCGAAGGCGGCCTCTCCCAGGATTCCTCTGAGGGCCCGGAAGACAGTGGCGGGTTTCCCATACGAGGCCAGGCCCCGGTTCCCGAACGGTCCATACAGGTCCGCGGCCCGCATGCTCTCGGTCTCCATGTCGGATCCAGCCACCCGCAGGTAGCCTCGCATGCTCCCGAGCCCTCCCGGCGACTCGGGGAACAGCGTCGGCGTGAAGAGGTCCTCCGAGAACGAGGCCAAACCCTCGTCCATCCAGGCGTGCCGGCGCTCGTTGCTCCCCACCACCATGGGCCACCACATGTGGGCCAGCTCGTGGGAGATCACACCGTACAGAGACAGTGGCGTCCGGCCCCCTCCGATAATGGTGATCATGGGGTACTCCATCCCTCCGCCGATGACCCCCTCGTTCACGGTCATCTGGGGGTAGGGGTAGGGATACCAGTGGGAATGCGCCTCGATGGCGTGGCGCGCGTATTCGGCCGACCGTTCCCAGTTCGCCTGCTCCGGACGGTAGAGGGAGTGGATAGCGGAGGACCGGGGTCCCCCGGTCCGGTCCTCATACTCCGCCACCGTGGCGTCCCACACGTATCGGTCCGACGATCCCCACGCGAAGTCCCGGACGTTCTCCGCCACGTACCGCCATCGCAGGAGCCCCTCGGCGTCGCCGGAAACCGTGGCTTCCCCCGCGTCACGCTCCGCCCGGCTCACCACGTGCGTCACCCGGTCCCTGGAGAGGGAGCGGAAGCGCTCCGCCGCCTCCGGCCGGAGGACCTCCTCCGGGTTCTGCAGGACGCCGGAGGCGCTGACCAGCCAACCCTCCGGAGCCGTGATCTCCACCCGGTAGTCGCCGTAGTCGAGGTAGAACTCGCCGTCCCCCAGGTAGGGATCCCGGACCCACCCCTGCAGGTCGTCGTACACCGCCACGTGGGGAAACCACTGGGCCAGGTAGAACACCTCGTTCCCCTCGCGCCCCATTCGGAAGGTCCGTTCGGGGACCTCGAAGGACCAATCGATCTCCAACTCCGCCGCTCCTCCCGGACCGAGCGGCTCGGGCAGCTCGATCCCCACGACGGTGGGCAAGGAACGCCCCCGGGAATCCAGCGAGATCTCCTCCCCCTGAACCACGACCCGTTCCAGGTCGAACCCCCCCGTGATGGGCGCGGTGCGGTTCCGTGGATTCCCCGGCGCGAAGACGTTCTGCGGAAGGTTCAGCCAAATCTCCGTGAGCGTGTGGGGGGATCGGTTCTCGTACCGGATCAACTCGGATCCCGTCACCCGAGCCTGGTCTGGATGGAGGCGAGCGCGAATGTCGTAGTCCACCCGCTGCTGCCAGTAGTCGGGGCCGGGTGCCCCAGTGCGGGACCGGGTCCCGCTTTCCAGGGCGTCGAGGTAGGCGTGGGGGAGGGGCAGCGTATCCTGCGGGAGCACTGCCAGGGACACGGTGAGCAGGGTGAAGCCGACGAACATGGTCGTCCCGGGGGTTCGAGTCGCGGTGGCACGGGAGGGCTCGATCTCGCTCAAGCTGACCTCCAGCCGGCGGCGGTACAAGCGCCACCCAATCCCCCGGTCCGCGCACGCAGGCTGGCTGCAGTGAGCCGGCGAGTGGCAAGTTGGGGGATGGTTCCCCGGCTCCCCCATCTACTTCGCCGCTCCCTCTGGGAGGAAGCCCCGGCGTTCCGACGCTACCGACGACGGCGTTTCGGCCTGCTGGCCCCGGTGGCGCTCTTCGCCGGAGCGCTCTGGGGCAAGGCCGTGGGCGGCGCCGGGGCCATGCTCGCGGGTGCCGGTCTTTTCGGAGTGGGCGCCTACCTCTACACCCGCCTCTATCCCGCTCTTCTCCAGGGGGCCGAGACCCGTTGGGGCAGGGGTCGACTCGCCGCCTTCCTGTGGGACGCCCTCGTGGTGGGAGGCGGAGGCCTGGTGGTCACCCGCGGGATGGGGCTCGACTGGCCTCCCGCGGTGGGGTCCGCCTTGGTCCTGGGCGGCGGGGCGGCGCTTGGCCTCGCGTGGTTCCTGGACGAAGGAGGTACCCGGGCGATCCACGCCCTGGTCTCGCCGTTGGGGCGTACCGGCTCCACGCAGGCCCCCTTCTCGCACATCGAGGCACGATTGGCTCGCGGAGAGCACGAGGCGGCCCGATCCGCCCTCGTGGAGCTCGTGGAGCAGTACCCGAGGGATGCCCGCGGATGGACCACGCTGGCCCGTCTCCTCGCCGGTCCCCTGGGCGAGCCGGAAGGCGGCCTCCGAACCCTGGAGGAGGGGCTCCGCGCCGTCCGCGGGCGCCGCCGGGAAGAGTTCGCGTTAATCCAGCAGATCGTTCGGCTGCGCGCCGAGAGGGGTGACCCGTTGAATGCGGCGCCGCTGGTGGCGCGCTATGCCGACCGATGGGGCGAGGGTCCCGAGGGCGACTGGGCCCGCGACACGGTGGACCGGCTTCGGGCTCGGCTCCGAGACCCGGCGACCTGAATGTCGCGAACCGAAGGCCGCCGGTGAGCCCGGGGGCCGACCCAGGACGGGCAGCGGAATCAGAAGTACAGCGCCAGCTGAAGGTACCCGAACTGCCCGTAGCTTCCGAACTCACTGAGGAACCGCAGAACGGGCAGCGGGGAGCCCGCCAGGGTCACCAGCTCCGGTTCCGCCCCGAACGTGACCAGCCCGCCCAGGGTGACCCGCCCGGCCTGCCCGAGGTCGTAGGACATGGCGGGGAAGAGGGCCGTGCTCACGTCTTCCAGGTTCCGCTGCAGGGAGAGGGCGAGCCGGACCCGCCCCTCCTCGTCCGGGGTCCACGCCACGCTCCCTCCGGCGTACCAGCGACCCACCAGGTAGCTCTCTCCCCGAGCCAGGAACTCGCTGGCCAGGATGGTGCCGTACTCCTGTGGATCACCGGCTCCCAGGCCATTGAGGTGGACCTCCCCGCTCCAGGACCACCGCACCCCGATCCGATCGACGCCCACCGTCACGCGGGGGTCCATCCACCGTTCCTCGTCCAGGTGCCAAGGGAACGCACCCTCCAGGCGAAGGTTGGTCGTCTCCAGGACCCGGGTAACCCCCGCGAGAACCATAGCCTCGTTCCAGAACTTCCCTGCCCCACCCCTGAGGTCCCCCCAGCCTCGGGAAAGAGTGAGATGGCCTGCCGCGGACAGCCCCTCCCCACGGCCCGCGTCCGCCACCACCACGTCCAGCTCCATCCCCTCCCCCGGGTAGGCGAGAGCCCGCACCGCGTCGACACCGGGCTTCTGCTGCGTGTCCAGCTCGAAGGGACTGAAGCGTCCCCAGAGGTCGGCCACCGGGAATAGAAGACCGCTGCCCCACGTAATGGCCTGCCGGCCCACCGTCACGTCCGCCCACGGCGTGTAGACGGTGGCGGAAAGACGATCCAGGTCGTGCCACAGGAGGAGATCCCTTCCCTCCAGGAGCGTCGTGCGGAGATCGACGCTACGCTCGGGGACCACGCTCACGCCCACCCCGGCCACTCCGATGTCGACCGCGGAACCGACCTGCATCAGCAGGCGGTCGTGGACCTCCACCACCAGTCGGTCCAAGAACCGCGCGGTCCACGCGAGCCGCGCCACCGCTCCGTGGAGGCCGGACCATTCGCTGGACAACACGTCGGGTGGTCGGAGGGCGCCCGACAGGGTCTGCACGTACCCGGTGAGATCCAGGCTCCCGCCGGGACGGTCCACGAGCCTGAGCTGGCCTGCGGAACGCGAGGGGCGCCCGCACACGGCGATGCAGGCCATCAGGCAGACCGTCCCCGTGCGAGTCAGGCGTCCAGACACGGGGTCAGTCCCAGACGTCCGCGTCCACCCTCCCATCCAGCATCTTCACCACTCGACGCGCCCGGTCCAGCACCAGCTCGTCGTGCGTGGCGAAGAGGAAGGTCGTGCCCAGCTCCTGGTTCAGCTCGAGCATGAGATCCAGGGCTCGTCCGCCAGCACGATGCTGGGCGACGTGGCCAGCGCCCGGACTACGGCGACCCGCTGCTGCTGGCCTCCGGACAGCTCGTGGGGCTTCCGGTCGAACATTCCCTCGAGTCCCACCCGCCGCAGGAGCGGCTCCACGATCCCTCTCCTCTCGGCGGGAGAAGCTCCCCGCAGCAGGAGGGTGAACTCGGCGTTCTCGAAGGCCGTCAGCACCGGCACCAGGTTGAACGCCTGGAACACGAATCCCACGTGGTCCAGTCGGAACTCGGCGGCTTCCCCCCGGGCGAGACGGGTCACGTCCCTACCCGCTACTTCGAGCTGGCCGGACGTAGGTGCGTCCAGAGCTCCGATGAGGTTCAGCAGGGTGGTCTTTCCGCACCCCGAAGGACCCGCCAGCGCACTGAACTCCCCCGCCCCCACCTGTACGTCCACGCCGCGCAGCGCATGCACCTCGAGCTCGCCCTGCCGGTAGACCTTCGTCACTCCCTCCGCCCGGATCACGGGATCCGACACCACAGCCTCCTCATTCATAGAACCGCATGGCCTCCGCCGGAACGAG
>JBDHLC010000092.1:0-4400 GCA_039586075.1 Gemmatimonadota bacterium | reverse complement strand
TCGCGCTCGATGCGGTAGCGGCCCTCCAGGGCGGCGTTGAGGCGATCCATCATCTCCTCGCTCATGACTACCGCAACTCCCCGGCCCGGGCGCGCCAGGACGCGAGCCAGTTCCGGTGCCAGACCAACTCCCCCTCCTCCTCCTGCCCGAAGGAGTAGAAGACGAAGGTGTCGTCGGGACCCGTGTCGAAGGAGAGGTAGTTCGGATCGACGTACTGCGAGGTGATGGGAAAGACGCTGTCCCGGGCGGCCACGCGGACGGCGTCGCCATCCACCGCCAGGCGAGCCGAGAGGAGGGAAAGCCCCCCTTGGGTGCCGAGGTAGTGCAGAGTGTTCCCCTCCCGATTCCACACGGGGCTCACGCCGCCGCCCTGGGAGATCTGCCAGACGCCTTCGGACGCGTCGGGAAAGGGGCGCACGAAGACCTCGTACGTCCCCGTCACGTCCGAGACGTAGGCGATCCAGCGACCGTCCGCCGACAGCTGGGGCGACTTCTCATCGGCGCCCGATGCGGCGACGGGAATGGCATCACCACTGCCGTCGAGTCGGACGGCATGGATGTCGCGGCCCTCTGTCGTCCCCCCCTGCCGGTAGACCAGCCACTGGCCATCCGGGGTCACGACGGCCTCCTCGATCTCCACCTCCATCGAGAGGACTTCCCGGGCTGCGCCACTTCCGTCGGCCGCCTTGGCCCACACCCCGGTGGGCTCAACGGCACCCCCCCCGGGATTGATCCCCGACGGAGCCGAGATGTAGAAGATCGTGTCACCGGTGGGCGACCAGCGCGGCCGGACGTTGAAGTCGCCGTCGAAGGTGATGCGTGTGGGTGGCGCGTCGGAGCCCGTATCCTTGACCCAGAGCTGGGAGCCGCCCCCTGTCCCGTCGGTGGTCACGATTCGGTCGCCTCCGGGCGAAACCGCCAGGCCGCTCCAGTTGCCGGCGGCCGCCGGGAGCACCCGCCACTCGGGATCTACCGGGGTGGTTGCCCCCCCCGCATCGACCCAGGCCGGCTGCATGACGCCGGCCAAGGTGCTGCCGGTCCGGTAGACCAGGTCGCCGTTCTGGGAGAAGGAGACGAAGGCCGCCCCGGTGGCGCCGATCAGGATCCGATCCACCAGCGGGACCGGCGTCCCCGTGAGCTCTCCGGAACCGGCGTCGAAGGGGGCCGCCTGGAGAACCCCGTCCGGAGTCGTCCACGCAAGGTGCCCCGACCTCAGGTAGCGGGGTGTGCCACCCCGGGCCAGCTCGGTGAACGCACCGGTCTCGAAGTCCACCACCGCGATCGTGGCCCCCTCGAGGTCGAAGGACGCGGGAAGTCGGGTCCAGACCCCGTGCGTGCCCCCGGGCAAAGCTTCACCGAAGGTCCAGCGGAGCGTCAGGGACGGGGTGAGACCGGGCAGCGGCTCCGGTTCGCCGCCTTCGGCGCGAACGCGGAAGAAGTTGGGGACGTTGTCGGTGAAGTAGATGTAGCCGTCCTCGGCCCAGTCCGCGACGAAGTTGGCCGCTTCCGCCAGCACCTGGCGGGCCCCGGACGACAGTCCTAGGACCACGAGATCTCCGGACTGTGCGACGAAGGCGACGGCGTCGCCAGACGGGGACAACGTCGGCGTGAACGCACCGGAGGTTCCGGGCACGGGGGTCGCTCGAAGATCCCCCGCACGGCGGATCCAGAACTGCCACAGACCCGATCCATCGTCGGTGCCCGCGTAGAGCAGCGTCTCGCCGTCGTCGGAGAGGGCGATGGAGGATCCGAAGGGTGGGTCGATGATGGCCTGCTCTTGCGGCAGCGCCATCGCGGTCTGGAAGCTGCGCTCCGGCTCCGGCGCATTGGACAGGACCCGGCCCAGGACGCCCCCGACCACGAGCCCGGCCAGGGCGACGCCTCCAACGGTCACGGCAAAGCTCGTGCGGGCCCGCGCCCCGCCAGTTCGGGGCGCTGCTCCGATCGATGTGCCGGAACCACCCGCACCCCTGATCTCGCCTGTCGGCACCCTGTGATGAAAACCCGGATCCTGCAGCGCCCGAACCAACGCCTCGGCGCTGGGGAAGCGGTCCGCCGGGAGCTTCTCCAGGGCCCGGGCCACCGTAGCCGCCACGTGGGGCGGCACGCTCCGCCGCACCGCGCTCAGATCCCGGGGGTCCTCCGTGAGGATCCGGCCGAGAACCGCCTGGGCCGACGCGCCCGTGAAGGGCGGCTCTCCAGCCAGCATCTCGTGGAGCACGCACCCCAGGGCGTACAGGTCGGAACGGAGGCCTACCTGCCCATCGCCGGTGGCCTGCTCCGGACTCATGTAGTGCGGCGTTCCCAGGCTCAGCCCCGTCTCCGTGAGGCGCCCGCCTCCCGCCTCCTGCACGGCGAGCGCGATCCCGAAGTCCGCCACCAACGGCTCCCCCCGCTCTCCAAGGAGGATGTTGGCCGGCTTGATGTCCCGGTGGACGATTCCCCGGTCGTGCGCCGCCTGGAGGGCTCCCGCCACCTTCACCGCGATCCCCACCGCCTCTTCCACGGGGAGCTGTTTCTCCCGATCCAACCGCGCCCGGAGCGACTCGCCCTTCAGGTACGGCATGACGTAGAAGAGGAAGCCGTCGGCCTCCCCACTGTCGAAGAGGGGGAGGATGTGGGGATGCTGCAGGTTGGCGGTGGTTCGGATCTCGGCCAGGAAGCGCTCCCCGCCCACCACGGCCGCCAGCTCCGGCTTCAGCACCTTGATGGCGACCTGGCGTGCGTGGCGGAGATCCTCCGCGAGGTACACCGTCGCCATCCCGCCCTGGCCCAGCTCCCGCTCGATGCGGTAGCGGTCCGAAAGGGCGGCGTTGAGGCGGGAGGGGAGATCGGTCATGGGCCGGGGAGGGAGGGTCGGAGAGTGGCGGAAGATCCGGATTCGGGGGTCCGTGCCGCAAGGGTGTGGGACAAGGCGGAGATGCGGACCCATCACCCCGTGCCGCACTCGGCTGGGGGCGGGGCCGTCCGGCCCTCACCTCCCCCGCGCGTCGAGCCGGATCGGGAGCGCGGCGCCTCGGCTGCCTGCCTCACCGAGAATGAGACATGGCCGGAGAGGGAGCCCCGCGACGTGGACAACCCGATCTTCGTAGCCGCTTCAGAGAAGTTCTTGACACTCCTGTACAGAACGAGTACTCTTGCGGCATGGGTAGACCGAGAGAATTCGACGAAGACCTCGCGGTGGAGCGGGCAATGGACGTCTTCTGGCGAAAGGGCTATCAGGCTACGTCCACCGACGACCTCATGGAGGCCATGGGGATCGGGCGCGGGAGTTTCTACAACACCTTCGGCAGCAAGCGGGAGACGTACCTCCGCACCCTGGACCGCTACCTGTCCGTCCTGGAGGAGGGAGGCCCCTACCGCCCGCTGTTCGAGCGGAAGCCGGGTGCGGATGCGCTGCAGGCGCTCCTGTCCAGCTACCTGGATAGCGTGGCCAGCGAGCACGGCGCCCACGGGTGCTACTTCGTGCACGTGGCCAAGGAACACCGGGGCGAGGACCCGGAAGTCACCCGGGCCATCCGGAAGGGGATCGCTCGGATGAAGGAGATTCTCACCGACCACATGCGCGTCGCGCAGCGGGATGGCATCCTCCCGGATCACATCGATCCGTCGCAGGCCGCCCTCCTCATGATGGCCGTCGCCTGGGGATCGCACGTCCTTATCGAGGCCGGAGTTCCCGACGACCAGGTGCTCTCGGCGGCGGGCCTCCTCTTTCAGATGACGTCGGAGCCGGCGTGAGCGGACATCCGTTTTTTTTGCGCCATTATGTACCGAACAGTACAGAATGCTGACGACCAAACCACACCCACGACAGGGAGGTCCCATGACACACGACCCAACCCCATCCGGCCCGGGGCGCGTGGCGCGCACGGCTCGATGGATCATCCGACACCGGCGGGCCGTCCTCCTGGCCGCCGTGGTGCTGACGGCGCTGGCGGGCATGGGCGCCCGGCACCTCCGCCTCTCCACCGACTACCGGGTCTTCTTTTCGGAGGATAATCCGGACCTGCTGGCCTACGAGGAGCTGGAGGACATCTACTCCCGCAACGACAACGTCCTCTTCGTGATCCGCCCGAAGTCCGGGGACGTCTTCACGGAGCGGACCCTGGAGGCGGTACGCGGCCTGACCGAGGACGCGTGGCAGATCCCCCATTCCACCCGCGTCGACGCGCTCACCAACTTCCAGCACACGTGGGCCGACGGCGACGAGCTGATCGTTGAGGACCTGGTGGGCCCTGGCGCCATCACGCCGGACGCGGTGGAGCGCGCCCGCTCGGTCACCATGTCCGAACCCCTTCTGCGCGGCCGGTTGGTGGCCGACGACGGTGGGGCAGCAGGGGTCGGCGTCCGGATCTCGCTGCCGGGAGCCTCCACTTCGGAGCTCCCGGAGACGGTGGAGG
>JBDHLC010000052.1:0-19739 GCA_039586075.1 Gemmatimonadota bacterium | reverse complement strand
TGGCCGTGACGGTGCTGCTCTTCGTGGCGGTGGGCCTGGTGCTCCTGGTGGCCTGCGTGAACCTGGCGGGTTTCCTGTTGAGCCGGGCCACCGAGCGCCGAAAGGAGATGGCGGTCCGGGTGGCCATGGGGGCAAATCGGGGCGACCTGGTGCGGCAGCTCCTGGTGGAATCGCTGGTCCTTGCCGCGGTGGGTGGAGCCCTGGGCCTTCTGTCGGGTCAGGTGGTCCTGGGAAGCCTTCTCCGGCTGGAGCTTCCGCTGGACCTCCCGATACAGCTGGAGGCGGGGCTCAACGGCCGGCTCCTCCTCTTCACCGGCGGCGCGACGGTGGCGGCCGCGGTGCTCTTCGGACTGACGCCGGCGCTGGACGCCACACGCACACCCGTAGCCGCCACCCTTCGGGACGAGGCGGGGACCGGTGGCCGAAAGAAACGGGGCGTCCGGGGGGTCCTGGTGGCGGGCCAGATGGCCCTGTCCACCGTGCTGCTGGTGGTGGCCGCGCTCTTTCTTCGGAGTCTACAACACGCGACCCGGCTGGACGTCGGCTTCGACACCGGATCCGCCGCCGTCGTGACCGTTGAGGCGGGGGCCTCCGACCTCACGCCCGAGGAGCGCTCGCGCTTCGCGGAGGAATTGCTCCAGGAGGTTCGGAGCCAGCCCGGAGTCGTCGTAGCGGGCATCACCACGCGGCTCCCCCTGGACCTCGGGGTCACCAACACCGGATTCGACATCCCCGGAGTGGAGCCTCCCCCGGACCGGGACGCGCACCTGCTGGAGTTCGCGTACGTCACCGACGGGTACCTGGAGACCATGGGAATCGACGTGATGGAGGGACGCGGGATCCAGGATTCGGATCGCGCAGACGGCCAGCGAGTCGTGGTGGTGACCCGGGCGATGGCGGAACGGTACTGGCCCGGGGAGAGCGCCGTGGGCCGGACCCTCTTCCGCTCGAACGACCCGGTGAACGGGTACCTGGTGGTGGGCGTGGCCGAGGACTCCAAGATCTGGAGCCTGACGGAAGCGCCGCGCCCCACATGTACATGGCCTCGGCGCAGGGCTCCGGCTTCGGCACCTACCACCTGGTGGCCCGGGTGAACGGTCCCTCGGCGGAGGCGGCACGTGCGCTGGGGGCGCTGGCGACCCGCCTGGAGCCTCAGGTCTTCGTCTCCGGGACCGAGACCATGGACGACCACCTTGCGTACATCTATTTCTTACCCCGCATGGGCGCTCTGCTCCTGGTCCTTGTGGGAGCCCTGGCGGTGAGCATGGCCTGTGTGGGGCTCTACGGCATGGTGAGCTACTCCGTATCCCGCCGCACCCGCGAGATGGGGATCCGACTCGCCCTGGGGGCCGAGCGTGGGCGTGTGGTGGCGCTGGTGGTCCGCAGCGGCCTGGGGCTCGTGGCCGTGGGCGCGGTGCTGGGGCTGGTGGCGGCGTTGAGCGCCGGGTTCCTGGTGGAAGGCTTCCTCATCGGCGTGGCGACGCTGGACCCCCTGGCCCTCCTGAGCGCGCCGCTCCTTCTGGGGGCCGTGGCGGGGCTCGCCGCGTACCTCCCGGCACGCAGGGCCGCGCGGGTCGACCCAGTGGAGGCGCTCCGGAGCGAATAGACCCGCCTGAGCGGCTTCCAGGTGGCATGTGGGCACGCACCGCCGCGGGGGTGCCGGAAGGGTCATGGAAGCAACCACGCCACTAGACCAGCGGTGGTCCCACCCTCTCCCTCGGGAACCTCTGGAGCGACCCGTCGATTGGGACAGGGAACACGGGTTACGAGGCTGGACCGGTTCCGATGGTGGATCGGATGGTCTCGCGACGAACCTCGGGACGGGAGAGAATGGGATGAAGATCGACACATCAAGAGTGATCGTGGCTGGTCTGTTGGGAACCGCCGCTATGACCATCGTTGGGGTCTACGCCGCTCCCCTCATGGGTCTGCCACCCATGAACCCGGCGGTGATGCTGGCCGGGGCCATGGGTGGGAACCTGGCGTTGGGGTGGATCGCCCACTTCGGTATCGGCGTGACCCTGGCGGCGATGTATGCCACCGTCGGACCGTCATTGCCCGGAGGCCCCGCAGTTCGTGGCGCCCTATGGGGGATCGCACCGTTTCTGGCGGCTCAGATCGTGGTGATGCCTGTCATGGGAATGCCCCTCTTCTCCGGGTCCGTCTCCATGGCGACGGGGAGTCTGGTGGGGCACCTGGTCTACGGGGCCGTCCTGGGGGTTGTGTACGGGTACGGCTGGCAAGACGAGCCCATGGCCGCACCCGCCTGACGGAAAGGCCGGACGGGGGCCACCCCGTCACTCGAAAGACTAAAGCCGCGCGGCGGGGAGGATCGGTTCTCCCCGCCGCGTCCCCGTTCAGATGCGGTCGAGGATTCCGTTCAGCGTGACGCTCGGGCGCATGGCGGCGCCGGTCCTGGCCGGATCCGGCCGGTAGTATCCGCCCAGCTCCTGGGACGCACCCTGCGCGCCGTTCAACTCGGACAGGATCGCGTCCTCGTTCTCCTCCAGGGCGTCCGCGATGGACCGGAAGCGGTCGGCCAGCGCCGGGTTGTCCCCCTGTGACGCCAGGGCTCGGGCCCAGTAGAGCGTCAGATAGAAGGTGCTTCCCCGGTTGTCGAGCTCGTGCACCTTCCTCGACGGGGAGCGCCCATTCTCCAGGTAGGCCGCGGTGGCGGCGTCCAGGGCGTCGCCGAGCACACGGGCCTGCTCGTTGTCGAATTGCTCACCGAGGTGCTGCAGCGAGGCGCCCAGCGCCATGTACTCCCCCAGCGAGTCCCAGCGGAGGTGACCTTCCTCCTCGAACTGCTGGACGTGCTTGGGCGCCGATCCACCGGCGCCGGTCTCGAACAGCCCACCCCCGTTCAGGAGCGGGACGATGGAGAGCATCCGGGCGCTGGTGCCGATCTCTAGAATCGGGAACAGGTCGGTGAGGTAGTCCCGCAGGACGTTTCCGGTCACGGAGATGGTGTCCTCACCCCGCCGGACGCGCTCCAGGGAGAAGGTCATGGCGTCCACGGGAGCCATGATCTCGATCCGGAGCCCCTCCGTGTCGTGGTCCTCGAGGTAGGTGCGCACCTTTCGGATGAGCTCGGCGTCGTGGGCCCGATCCTCGTCCAGCCAGAAGACCGCCGGTGCCCCCGTGGCCCGAGCGCGCGTGACCGCGAGCTTCACCCAGTCCCGAACCGCGATGTCCTTGGTCTGGCACGCCCTCCAGATGTCGCCGGCCTCCACACGGTCCTGGAGAAGCGTCCGTCCCTGGCCGTCCACGATGCGGACCGTTCCGTCCGATGGGATCTCGAAGGTCTTGTCGTGGGATCCGTACTCCTCCGCCTTCTGGGCCATGAGCCCCACGTTGGGCACGCTACCCATGGTGGACGGATTGAGCTGTCCATGGGCCTGGCAGTCCCTCACCACGGCGTCGTAGATCCCGGCGTAGCTGGAATCCGGAATGACCGCCTTGCAGTCCTGCAGCTCTCCATCCGCGTTCCACATCCGGCCCGAATCGCGGATCATGGGCGGCATGGATGCGTCGATGATGATGTCGCTGGGGACGTGCAGGTTCGTGATCCCCTTGTCCGAATTCACCATGGCAAGGGCCGGGCCGCTCTCGTAGGCCGCGGCGATGTCCTCCTCGATGGCGGCACGCTCCACCTCAGGCAGGCTTCCGATCTTGGACAGCAGATCCCCGAATCCATTGTTGGGATCCACCCCCAGGGCTTCCAGCGTATCCGCGTGCTTCTCGAACACCTGCCGGAAGAACACCCGCACCGCATGACCGAAGATGATGGGGTCCGACACCTTCATCATCGTGGCCTTCATGTGGAGGGAGAACAGCACGTCCCTCTCCCGGGCGTCCGCCACCTGGCGTCCGAGAAACTCCACCAGCGCGGCCCGGCTCATGTGCGTGGCATCCAGCACCTCGCCCTCCAGCAGGGGCAGCTCCGCCTTCAGCGGGGTCACCGTACCATCCTCCGCCTCGTGCTCGATGCGTGCGGTGGTGGCGGCGGGAATCGTCACCGACTGCTCGTTGCTCCGGAAATCCCCCGCAATCATGGTGGACACGTGGGTCCGCGAATCCTCCGGCCAAGCACGCATGCGAGGCGGATGCTTCCGGGCGAAGTCCTTCACCGACCGGGGCGCCCGGCGGTCCGAGTTCCCCTGGCGAAGCACCGGGTTCACTGCACTCCCCTTCACCGAGTCGTAGCGCGCCTTGATGGCCCGCTCCTCTTCGGTGGCCGGCTCCGCCGGGTAGTCCGGTAGCGCATACCCCTGGGCCTGGAGCTCGGCGATGCACGCCTTCATCTGGGGGATGGAGGCGCTGATGTTGGGGAGCTTGATGATGTTGGCCTCCGAGGTCTCCACCATTCGACCCAGCTCCGCCAGGTCATCACTCACCCGCTGGTCCGCGTCCAGCGCGTCGGGGAAGACCGCGAGGATCCGCCCCGCGAGTGAGATGTCACGGGTCTCCACCGGGACGCCGGCGGCGGCGGCGAACGCGCGAATCACCGGAAGGAAGGCGTGGGTGGCGAGGGCCGGGGCTTCGTCGGTCCAGGTATAGATGATGGGGGGAGACTTGCTCATGATTCAGGCGTCGATCGTTCGATTCAGGTAAACAGGGCGCCGCAATGTAGAAGGCAGGTGGGGACGGCGGTATCGGGCTTCTCCCCACCTTCCCCGGCCAGTGGCTCCCTCATCCGCCGCAGGCCGATGGGAACCCGCTGGGCGGCTCCAGGGCCGCGGTGGCCTGTTGGCGTGCCCGATTCGGCTTGCGTGCACCCCGGCAGTGTCCTTCATTTCGGCCAGATCCTCCAACCCGCCGTCCGATCTCCATGCCCTTTCGTCCCGCCGTAGCCCTGGCCACGGGTGTCCTCCTCTCGGCGGTCGCCCCCCTCTCTTCGTCCGCCCAGTCGGGCTCGCCCCCCGAGCCCCACCAGCGTGTGGTGCTCATCACCGGATCCACCAGCGGGCTCGGGCGTTCGGTGGCGTTGGCGCTGGCACAGGCCGGGGACCACGTCATCGTCCACGGCCGAAGCCAGGAGCGGGGCATGGCGTTGGTGGAGGAGATCCATGCCAGCACGCCGGGATCTGCTCGCTTCTACCGCGCCGACTTCGGCGCCCTGGACGAGGTCCGGGAGCTCGCCACGGCGGTGCTCCGGGACTACGAGCGGCTCGACGTGCTGGTGAACAACGCCGGCGTGGCCTTCGCCTCGGACCGCGAGCGGCGGGTGAGCCGGGATGGATACGAGCTCACCTTCCAGGTGAACTACCTGGCCCACTACCTCCTCACCGACCTGCTTCTCCCCCGACTGCTCGAGAGTGGGCCGGCCCGCATCGTGAACGTGTCCTCCATCGCGGCCGCCCCGCTGGACCTGGACGACCTCATGCTCGAGGAGGGCTACGACGGCTGGCGGGCGTACGGTCAGAGCAAGCTGGCGCAGGTGATGCACACCTTCGACCTGGCGGACGAGCTGCGGGGGACGGGAATCCAGGTGAACGCCCTGCACCCCGCCACCTTCATGGACACCAATCTCGCCCGGTCGAACGGCATCGAGCCCCGGACCAGCGTGGAGGAAGGGCGAGACAACGTCCTGGTCCTCATCGACGGAGACGTGGGAACGGGCGAGTTCTACGTGGATGGCAGGCCGGCCCGGGTACGGAGTGGGCAAGCGTACGACCCCGCGGTGCGCGGCGGCCTCCGGCAGGCCTCGAACCGACTGGTGGGCCGGTAGGGGGCCCTCCGGCCCCCCGGAGCGATCCCGTGAGCTTGCCGGACGGTCCTTCTCCCGAGAGAATCCGCGTGTCCCATTCGCACCCTTCACCCGCCTGCATGGCATGACCCCAGCCGGAACCGAAGGCTCTCTCTTCCGGATCGCCCGGGTGCCCGACGCCGAGGCCATCGCCAGGCTCCACGACCGCTCGATCCGCGCCGCGTATCGCAAGATCATCCCGGTCTCGGTGCTCGACACCATGAAGCTGGCCGATCGTGCGGCTCGCTGGCGCGAGTGGATCACCGACCGAGAGATCGACGTGCTGCTTCGGGAGGTGGAGGACGAGGTGGTGGGGTTCGTCTCGTTGTGCCCCTCCCGTGACGACGACGCGGACCCGCTCTGGGTGGGAGAGATCCCCACGCTGTACATCGATCCGTCCCACTGGCGTGCTCGATTCGGCTCCGACCTGCTCCACGCCGCCCTGGGGCTCGCCCGGGAACGGGGATTCCGGGAGGTCACCCTATGGGTCCTGGAAAAGAACCGGCTCGCCCGTGGCTTCTACGAGGCCCACGGATTCCGTTGGGACGGCGGCTCCAAGCCGGACCCCTCCCTTCCCGAGCCCGCCCTCACCGCGGTGCGATACCGGAAGACCCTCTGACGGCGGTCCCGTCAGGGATCGATTCCCCCGGATTCCGGCTCAGCCGCCGCTCACCGCCGGCAGGATCACCACCTCCGCCCCGTCCTGGACGCGGGTCTCGAGCCCCTCCATCCACCGGATGTTGTCCCGCCCCACGAAGACGTTCACGTGGGGCCGTACTTCTCCGCGCTCGGTGACGATCCGGTCGTAGACCGCCGGATGATGGCGGCGGACGGCTTCCAGGGCTCCCCGAACCGTCCCCGCGTCGCCCCCTACCTCCAGGACGCCCCCCCCGGGAACGAGCCCCCGCAGCTGGTCCGGGAGCACGACGGACACGCTCACGACTCGGGTGCCTCACCCACCCCGGGCCGGGCCCTCACACCAAGACCGCTGCGTCGACGCACACCACCGGCGGCAGCCCGTCGCGAACCAGTGACCAGGAATCTCCCTCGTCCCGGGAAGCGTACACCTTCCCGCTGCGGGTCCCGAAGTAGACGCCGGCCGCGTCGGCCTGGTCGGAGCACAGCGCGTCCCGAAGCACCGTCTCGTAGGCGTTTTCCTGGGGGAGGCCCCGGGTGAGCGGCTCCCAGGACTCCCCGCCGTTCCGGGTCCGGTAGACCCGGAGCTTCGCCTCGGGCGTACAGCGGAAGACATCGGCCTCCAGGGGAACGATGTAGACCGTGTCCGGATCTCGCGGGTGGACCGTCATGGCGAATCCGAAGTCCGAGGGAACGCCGTTCGCGATGTCCCGCCAGGTCGCGCCCCAGTCGTCGCTGCGATACAGGCCCCAGTGGTTCTGGAGGTAGAGGCGCTCCGGCTGGTCCGGGTGGTTCACCACTTTGTGCACACACTGCCCGAACTCCGGATACTTGTCCGGCAGGAATTCGGCGCGGACCCCTTTGTTGCGCGGGCTCCAGCTGGCACCCCCGTCGTCGGTTCCGTAGACCCCGCCCGTGGAGAACGCCACCAGCATGCGTTCCGGATCACGCGTGTGGGGGACGATGGTGTGGAGGCAGAGCCCCCCCGCGCCCGGCTCCCACCGAGGGCGGTGCGGGTGGTTCATGAAGCCCTCCACGGGTTCCCACGAGGCACCGCCGTCCCGACTCTCGAACAGGCAGGACGGCTCGACGCCCAGGAAGAGGCGGCGGGGCTCCGAGTCGCGACCGGGCTGGATCTGCCAGATCCGCTTCATGGAAAGCCCCGAGTCCTCGGGGAACTTCACGGGTCGATCGCCCTTCCCGGACCAGGTAGCGCCCAGGTCATCGGAGCGACGCAGAGTTGCCCCGAAGAAGGGATTCCCCGGAGCGGCCCAGAGGGCACGCTGACCACCCCGCTGGTCCAGCGACAGGGCGTAGACCTCCTCGCCCGGGAAGTGGGGACCATCCATAACCCAGGAGGCGCGGGTGGGCTCGCTGCGGAACAGGAACGCCCCCTTCGTCGTGCCCACCAGCAGGACCACGTCCCCCGCGCTCCCCTGGATCCCCTTCGGACCCTCCGGCATGGCTCCACCCCTCCGTCGTCGCGACCCTTCCCTCCGGCCCACCCGAAGGGTGTGACTCGTTAGTCCGCCGCCGACCGGATTGTCAAGAATGGTCCATCCGGTCGTAAACGTGCGGAAGCCGGCCCCGCCTGGGCGGGGGCCGGCTCCACATGAATCCTCCGGAACGGTCCTGCCGGATCTGGGCTCAGTGCCTGGGAACCCGGTCGCCGTACTTCTCCAGCCAGTCGCGGAATCCCTTGAGCCCCGGGTTGAGGGAGCGCGCCAACGCCACGTCCCGGCTGCCCGTGAAGTAGTCGTTGAAGTCATGGTAGAACTGGAACATGTTCCCCAGGTCCGCGGCTCCGGGGAAGTCGAATGCCCGGTAGGCGTCCCAGGGCGCGGCCCAGTACGTCACCGGTTCCCCGAGCGCAGCGGAAAGGCCCGCCGCCATCTCGCTTCCGGTCACGTGCTCGCCGGCGATCCCCACCGTCTTTCCGATCCAGGCGTCCCCCGCCTTGAAGATCCCATAGGCGCACCCCCCGATGTCCTCCACGGCGATTCCGGGAAGGGGCCGGTCGCCCATGGGGAGGACCAGCGTGAGGCTTCCGTCCTCACCCCGCTGCGGCTCGGCCCCGAAATGGACGAAGTTGTCCCAGTAGAAGGTGGTGAGGAGGATGGTGGTGGGGACTCCCGCCTCGGTGAAGAAGCGGTCCGACTCTCCCTTGGCGTCGAAGTGCGGGACCTTGTAGCGCTCCATCAGCGTGGGCATCTGGTCGCTCTCCAGCGGCACCCACTTGCGGGTGTCCTCCAGGCTCGACCAGATCACGTGCTCCACCCCCGCGGCCTTCGCGGCCTCGGCCATGTTCCGCGCCTGAGCCATCTCCTTATCCGGCGAGAAGTGCTCCCAGAAGTTGGTGATGCAGAAGGCGCCGTAGCACCCCTGGAACGCGGCCTTCAGGCTCTCGGGGTCGTCGAGGTCGGCCTTCACCACTTCGGCCCCGCGATCCGCCAGGGCCCGGGCCTTCTCCGACTCCGGGTTCCGGGTCACCGCCCGGACGGAGAACCCACCCTCCGGATCGGCGAGGATGGCTTCCACCAGCCCCCCGCCCTGGGCACCCGTGGCCCCGATCACCGCGATGCGCTTCGTCTCAGACATATTCGGCTCCTGCTAATAGTTCAAGTTTGAATTCTTGCTTGATAATGCACGGTCTGGTTGGACGCAAGGATTCCGGATCTCCTTCGGCACTCGAGATTCCGCCAGGCCCGGCCGGGGTCGGGGCAGCGGGGCTGGAACCCCGAGGCGTCCTCGTGGATTCCCCTGAAGTGATCCCCTCCCACTGGAAGGTCTCCATGCCTCGCGATTCCGGCCTCCATCGACCCCCGCCGCCGCCTTTCCCGGTGCGACGTCTCTTCGGTGCCCTGGCTCTGCTCGCCATCCAGCCCTCCGCCGGCGTCGGCCAGGCCATGTGTAGCGCCCCCCACGCGGCACCCAGCCTCGCTGCGTCGGGATCGATCCTGGTCCTGGAACCCGGCTCCGGGTGGTTCCAGGTTGCGGCCCGGGGGGTCCGGTCCGACCGGTTCTTCGGTGCCGGAGGCGACACGCACCAGCTCCCGGCGGGCACGGCAAGCACCGGTTCGTTGTACGTGACGGGTGCCATCGGCCTCGTGCGGGGCCTGGAGATGTGGGCCCAGCTTCCGGTGCACCGGCTCCGAGTGGAGGACGAAGTGCAGACCCGGGAACGAACCGGAATCGGAGACCCCAGGATCGCGCTGCGTCTCGGCACCGAGCTCATCGGCCTGCCGGCGTACCCCGTCTCGGTCCGTGTCGGGATCAAGGCGCCCGGGTCCGACTTCCCGGTGGATCCCAGGATCCTGCCCCTCACCGAGGGCCAGATGGACTACGAAGCGGCGCTGGAGTTCGGGAGCCCTCTCCTGGACGGCACCGCCTACCTGGTGGGGTGGGGCGGGTATCGATGGCGCACGCTGGACACGTCCACCGGCCGGGAGCCGGGTGATGAGCGCTTCGCGCATCTGGCCCTGGGCACGCGCCTCGGACCCGCCCGAGTCGAACTAGCTGTGGAGGCGCTGGACGGCATCGGCCCGGTCCAGAACGGGGTCTCCTTGCCGGCAAGCGCCCGTCGGCTCCTGCAGCTGAATCCCACGGTGGGATGGCAAATGGGGCGGAGTCGGCTGGAGGTGGGCAGCCAGATCCCTCTGTCGGGACGGAACCTGCCCACCGGGACCGCCTTCAGCGTCGGATACCTCGTGGCGTGGGGTGGCGTGTGAGGGGCCGCCCACCCCTCCTCGGGATCGCGGCCCTCTCTCTGGCGGTCGGGAGCTGCGGCGGGGGCGCGGCCACCACCGGGCCCGGAGGGGTCGCGCAGGATCCCCTGGTGTGCAATCTGGACAAGCGTTTCCTGGCGGACGGAGGGGTCGGGCGGGACGGGATCCCTGCGCTCACCGACCCCCTCTTCCTTCCCTCCGATCCGCGTGTGGACGAGACCAGCTACTTCAAGCCCACGGATCGGGTGATCGGCTACAGGTCACCCACCGGCGAGTGGCTGGCCATCCCCCACAACATCATGTGGCGGCACGAGATCGTTAACCTGCCGGAGGCCACCGTCACCTACTGTCCTCTCACCGGATCGGCGCTGGCCTTCGCACGTCTCTCGGTTGAGGGCGCCGAGTTCGGGGTGTCGGGGCTTCTCTATCACGCCAACCTCATCCTCTACGACCGCTCGGGCGACCGGGAGTCGTTCTGGCCCCAGATGCTGGGAGAGGCACGGTGCGGCCCCCGCACCGGGCAGGCCCTGGTTCGGGTGCCGGTCTTCGAGATGACGTGGGAGGCGTGGGTGGAGCTCCATCCCGACACCCGGATCCTGGCGCTCACCGACGACATGTTCGACCCGGCGCTCTACTTCTTCAACCCGTATGGGGACCACTACGAGGACCCCGACAACGGCGACTACCTGGGCATGCCCATGGCCCAGGACACCCGAAGGCCGCCCAAGGAACGGGTCCTGGGCGTGCCGGACGGACGAGGTGGCGGGATCGCCTTCCCCTTCCTCGCCATGGCCGAGGTGGGAGATCACGCAGTGTTCGAGTTCGAGGTGGGGGGCGAAGCCGGCGTGGTGCTCTGGGATGCCCAGAGTGCGTCCGCCATGGCCTTCCAGCCGGTGCTCAACGCCCAGTCGGTGGCGTTCTCCGTGGGGAACGGCGGCTTCGTGGACGATCTGACGGGCACGACCTGGGCGGTAGACGGCACGCCGCTGGCCGGCCCCTTGGCGGGGACCGGCCAGCGCCTCACACCTCGGACTGAGCCCTACGTGGCGTTCTGGCGGGCCTGGGCCGCCTTCCACCCCGACAGCGAGCTGGCGCTAGGCGGATAGCCCCCTGAGGGCGCTCCTGGCCTCCCCGACCGAACGACCGGGGCCTCCTTAGCGGTTGCCACCCCCGCCCTGGCCGGCGGGTCGGCGCGTCTCCGCCACGAAGGGCTCGGTGACCACATCCGGGCCCACGCCCCGCTTGGACTCGGCGACGATCCGCTCCACCTCCGCCATGAGGCGATCGTTCTCGATGACGATCCCGTCCTTGATGGTGTGGAGGATCCCGCGGGTCCGGTACATCTCCCGGGTGTCCGGATCCATCCGGATGGTCCCGAACGGGTACAGGGTCTTGAAGTCCCACGCGGGATTGCCGTCCACCACCACCAGGTCCGCCACGTACCCGGGCTGCACCATCCCCAGGTTCGGCTCCATGATGAACTTCGCGCTGTTGAGCTGCGCCGTCTTGAGCACCTCCAGCGGGTGCATCCCGGATTCCAGCACCAGCTGAAGCTCCCGGATGTTGCCGAAGCCCCCGGTGGACCACTGGTAGTTGTCGTCCGTCCCGTAGACGACGGTTCCGCCCCGCTTGTTGAACTCGAAGATCATCTTCGCCCACAGGTCGTACATGTAGGTCCAGTAGAACTCGTCCATGGACGTCCAGTCGTACTGGAAGGAGGCGTGGTTGTCCGGGTTGGGAAGGTGCCACTCCCACAGCGCCTGGTGGGTGTACTTCTCGTGCCAGGGCCAACCCTGGGCGGCCAGGATGTTGCGGTTGGCCTCGTAGGTGGCCCGGTTGGGCTGCATGACCACGCCGAAGTGGACCAGGGAGTCCACCAGCGTGTTCAGCAGGAAGTGCCGGCTATCCGGGTTGGTGCCCACCTCGTGCCAGACCCGGGCGGCCTCGCGGAAGCGGATATTCTCGTCCTGGTAGCGGTAGTTGGCGGGGAAGTCCTGCACCCCCCGCGGAAGGGCCGACTCGGCATACCCGTAGTGGTGCACGATCATGCTCACGCCCAGACGCCCCGCGTCCATGGCGTTCACCACCGAGGTGTTCGAGGGCTGGATGTGCACCGCCGTGACGCCGCCGGCGGCCTCGATGGCCCGGGCCGCGGCCCCGAACAGGTCCGGGTTCCAGGTGAGGTTGTTGATGTAGACCTGCCGGACCCCGTTGGCGATCATCTCGCGGGCGATCTCCGGAGCCAGCGTGGTGTCCTGGAGCTGTTCCGGCGTGTAGTCGGTGAAGCTGCCCCAGCCGTACAGGGGGAACAGGCGGGGGGCCAGGATCTCATTGTCCCGCACCGCCTCCAGGATGTCCCGGACCCGGCCTTCCTCGGCCGGCCCCACACTGGTCACGCCGGTGGCCAGCTGCATGTAGAAGATGTAGTCCAGCGGCAGCTCCTCCTCCCGCAGGTGCAGGTGGAGGTTCATCAGGCCGGGCATCACGTAGATCCCGTCTCCCCCTTCGATCACCCGGTCGGCCTCCACCACCCGGTCCGGGTCGTGCGACCGGACAGTCTCGATGACGTTGCCGGTGACGGTGATGTCGAAGGGTCCCTGGCCCGGGCCGCCGTGGCCCGGCAGCACCATCACGTTGCGGATCAGGAGGCTGGAATACGGCCCCTCGGCGAGCCCGTCGTACTGGCGAGTCTCCGACGCCTCCGGCCGGGGCTGCGCGCGTTCCAGCTGGGCGGTGACCGTGGCGGGGGCGAGGACCGAGAGGACGAGAGCGGGAACGAGCGCGGCGAGGAAAGCAGACGCGCTGCGGGGGAGGGCGGACGCCATGATGAACCTCCTGGACAGTTCGCGGGACCGGCCTTTCCGGTCCTGACGGCGGAGGGACAGGGTACCGTACCGTGGCCCATTTCGCATGGGGCGATGGATCCGCGCGGGGCCTGGGGGGACGGCGCTTGGTGCGGCGCCGTCCCCCTTATCACTCCGCTCTACCGTCCCCCGGCCCCATCGGAAACCACCGCCGCCGCCCCCTCCTCCAGCGTCTCCAGTACCATCTCCCAGTCGAACTTCTCGCCCATGCCGCGGACGTAGTAGTCCATCCAGGCCATCTCGCTCATCGACTTCACCAGGCGATTGCGCGCGTCGGGGATGCCGTGGCTCCGACCGGGATACATGAACAGTTCCGTGGGCACCCCCAGCTTCTTGAGCGCCATGTGGAGCTCCACCGACTGTGGGCTGGGCACCCGGGGATCCCCCTCCACCACGTGGATCATGGTCGGGGTCTTGGCGTCGGCGATGTACTTGAGCGGAGACTGGTCCCAGTAGGGCTCGAAGCTCTCGTACAGGAAGTCGTCCCCGATGTAGAACTGACGATTCCGCTGCACGTCGCTCTGGGCGTACATGCTGATCCAGTTCATGGTCCCGGCGCCGGAGGAGATGGCCTTGAAACGGTCGGTCTGGGTAAGGATCCAGTTGGACCAGTGCCCACCGGCGCTCCAACCCAGGACCCCCATGCGGTCCGGGTCCACGATGCCTTCGTCGATCAGGTGGTCGACGCCGGTCATGATGTCCTCGTACCCCATGGTGAAGTAGTCCCCCACGATGTCGGTGCGATGGGCGTTCCCGTAGTTCCTCGACCCCCGGTAGTTCGGCTTCAGCACCGCGTACCCGGCTCCGGCGTAGACCTGAGCGCCATATCCGCCGTTGAAGCGGAGGACGTCCGCCGAGGCTGGTCCCCCGTGGATGGCGACGATGAGGGGGTACCGCTCTCCCTCCTGATACCCCACGGGGTAGACGAGAACGCCGCCCACCGTCCGACCGTCGGAGGAGGTCCACTCCACCTCCACCTCGCGGCCCAGTGCCATCTCGCGGACCTGCGGGTTCACGTCCACCAGTTGGGTCCAACGATCCCGGTCCGTTATCCGGTCCAGGGACGCCACGGTGAACACAGTGGGCGGCGTCTGCGGATCCTGGTAGCCGATGAGAATCACCCCCGTGTCCTCGTCCCGGTCCACCCGCAGCGCCGCACGCTCCCCGGTGACCTGCCGGACCTGTCCGGACCGGGTGTCCAGGGCGTGGAGCTGGGTGGTGACCTTGACCCCGGCGTTGAAGTAGATGGTGCGGCCGTCCTCGGACCAGAAGTCCACCGAGGCGGAGTTGTCGAAGTCGGCGCCCAGCTTTCTGAAGTCCCCTCCCCGGTCCGAGGTCTCCCGGAGGTAGACCCGGTTCTCCGTCATCGTGTACCGGGTGAGGTCGTCCGGCGCCGAAAAGGCGATCCAGCGGGAGTCGGGGGAGAAGGAGAGCCCGCTCTCACTCACTTCGTAGTTCTCGGTAAGCCGTTCGATCTGGCCGCTCGCCACCTCCATGAGGAAGAGGTCCCGGTAGAGACCGGTGGCGGTGATGTTCCGCTCGTAGCGCTCGGCGGACCCTCCGCTGAAACCGATCCATGCCCCGTCGGGGGAGATCTCGAACCGGTCCACGCTCACGTCGGGATCCGAGGTGAGCTTGCGTGTCTCCCGGGTGGACAGGTCGAGCACGTGAAGGTTGTTCAGCGGGGTCTCCGCATTCCGGATGTCCACCGTGAAACCGGCTTCCCGGCGACGCTTCTCATCCTCCTGGAAAGCGTCGGGCCGGAGGAAGTAGATGGAAGACCCGTCGGGGGTGAACTCCCACTGGTCGATTCCCGCCGGCTCGTCGGTGAGCTGCGTAGCCTCGGCCGCGGTGGCATCGCCACCCGTGGCCAGCGCCTCCCGGAGCACCGTCACGTCGATGGCGAAGAGCTGCTCCATCCCGCTCTCTCCGCCGCGGTACACGAGCCAGGCCCCGTCGGGCGAGAAGGCGTATCCGGACACGCCGCGGGCACTGTCGGTGATCCTGCGAGCCTCCCCCCCGTCGACCCTCATCAGGTACAGCTGATTTCCCCGTCGTCCGTCCTCAGCGTCCCGGTCGGACGCGAAGACGACGAAGCTCCCGTCCGGGGCCCACCCGGGCTGCTCCTCGTCATGCTCCTCGGTGAACGTCAGGCGACGCGAGGACGTCACCCCGTCGGCCAGGGAGACCAGATGGAGGTCCGACTGGGACCGGTCCTCCTTCCAGTCGGGCGTGGACACCGTGTACAACATCCACGCGCCATCCGGGCTGGGGGTCCACGATCCGGCTCGAGCCATCACCTGCATGTCGAGCCACGTCATGGGGCGATCCTGCGCCGAAGAGGGAGCGGATACAACCGCCAGGAAGGCGGCGATCAAGAGAGTCGATACCGGGCGCATGGGGGCCTCCGGGGGTGGGTCGCCGGGAAGGGTCGATGGACGAGCAAAGATGCGTGCACCCCCGTTCCGCGGACCAGGGGCAGCCCGGAGCCCTTCGTTTTCGCCGAGCGGGCGAAGCCGGCGCGCTTGCCCTGGGCGGGTCGTGCCCCGCACCTTCGTGCCTTCTTCAACCCGGAAGGTACGTCATGACCGCTCCCCCTCCCGCCTGGCGGCCTGCGCCCATCGTGTTGGCGCTCGCGGCCTTCATCACCCTGCTTCCCGCCGGCGTCCGGTCCCAGGAAGTACCGTGGACCCCCATGAACCGGGGAAGCGACAACATCGACGTGCTGGGGCACCTCCCGCTGGGTCACCGCCTGTCGGTGGCCGACATGGACGTGGAGCAGGAGATGGACCGGCCCTACGCCTATGTGGCCCGCATGGTGTACGGGACCGACGGGCCCAAGGGAACGGACATCATCTCCATCGCCGACCCGGAGAAGCCGGAGCTCCTGTACGAGTGGCGGATCGAAGACCAGGACCTGCACCAGCGGACCGGCGGGATGGACGTGAAGCACTTCAAGTGGAACGGCCGCTACTACCTGGTGCAGTCCCTCCAGTTCGGCCAGGGTGGACCCGACACGGACCTGGGCGCGGTCATCCTGGACGTCACGGGTCTTCCGGACCCGTCCACGGTTCGGGAGGTCGCGCGGATCCGTGAGCCCGAGATGCCCGGGGGGTTCCACAACATCTTCATCTACAAGCACGGGGATGGCCGGGTCTACCTGTTCACGACGGCCAACGCCCCCGGCGCCCTGATCTACGACCTGGGGATGATCGTGGACGGCGACCTGGACGATGCCCGCGTGGGCATGGTGCCGGTCCCGGGTGAGGGAAGCCGCGGCTACCACGACTTCTACGTCGGCTACCACCCCGACACCGACGAGGACCGCTTCTACGGGGGCGGGACCGGGGGCTACTACATCTACGACGTGTCGGACGTGGCGAACCCGGAGCTGCGCATCACCCTCACGGGGGTCAGCGGGGTCAGCTACGGCCACACCTTCACACCGTCTCCCGACGGGCGCTACGTCATCGCCGAGACGGAGTATCAGTACGCGCCGCTTCGGATCTTCGACCTCCAACCAGCTCTGCTGGGCGAGGTTTCGAACATCCGCTCGCCCATCTCGGCCTTCACGGCCGATTGGCGACACCTGGTGCACAACCACGAGGTCCGTTGGCCGTACGTGTTCGTTTCGGGGTACCTGGACGGGCTGCAGATCTTCAACCTGCAGGATCCCCTGAACCCGGTCACGGTAGGGTACTACGACACCTATATCGGTCCTCCCAACACGGACCGGTACTCGCAGTTCAACGGCGCGTTCGGGGTCGACGTGCGCAACGAGGACGGACTCATTCTCATCTCCGACATGAGCACCGGACTGTGGACGTTCCGCATGGACGGCTTCCAGGGGTGGGACGGCGAGGACTGGGGATACCCGAACATCTCGTCGGCCCAGGACTGGGACGCGCCGCCGCGACGTCCCATCAGCCAGTAGACCCGTGACCCTCCTACTCGCCCTCGGCGCGGCGTGGACGTTCTGTTCGGCGCCGGCAGCCGACTACTACTCCTTCGACCTGGTCACCACGAAGAACCTCCCGGGATCGGGCTACGCCTCCGGGACGGTGGAGGTCACCTTCGCCCCGTCCCCGTTCGGCGTCTCGCTGGCGGGAGACGGAAGTTATTCCTATGACCTCCGAGTGCGCGTGGAGCGGGTGAAGCCCCCCCGGGACGGTGTCCTGGTGGCGTGGGTGGCGACCCGGGAGCTGGACCGTGTGGCGCGGCTGGGAGTGTTGGGAGAGGACTTCACCGCCGAGGGCCGTGTGGCCTGGAACAAGTACATCGTCGTCGTCTCGCACGAAGCCGAGGACGATCCGGCCCAGGAGCGCTGGACGGGCACCATCGCCCTGCGCGGAATGTCCCGGAGCGGCATGATGCACACCATGGCCGGACACGGCGCCTTCCAGCAGGAGAACTGTGCGGCCTACGGCTACGGGAACTGAGGTGGTGCGCATCCGCGCCCGAGGCGGTGGCCGGCAGCGGGGTCGTCGACCCCTGAGCCCGCGCGGCGGGACCGCTCGCCGCTCGAAGGTGGCTGGTGGCGCTCGCGCTCGTCTCCGGAGCGGCCGCGCCGGTAGAGGCCCAGCACGAGGGGCACGCCATGCACGGCATGACCATGGAGGCGGGGTGGAGGATGCCGCCCATGGATCCCAACATGCCCATGCTCCCGGGGCTGGAGATGGCCGTGCCGGTGGTGGGGGCCTTCCTTCCCGGAATGGGAATGGACCCGTCCATTTTCCCGGAGGCACGGCCTTCCGAGGTCGTCCCCCTGGGGGACGGGGACACGCTTCGTGTCGCCGTGTCCATGGTGCGACGCACCATCGGCGGCCGCGAGCATGTCATGTACGGGTACAACGGTCAGTATCCGGGGCCTCTCATCCAGGCCCCCCAGGACGCGACGGTGGTGGTGGAAGTGACCAACCAGATCCAGATGCCCACCACCGTCCACTGGCACGGCATCCGCATCGAGAACCGTTTCGACGGCGTGCCCGGTGTGACGCAGGCCGCCATCCAGCAGGGCGAGAGCTTCACCTACCAGGTGCACGTCCCGGACGCCGGGATGTTCTGGTACCACCCCCACGTGCGGGAGGATGTCCAGCAGGACCTGGGTCTCTTCGGGAACCTCCTGGTGACCTCACCGGACCCGGAGTACTACGGCCCGGCCCACCGGGAGGAGGTCTTCGTGCTGGACGATATCCTCATGGACGAACAGGGGCTCATCCCCTTCGGCGACCGCTCCCCGACCCACGCCCTCATGGGTCGCTTCGGGAACGTCCTGATGGTGAACGGAGAGACCGACTACCGCCTTACGGCACGCCGCGGCGAGGTGATCCGTTTCTTCCTGACCAATGTGGCCAACACCCGGACGTTCAACGTCACCTTCGGGAATGCCGACGTGAAGGTGGTCGCATCGGACATCGGACGATTCGAACGGGAGGAGTGGGTCAACTCCGTGGTCATCGCTCCGGCGGAGCGGTACGTGGTGGACGTGCGCTTCGCAGAGTCCGGAACGGTGGCCATCGCGAATACCGTTCAGGCCATCGACCATTTCCGGGGTGAGTTCATCCCCCAGGTGGACACACTGGCAAGGGTGACCGTCTCCGACGAGCCCGCCAGCCCGGACCTGTCGGCGGCCTTCGGGACGCTCCGGACCCATGAAGCCGTGGTACGCGACATCGAAGCCTTCCGTCCCTGGTTCGGAAGGGAGCCCGACCACGAGCTGCTCACCACGGTGCGGGTGGAGGGCCTGCCCCCGCCCATCGTGCTCAGCATGGAAGCCGACACCCTCTACTTCCCTCCCGTGGAGTGGAACGACGGGATGCCCATGATGAACTGGCTCTCCACCGCCGAGCAGGTGACGTGGATCCTGAGGGATGTGGAGACGGGGGCCGAGAACGGGGACATCCAGTGGGAGTTCGACGTCGGTGACGTCGTCAAGCTGCGGATCCACAACACCCCGGATTCCTTCCACCCCATGAATCACCCCATCCACATCCACGGCCAGCGCTTCCTGGTGCTGTCCATGGACGGGAGGGAGACGGAGAACCTGGTCTGGAAGGACACGGCCATCGTGCCCGTGGGCTCCACCATGGACGTCCTGGTGGAGCTGTCGAACCCGGGCGAGTGGATGATCCACTGTCACATCGCGGAGCACCTCCACTCCGGGATGATGTTCTCCTTCTCGGTTCGGTAGCCGGCGGGAGTCAGCCCCGGAAGTCGAACTCGAGTGCGGCGAGGCCCCGCTCGCCCTCGCGGACCGTGCGCTCCAGCCAGATCCCGGACTCGGGGTCGCCCACGCGGATGCGGTGCGTTCCAGGCCCGAACACGGGTGGGCGGTAGGTGGTCCCGACGACCCGCCGGCTGTACAGCAGAACCCCCGCGGAATCCACGACCTCCACCACCGGGTCTTCCACTCCCACCACGCGTACCGGGGGGAGGAAGTCGGTGGGCACGCGCCCGTCCCCGCCGCCGGAAGTCGGTGGGCACGCGCCCGTCCCCGCCGCCCCCGTCCACCGTCAGCGGCCAACCCTCGTACTGGGCGGCCCCGGGCTGGGAGGGGTCCACGTGCCGGGGCCAGCACTCCACCTCCACGCGCTGCTCTCCAGGGAGGAAGGTCACGATGCCGTAGCCGGTGACCCGGTCCCGGATGATCCTCGGCTCCAGGCCGGTGTTCCGTGGATTGGCGGCCGCGTGGACCGTGATCCGGTTCCCGAAGCCGTCGAAGAAGCGCCCGGTGTACGGTGGGCCGGCGTTCAGAGGCTGCACCCT
>JBDHLC010000051.1:0-17687 GCA_039586075.1 Gemmatimonadota bacterium | reverse complement strand
GGCGAGACCAAAGAGGGCCGGCCCCCGTTCGCCTGGGGGCCGGCCCTCTTCTTCGTGGGGAAACGAGGCTCCGGGAAAGCCGCGCCTCAGGTCCGGCGGTGGCTGGTTTCAGCCCCGCTCTCTTCCCGCCTCCTCCAACAGCTCCTTCCCGCTATACACGGCGATCAGAGGGTAACCGGCCGCCTCCAGCTTCTCGCGCCCCCCCTCTTCCCGGTCCACCAGGGTGAGAACCCCCACCACCGTGGCCCCGTACTCCTCAAGGGCCTCGATGGCCTTCAACGCGCTGCCGCCAGTGGTCATGGAGTCCTCCACCACCAGGCACTGAGCGTCGGTGGGCAGTCCACCCTCCACTCGTTGGCCGGTGCCGTGCTCCTTCGCGGTCTTCCGGACGGAGAAGCCATCCATGGGAGCACCCTGCGCGAAGCTCTCCCGAGCCATGGCATAGCTCACGGGGTCGGCCCCCATGGTCAGTCCCCCGACGTGGGTCGGCTGTAGACCGGAGGCCTGGAGCGCCGCAAGGCAGACACGTCCGGTGAGGTATTGGCCCTCCGCGGACATCGTCGTGCGACGGGCGTCCACGTAGTACGACGACCGCGCGCCACTGGCCAAAGTGAAATCACCCAGGCGGACGGATCGCTCCACGAGCAGTTTTCGAAGTCTCTGTCGATCATCCATGGGCAAACGGTCCCGGATCTGGAAACCGGAGTCAACCCTCCGCGGAGTCTGCGATCCGGACGGCCCAGGCCAGCTGCTCACCGGCATGCGAGAGCGAGACGTCCACGCCCGGGATGCGCTTTCCGTCCAGCTCCAGGTAGGGCGGACGCTGGCCGGTCACCCCTGGTGAACACGTAATGGCCAGGTGGTTCTCTCCGACACGGAGCATGCGAGCCGCATCCCGTCGCGCCAGGAGTCGCACCAGCGCTGAAGGCAGGCCGTGGATCGCATCCAGCTCCAACGGCGAGAACCGATCCGCCTGCCATTCCTCCAACCGACCGCTCAACGCGAGGCTTCCCAGTGCCTCCTGGATCCGGCACTGAGCCACGAGGATCTCCGGCGATGGCCCGTTCCACGCCCATACCATGACCCGGTGGGGGTGGAGATCCACGCCGAGATGCACGGACACCCCCTCGTAGGTGAGCCTGCTGGCCGAGGTCCCGGGGGGATCCGAGACCGAGAACGCCGCATGCTGGAAGACCGGCGGGCGCGACAGGACCTTGGAAGCGACCTTGAAGCCCGCCTCCTTTGCGGCCCATAGGACCCAGACTTCCAGGGCGGGATTGTCGGACAGGCGAATCCGCTCCCGCTCGGAGGCGGTGAAGACCCGTTCCAGGAAGCGGTCGTCCCCCGAGCGGTCCCGCGTCCGCGGATCCTGGAGGTCCACCACGTCCACACCCACAGCGAACGTCATGCGGTACGTTCCCCGGACCGGGGAGCCGATGTCAAGACGCCACCGGGGCGCCCAGGGCGGCGAGAACGTCGTTCGGGACACGCATGGGCCGGCCGTCGGGTCCGATCCAGACGATGACCACCAGCCCCTCGGCGTAGACGTGGTCTGGATTCTCGGGATGTCGCGCCACCTGCCGGATGTTCATGCTGGTGCGGCGGACTCCCACCAACTCGGAATCGATGACGACGTCCTCCCCCAGTCGAAGCTCGTGTCGGTAATCGACCTCCACGTGCACGACGTGTACGGCCTCCCCTCGTTCCGCCAGCCTCTCGGCCGAGAATCCTCCATCGGCGAACGCCTGGTACCGGGCGTACTCGAAGTAGTTGAGGTAGACCGCGTAGTTGACGTGACCGAAGCTGTCCAGCTCATAACTGCGGGCATCAACGGGACATGAGTGACGTCGTGTCATGACGGGCCTCCAGGGGAGCGGGTCCCACGGCTCCGGACGATCGGGGCGCAGACCCGTGGCGGAAACCAACACCCGTGCGCCGCGCGGGTTCCTCACGCCCGGGTCGCGATCCGGGTGACTGCGCCGATCCACGGCGCTCGGGTCGGGTGACCCGCGGAAGGGCAACCCCTCCGCCGTTGACCCCTGCCGCCGTCCTCACGAGGATGATCATCCATGTTCCAGACCTTCTCCCTTCTCCTGCTCCTCGGCCTCGCGCCGGGGGCGGACGTCGTAGCTTCCAGGACACAATTCCAGGAAGAGCTGCGGGTGTGGGCGGCTGCGTCCCTCGGGCCCGTCCTGGGAGAGCTGCGCACGCCCTGGGAAGAAGCCACCGGCGCCTCGTTGGTCCTGAACCTGGACGCGTCGTCGCGGATCTCGGTACAGGTGGCCGAGGGGGCCCCGGCGGATGTTCTCCTCACCGCGGACCGAGCCTGGATGGACTGGGCGGTGGCGCGGGGCGTCGCCGACGCGTCCGGCGCCTTGCGGCTTGCCGGGAACCAGCTGGTGCTGGTGGCGCCGGCTGCGATCGGGAGCGTCGAGTCGGCTCCGAGGGACCGAATCCCGGACCTCTCCACCTTCCTGTCGGGACAGGACCCGTCGCTGCGCATCGGCATCGCCGGCGAGGAGGTGCCCGCGGGGCGGTACGCCCGAGAGTCGCTGCAGGCGCTGGGGCTGACGGCTGAGCTCGGCGGAGCGCTCGTCACCGGCGGGAACGTGCGTACCGTCCTGGAGTGGGTCGCCAGGGGAGAGCTACCCCTGGGGTTCGTGTACCGCTCCGACGCGTTCGGAGACCCTCGGGTGCGGGTCGTTGCCGAGGTCCCCGATTCTCTCCACACGCCCGTGGAGATCTGGGGCGCTCCGGTGATTCGGGGCGATTCGCCCTCCCTGGCTGCGGAGTTCCTGGACTTTCTAATGGGGGTCGAGGGCCAGGCGGCCCTTCGGGTGGCGGGGTTCGTGCCCCGCACCGGCCTTGCGTCGCGTGCGAGCGCAGGTGGCTTCCCGGTCCACGCCGCTGCGGGAGTGTCGGTGTGGTCCGCCATCCTCATCTCCATCCAGGTGGCACTGGTGGCCACCGTTCTGGCCATGATCCCGGCCGTGGGGCTGGGATGGCTCCTGGCCCGGCGCCCGTTTCCCGGAAAGACGCTGGTGAGTGCCCTGCTGCTCGCGCCTCTCGTCATCCCTCCGGTGGTCACGGGATTCCTCCTCTTGAGCCTCCTCGGACGGGGCAGCCCACTCGGCCAGGTCCTGGAGGCGGCCGGAGTCACGGTGCCCTTCAGCTTCCTGGCTGCCGTGACCGCGGCGGCGGTGGTGGGATTCCCTCTCTTCGTCATCACGGTGCGGAACGCCTTCGAGGCCGTGGATTCCCGGCTCGAGGAAATGTCCTGGACGCTGGGTGCCCGACCCCGCCGCACCTTCTGGCGAGTGAGCCTCCCCTTGGCGCTCCCGGGAATCGGCGCCGGTGCGGTCCTGGCCTTCGCCCGCGCGCTGGGGGAGTTCGGGGCGACAGTGGTGTTGGCGGGCAACGTGGAGGGTGAGACGCGGACCATCGCCCTGGCCGTGTACACGCTCCTCGAGTCCCCAGGCGAGAGTGCCGCCATCTGGTGGCTCGTCGGGGCGAGCGTGGCCATCTCCCTCCTGGCCCTCGCCGGGTTCGAGTACCTGTCCCGGCGACAGCGGCACCTGGTCCGGAGGAACCCCGATGTCTGAGCAGCGGCCCGTCCTGCAGGCCCGCGTTTCCATCGACCTGGGGCTCCTGCACTTGGCGGTGGAGTTGGAGTCGGCCACGGGAGCCGTGGCCGTGGTGGGTCCCTCCGGAGCGGGCAAGACCACCTTCCTTCGGATCCTGGCCGGTCTCGAGGCCAAAGCCCGGGGGCGGGTCAGTGTGGGAGGTGAGACCTGGATGGACTCGGATGAGGGCGCCTGGGTCGAGCCGTGGGATCGAGGGGTGGGCTGGGTCCCCCAGGACACACTGCTGTTTCCCCACCTCTCCGTCCGGGAGAACCTCGCCTATGGATGTCCCACCGGTGCGGGTGACCCGCAGCGCGAGGAGGCCCTGGAAGGCCTGGCAGAGCTGGTCCAGGCCCGGCACCTGCTGGACCGTCGTCCGGCGGTCCTGTCGGGGGGCGAGCGGCAACGGGTGGCCATCGCCCGCGCCCTGCTGAGTCGACCCAGACTCCTCCTGATGGACGAGCCTTTCTCCGCGCTGGATCGACCGCTACGGGACGAGCTGGCTCGGCGGATCCGAGCCTACCTGGACCGGGAGGGGGTGCCGGTGGTCCTGGTCAGCCACGAGGAAGCGGACGCCGACGCCCTCGGCTGTCGCGAGTTCCACCTGGTGGCAGGTCGACTGACCCCCTGACTGCACAGTCCCGGCGGCGGGAAAAGGCCCCGCGCCGGGGCGCGCTCAGCTTGCGGCCGCCTTCTGGGCGGCTAAGCCGCCAAAGCGCCGATCCCGGTGGTGGAACATCTCCACCGCGCGTCTCAGGTCATCGCCTCCGAAGTCCGGCCAGAGCGTGGGCGTGAACACGAACTCGGCGTACGCGCACTCCCAGAGGAGGAAGTCGCTCAGCCGCTCCTCGCCGCTGGTACGGACCAGGAGATCCACGTCCCGGGTGGCCCCCTGGGCGTTCATGGCCTGCGACAAGGCGTGGGAGAAGCGCTCGGGACAAATGGGATCCTGACTGCCTCGGAGCAGCTCGGCGGCCCGTACCAGGGCATCTCGAGCCGAGTAGTCGATGGCCAGGCGGAGCTCCAGTCGGTCCCCGTCCCGGGTGGCGTGTTCTGCGGCTTCCGCGGCGCTCAGGACGCGCGGAGGAAGTCGGTCTCGACGGCCCAGCAATTGGACGCGGACCCCCTTCTCCACCAGCTCCGCGGTCTCGGTGCGGAGGTACCGGTGGAGTAGTCGCATCAGGGCGTTCACTTCTGGCCTCGGGCGCTTCCAGTTGTCGGCCGAGAACGCGTACAGGGTCAGCGTCTCGATTCCCAGCTTCGGTGCCGACTCCACGACGCGCCGCACGGCGGCCGCACCCTCGCGGTGGCCGCGCGTCCGGGGCAGGCCTCGGTCGCGGGCCCAGCGACCGTTCCCGTCCATGATGATGGCCACGTGCAGCCCGTTGCCCCGGATCATGCCGATTCTCCCTTTCGGGTGGCTCGGATGAGAGCCTCCATGTGTTCCAGGTACTCGGTGAGCTCCCGTTGGCCGCGGGCCGACAAGCTGTACTCGGTGCGAGGAGTCCTCCCCTGGAAGGACTTGTCGCACTCGATGTACCCCGCCTCCTCGAGCTTCCGGGCGTGGGCGGACAGATTGCCGTCCGTCAGGTCCAGGATGGCCTTCAGGTCATTGAAGGTCAGGGCTCCGTTCACCGCCAGCGCACTGACGATACCGAGCCGCACCCGCTCGTGGATGAGCCGGTCCAGCTCGAGGGGACCCGCGTCGTGGTCGACTCCCTCGACACTCCAACGACGGCGGGTGTAGAGGGCCAGGTCGTCGGGGTCGGTGAGTTGGGGTTTCTCAGCCACCGTGCCTCCTGGCGATGATGAGTCCGAAGATGACGTGCAGTCCGCCGAAGCCTGCGGCCATGAAGGCACTGCCCCACGTGACCGGCGAGAGGAGGGCGATGCCCCCCAGGACGAGAAAGCAGATCCCCATCACGGGGATGGTGCGGACGGAGAACGCACCGCCACTGGTAATGGCGGTCCCGTACAGGAGGAGCCACACGCTCGGGAGCAGCGCCATCTCTCCGGCCTGGTGGAGCGGGAGGGTCAGAGCGGCGCCCACCATGAGCGCTGGAAGCACCGCCAGGACGAACTTCCGGCCCGCTCCCCTGAACACGGGCTCACCCGTGGCGTGGGCCTTCCGCACCGTACCGGTGGTCCCGATGACGATGGCCACGAAGGCCGCCACGACCCAGGTCGCTACCCAGCGGTCCGGGCCGGCCCCGCGGGAAAGGCCCCACGCGACCAGAGCCAGGGCTCCCATCAGCACCATGGCCCCTCCCGACACGGCGGTGAACGCCCGTGACCGCTCCATGGTCTCTCGGATGTATGCGAGATTGTCCATGGCCCGATCGTGCAGGGCCACGGGCGGATCCTTGGGGCCGATGCGAAGAATGGGTGAACTCATCTACCGACGGGGGGCTTTGGGGTGAAGGTGACTTTGTAATACAAAGTATACCCGGCCGGGCGCCGTTACAAAGACTTTTCTTCGGGGATCAGTCTCGGATGACCTTCAGCGCGCCTGGAAGGACTTCCAGGGAGAGCTCCGCGGCCTCGGTGTCGAACAGATCTCCGTCGGCCTCGAAGCGAATCGGACCGTCGAACGCGAGGGTGTAACGGGGGCCCTCCCGGAACTCCACCTCGGGTTGGCCCGTGTGGCGTCCCTTCTCGGCACGCGTGAACAGCGCCAGGCGTCGGAGGGGCGAGGCGTTTCCGATGACGCAGGCGTGGAGCAGGCCGTCGTCGATCCGGGCGCCGGGCGTGATGGGGAAGCCTCCCCCGAAGTACACACCGTTGGTCACGGTGAGCATGAGGTGGTCCTTCCGGACGCCCCCGGCGCCGCCCTCCGACAATGCCAGGGGAAGGCCCTGGTATCGGAAGAGCTGTTGGAGAGCGGTGACCTTGTAGAGCACCTCACCCTTGAGAAACCGGGCGGATGCGGCGGCTTCCACCACCGCGACGTCGAAGCCCACCCCCACGACGTTCAGGAAGTGCCGGGGGCGCAGACCGTCGGTTGCCCGCTCGCGGGCCTCGGCGACCGGCCGGCTCGGGGTGTGGATGCGTCCGACGTCCACCGGCGTGGGCCGGCCTCTCACCAGCCGCTCTACCGCACCCGCCGGATCCGAGTAGGAGAGGCCCAGGTTCCGGCCGAAGTCGTTCCCCGTCCCCGAGGGAAGCAGACCTAGGGAGACGTCGCGACGCCCCGAGGACACGATACGGTCCGCCACGTGACTCCACGTGCCGTCCCCGCCCACGGCAACCAACCGGGTGTATCCCTGCTCCAGAGCCTGGTCGGCCAGAAGGTACTCGTGGCCGCCGTACTCGGTAACGGCAACCTCCGCCTCAGGGAGGTGTCGGTGCAGGAGCTCCCGGTAGGCCCGCAGGCGCCGGGCACCCCGGCCCCGCCCCGAGACCGGGTTGAAGATGACGAAGGTCGTCCCGGAGGAGGCGTCCCCGCTCAGAGCCGCTCGAGCTCCTCGAAGGTCTGGACCCCGGCCTTGTACCACTCCTCGCGGAACGGATAGGACGCCACCTCTTCCAGGGTCAGCATCTCCGTCATGGGATGCGGGTGGAGCACCAGCTCGCCCGTCTCTTCCTCGTGGGCGGAGTGGGGAGCGTCCATGAAGATGTTCACCTTGAAGCTCCCGTCGGAACCCACCGACTCACCCACCGTGAAGCAGTGGTAAGGATTCACCACGGGCTCGAAATCGTGGTCGGTGATGGTGAGATCCACCACGGGCGCTCCCTCGTCCGACACCACGAGCCGCATGGTCCCGTCCCCTTCCTGGAAGTCGAAGTCCAGGTCTTTCAGGTAGTGGGGCAGCCGCCACCGCTCCATGGCGTGCTCACGGGACGCTTCCGTGTTCGTCGCCACCATGAAGGGGAAGAACGCGGCCTTGGGAAGGGGCTTGCCCGGATCCATCTGCGGCGGGGTGATGACCGCCATGACGAGCTCGTCGTACTCCCCCACCTCGCTCTCGTTGAAGTGGAAGGCCAGCACCGCCATCACGCTCCGCTCGTGCTGCACCTCCACGGGCTGCAGGTGGGCGGGCAGGATCGCGCGGGCATCCTGGGTACTCATCTCGAAGAAGGCCCCGACGCAGAAGTCGAAGCCGTAGCGGGTCAGGTTCATGCGTTCCCAGAGTGGGTCAGGAAGTGATGCCGTTCCGGCGGAGGACCTCGATGATGATCCCGGCACCTTCGTCGAGCTGTTCCTTGGAATGGTCGGCCGAGATGGACATGCGGAAGCGGGACTTGTGCTTCCCGACCGCCGGGTACTTCACCGGATTGATGAAGACTCCTTCCTGTAGCAGCTGCTCGCCGATCTCCATCACTGTCGCGTCGTTCCGCACCATGATGGGAATCACCTGCGAGCTGGAGTCACCGATATCGACTCCGCCGTCCCGGAGGAGCTTCTGCATGTACGCCACGTTGTCCCAGAGCTTCGTACGCAGCTCTGGTTCGGCCTCGGCGATCTCCAGCGCCTTGAGAATGCCGGCGGTAACCGTGGGAGCCAGCGCGCAGGAGAAGAACCGAGACCGGGCGAAGCCCCGGATGTAGTCGATGACGGCGCGGTCGCCCGCGAGGAACCCGCCCTGGCCGCCCAGGCTCTTGGAGAACGTCCCGATGTGGAGGTCGATCTCGTCCTCCAGGCCGAAGTGTTCAGCCACACCGCGCCCGTTGTCGCCGAAGACGAAGGTGGAGTGGGCTTCGTCGATGAGGATGCGGGCTTTGTGCCGCCGAGCTACCTCCACGATCTCCGGAAGCGGAGGAATGTCGCCGTCCATCGAGTACACGCCTTCGACGATGACCAGCTTCTTGCCGTCGAAGCCCCGGAGCTTCCGGTCCAGGTCCTCGGGCCGGTTGTGGCGGAAGAACCGGCTGTTCGCCTTGGACAGGATGATGCCGTCCACGATGGACGCGTGCGCGTACTGGTCGGCGACGATGAGGTCCCCGGACCGCATGAGGCCGGCGATGACACCCACGTTCGCGCTGTAGCCCGTGGGGAAGATCAGGGTGGACTCCTTCGCCTTGAACGCCGCCAGCTTCTCACTGAGCTGCCGGTGCAGAGCCGTGGTTCCCGACAGGATGGGCGATCCGGAGGCGCCGCCCCCGTACACGTCCACCGCTTCCTTGATGGCCTGCTTGACCTCGTCGCGGTACGAGAGCCCCAGGTAGTTGTAGGAGGCGAAGTTGATGAGGTCCCTTCGAACCTCGTGGGTCTTCGTGTCCTCTACGTCCACCCGCGTGGAGGGCGCTGTGTGGAGAGGAAGCTCGTACTGGTAATACCCCCGCGGCCGGACGGCCCGGTACCACTCCGCGAACGGCTCGACGATAGCGAACGGGTCGTCCCCGGCCGCGAAGTAGAAGTTGGTGTAGTCGTAGTCCATCGGATCCAGCCCGGCGAAGGTCCCGGATCCGGAGACTCCGCTGAGCCGGTTGTGCTGGGTCGACTCCCTCTTCTCCTCGGGCTGCGTGGAGGTCGTACCTTGAGGTGTCTTGTGGTCTGTCATTAGCCTAGGCTCCTTGTCGCGGCATCCTCCAGGGGAGGAGCGCGGGTCGATCTCGACCCCCTGGCCGATTCGGAGAGAAGCGTTTGAAGATTCGCGGGACCTTGTCCATTGCGGTGGCGGCCATGACCCTCGTCGTGGCCGATGTACTTCAGCGGACCATCATCTCGATGGCCGTGTTCCTCTTTCCCCCCCGGCGGAACGCCATCCTGGCGTCCTGGCAGCAGTGCATGGCTCGGTCCGTTCTCTGGGCAGTCACGCGGGTCGGGGGGGCAACCGTCGGAGGGATCCCGAACATCCCCGCCAGGGACGGCGTCCTGGTCATCATGAACCACCAGTCGCTCATCGACATTCCCCTGGTCGTGCGGAGTCTCCGTCCCTCCTACCCACGAATCGTTACACGCGAACGGTACGCCTCCGGGAAACCACTAATCTCCCATATGGTGCGCCTGTATCAATACCCCACCGTCGATCCCAGATCAACGGTCCGTGGCCACCTGTCGGGCCTGGGAACGGAGACGGCGGGGAGTCCGGTCCCCGTGGTGATCTTCCCGGAAGGAACCCGGACCCGGGACGGAGAGGTCGGCCGATTCAAACGGCCGGGCCTTCGGGCCGTCCTCTCGGCACGCTCGTGGGAGGTCTGGCTGGCGGTGGCGGACGGGTACTGGCAGTGTGCGAGACTGAAGGACTTCCAGTCCAGCGTATCCGACATCCGTGGTAGCATGACCGTGGATGGTCCGATCACGTCGCCGGACCCTGATTCCGGGCCCGAGGCGATCGAGACGTTCATCGACGAGATGGAGAACCGGATGGGACAGATGCTCAGCGAGCTTCGTGAGCCGGTGAAGGCGTGACGGAGCTGCTCGACAGGCGGCCGTTGAACCCAAGCGTCCCCGAAGTCGCGCAGGGTTTCACGCGGGCATTGGTGGAGAACGGAGGCGGCGGCGTGGTAGCGGTGCTCCTCTACGGATCCCAACTGCACCGCTCCTCTCCCGACCGCTATTCCGCGTGGGACCTGGCGGTGGTGGTAGACGACTATTCCGCCTTCCACCTTGCCATGCGGGACCATGGCCACCAGAGGCGCAACCCGGCGTTGATGAGCCTCATGGGACGGGTGCTCCCTCCCTACGTCACGGCCTTCAATCCGCCCGGGATGGGGAGTGGCCTGGCCAAGTGCCTGGTCCTTTCCGAGTCCCAGTTCCAGCGCGCGCTGGGCCCCCGGGCCCAGGACCACTTCATGAAGGGTCGATTCGTGCAGCACGTGGAGGTCGTCTGGACCGCATCGCCCGAGCACGAGACGCGGATTCAGGCCGCGCTGGAGGAGGCTCGAAAGGACGTCCTGGCCTGGGCGGGCCCGTTCCTGGAGGAGCCCTTCGACGCGGCCTCCCTGACGCAGCGGATGCTGGAGGTGTCGTTCGGAGCCGAGTTGCGCCCCGAGACCAGCGGCCGGGCGATGGAGGTTTGGCGCTCGCAGGAGGGCTGGTTGAAGCCAACCTATGGTCGGGTCCTCTCGGAGGCGGCCGAACGGGGAGAGCTGACACGGGAGCCGGACGGGCGCTTTCGTTTCCGTGATACTCCCGGGAGGTGGCAGCGAATGCGGGCCCGGATCTACTTTGCCCGTTCCAAGGTCCGGGGGACTGCGCGTTGGGCCAAGCACGTCGTCACCTTCAACGACTGGCTTCCCTACGTGAAGCGAAAGGTGGAACGCCGGACGGGGCTCACCATCGAACTGACACCGGCGGAAGAGCGCTGGCCGCTGATCCTGCTCTGGCCCAAGGCGATCTGGGTCCTGCGCCATGGCAAGGCGGAGCAGCCGGAAGAGGAGAACGGGATTTGAGAACCGACTTCATCATCCTCATCGTATTCCTGGCGGTGGCGTTGGGCAGCATGCCGATCTACGCCTTCACCGGGCGGCACCGGAGTCACGATCCGCTGGAGTCGTCCAGTAGGGGGAAGTTCATCCTCGGCCCCTTCGTGCGTTCGTGGTTCTATTGGTTCGTCCATCCCATCGTGGCCGTCTCACTGGCGCTGCGGCTTCCTCCCGCTTTCTACAACCTGCTCGGTGTAGCCTTCGGCGTGGCCGGGGGGGTGGCGGGGCCACGGGGTGCTTTCATGGACTCGACGCTGGACCGCTTCGCCGAGTTCGGGGCATTCGTGGGTCTGGCGGTCTGGTTCGCGGACACGCCGCTGGCCCTGATCCTGGTGGTGGCCGGCCTGGGAGGGTCACTCATCACCAGCTATGCCCGCGCCCGGGGAGAGGTGGAGGGGGTTCTCTGCACGGCGGGAGTGATGCAGCGGGCCGAGCGACTGCTGATCCTGGGCTTCGGGGGACTCTTGGATCCCTCACTGGCCCGCTTCTTCGGCGACGGCACCCCCGGGAACTTCCTGATCGTGGCACTGGGGGTCGTGGCCGTGGGAACGGTGGGAACCGCGATCTACCGAACCGTGTGGATCCTGCAGCGACTGCCCCGGACGGGACCCTGACGCCGGCCCAGGATCCGGGCGCCAGTGGAAAAATAAAGACGCCCGGGCCGCTGGGCCTGGGCGTCTTCGTAGCTCCCGGGGTCGGACTCGAACCGACGACCCTCTGATTAACAGTCAGATGCTCTAACCAACTGAGCTACCCGGGATCATATCCCTGATGGGAAGCCATAACGCTACCCAAGCGCCGGAAGCGTGTCAACGGGATTTCGGGGGCCCCAGCCCCGATCCGGATGACGTGACCAGCGGCCGGCTCGCTGGAAGATCGTACGGATGGCCGGAGCCACATCGTGCCCTCGCGCCCAGACCTCCTCGAACCGCCGGGAGGCGACCGTGGCCTCCGGCTTCCCGAAGTGGGCACCCAGAGCGGGTCCTGCGTACGGATGGGGTACCTCGAAGGCGTGAAAGCCCACGAGGACGGAACGCGGGCCCCGCTCGTCGCTGAAGACGGAGAAGTCCGGAGACCATCCGGCGAGGGGAGCCACCCGGATGCGCACCCGGTCCTGGTTCAGCAGGCGTTCCAGGCGGAGTAGCTGGGCCCTCGCGCTACGGCGAGCCATGAGCGCATGGGCTTCCGCGTCCAGCGCCACGGCGTGCAGCTCCGCAAGGACGAGCCGGACTCGCTCGATCCGGGAGAGCTCCTGCTCCGTGAGGTCGATGGTGCTCAGTCGGAGTCGGGTGACGGCCACGTCGAGTCGTGTCGAACGGACGAGCTCGAGTCGGTAGCGGCGCCTGAAGCCCAGCGCGTGGGTCTCGTCGAACAGGCCGGGGAGTTCCATGCACCAGGGTGCCACCGCAGTCGGGGCGCATCCATGAGCGGACCGGCCCGAACCACCCTGATGGCGGTGGGTCCCGTCAAATGTCTCCGGGCATCTCCAGGATCAACTGCTCCCGGTCCGCCCCGGGCACTTCATGGCAGCTCCGGCAACGCGCCTCGTAGGTCTCCTCTCCACCCACCAGCACCGTGGGCGCTTCGGCGGGCGCCGGTCGGCCGTTCACCAGGCGCTGGTTCCGGGTGGCGTCGTCCCCGCAGAGAACGCATACGGCGTGGAGCTTGTGCACCTCTTCTGCCACTGCCATGAGGACCGGGATGGGGCCGAAGGGCTGACCGCGAAAGTCGGTGTCGGTTCCGGCGAGAATGACCCGGATCCCACGGTCCGCCAGCGCGTTGGCCACGGCCACGATCTCATCGTCCAGGAACTGGACTTCGTCCACGGCGACCACCTGGGTGTCCGACCGCATCCGTTCCGCGATCTGACGAGCGCTGCTGACCGGCACGGCCTTCAGGGCTTGCCCGTCATGGGAGCTGACGACCTCTATTCCCCCGTACCGGCTGTCCAGGTGGGACTTGAAGAGCTGGACGCTCCTGCGGCCGATCACCGAGCGGCGCACGCGGCGCATGAGCTCCTCGGACTTCCCCGAGAACATCACGCCCGTAATGACCTCGATCCATCCTCTCTGGCTCCGGTGCATGGAGTTCCTCGGCGCGGTGGGCCTCCCCACCGGGTCCAGACTGCCTGAGAGCGCACGGGGCTCGTGTGGTGGACCCGTATCGGAAGCGTGGGGGACTCGGAGGGAGGCTTGTGACGAACGGGTACCGAGAATGTGGCGGGAGCCCGTTCGTCTTGTCCAGTTGGGCCACCCGAAGGTAGGCTTCGGCCCCTCCCCGCTCCCGGAGGCCGAGTCGGCCGACCCAATCCCTGTCTCAGGAACCGGCAATACCATGTCGCGGATCATCATCACCTTCGCCGCGCTCTCGGCGCTCCTGTCCTGTTCGCCCGGCTCCGAGAGGGGCGGCGGCGAACCTCCCGCGATGGTGGTTCTCGTCTCGGTGGACCAACTCCGAGCAGACCTGCTGGACGAGTACGCGCCGGCGTTCTCGCACGGCTTCGTGCGGCTGGCCCAGGAGGGTGCGGTCTTCACGGGGGCCAGCCATCGCCATGCGACGACGAGCACCGCCGTGGGCCATACGACCCTGAGCACCGGCGTGACTCCGACGCGGCATGGGATCGTCGCCAACGACTGGTGGGAACGGACCAACGACGGGTCGATGGTCAGCGTCTACTCCGTGGAGGACACCCTTTCCCCCATCGTCGGCTTTCCGGCGGCAGAGGGACGCTCTCCCCGCAACATCTACGTGGACGGGCTGGCCGACTGGATCCTGGCCGCCGATCCCGGCGCCCGCGTCGTGTCCATCTCCAAGAAGGATCGGGCGGCCATTCCCATGGCCGGTCACACCCGCGGCCACGTGTATTGGATCCTGGAGGAGGCTGGGGCCTTCGTCACCTCCGCCTACTACCGCGAGGAGAATCCGGAGTGGCTCGACCGGTTCAACGCCGAGCGCATGCCGGAGATCCTCGGGAGCCCGGACTGGGAGCGAGCGACGCCGGATTCCCTCATCGGCCTCGCTCGCAGGGACGCGTACGCGTACGAAGGGGACGGCGAGCACACCACCTTTCCGCACCGTCGGGAGGAGGAGCGCCGAGGTGACCTTCCCGAAGCCCAGTACCGGTGGACGGCCCGAACTCCCGCCCCGGACCGGGCCGTGCTGGAGCTGGCGAAGGTCGCCTTGGACGAGCTCCAGCTGGGGCGGCGGGACGGCGGTACGGACTATCTGGCGTTGAGCTTCTCCCAGACCGACTACATCGGGCACGACTACGGGCCCATGAGCCAGGAGCAGCTCGACAACCTCCAGCACCTCGACGGCCTCCTCGGCGAGCTGATGGAAGTCCTCGACCAAACGGTGGGGGCGGGCCGGTGGGTGATGGGGCTTTCGGCGGACCACGGAGTGAGGACGATCCCCGAGTGGGTGGCAGAGCAGGGGGAGGACAGTCGCCGTCTCTCCCGCGAGGAGATCCGTCATCTGCGGGAGGTGGCGGATGAAGCGGCGGCTGCCGCGACACGAGAGGGGAACGACGTGCAGGAATCGGTTGTAGCGGCGGTGGAGGAAATCCCCTGGGTACGGGAGGCCTTCCTGCCCCGTGAGGTGGTCGGAGAGCCCGCTGACTCCTTTGCAGCCCTTTTTGGACGGTCGTTCAGCGAGACCCGGCATACCGGATCGCTGGCGCGATACGAACTTTACTTGCAGCTTGAATCAGGGGTTCTACTCCGCTCCGACCGGCAAGGGACCAGCCACGGAAGCCCATATTGGCACGATCGGCACGTTCCCTTCATTCTGTTCGGCGGGGGCCTTGAGGCCACGTTCTCAGGGGAGCCCGTCTTCACATACCAGATGGCTCCTACCCTGGCCCACCTCGCCGGAGTCGCAGTTCCGGCCGAGTTGGACGGTGAGCCCGTCCGGATTCGCTCCGGAGGAAGTCCCTAGTTTTCTTCGCTTGACAGGGCCCCTCCGGAGGTCCATTACTACGTTCGACCATTGTAAACATTTGATTATCGGTCATCCGCCTTTCCGCTTCCCGAGCACGACTCGGTCCCGGAGATCCGGCGTGATGGCCGGTGACCAGGACCTCAGGCGGTCCACGGCCAAGCCAAGCGGCGAGGAAAACTCCACTGATGATTTCCACCTTCAGCCCATCGGGCCTGCTGTCCCGATCCGGAGTTGACCCGTGGCGGTCGTGGTCGTTGGAGACGTTCCGGTGATGGGTGCAAAGGAAAGGTCGTCCGAGGCCCGCTGGACCATCCACGCAGTGGAGAAGCTGCTGGGATCGCTGACCGGTGTGGTTTCCGTACGGCTGGTAGCAAAGCCCGGCAGCGACATCGAGGAGATCCACCTCCTCACCACCGAAGAGGTGACCCCGAAGCAGACGGTCCGGAATGTGGAGTCCGCTCTGCTGGCGCACTTCGACCTGGAGATCGACCACCGGAAGATCTCCGTCGCGCAGACCAAGAACCCTCCGGCGGGCACAGCCGAGCCCGCGGCGGCGAACGGTACCCCGGTCAAGCCCGTCGTGCATGCCCTTCCCACCGCCACCGAGACCCGTCTGCTCTTCCTGGGACACCAGGTCGAGACACAGCGGTCCCGGAAGGTGCGGATGGTCGTCTCGCTGGAGTGGCAGGGAAATCGATTCGAGGGAGAGGCCGGAGGCCCGGATGTGGCTCGCGGCCGCCTCGATACCGTGGCGCACGCCACACTTGGAGCCGTGCAGGCCGCCATGGCGGCCACCGAGGGCTCCGGTGACTTCACCCTCACTCTGGACGGAGTGAAGGTGATGGACGTCTTCGACCGCGATTACGTCCTGGTATCCGTGCACGCACTGAGCGGGACCCAGGTGACGCACCTGACCGGCTCAGCCGTGGTCTCGGACACCCCGGACAAAGCAGTGATCATGGCAGCCCTGCAGGCCACGGACCGCTGGGTCCGAGGCCGCATCTAAAACGAGAGAACACAAGGAGGTCCCCTCGGTCGGTCCAGAGCGAAGCTGAGCGGAGAGCGGAGCACAGCGGTTTCCACTAGCGGGGAAGCCGACTCCAAATAACCAAAGGAGGTGAGTGCTTATGTTCGAAGCTCTTATGGATGCTTTCGGCGCCGCAATGGCGCACATGATGGGCATCATCAGTTGGTAGCGGACGGACCGAGGGGGCTCCCCCTCCATGCCTAAGAGTCGATCAATCCACCTCTACGTCACGGTAGTGACGGTCATGGCGATGATCGCCCTGACCCTTGTGGATTGGAAGTCGTTGGGGGGCCTCGACGAGAATCAACAGTGGGGGATCCTGATTCTCGTTGGCTTCGGCCTCCTTTCCGAGCAACAGTCCATCAAGACGGTGGTCGGTGGGGGAGTTGGCACCCACTCGATTACCTTCATTCCCCTCTTGGCAACCGTGGTGCTGTTTGGCCCATCGGCTCCGGTTGCTTTCATGGCTCTGGTTGGCACGATCGGCGAATTCGTTCTTCGCCGGAAACCGTTTCATCGGGGCATCTTCAACGTCTCGCAGTACCTCATCGCGACGACCGTGGCGGGGTATGTCTTCCAAGTACTGGGAGGCAGAGCACTGATCGGGGCGGAGAAATTCGATCCGCAGCTGCTGCCATTTGTGGGTTTTGGCGTGACAATGCTCGCCCTGAACCAGCTCTTCGTGGCCGGGGCGATCTCACTGAGCCAGGGATTGCGCCTAGGCGAAGTAGTCCAAAAAGTGGCCGGCCCCGCTGGTGCAGCTGTCGCATACGATCTGACCATCAGCCCCGTATCCCTGATCGTAGCATTCCTGTACTTCGAGATCGGGGCGCCTGGACTCTTTCTGGCAGTATTCCCGCTTCTCTTCATTCGGCACGCTTACCTTTTGAGCTTTCGCCTGCAACAGGCGAACCGTGACTTGTTGAAGGCCCTTGTGAAGGCAATTGAGACGCGTGACCCGTACACCTCCGGCCACTCACTGAGGGTTCAGGCGCTCGCGGGTAGGATTTCTTCCGCCATGGGGCTTCCAGAGTACCGCAAGAGGAATATCGAACAGGCGGCTCTTCTCCATGACATCGGGAAGATTGATGCGATCTACACCGAGATCCTCAAGAAGCCGGACTCTTTGTCAGCGTCTGAGCGTGCGGTCATTGAGTCGCACGTCACCAAGGGGGTCGAACTCCTCACCTCGATCTCCTCGTTCCCCGCTGAGGTGATTGATTCCGTCCGCTCGCACCATGAGCGGGAGGACGGGAGGGGCTATCCGGACGGCCTGAAGGGCGACGAGATTCCCCTGGGCGCGAAGATCATCAACGTGTGTGATGCAATCGACGCAATGCTTTCCGACCGCCCGTACCGCTCGGCATTGTCAATTGACACCGTGAAGCAGGAGCTCACCCGGTACCGGGACGTCCAGTTCGATGGCCGCATCGTTGACCACGTGATCGCCGGCGATCTCCTTCAGGACCATGCGGCGCAAGTTGCGATGGAGCACCCGAAGTTGCCGGGTGGTGCGCCTAGCGTTCTCGAACCGAGCGCACCCATCGCCAATCAACTCAGCGAGATTCCACGAGAAGCCAGCGGCTGATTCAGGTCGATGCCTCCAGCTCTCTGATCTTCTCGGAGAGTTGTAGGCCACAGGGCACGTTCGTATCAGCCATCCTGGAATGTACCTGGCGAAGGTAGGCGAGCGCAGCGCTCGAGTGTCCCTGCCGACGCATGAGTTCTGC
>JBDHLC010000050.1:0-18266 GCA_039586075.1 Gemmatimonadota bacterium | reverse complement strand
GTAGCCGGAATTGCTGTAGGAGTACTCGTGGCCCGGCTCGAAATTCAGGGCGCTCTGTCGGCTCAGGATGTCCAGGACGTGGTCGTGGGTGTGGGTCCGGTTGCTCCGGCCCCAACCGCTGATCCCCGCCACGCTCCCCCAGTCCCTCAGCCCGCTGGTGTGGTTCAGCATGTGCCGCAGGGTGATGGTATACCCGTAGTCCGGCAGCTCGGGGACGTAATCCCGCACGTCGTCTTCCAGGCTCAGCTTCCCCTCCATGGCCAGGAGGACGATGGAGGCAGCGGTGAACTGCTTGGAGACGGACCCGTTCTCGAAGATGGTCTCCGGAGTGTTGGGAATCCCCCACTCCAGGTTCGCCATTCCGTAGGCGCGGGTCAGGACCCGGCGTCCGTCCTCCTCGACGCCCACGGCGCACCCGGGGGTCTGGTCCGAGTCGAAGGCGGCGAAGATGGAGTCCACCGACTCACGGACCTGTGGCGGGGCGGCAGCCTGGGCCGAAGCCGGCCGGGGACCCGCGACGAAAAGCAGAGCACAGGCCAACGCACTGGTGATGCCGGAGCGCCAGGCGCCAGGTGACGCCCGGTCCGGCCCGGAAGCCGGCGAGACGCAAAGACGCGAGGACGGCGCGAGCGGACACCGGCTGGGACGGGCTGGCGAATGGATTCATGCCGCCAACCTCCACAGGGGAGCCCCCGCACACAAGATCGTTCTCCTCCGCGGGTCTCGGGTCGGGGAGGCCGTCCCTCTCCGCTCGCGTAGGGCGGAAGCCTCCCCGGCCTAGCCCCCCTCCCTCAAGGTCACCGCCGCGTCCACCCGGCCCGCCCGCCGCGCCGGCAGCCACGCCGCGAAGCTCGCCGTGGCCAGCAGAAAGACCGCGGCGCTTCCCAGCACCACCAGGTCTCCGGGCCGCACCCCGAACAGGAGACTCTCCAGAGCCAAGCCCAGCCCGTAGGAAACGGCCACCCCCACCGCGATGCCGATGCCGGCGATCCCCAACCCTCGCCGCAGGATCAACCGCTGGAGTGCGTCCGGCCGGGCGCCCAGGGCCTTGCGGATCCCCATCTCCCGCACCCGCTGCGAGGCGGCGTACGACACGACGCCGTAGAGCCCCACCGCCGAAAGGACCAGAGCCAGCACGGCGAAGACCGCCACCAGGTAGCCAATGGTGCGGGACTCCCCCATGGAGGCCGCCACGGCCTGCTGAAGGTCCACCACGCGGGTGACGGGAAGCTCCGGATCCACCTCCTCCACCATCCGCCGGATGGCCGCCTGCGATGGAGCGGCGCCGGGCTCGAAAGCCAGCTGGAGGACGACGAAGGCGCTGTACTCCTGCGAGACCGGGTAATACACGGCGGGGTTCGCACGGGAGCGGAGTGAGCGCATCTGGACGTTCCCCACCACGCCTACCACGCGCCACGGTTCGCTCTCGCCCCGGATGAGCTCCTTGCCCACCGCGGACTCGCCGGGCCAGAAGCGATCCGCCAGCACCTGGTTCACCACCACCACCCGCTCGACCTCGGGCCCCGCCGTTCCCAGTGCCCTCCCCGCCTGGACCGGAATCCCCATGGTCTGGAAGTAGTCCGGACCCACCACGATGTACTCCGCCTCGAAGGCCAGGTCCTCCCTCCCCGGCGGAATCACGGTGCTCCGGGCGTGCCCGCCGGCGATGGGCATCTGGTTGGCGACAGCGGCGGCCCGGACCCCGGGCATCTCCCGCGCCCGGTCCACCAGCTGCTGGAACAGTGCGCGCCCAGTCTCCTCGTCGTAGCGGCCGGTGGTGCGGAGGTTCAGGGGGACCGCCACCACCCCCGCGTCCTCGAACCCGGCGTCCGCCGTGCGGGCGTTCACGACGCTGCGACCCAGGAGCGCGGCGGCGCTCACCAGCCCCAGGGAAAGCCCCAGCTGCGCCACCACCAGTCCATCCCGGAGGCGGTGGCGACTCCGTCCGGCGGTGGCCCCGGCGGTCCGAAGGGTCAGCGCCACGTCCCTCCGCAGCTCTCCCAGCGCCGGCGCGGCCCCGAACAGGAGCCCGGCGGCAAGTCCCACGCCGGTGAGGAAGAGCCAGACCGTGGCGTCGGCGCCCACGGAGACGTTCAACTCGAAGGGAAAGACCAGGGGGACGAATCGGTCGGCGGTCAGCACCATGGGAATGGCCAGGAGGGTGGCCAGCACCGCCAGCAGGAGGCTCTCGGTGAGGAGCTGCCGGGCGATCCGACCGCGCCCGGCCCCCAACGCCGCACGCACCCCGACCTCGGTCCGCCGGCCCGTCGCCCGGGCCAGGAAGAGGTTGGCGACGTTGGTGCAGGTGATGAGGAGGACGATACCCACGATGACCAGCAGGATGATGGAGAGCTGTCGCGCCTCTCCCCGTCCCTGAGGATCCAGGCCCACACCCTGGGCCAGGAGCACCTGCATGTCCCGGTTCACGGGGCTGGCCTCTCGGAGCTGCGTCGAGACCACGCCCATGGCCGCCTCCGCCTGGGAGAACTCCACGCCCTCCGCCAGGCGACCCAGCACGTAGATCCACGACGAGCCCCACTCGTCGAAGAGGGGGCTACCGCTGCCGCCGGCCCGCTGCATGGCCGGCACCCAGAGTTGCGGTGCGTTCCCGATGCTCTGGACCCCCCCGAACCCCTGGGGCGCCACCCCCACGATCTCGTAGGGCTCCGATCCGATGGGGAGGGCCGACCCCACCACCGAGCGGTCGGCGCCGAACCGGCGGACCCACAGGTCGTGGCTGAGCACCACGACCCGGTGCGCCCCCGGCTCCACGTCGTCGTCGGGACGCAGAAGACGTCCGACGGCGGGACGCACGCCCAGCAGGTCGAAGTAGTCCCCCGAAGCGTATTCCCCCAGCACCTGCTCCGTCTCCACGCCTCGACCGATGGTGAAGGCGGCGCCGCTGAAGCCGGCCACCCGGGAGAAGACCTCACCCTCGCGCTGGATCAACTCCAGGGCGGGCCAGGAGAAGTTGTCCCACCGGGGAGCCTCCTCGTACGAGCGGGCGATCTGGACGATCCGGTCCGGCTCCACGATCTGGTCCGGCGTCCGGAAGAGCAGGCCGTTGATGAGGCTGAACATGGCGGCGTTCGCCCCGATTCCCAGCGCCAGGGTGAGCACCGCCACCAGCGCGAAGCCAGGGCTGCGCCGAAACATGCGGGCACCGAATCGCAGGTCCTGAACCAGACTCTCCATCGTCCACCCCTCCGTCCTCGTCCACACGGCGTGCGGGATCGCCCCCATGGCGAACCGCATCGGACCGGGAAGCCCCTCGGGTGACGACGCCTCCCGCCGGATCCGAACCAGGGCCTCGAGCTCGGCCTTCCACTCCTCGTGCCACTCCGCACGCACCCCACGGGGGACCAGCAGCGCCACAAGCCACAGCAGCGTTCGGGCCGCACCCACGCTCATCGGCTTCCGCCCGCCGCCCCAGGGCGCAGATCCGCCGCCACCGCCTGGATCCGCTCCATCCCCTCGGTCAACGCCCGGACCCCCTCCGGAGAGAGCTCGTAGTAGCGCCGGCGGGGTCTCCCCTCGCGGTCCGCTACCCGCTGGTCCTCCCACCGAGAGCGGATGAGGCCGCGGGAGCGCAGCCGACCCAGGGTGGGATAGACGGTCCCCGACGGCAGGCCGGTGGCGGCGATCAACTCCAGGCCGTACGCGCTTCCGTCCCGGATGGCCGCCAGGATCTGCAGCGAGGTGATTCCCAGTCCGCGGGGCATGAGAGGCTCCGATTCTCCGTGGCATAGATAGAAGTGTAAGGTAACATTCACTTCTACTGATGGAGTGTCAACCCTGGCGCGCCGGTCCCGGGGGCTTCTCCCCACAGTTGGGGGGAGATGCGATTGGAGGTGGCGGCGCGTTGGGCCGGGTCCCTTTGCCGCCGCCCTGGCTGGATCGCTACCGCTCCACCGGCCCGGGATCCGTTCCCCCCGGCCCGTGCGCGTCGTCCTCCAGGTCCAGGTCCAGCCGCCGCTTCACCCGCGGGAGCCTCTGTCCCGTGATGAGGCGGGCGCCCCGGGCCTGCACGAGCCACTGCCAGGCCCAGTTCACCATCACGAGGATCTTGTTGCGGAACCCGACGAGGAAGAGGACGTGCACCAGGCTCCAGAGGAGCCAGGCGACGAAGCCGTGGAAGCTCCGGCCCCAGATGTCGGCCACGGCGCGGGCCCGCCCGATGGTGGCCAGGTTGCCTTTGTCTCGGTAGCTGAACTCCGGGCGAAGCTCGGGCTCGACCCCGATCTTCAGCTCCTGGGCGATGATCCCGCCGACGAAGTCCCCCATCTGGATGGCCCCCTGGGCCACGCCCGGCACCGGCTCCCCGGTGTCCGCCGAGGTGGTGGCCGCCAGGTCCCCGATGACGAAGATCTCCGGGTGGGCGGGGACCGCGCAGTCCGTTCCCACCCTCACACGCCCTGCGGAGTCCAACTCGGCGCCCAGCGATCTGGCGATGGGAGATCCCTTCACGCCCGCGGCCCAGATGACGTTGCCGGCGTGAACGTATTCCTCGTCCTCGCCCTCGCCCACCTTGACCAGATGCTCCTGGATGTCGGTGACGAAGGTGTTGAGCCGAACCTCCACCCCCATCCTGCGCAGTGCGGCCAGGGCCTGCTCTGACGACTCCGGCTCCATGCCGGGAAGGACCCGGTCGGCGCCCTCCATGAGAACGATGCGGGCGGTGGTGGTGTCCACCCGGCGGAAGTCGGCGGGGATCGTCTGGGCCGCGATCTCGCGCAGGGCGCCGGCCATCTCCACGCCCGTGGGACCCGCGCCCACCACTACGAAGGTGAGCTTGGCCCGCCGGGCGTCCGGGTCGTCCTCCAGCTCCGCCTCTTCGAAGGCCAGCAGTACCCGCCGCCGGATCTCCAGGGCGTCGTCGATGGTCTTGAGACCGGGAGCGAAGGCCTCCCACTGGTCGTTGCCGAAATAGGCGTGGGTGGCCCCGGCGGCGAGGACCAGCCAGTCGTACCCCACGGCGTCGTTCCCCATGAGGACCCGCTTCCGCTCGGGCTGCACCTCGGTCACCTCGCCCAGGATGACCTGCACGTTCTCCTGGTCACGGAAGACGGTACGGATGGGCGAGGCGATGTCCGCCGGGGAAAGAGCCGCCGTGGCGACCTGGTAGAGGAGCGGCTGGAAGAGGTGGTGGTTGGTCCGGTCCACCACCACCACGTCGCAATCCGCGTCCTTCAGCGCCAGGGCGACCCGGATGCCGCCGAAGCCGGCGCCCACCACGACGACGCGGGGCCGACGAGAGGATGGGGACGTGCGGGAGGAGGTGCTCACCCGGAGGAATACCTCGCACGGCCGGGATGGTTCAACCCGGTCGTCCTGCGTCCGCCCGAGGTGCGTCACGGGCCGACCCGCTCGGACCCCTCGCCGCCGCTCGAGTCCCTGGCGCGCCCCGCTCCACGAGGACCGAAGCTGGGAGCCTCTGCGGAGGCGACGCCCCCTCAACGAGAAACGCCGCGCCTGCTCCCGTGGGAGCGAACGCGGCGTCCTTCATTCGCCCGAACCGGGCGATGGAGTCAGGCTCAGGTGAAGCCCCCGAACCCGCAGCTTCCGCCGCCGGGCGAGGAAGAGGTCCCCATCCCTCCGCCTCCACCCGCGATGACGTTCACCACGGAGAAGCTCCGCTCGGCCCGCTCGGATCCGCAGCTGGGGCACGACCGGCCCTCCCCAGCGTCATATGCCGTCATGGAGAGACGAACCTCGAAGGCGCTCCCGCAGTCCTGGCAGACGAAATCGTATCTCGGCATGGTCGATGAAACAGGGTTGAGTGCAGGCTCGGGCAACGGATCCCGGGGAATCGTGTCCGGCCGTCATACGTAATAATATGAAGATATATATGTCTTCAGCTCGAGCAAGCCCCCCGGCTGAGGCCGTCCCTCCACCGGTCACGTTCGCCCCCGGCAGCCATTCCCCGGCCCGATGGTCCGCCCATCGGGCCATCCGCCGGGCCGTCCGAGATCGAATTCCTCGCGCCCGAATGCGCACCGCGATAAATTGCGGATACCTCGTTCAACTCGACCCTGGAGGCTTTCATGCGCTGTACCAGCAGGGGTCGGGTGCTCGCTTTCCTGGCGCTCGCGGCCGTCTTCGGACTGGCCGCGTGTGATGCTCCCACCGCAACGGTGGGGGCTGACGAGTTCTCCGACATTCCCACCGCACTCGCCGCAGCCCACAACGGGTCCGCCGCGGCCGAGTCCTTCCGGGTCCTCACCCGGAACATGTTCATCGGAGCGGACGACGCTCCCATCTTCCAGGTGGACTTCACCGACTTCGCCGCCGTCGCGGCGGCAGCCCAGGACTTCTGGGCCGCGGTCCAGTCCACCGATCCCCAGGCCCGCGCCGCCGCCATCGCCGCGGACGTCGCCATGACCGACCCGCACGTCATCGGTCTTCAGGAGGCGGCCCAGCACGTGGTCCTGGCCTTCGATCCCAGTGCGGCGCCCGTCTACTTCACCCCCGTGGCCGCCGTGGACCTGATCATGGCCATGCAGCAGGCCCTGGCCGACGCGGGCCTCGACTACACCCTCATGGGGGTGCAGGAGAACACCCAGGTCCAGGTCCCCCTGGTCCTGAACCCGGCGATTCCGGGTGGAATCGAGCAGCTGTTCCAGATCACCCTGCGCGAGGCCACCTTCGTGCGCAGCGACCTGGTGGGAGTGGCCTCCTTCATGAGCGGGAACTACGCGGCCACCTATACCGTGGGCGGCGTCGTGGAGCTCAAGCGGGGATGGAGCAAGGTTACACTGGACATGGGCCGCCAGCCCATCCACGTGATCAACACCCACCTGGAGGGCCAGAGCCTGGAGCCCATCCAGCTCATGCAGACCGCGGAGCTCATCCAATTCACGGAGGGACTGGACGGAACGGTGATCGTCATGGGCGACCTCAACTCCGACGCCAATGGCGAGGAAGGCGAGACCGCCTGGACGCCCACCTACGGCCTGTTGACGGACGCCGGGTTCGTGGACGCGTGGACCCGGTCCACGGGTCCTCGCGGTGCTGGGTACACCTGCTGCCACGACAAGGACCTCATGAACGGCGTGGTGGACTTCGACGAGCGCATCGACCTCGTGCTCTTCCGGACCGGTCATCCGGACTCCAACGGGAAGCCCCTGCCGGGCCGGGTGGACATGGACGTCCTCGGTGACGAGCTGGGCGACCAGACGCCCGGTGGCCTCTGGCCCTCCGACCACGGTGGGCTGTTCGCCTCCTTCCGGCTGCCGTCGGGACTCTACCGGTAGGGTTCGTCTCCGACAGCCATTCCAGGGCCCGGCGGTTCGTCCGCCGGGCCCTTCGTACGGGGCGTGCAGGCGGGCGAACCCAGCCCCGGATACGTACCCCCGTGACCCGCTACGTACCCCTACGTACCGTCGCAGCCACCGCCGCCGGGCAGCTTGGGTGCACACGACAACCCCTTCTATCCGGAGGCCATCATGCGCACCACCACCCCGAGTCGCACGCTCGCGACCATCGCCTTCGCCGCCCTGGTCGGGGTGGCGGCCTGCGACGATCCCATGCAAGTGTCCGACGCCGACCTCGAGACCGTTCCCACCGCCGTGTCGGAGGCCCAGAGGGTCACACCCTTCGGCGAGTCCTTCCGGGTCTACACGCGGAACGCATACCTGGGCGGGGACACGGGCCCTCTCTTCTCCGGGCTCGATCTGACCAACCTGGCGGACGTCGCCGACCGCGCATCCACCTTCTGGGCTCAGGTCCAGGCCAATGACTTCGCCGAGCGTGCCTCCGCCATCGCCGACGAGATCGCCATGACCGACCCCCACGTGGTGGGGCTCCAGGAGATCGCGGTCTACAACGTCAAGGCGTTCAACCCCGCCGTGGAGGGCTACTATGAGCAGATCGGCGGCCTGAACATGGTGCAGGAGGTTCTCACGGCGCTGGCCGTGCGGGGACTCGACTACCAGGTGGCGGGCCTGCAGATCAACACGCAGGGGGGACTCCCCCTGGTCTACAACCCGGCGATCCCGGGCTTCGGCGCGGCGGTGCTGCTGGAGTTCGGAACGGGTGAGCTGACCCTGGTGCGGGGCGACGTGCAGCTGGCGGCGGCGCCGGCTCAGGGTCGCTACGGAGCGGACCTCCCGTTGGGTCCGTTCTCGATCGGCCGGGGGTGGACCCGCGTGGCCGTCAATTTCAGGGGACGGATCCACCACGTGGTGAACACGCACCTGGAAACCCAGTCCTTCCAGGCCATCCAGCTGGCCCAGACCGACGAGCTCATCAGCTCGGTCACCGCTGGGCTGGACGGCGTCACCATCGTCATGGGTGACCTCAACTCCGACGCAAACGCCAAGGAGGGAGACCGCTCCTGGACCCCCACCTACGGAATGCTCCGGAAGGCGGGCTTCGCCGACGCGTGGCTCCATTCCACCGGCCACGCGGGCCGGGGCTACACCTGCTGCCACGACCCGGACCTCCGGAACGCGACTCCCACCCTGGACGAGAGGATCGACTTCGTCCTCTATCGGTCCGATGTCCCCTCGGAGCACGGGTACGCCATTCCGGGTCCGGTGCACATGGCCATTCTCGGCGATGAGGACGGCGACCAGACCGCCAGTGGCCTCTGGCCGGCGGATCACGCGGCGATCTTCGCCGGGATCAACACCCCTCGTGGACTGATCCAGTAGGCCCCTCGACCCGGGACGCCCGGGGTCCGGCGGCTTTCCCGCCGGGCCCCGGGCCTTCTAGGTTCAACTCCCACCCGCAGCAAAGGAGGATCGGGTGACCAGCAAGTCCACCAACGAAGGTCGCCTGCCCCAGGAGTTCCCGCTGGTGGGCCGGAAGACCGAGCTGGATCGCCTCTTCACCGTGTTCGGCGAAGGGGCCTCCGCCGCCCGGCTTCGCCTGTTGGCGGGGGAGTCCGGCGTGGGGAAGAGCCGCTTGGCGCTCACGCTGGCCGCAGAGGCGGAGCGCCGGGACTGGCGCGTCCTCAGGGGCCGCGCCTATCCGGTGGAGCAGGGCGTCCCCTACGCGGTGGTGGCGGACGCTTTCGTCCCCCTGCTCCAGGAGCTCGACGGATCGAAGCTCACCGTGCTCACCCGGGGACGGGAGTCGGACCTGCACCGCCTCTTTCCGGCGCTGGGGATCGACTCGCCCCGGGAGGACGGCCTCGACCCCGAGGAGCTTCGCACCCGCCTCTACTGGACCTTCAGCTCCGTGCTCAAGGGCCTCGCCCGCCAGCAACCGATCCTGGTCGTGCTGGAGGATCTTCACTGGGCCGATCCGTCGTCGGTGGCGCTCCTCCACTTCCTGGTACGGCAGTCGGACGACCAGGAGGTGCGGATCGTGGCCACCTACACCAGCGAGGACCGGGAGCGAAACCCACAGCTGGTGCAGCTGGAACGCTCCCTGGAGTCGCTGGGGAGGTCGGAACGCCTGGACCTGTCCCCCCTGGACCTTCCCGGCGTGGAGGAGCTGCTCACCGCCCTCTTCCGCATGTCCGGCCCGCCGGTGAACGACTTCGCGGAACGTCTCTACGGGTGGACCCGGGGAAACCCGTATTTCGTGGAGCAGACGCTCCAGGCGCTGGTGCAGCAGGGAGAGCTGTACGTGCGGGACGGAACCTGGCTCGGGTGGGAGTCCCGGGAGCTCTCGCTTCCCTCCACCGTGCGGGACGCGGTCATGGTCCGATTCCAGGACGTGAGTCCCCTGGCCGTGGAGGCGGCGGAGATCATAGCTGTGGCCGGCCGCCCGTCCCATGCCCGGCTGGCGGAGCACGTGCTGGCCCGGGAGCGGGCCGAGATCTCCTCGGCCGTGGGGGAGCTGGTATCCCGCGGCATCGTGGAGGAGCGGCTCCGGGAAGGCGAGGTCACGCTCCAGTTCCGTCATCCCCTGAGCCGGGAGACGCTCTATCGAGGGCTCAGCCTCACCCGCCGGCGCCTCCTGCACGAGCACGTGGCGGCGGCCCTCGAGGCCATCCACGGAGTACGGGCCGAGTCCCACGCCGACGAGATCGCCTATCACCTGACCCAGAACGGGGTCCACGAGACCGACCCCCGCGCGGCCCGCTACCTCGGACTCGCGGGACGACAGGCGCTGGAGCGACACGCCGACGAGGAGGCCACGCGCTACCTGGCGGCCGCGCTGTCGGCTTTGGGCGAAGGGGACGATCCGGCCACCCGGAAGGAAGCCATGCGCCTCCGTCGCGCTCTGGTTCGCGCGCGCACGCGGAACGGGCAGTACGAAGAGGCCGGGCGGGATTGGGCGGTCCTGTTGGCCGACGCCCGGGAACGCGGGGACGACTCGGGCCAGGCTTCGGCCCTGCGCCACATGGGACTCCTCGCCTACTTCCAGGGCCGTCACACGGAAGCCCTGGACCTCTTCGAAGAGGCGCGCAGGACCGCCGCGAAGGACGATGACGCCCTCCGGGCTCAGATCGAGCTGGCGGCCGCCATGACCCACCAGCAGCTGGGGCGGGCGAGCGACAGCCGTGACCGCATCCTCCGGGCGCTGGAGCATGCCGAAGCCGTGGGCAACGACGGCCTCCTGGCCCGGATCCACCGGGGCCTGGCCCTGGAGAACATCTGGACCGGGAAGACCACGGAGGCCCGGGAGCACGGCCAGAAGGCCCTGGAGCTGGGAGCGGCCGCCGGGGACCAGGTGGTGGTCTTCTGGGGGCAGTGGGCCATGGGCGCCCTGGAGGGCCTGATAGCGGGACCGGGTCCCATGAAGCCCTGGATCGAGGCCGCCCGAGCCACGGCGGAGGAGCTGGGGTCCCCGCTCCTGGACCTCTGGCTGGACGAGCTCGCGCTGGAGTACAACTACTTCAGCGGTCAGTGGGACGAGGCCCTGGCGCTGGGGACCCGGGCCATCCAACGGGCGAGGGTGCTCAACCAGCAGGCCCTGCTGGTCCGCATCCTGGTGTGGACGTCCAGCGTCTACATGGGCCGGGGCGACCTGGACCAGGCGGCCGCTCTGGTAGACGAGGCGTGTGGGATCGCGGGGATCAACGGGGGCTCCACCCCGCAGACCAGAGACGTCCACGTATCCGTGCCGGCCCTCATCGGCCGCACGGCGCTCCACATGGCCCGCAAGGAGTACGAGGAGGCCCTGGTGACGGGGAAGAGCGGGATCGCCGTCGCCGAGGCCAGCGGGTACGTCACTTGGGTCCTCCACCGCCTCCTCCCCATGGTGGGGGAAGCCCACTTCCACCTCCGGCAGCTGGACCAGGCCGAGAAGGTCATGAAGCGGCTCTCGAACGAGGGGAACCGCATCAACCACCAGCTCAGCCTGGTGTGGGCCACGGCGGCGAAGGCGATCTTCACCTGGCTCGACGGCGATATCGAACAGGCCAGCGTCCTCCTGCGAGAGGCCGCCGACTCCATGGAGGAGATCGGCATCCTATTCGACTCCGCGCGGCTCCGGCGACAGCTGGCGGGGCGGCTCGCGCAGCTGGGCCGCACCGACGAGGCCGTCGCGGAGCTGCGTCGCGTCCATAAGGTGTTCAAGGAGCTGGGCGCGGAACCGGAGTACCGCAGCGCGCGCAGCATGTTCGACGAGCTGGACGCCGCCCGCCCCACCGAGCACGGCGCGGCCAGCGGAGGGCCCGAGTCCCTCTCCCTGCGCCGCTTCCAGGTGGCCGAGCTGGTGGCCCGGCGGATGAGCAACAAGGAGATCGCCGAGGCGTTGGACATCAAGGTCCGCACGGTCACCACCCACCTCTCCGCCATCTACCAGATCCTGGAGATCGGCGGGAGCGACGCCAGCAAGCGGACCCGGCTCGGTGACATGATCCGGGAAGGCCGCATCCTCCCGCCGGAGGAGTCGTGACCGGGCACAACTCCTCTCCATGGAGCGCCAATCCCCTCACCGACCCCGCGGAGGTGGTGCGGGAGGAGATTCGCCGCGCCCGGAGGGCCCTGAAGGTCCCCGGAGACGTGCACGAAACGCGCCGAACCCTGAAGCGCGCCCGGGCGCTCCTACGGCTCTGCCAGGCCGGCCCACGAGTGGACACGGCTCGTCGGATCCGAAGGGAGCTGCGGGAGGCCGGGCGGCGGCTCTCCGGCACGCGAGACGCCGAGGTTGCGGCGGAGGTGGCCCGGGAGATGGAGACAGAGTTCGGGAGTCCCCCCTCTCTGGCCGACGAGCTGGAAGCCCGTCGTCGCCGGGCCCAGGACGCGCTGGACTCGGGTCTGGGGACGGAGGTTCGCGGCGAGCTCGGCGCCGTGGGAAAGGAGGCTCGAGCGCTCCTGGGCGCCGTGGAGGTGGCCGACGCCGTGCAGGGTGTGGGCCGGGCCTACCGCCGCGCGCGATCCGCCTACCGGCGCGCGCGGAAGGCCCCCCGGATCATCCGCATGCACACGGTCCGCAAGCGGGTGAAGGACCTGCGGTACCAGTTGGAATGGCTGGCGCCCGTCTGGCCGCAGGTGCTCGAGGGGTGGACCGGAGAGCTCCACGCCCTCACCGACGACCTGGGGCGAATCCAGGACATCCACGTGCTCCGGACGGCCGGTCACGTCGTCTCCGACCCGGGGGACCGGCGACGACTGGCCTGGGCTCTACGGGGACTCCGGCGAGAGCTTCGCCGGACCCGGCGGCGAGCCTTCCGCACCTCGGCGCGGCTCTTCGCCGAGGAGCCCGACGCCTTCCAGGCTCGAATGGTGACGCTGGCGGAGCTCTGATCGCACCGAGCTAGACCGCCTCGCGGTGCCTCTTCAGGAAGTCCTCGTCTTCCTCCGTCAGGAGCAGTCCGTCGGCGATGGCGGCGATCTCCTCCGCCTCTTTCCAGCGCTGCTCCAGCATCCAGAGCTCGCCCTCCAGGGCTCGCCGCTCCTCTTCCTCGTGGAGCGCCATCTCCAGGGCCAGCTTGGTGGGCGCGGCCAGCTTCCCCACCTGACCGGTGGTCTCCTTGAGGAACCCCTGGTACTTCCAGTTGGAGAGCTCCCGCAGGAGCGCTTCGGGGTGCCCGGCCTGCTCGATGCGGGCCACCGCCTCACGGACGGTGGACTTCCGCCCGCCTCCGGCGTTGATGTGGGGCAGCAGCTGCCCGGCCACTTGCCGAGCCTCAGGACCGGTGTACGTCTCCCTTCTCTTCCCCTTGTGCACCAGCACGCCCCAGCCCTGCTCGTCCGCCGTCTCCACGAGACGCGTCTTCAGGATGTCGGGCCGCTTCATCTTGAGGAGGTCGCCGTCGGGAGCGCGGATCTTGGTGAGCGTGCGCCCATTCAGGTAGATGTTCACCCAGTTCCCGCTCTGGCCGAGCACGGCGCCCGATACGATGCCCGCCGCCACGGCTCCGCTCAGCAGCACCCCTCCCACCACGATGACGCCGGTGGTGGTGATGATGGCGCGACGGCGGCGGCGCCCGAACTGATCCCCGTAGCGCCACGCCGCGAACTCCTCCCGATAGGGCTCTCCCACCCGTACCAGGACCAGGCCCTCCGGGTGCTTGGCCAGCCCCATGTTCTCCGTCTGCGCGCGGATGCGGGTCTCCTGGAAGAGCCGCTCGCACTCCTCCACCGCCTCCCAGCGCTCCTCCAGCGGAGTGAGGTTCCACCGCTCACACTTCTGGCACACCACCCACAGCCGTCCGCGGGCGGAATCGAACACCAGCCGGCGTCCCACCGGAAAGTGCTCCACGACCTGGTTCTTCCCCAGGTCCTTCTGGCAGAACATGCAGTTGACGTACATGGGGCCTCTCCGAGAGCCTCTTGTTCGGTCCTCCGTACTGAAGATACGCTGTCCGGACACCACCTGTTCACCTTCGAGCCCCCTGGAGCCCCCGCTCGTGGCGACCCAGAACCGTCCCCCCCGCTCCCTGGCCCTTCCCACCCCTCTCCTGGGATGGATCCCCACCCGAAGCCTGCTCACAGCCGGGGCGCTCGCGGCCCTCGCCGTGGGTGGAGCCCGGCTCTCCGCCCAATCCCCCGCCGACATCGCCCGGGAGTACCGGGAGGCGCACGAGGCGCAGATCCTGGCGGACTTCGCGGAGCTGCTTTCCTATCCCAACGTGGCCAGCGACTCCGCCGGGATCCGCAGGGCCGCTCGCTACATCCGGGACGAGTTGACGGACGCCGGCGTCGACGCGCGGCTCCTGGAGGTGGGGGATGCGCCACCCATCGTCTACGGTGAGCTCCGGGTCCCCGGCGCCACCCGCACGCTGGGGCTCTACGTCCACTACGACGGCCAACCGGCGGACCCCTCCAACTGGACCCACTCCCCGTGGGAGCCCACCCTCTATTCCGCGTCCATGGAAGGCGGAGGGGTGCCCATGGAGATGCCGGCGGCGGGACAGCCGGTGGACCCGGAGTGGCGTCTGTACGCGCGCTCCGCCGGCGACGACAAGGCCCCCATCGCCGCTCTCCTCCCGGTGCTTCGCGCCTTCCGGGAGCAGGGGATCCAGCCCACCTCGAACCTGGTCTTCTTCTTCGAGGGAGAGGAGGAGGCCGGCTCGGCGCACCTCCTCGAGTATCTGGAGACGTACCGGGACCTCATCGATCCCATCGACGTCTGGCTGTTCTTCGACGGTCCGGCGCACCAGAGCGGGCGACCGCAGCTCACCTTCGGTGTGCGCGGGGTCTTCGGAATGGAAGTCACCGTGTACGGCGCCACCCGTAACCTCCACTCGGGGCACTACGGGAACTGGGCGCCGGATACGCCCATGGTGCTGGCGGACCTGATCCGGTCCATGAAGGACCCCTACAGCGGCGAGGTCCTGATCGAGGGCTGGTACGATTCGGTGGCGCCCCTGGGGGAGGAGGAGCGGTCGGCGCTGGGCGCCCTCCCGCCGGTGGACGACCAGCTGAAGGAGGAGATGGGACTGCGGTGGACCGAGGGAGAACCGGAAACCCTCCCGGAGCGTCTTCTGGTCCCGGCGCTCACCATCCGGGGCTTCGCCGCCGGGAACGTGGGCGCGCTGGCCCGCAACGTCATCCCGAACCGGGCCACCGCCGCCCTGGGGATCCGGCTGGTGAAGGGGAACGACCCGGAGGCCATGCGGCAGCTCATCGAGGCCCACATCCGTTCCCAGGGCTTCCACATCGTGCGGGAGGAGCCGGACATGGACACCCGCCTGGCGCACGAGAAGATCGCCCTGGTGACGGGAGGCGGCGGGTACCCGGCGGCACGGACCTCCATGGCGAACCCATACGTGCGGGAGGTCATCGCCGCGGCCGGTGCCGCCGCGGACGCGGCGTTCGGAGACGGCTCCCTGGTCCTCACTCCGGGTCTGGGGGGATCGCTCCCGCTGTACCTCTTCAGCGACATCCTGCAGAAGCCCTTCGTGAACGTCCCGGTGGCGAACCACGACAACAACCAGCACGCGCCCGACGAGAACCTGCGCATCGCCAACCTCTGGTACGCCATCGACCTGTACGCGCAGCTCCTGACCATGCCCGGAAGAGGGATCAGCTAGGAACGGACGGGGCCGGCCTCGTGGGTGGGCCGGCCCCGGACTCCGCGTCGTCCTGACCGAGGGCCCTCAGCGGAGGCGCACCCACCCTGTCCGGGCCGTCCCGCCCTTGTCGGAACGCACCGTCACCTGCACCGCCACGGCATCCTCTACCGGCCGGACGATCCACGAGACGGTTCGGGACCGCTCGGTGACGGCCTCCAGGATGGGGTTGGACCCCGCCAGGTGCCCCACCGTGCGACGCGCCATGCCGTCCACGATTTCGAGCCCCATCCCTTCGAGCGTGGCCGCGGGCGCCCGCACCACCTGGGCCCGCATGGCGCCGCCCGGCCCCTCGGCTCCAACGGCGCCTCGGTCGGTGAGGCTCGTGGGCAGGAAGCCGGCGTTCGACACCGTCACCTCCACCCGCAGGGTCCCGTCGCCGAGATCCGTCACCTCGGGCTCGGTGACCTCCAGCAACGGAGACTGCTCCGCCAGGTAGAGGTACCACGGCATCTGCAGGGCGGTCTCGGCCTCCAGGAACTCCCTGGGGGGGTTCTGGCCCCAGAACTTGGAGTGCCAGCCCCCGATCTCAACCCGGCCCAGCTGCGGGTGATCGTAGGGGGTCCAGTCGGAGAAGTACCGACCCCCGAGCTCTTCGTCGTTGAAGCGATGCTCCTCCGCGGGCGTGATCTGCCCGTCTCCGTCGTAGTCCGTCACCCACTCCTCAGGCCCGGGCACGAACTCCGGCACCCAGCCCACGATCCCTTGGTCCCAGTACCCCCACGAGATCAGGGTCCCGTATCGGTGCTCGGTGGGGTGGGTGGCGCTGGGCCGCACCGGCCGGCCGGTAGTCCGGGTGTACTCCTCCCCCAGGTGGACGATGAGCTCCAGGTCGATGGCCGGGAACAGCGATGGCGCCGAGGCTGACGGGAGGCGGTAGACGAAGCCGCCGGAGGTGTGTCCGTGGACGATCCCGGTGATGTTCCGGTGCGCGTTGATGAACTCCACCGCCGCCCGGGTCTCGGGCTCGGAGAGGGGGTACTCGCCCGCCCCGGGCTGCAGGTGAACGCGCTCCCAGTTGCGGGGGAAGTTCCGGTTCATGTCGATCCCGCCGACGCCGTCCTCGTCGATCTGGCCGTCCCCGTCGTCGTCGATGCCCTCCCTCAGGACCCGGTAGCGGGTTCCGGAGCGCTCGTGCCGGGGGTCCCGGTGAAGGATGCGGGAGTCCGCCGGGTCCAGGACCCAGTCGCCCTCAGGATCGGGAAGGCGGATCTGGGTGATCCACCCGTCCCCGTCCAGGTCCTGGGGTGGGTCCTCGTCCGCCACGCCGTCCTCGTCCTCGTCCACCGGGTGCGGGGTGCTCCGGAGGAAGTGGTCGTGGAGGAGCGCCAGGTCCGACCCGTCGGGATTGAACTTCGGGCGCACGTAGAAGGCCCGCGTGTCCAGGAGGGCGGTCACCCGGGGATCGTGCCCGTACCCGTTCAGCAGGTGGCCGATGAAGTAGGTCGCCACGGCGGACCCGGTGAGCTCGCCGGCGTGGATTCCTCCATCCACGTACAGGGCCGGCTTCTCGGCGGCCGGGCCCGTGGCTTGGTTGGTGATCTCCAGGACCATGAGGGGCTGGCCGTAGAAGCTCTCCCCGATGCTGTAGAGCTCGGTGAAGCCGGGGTACAGGTCATGGAACTCGGCGAGGATCTGGTTCGTCTCCGCGGCCGTGTAGAACCGGTTCCAGTCCACGGATCCGTCCGGGCCCACCAGGCTGACTTCCTGGGCGTGGAGGCCGGCGCCCGTCACGAGCCCCAGGGCCGCCAGCAGGAACGGAGCTACGGAAGTCGATCGATGTCGCATGGTCAGCTCCTTGGGAATCCGTCGTCGTCGCCGTCCGAGCCGGCGGATGGGAGGCCCCGCTTCCGGCCCGGGTGCTCCAGCAACTCCCGGTAGAAGTCCCGCTCTTCCTCCAGGCGCCCGAGCCGCTCGCCCAGGTCGTCCAGCGCCTCCCGGACCCGCTCCAGCTCGCCGGGGGGAAGGCGGGGCGGCTCGGCGGGCGGTGGAACCCGGTGGCCCCGCTGCGCCAGGACCTTGCCCACGGTGGAGATCAGGACCATGAGGAGGATGAACTCGAAGATGCCCATGGGGGACGTGCTCCCTCTGCGAATGGCCTCGGCCGGAGATCATTTCAGGACTGCGACGATAGCGGCCGAGGCCGGGTCTGTCGATCGAGGTGACCGGGGCCGGGCCGGTCGAACGAACCCTGCCGCAGTCCACCGGTGGCGCACCGGAACCGGTCCCGCCGGAGCGTGCACGAGAGGCGCGGAGCGCGCGGACCCCCGCGCTCGCAGCATTCTTGCCAACGCCGGACCCATCCGCGCATTGTGCGCGGATGGAACCCACCAACACCCGGGACCCGCAGTACTACCACAAGGTGGTGGACTGCCAGTGGGCGTGCCCGGCCCACACGAATGTGCCCGAATACATCCGGCTGATCGCCCAGGGCCGCTACACCGACGCCTATATGCTGAATCGGGCGTCCAACGTCTTTCCCGGCATCCTGGGACGGACCTGCGACCGCCCCTGCGAGCCCGCGTGCCGCAGGACCCGCGTCGAGGGGAAGCCCGTGGCCATCTGCCGGCTGAAGCGAGTGGCCGCGGACCTGCGGGAGAGCGTCACCCACCTGGTGCCCCGGGCCCCGTTCCCCCGCAACGGGAAGCGCGTGGCCCTCATCGGAGGCGGGCCCGCCTCCCTGACCGTGGCGAACGACCTCCTCCCCCTGGGATACGAGGTCGTCGTGTACGAGAAGCTGGACCAGCTGGGCGGGCTCATGCTCACCAACATCCCTTCCTTCCGGCTTCCGGCCCGGGTGCTGGAGGAGGAGATCGGATTCATCGTGGACATGGGCCTGGACGTCCGG